>CAUCTV010000030.1 GCA_958445895.1 uncultured Collinsella sp.
CGATTCGGTCGCACGGAGAGCATTTCCCAGTTGACAAAACTATAGGAACACCCCCTGTGCGCCAAAGAAAAAGGTAGATTTTCGGGCATGTCCCAAAAATCTACCTTTGCTGTGGTTAGGCGAGCAGGTCGACTACGTTAAAGCCGGCGTTGCTCTTGGCGATGACGTCTCGGCCGCCAAAGACGCAGGTGGGCGACTCGGCTGCGATGCGCGTTACGTCGGTGCCGAGCGAGCGCAGCTCACCGGGCGTGGCGGCGAGCATCTGGGCGCGACGCTCCTCGCGCGCATGCGGATCGAGCCCGGCCAGGTAGGTCGTGTTGCGGCGCTTGGTGAGCGCATAGGGCTTCACCGGCGCGTCCATGCCGCTCACGCAGCTCACGATAAAGCCCTCAAAGGCGGCCTCGTCGGGCTCAAAGCGGCCAAGCCATGCGCCTGCACGCTCCACGCGCTCAATCGAAGGGTCAATCGCCGGGTCGCGGTAGGTGTAGAACGCCGTCTGGCGCTCGCCGGCTGCGCGGAATCCGCAGCCGTATGCACCGCCCTTCACGCGAATCTCGTTCCACAGGTAATCGTAGGAGAGCGCGTTGGCAGCCACGGCCCAAGTGCCTGTCACGTCAAGCCCCAAGCGACGCGGGTCGCACGCGCTTGCCGCAAAGCAGATGTCGCTGGGGATCACGAAAGCCTCGTGGCGGTCGCACGGCGCCGGCACCACGAGCGCGTCGCGGCCGGCACCATCGCCCGCACCCAGCCCCAGGTCGCCCGCGGCATCCCAGTACGCGTCAAAGTCCTCGTCGCTGCCGGTAAAGCTCGCCATGCAGCCGTCGACCACAAAGATACGACCTGCCAACTCGGCAAGCTTGGCGCGCAGGTCGTCCAGTCGCTCGTCAAAGTGCTCGAGCAGATCGCGCAGGAACAGATAGAAATCAACGCCCGAAAGCTGCTCGCGCACCACGGCCGAAGGCGAGCTGTAGCTCATCGCGCGACCGAGCGCCGCCGAGTGACCGTTGTTGATAAAGCCCTGCTCGAGCCCAATGCGAATCTGCGTGAGCACGTCGCGCACGCGGTCGGCGTCGGCATCGAGCAAAAGCGTGCTCGACCACACCTCGCGCGGCAGGCTCGCCAGCGCATCGATCTTCTCGGACAGGGCGCCGGCGCTCACCAGCAGGTAGGGGCGCACGCCGTCCACGTCGGGCTGTGTCATGACCTCGGTCGTAAAGCTCAAAAAGCCCAGCTTGCCGGCGAGCAGATTGTCGAGTTCCTCGGCCGAGTGCTCGCTCGTGGGCAGCTGTTTGAGCAGGCGGCAGAGCAGCGTCACATAGGGCAGGTCCTCAAATGCGACGCCGCTCAGGTCGAAATACTGCATGGCGTAGGCCAGGCGGTTGGTGGGGATGCCGTGGCGCAGGCAGGGGATGGGCGCGGTCGTGTCCACGACCAGCGGCGGCTCGGGGCGCGCCTCGCCAATGTCGGACACGCGCAGGCGCGGCAGCGTGGCCTTGTCCTCGGGCGTGTCCTCGGCCTCCTGCGCGGCACGCAGCACGGCCGTGCGCTCGACCACATCGGCCAGCTCGGCATCGGTCATGGCGTCACGCTTGGCTGCCAGCTCGGCGGCCTCGGCACCCTCTGCGCCCTCGGCGGCGTCAACCGGCACCAGCTCGACCAGCGCCATGTGGTCGTTCTGCAGCACGAGCTCGCGCAGCAGGCCCTCAAAGTAACTGCCGTCCAGCTCGCCACGAAGCTCCTCGTACACCGGGCCGTACTTGAGCGCCAGCGTCGCGGCGTCGTCATCGTAGAGCCAGGTGCTCAGCGCGTCGCACGCAATGGCCACGCCGTCGGCGATGCCATAGTCGCGCTGGCGCAGGTCGTATTCGTTGCTGCTGATGATGGCTTCCAGGCGCTCGCGCGGAATGCCATGCTCGCATAGGTCGCAGCAGGCGTCCTGGAACACGCGGCGCAGCTCGCGCGCCACGCCGGGCTGCGCGTTTTGCAGCATGATGAGCTCGTAGGGCTGCAGGCTCTCGGCCGCGGTATAGCTCACCACGTTGCCGCCCAGGCCGGCGGCCAGAATGGCCTTCTTAACTGGCGCCTCGTTAGAACCCAGCAGTGCCTCGAACAGGATATCCGCCGCGATCGTGCGCTTGCGGTCGAGCGCGCTGCCCAGCACAAGGCCCAGGCCCACCAGGGCGTTTTCGGGCGTGGTGGCCATCTCGACGCGCTTATACTCGCAGGTCACGGGCGCCTGCACGTCCAGCGGATTGGGCGCCAGCGTGGACGGGTCCTCGCCGGCGGCAACGGCTGCGTCCATGCGCCGGCTCGCGGCACTCGGCTGCGACAGATAGCGCTCGTCCAAAAAGGCCAGCGCGCGGTCCACATCTAGGTCGCCATAGAGCGTGATGTAGGAGTTGGAAGGATTGTAGTGGCGCGCGTGCGTGTCCAGGAACTGCTCGTAGGTGAGCGCGGGAATCGCGCGCGGGTCGCCGCCGCTCTCGTGCGCATAGGCGGTGTCGGGATAGAGCGCGGCGTTGACGGCGTCGTCCAGCACGCTCATGGGGTCGGACAGCGCGCCCTTCATCTCGTTGAACACTACGCCGTTATAGCGCAGTGTGCCCTTGCGCAGGCTCGCGGAGCTGCCGTTACCCGCGTCCTCGGCGCCCTCCGGCAGGTCCAACTCGTAGTGCCAGCCCTCCTGCTCAAAAATGGTCGGCTTGGTGTAGATGGCCGGGTTGAACACGGCGTCCAAGTACACATCCATCAGGTTGTACAGGTCCTGCTCGTTGGTGGTGGCAACGGGGTAGATGGTCTTGTCGGGGTAGGTCATGGCGTTGAGGAACGTCTGCATGGAGCTCTTGATCAGGTCGACAAACGGCTCCTTGACGGGAAACTTGGCCGACCCGCACAGCACCGAGTGCTCAAGAATATGGAACACGCCGGTGGAATCGGCCGGCGGCGTCTTAAAGCCAATGGCAAAGGCCTTGTTTTCGTCGTCGCACGCCAGGTACAGTAGGCGAGCGCCCGAGACGGTGTGGCGAAGCACGTAGGCGTCCGAGTCGAGCTCGGGTACGGTCTCGCAGCGCTCGACGGCAAAGCCGTGGCAGGTAGTGCCGGGCACCAGCAGTGCGGCGGCAGCGGCGCGCGGGTCGGTTGAGGTGGTGGGCATATGCAGTCTCCTTTGACGCCCTAGCGGGGGCGAATCGAGTCGAATCCCCGAGAGTATACCCATATGGGGCCTTCGACCAATCTGCCGCACGAGCGTGGATTTTCGGACAAACGAGCGTGGAAATTCGGACGCCCGCCAAATGACAGTGGATTTTCGGACGAAATCGGCCGTCAAAAGTTCAAAAACCGTCCAAATATCCACGCTCGTGCGTCAACTACGTGTCTCTCACCTCACATTCATTTCTACGACGAGGGATGACTGAGAGACAGACAGAAGATAAAAATCAATCGGCTTATCGGATGCATATACCGCCATCAGATTGAAGCTGTATGCGGAAATGGATGGACTCTACACCGCTTACGCAAAATAACCCCTCGTTTGCTGAAACATTATAGGAAATGGCGTGGAGTGCTAAAAAGTTCTAATACAATATAAGTCATTTATCTATAAGCTGCTGATTCCTTGTAAAGGTATGGTTGATATGGTTGAGGCAAATAGCGTTATCCCCCTGTACAAACAGATTGTTCGTGCGCTTTCTGATTCAATCGCCAACGGCACGTACCGCCCGGGAGATAAGCTTCCGACCGAGGCGGAGCTGATCGAGCAATTTGGCGTGAGCCGAATAACGGTTCGTTCCGCAATTAAAGAAATGGAAGATGCTGGGCTTGTTGAGAGGGCCCGCGGCAAGGGCACGTTCGTTTCGTCGGACACGCAGATGTATGCCGCGGACGACCGTGAGAGCTTTACCCATTCGTGCCAGCTTGCGGGCAAACAGGCGTCTACCAGGGTTCTCGAAATGGGCTGGGACTTCCCAAGTCTGCGAGACGCGAAGTTCCTGGGCGTAGACGATACCCAAAAGGTATTGCGTAGCCGTCGTCTGCGCCTTGTGGATGGCAAGCCCACGATGCTGGAAACCAATAGCTATTCCGCTGCGCTTTCTTTTTTGGAGCATGAGTCCCTCGATGATTCGCTGATGGCGGTACTCGATCGTCAGGGGATCAAGATGGGTCCCAACACGCGTACGCTCGAGGTCTGCTATGCGAGCGAGCTCGAGGCGGCATACCTTAACGTGGAGCTGGACTCTTCGCTGCTTCTGTTTGTCGATAGACGTTATGCCCCAAGTGGCGAGCCGCTTTTCATCTCCCGTCAGGTGTACTGCACCGAGCGACTGAAGTTCTATTTGTAAATTAGAGATAGATTGGTCGATTTACCGACCAATTGTTACCGTTCGCGGATTTGGAAAATAGACACACCACGTAGGGTAGATTGCTAATATACTTTGTTATGACAATATAGTACGTCCTATTGGTATTGGAGAACTATGAATAAGATATTGCTAGCGAGTCATGGTTATCTCGCCCAAGGCATGAAAAGCTCTCTGGAGATTCTGATGGGCACCAACGACCGAATCGAGTGCCTGTGCGCCTATGTCGATGACGATTCAAGGGACGTCGCGGCGTTGATTGATGCATGGATGGAGACGAGGGACCCTGCCGACTCTTGGTTTGTCGTGACTGACATCTTTGGCGGCTCTGTAAACAACGAATTCATTCAGAGGCAGACTGCCGGATCGTTTACGTTGATCGCCGGAATGAACTTGCCGCTGCTGGTGGAAATGGTTACACAGCTGGACTCTCTGGATGCGGACAAGGCCAAAGCCGCGGTCGAGGGATCGCGTTCGTTTATTCAGCTTTGCGAGGCGGCGGACATGCTTGCCGGCGCCGAGGAAGAAGATTTCTAGTTAGTTCTGGTTCGAGCCCTAGCTAGGGGTCGCACCTGTCATTCCCTTTATCACGTGCGGAGATGATAACGATGATTAAGCTTACGAGAGTTGATTACCGACTGATTCACGGCCAAGTTGCCATGTCCTGGACTCACGCTTTGGATGTAGATTGCATTCTGCTCGCCAGCGATGCTGTGGCAAAAGACGACATGAGGAAGGCGGCCTTGAGGCTCGCCCGCCCCAGCGGCGTTAAACTCGTCATCAAGGATGTTGACGCTGCTATCGAGGCGCTCAACAGCGGCGTTACCGACAAGTATTCGCTGTTTATCATCGCTGAGACGATTGAAGATGTCTATCGTCTCGCTAAGGGTTGCAAAGACATCAAAGAGATCAATCTGGGTGGAACCCGAAAGACCCCCGAGACCACGCTTCATCCGACCCCTGCAATCTTCGCGACCGAGAAAGATGCCGAGCATATCCAAGAACTCCTGGGCGATGGCGTGGCCATCGAAATCCGTCAGGTTCCCAATGACGCTAAGGTGTTTGCCAAGGACGTTTTTTAGCCGAAAACATGCTGGTGCTCGGTATTTATTGAACCGATACTCTATGTCTAAGCCCGTCGATCATTTGATCGACGGGCTTTTTATTGAAGAAAAATCAAAAAAATTTGAAATAGTTCTTGCATAGTTAGTTATATAAAGTATTATAACGTTATGGGATGAATGAAGGGTTCATCCAAGTGAGTTAGGAGTAAGGGATGTTCAATTTCGATGAGCCTCGTTACGAGAAGGTTGTGAGCGATGCCCTCGCTCTCCGTCCTCAGATTGAGGCTGCCGTGGACGAGGTCTGCGAGCAGGGTTATTCCAACATCTTCTTCATTGGCTGCGGCGGCACCTGGGCCCACACGCTCCCGATGAAGTATTGGGTCGAGACCACCACGGCCGACGTCGACGTCCACTGCGAGATCGCCGCCGAGTTCCTCGCGTGCCCGCCCAAGACCTTCAACAAGGATTCGGTCTGCGTCTTCTCCACCCGTACCGGCACCACCCCCGAGATCATTGAGGCTGCCAAGTTCTGCCAGGAGCAGGGCGCCCGCACGCTGATGTATGTCTCCAACGACAACACCCCGGCCACCGAGTACGCCGATTACAAGTTCTTCAGCTTCGCCGAGGACGACGTTCTGTGCGAGGCCATCTACACCTACCAGATCACGCTGGTCGCCCGCTTCCTCAAGAACGCCGGCGCCTTCCCCAAGTACGACACCTTCATGGAGGAGTTCGGCAACATCGCTCCGTTCCTCATCAAGGCCAAGGACGCCCAGGACGAGCGCTGCGCCGCCATGGCCGAGGACTTCAAGGACACCGACTACCACATGGTGATCGGCTCCGGCATGCTCTGGGGCGAGGCCTACGACTACGCCATGTGCATCCTCGAGGAGATGCAGTGGATCAAGACCAAGTCCATCCACGCCGCCGAGTTCTTCCACGGCACCATCGAGCTGTGCGAGGAGGGCACGAGCCTCATCATGCTCTACGGCGAGGACGACACCCGTAAGCTTATGGACCGCGTGGACAACTTCACTCACATGCTCGCCGACGAGAAGGGCGTCAACGTCCGCGTGAACAAGTTTGACACCGCCGAGGTCGAGCTGCCGTTCAGCGACCCCGAGTTCCGCAAGATCGTCTCCCCGATGGTCACCTACACCATCACCGAGCGTCTGAGCTGCCATCTCGAGCACGTCCGTAACCACCCGCTCACCACGCGTCGTTACTATCACCAGATGAACTACTAATCCTCTCAAATTGCTGCGGTTGTCTGCAGGCGAGCTGCGCAGAATGCCTCGCCTGCAGACCTATTTCTGGGGTTGATCGAAATGGTTGTCCAGTATCTTCTAGTTGCACTGGTCGCATTTATTGCGTCCATGGACGAGCAATTATTTGGCATTACGATGCTTGGTCGTCCGCTGTTTACGAGCCTGTTTGTCGGCTTGATCCTTGGCGATGTCCAGCAGGGCGTTATCGTCGGCGCTGCTTTGGAGTCCATGTTCATGGGCGCCATCATGGTCGGCGCGGCGGTTCCTCCCGAGGTCTATGCCTCCGGCGTGCTTGGCTGCGCGTTTGCCGTCATTACGGGTACGGGCACGGCAACTGCCGTCGCGCTCGCCCTTCCCGTCTCCGTCTTCCTTCAGGTGTGGCGCAACTTCTGCTACGCCGTTCCGGGTGCCTTTGCCTGCAAGAAGATTGAGACCGCTCTGGCAAATCGCGATCTTGCCAAGGCGAATCTGTACCATCTGACTATCGTGCCGCTGTCGATTGGCATTCCGTCTGCACTGCTGGTGTTTGGCTCACTGTTCTTTGGTGCCGACCTCATCAACAATGCGCTCAACGCGATTCCGCAGTTTGTGATGGACGGCCTCAACGTTGCATCCGGCGTCATGGTCTGCATCGGCTTCGCACTTCTTATCAGGACCATGGGCGATAACAAGCTCCTTCCCTGGCTGTTCCTGGGCTTCATTATGGTCATCTATCTCAAGATGGACGTGGTCGGCGTCGCCGCAGCTGCCATTTGCGTCGCGCTGCTCCTGGCCTTCCGCGAGGGCTCGTCCGGTCCGCAGACGGTTGCTGCAGATGAAGAGGAGGACTTCTAATGGCTATCCAGAACACCGACCTCAAAGAGGCCAAGAAGGACGCGATTATGACTCCCGATATGTATCGGAGCATGTTCCTTCGCCAGTTTACGAGCCAGTGCTCGCAGTCGTACGACAAGATGATGGCAATGGGCTTCATGTACACCATTCAGAAGCCCCTGCGAAAGATCTATCCCAACGACGACGATTACTATGCGGCGCTCGATCGCCATACCGAGTTCTTTAACATCACGCCTCATGTGCTTCCGTTTGTAGCCGGCCTAACGGTTTCGATGGAAGAGCAGGCGGCTGCCGATAAGAACTTCGACACGTCCTCGATTAACGCCATGAAGGTCGGCCTCATGGGACCGCTTTCCGGCATCGGCGATTCGTTCTACTGGGGTACGTTCCGCGTGGTTGCCGCCGGCATTGGTATTGGCATCGCTTCGACGGGCAACCCGCTCGGCCCCATCGTGTACGCGCTCATCTACTCCGTGATTAACTTTGCAACGCGTATCGTCGCTGCCCATCTGGGTTACGACTTGGGAACCAAGTTTTTGCAGCAGTCCGAAGAGAGCAACCTTATGTCTCGCATGACGCATGCTGCCGGTGTCCTCGGAATGACCGTTATCGGCGCCATGATTGCGGCACAGGTCTCGCTGTCCACGGCTTTGACCTTTGACGTGGGTGGTTCGGAGATTGTCCTGCAGGATCTGTTCGATTCGATCTTCCCCGGTCTGCTGCCC
This sequence comes from uncultured Collinsella sp., assembly GCA_958445895.1. Classification (GTDB taxonomy): domain Bacteria; phylum Actinomycetota; class Coriobacteriia; order Coriobacteriales; family Coriobacteriaceae; genus Collinsella. The sequence goes on from CAUCTV010000030.1 coordinate 8,250, forward strand.
TTGCTGGCAACGTTCGCTTGCGTTGCCCTCTATAAAAAGGGCGTCAAGACCATTTGGATCATCTTGGGCATCTTCGCAATCTGCATCATCGGAACGGGCTTGGGAGTGTTCGCGGCGGCGTAATGTTGACTGCTATGCTCGCGCGTTGGATAACTAACTGACCGTTTGAAAACGGGGCTCGGCGTAAGGCCGACCCCGTTTTTTGTTTGAGGGATTTTCCGACCGTCCAATAATCCACGCTCATGCATCACTCACGCATCTCTCGTCTCTCATTCGTCACTAACACGAGAGATAGATTAAAGACGAGAGATAATTACGAGAGATAGCTCAGCAGCAAAGAGACAAGCAACCATGGTATTGTCTCAATATCGATTGTTCCACCAGCAAAAACATGATTTAATGAAGCAGGTAGAGATATCTTATCTCTCATCTTTCACTCATATCTAATACGAGAGATAACAGAAAGACGAGAGATAATTACGAGAGATAACTGAGAGACGAGGGAAATCCGTCTGCGGCATTCTCCGCAGGACCAAGCGAAGGGACGTGCAGATGAACGAAAACGAGCTGGCCGGTTTGCTCGAGTCTTTAAGACGCATGGGCTCGGACGATCTTAACGTCGAGGTCAAGGAGAGCGCCACGACACTTTCCCGCGACGTATGGGAAACGGTCAGCGCTTTCGCAAACACCGCCGGCGGCATCATCGTACTCGGAGTGAGCGAGCGCGCGGGTTTTGTCCCAGTTGCAAACTTTGAGACCGAGAAAGTGCTCAACCAATTCGTGGCGGGCATGGGCGATGCTGGCGGTCGCGGAAAGCTGGCCAATCCGCCCAAATACACCATTGAGCGCGTGGAGCTCCAGGGCACCGTGGTTCTAGTCATCGCGATTGAGGAGCTTGACCCGTCGAGCAAGCCTTGCTATGTCATGGAGCGGGGCGCTCAAGGTGGCAGCTACAAACGCATCGATGACAAAGATGTCCCGCTTTCGTCGACCGAGGTTTTGGCACTGTCGTCATATGAACGGACGAGTCCTAGCGATCGCGATGCGGTGCCCGGCACGAGTGTGGGCGATCTCGACGAGTCGCTGGTCGACCGCACGATAGAGCGTGCCTATTCGTTGACGCCTCGAGCGATGCGCGGTGCGGCGGACAAGAAGACAAAGATGGAGCGTCTGAATTTCCTCGACTTCCAGGGCAATGTTACCAAGGCCGGCCTCCTTGCCGCGGGCGTTTACCCTCAGCAGTTCTATCCCAAGCTCTTCATTGATGTGGCTGTCCATGCGGGAACTCAAAAGGGCGCTGCGGGACCGCTAAGATTTATGGACCGCACAGTCTGCGAGGGCACCCTGGGCGAGATGATTTCGGATACTGTCGCGGCTGTCGCCAAAAACCTGCGCCGCACCTCGACCGTCCAAGGCATCTCGCGTATCGACTCGCTGGAGATTCCCGAGGAGGTCCTGCGCGAGGCAGTCGCCAACGCGGTTATCCACAGGGAATACGGGGATCGGTTCTGTGGGCAATCGATCACCGTCGACGTTTTTGACGACCGTATCGAGGTGACGAATCCCGGCGGCCTTTATGGAGGGAAGACTCGCGAGAACTTGTTTGACGGCAGCTCCCGATGCCGTAACGCGACGCTCGTGAAACTCATGTCGATTGTCCCGCTGCCGGATGGCGCAGGTTCGCCGGCTGAGGGCAATGGCTCGGGCATCCCGATGATGATCGATGCCATGCGCGCGCATGGTCTGGCCGAGCCCCTGTTCTGCCCGGGGTTCGATCGGTTCAAGGTCGTACTTTACCGTTCAAAGATCGAGCCGGTCGATCATGGCGGGGGCTTAATTGTGACGGCACTCAAACATTACGGCGAGCTGGGGACGCGTGAGCTGGCAGAACGCACGGAGCTTACAATTTCCCAGGTTAGGTCGCGCGTCAACGCGCTCATTGCTCAAGGCGAGCTTGAGCCCACGGCGCCGGCGACGAGCCGCAACCGCAAATATCGACTATCAGAGCGCGTGGAATAAATGCGTTAGTGGACGAGGCAACCCAATAATTGACCCTCAATTGGCGCCCACTAAGGTAAAGCGGTTGTTGCTCAGTCGACGGTGGTGCTAAAGACTCGGCTTACGCCGGCATGGCCCCGAACCCGTCCATCAAGAACAGCCTAAGAACCAGCTTGATGACATTTCCCGGTTTGACTTCAGCCGTGCCAAAGACGTGACGCTCGGCGAGCTCACTGCAGTATGCATAGATGTCACGGATAAGGTCCGCGCCCGAAAGCGTAAACATGTAGCCTACGTCCGAAAGCGCATTGGGCGCGGCGGGCAACTTGGTCATGCGACAAAAGGTCAACAGGTCGGGCGCCATAGCGTCTTGGTAGCCAAGATGGCCGCCGTCTTCTTGTGCGGCGAGTTCCAGCTGGCGTACTCGATCAAGCGCCGCTGCCAGCACAAAGCTCGGTGTGGGCGCATTGACGTCTTCCGTGTTCGCCACGAGTTTGCCCGCCGCCTGTGTGACAAGCCAGGCGACCTCGCGCTGGCAACGCACGGCCTTGCGCGTAACCGGCTTGATGGACGAAGAAGAAACGCTCCCCTTAGGCGGATTCGAAGCAGCCATAAGACCCTCCCATGAACAATCCGGCCCAACAAGCCCGGATGAAACACGTGCTACATCAGTATACAGGGGAGTGGGGTAGCGGGGTACAAGCGCGCCAGCGGCAAACCGAGAGCATCAACAATGTGCCTCCGCTCTATTTGGACGATGGTACGTGGGTCATTAAGTACTCGGTTCAAGCGCCGGGTACCGTTGGTTTTCGAGACCAGAATTACAACCGTAAAATGCTCAACTGCATGGAATGTGACGTCCCAGTCGGAGTCATATTTGCAACCGAGGTGGGCTATAAGGTGCTCGGCCTTGCGTTTGTTGAGCGGTTCGAGCCCGAAAACGGATGGTTTGTTCTGCACGGTCCTGTTCATAAAGGCGGACCGGACCCTCGTTTTGCGCCCGACATGAGTTATCTGAAGCACATACCCGTCGATATTGAGTTTGCCGGACAGGGTGCGACCGACGATGAAATTTGGCTTTGGCGGTCTTTTTCGATCGTGCTGTTTGATCGGATCGCGTGGCGATGCAATCTCGCACACGCCTGCCGGTGCATGCTCTTCCTGATTTGTATAGCGAGAGGGGAGCGAACGTGAGCTGGCGAGGCGATATTGCGATGGGGAAGTACGGAAAACTGCCGCGTGCCCTTATAGACAACAATATGTTTCCGAGCGTAGAGGTTGATTGCGGGTCGTTTGTCGTCACCTGCCCTTGCTGCGGCTCGCAAATACCGTGTCTCGACATTCGGTTCATCGATGCACGTGACAGGTTCAGCGACGAAGTGAGGAAACGTACGGGCGTTCATATGCCGGTGTATCCGGAGAAATGCCCTGTTTGTGGCCTCGATATCGTGTACGACGCCGGCGACGAGGGATAGGTGATGCGGAGGAGCTGACTGTGAAGACATCTCTGTCCCTATAAATAAACCCCCTCACCGAGCTGCTTGTGGAACTCGGCGTGATGGTCGCGTGCCCAGGTAAAGAGCGCCTGGTCAAAGTCGGTGCGCGTGGTCGGGACGCCAAAAACGCCGGCAACTTCGACGCGCACAAACTCCAGTGCCGGCAGCTTGTTGATGGCAGTGAGGGCAAACGGGGACGAGGGCTCCTCGAACAGATAGCGGCTGCCTTGCAGCGCGTCGCAACTGGTGCACGTGTTGCCGAGCGACGGGGTTTTGGAGGCTCGCGCGCCTACGGGCTTGTAGCCGCAGCGCTTATGAAGGTAGTCGCGGATCTCGCCCGGCGCGCAGCCAAGAGCGGGCACGATGGCGAGTGCGTTGGCGTTGGCCGTGTCGATGGCAATGTGCCCGGCCTTGTTGGGCGCGTGCGCGATGGCGATGCTCTGGTCGTTATCGGTTCGATAGGGAATGCCGAAGGCCGCGACCGAGGTCTCTTTGTGACACTTCCAGCACTCGCGCTTGCCCAGTACTAGATATATATACGGCGCTGAGGGGTCGGATCGGTCAACACCGGGCAGCCACTCGGCAAAGGGCTCGGGGTTGACGCCGCTGGGTACACACCAGATCTTCTTGGTCCGGTCCCATTTGGCGCCCAGCGCTTTGGCTTCTTCTTTGTGCGAAAAGGGGACATCGAGCTCGGTGCGCATGGCGGCTCCTTGGTGCTGCGGGTGCAAGTGGCTCAAGGATACCGCAGGGCGCAGACATCGCGGCGTTTTGCTGAGAAGTTGCGGTGCGGACTGATTGGTTATGCCGATGGATAGATTGGTAAGTAGATGGTCGGCTTTTGGCCAGTTGGGCGGTTGGAGCAGCTTGTGGCGCAGTTTTGTGTCTGGCTATTGTTGGTGTTGGGGTATTGAATTTGTTTGGCAGCCATTTGTCAGGTGAATTGGTGTTACGTTGCGATGACGGTTGGAGCTGCCAGTGGATTTGGCGACATAAAACAAAACAGCCCAGAGGACATAGCCTCTGAGCTGCGAACATTTGGTGGGCGTTAGAAGATTTGAACTTCTGACCTCTTCCGTGTCAGGGAAGCGCTCTCCCCCTGAGCTAAACGCCCGATCAAGGGTGCGCAAGCGCGCAAGGGATAATATAACGGAGCCTGAACTCGGTGGCAAGAACATTTTTAAAAATCGCTTACATTGTGGAATTCGGGGGCTTTGTCATATCCATTTCAAAAGAGCCTGCTGCCGCGATTTGACTGTCGCATAATGCAAGGCCATTGCGGTATCGAGCTATGGAAAGACGTCTGCGGAATTGTCCTACCGATAAGCGGACAAGCCTCCAGCTGGTGCCTTCGCCGTGGTAAGGTAAGCCGAATTGTTTCCAGGCTGCTTCGAGGGAATGGAATGAGCAAAGAGCGTGTCGAGCAGGTCGAAGGCGCAGGGGCTTCGGTGCCGATGACCGATATATCGAACATTGATGTGCCCGAGGGCACCGATGAGCTCAGCCGTAGCACCCGCCGCGCTTGGCGCGGGCGCCTGAACAGCGCTTCGACGCGCAAGATGATCACGGGCGTCTTGGCTACGCTGGTGGGCGGTTCGTTTTGGGGCTTCTCGGGCACCAGCGCGAGCTTTCTGTTCGATACCTACCACGTCGACACCTTGTGGCTTATGAGCGTGCGTCAGATTCTCGCCGGTCTACTCTTTATGGCCGTGGTTGTTACGCGCGACCGCGAGCGCCTGATTAAGCTCTGGACCACACCCGCCGATCGCAAGCAGCTGCTGCTCTTTACCGCCTTTGGTCTGCTGTTCAACCAGTTTTGTTATCTTTCGGCCGTGCGCCTGACCAATGCCGGAACCGCGACGGTGCTCCAATGCCTGCAACTGGTCATCATTATGGGCTACACCTGCGTGATCGACCATCGCATGCCTCGCGTGCGTGAGGCCGTTGGCATTGGGTTGGCCCTGGGCGGCACCTTTTTAATCGCTACCGGCGGCGACCCTACCAGTCTGAGCATATCGCCGCTTGGCCTGGTCGCAGGCCTTATGTGTGCGGTCAGCGCCACGTGTATGGCGGTGATTCCCGCCAAGATCCTGCCCGAATACGGCAGCCCAATCGTCACGGGCTCGGCAATGCTCACGGCGGGCGTGGTCTCGTGCGTCTTCGTGCAGCCTTGGGCGCATATGCCGGCACTCGACGCTGCCGGCGTCGAGGCGCTCGCGGTATTCGTGGTTATCGGCTCGTTTTTTGCTTACATGCTCTATATGCAGGGCGTTAAGGACATCGGCTCGGTGCGTGCGAGCCTCATCGGAACTGTGGAGCCGGTTTCGGCGACCATCACCAGCGCCGTTATGCTGGGCACGGTGTTTTTGCCGACCGACCTTATCGGCTTTGCCATGATCATCGTGATGATGTTCCTCACGGTGTAGCTGGCGCCGCCGCCAAGACAGAAAAGGTGTTGTGCCGCATTTTCGCCAATTGATGTCCGTGTCTGGAGTTTAGCTGTCGATGCTCAAAATGCCATAAACTAGTAACGTTATGGATTTTTTCATTGCGACTCAATTGCGAGGATTTCTTTATGGCTGGTAATCACTTTAAGGGCAGCGATAGCGGCCGTCCTGCAGTTCCGCCGCGTCCGAACGGGGCTGGTAAGGCCGGCACGCCGGGCGGCGCTGGACAGGGCGGTTCCAGTAAGCGCGTGTCCCCGGGCGAGACGGCGATGTTTACCGCTCTGTACGAGCAGTCTCAAAAGGCGAAAAAGACCGGCCGTGCAAGAGGGAATGTCTTTGCGGGCGGTGCAACCTCCGCGTCGCAGCCGAGCGGGGCTCCTTCGGTACCTGCGAACAACGCAGGTGCTGCCAACGCCGCAAATGCCGCCGGCAACGTTAATGCCGGCAAGGCCACCAACAATACTCCCTCTGCCGGTGGCGCGGGGCTTACGGGTAACCTTGGCACGAT
>CAUCTV010000031.1 GCA_958445895.1 uncultured Collinsella sp.
GATGCTGCTTGCGTCGTTTACTTGACGAAACGAAGATTGATTTTCCCTGTTTTGGCGTTTCGAGATAGCGAGCCGAATGCGTCAAGGTTTGCTTTGGTCGAGGACCTCTATGTTGATTGGCGGCGGATGCTTTCAGTGGCTCCTCACTAGCTGCGCTGTTTTTAGATAATGGTGCGTCTTTCAGATATACAGGGTCTCCCGAGGCCACGCCCATATGTTTACGTCCCGTTTGGGCATCCTCGAGTGTTTGATATCGATTTCTCGTCACATACTCGGGCTCCGGATCATTAATGGGCTCTTGCGTGATGTGGGGGCGATGGAACCGTGGCGGCTGCGTGGAAGTATCTTCCCCCTGCGTCGGCATAAATATTTTGTTCTGGTTTTGGTCGTCCATGATGCCCTTTAGCTCGTTACCAACAACGTGTACGCGCTCATTGTAAGCCCCTTGTTATTTGTAGCTGCGAACATACTTGTTATTTAAGCTCTGGTTCAAAGAACCTTAACCATATTTAAACCTGAGTCATACACACTTAGATATGCTTATAGTACTGGACTCAAAAAACTTTATAGTCGATGTATATATAAGCACTGTGTGGGCATATATAAGAGCGTCAAAAGAAGTCCCAGTCACCTAGAAGATGGCTCGGCAGTCCTTAAAAGGAGTGGTAAACATGGCAAGCATGGTTCCTTATCGTTCGGTTTTTGGCGTTCGTCCTTCTGCTAGCTCGCTGTTCGATCTGTTTGATGATATGACCGACCTTGCAAATAACTCGATTGCTTCTAAGGCGTTCCCCGTTGACGTTGAGGATAAGGGCGATGGCTATGAGGTCAAGGCTTATCTGACCGGCGTCGCCAAGGACGATATCGATGTCGAGCTTAACGAGGGTCGCCTGTCGATTAGCGTGAACGTTGTGGAGGACGAGGAGAACGAGGGCAAGAACTTCCTGCAGAAGGAGTTTAGCTCGTACAGCGCGACGCGTGGCGTGTATCTAAAGGACGCTTCGAGCGAGGGCCTCTCGGCTAAGTACGCTGACGGCATCCTGACCGTTACGGTTCCCAAGATCGTCGAGAAGAAGAACGTTACGAAGATCTCCATCGACTAACTTCGTTGGTGTTCTGCGCTATTAAAAGACAGCAAAAGGGGCTGGGAAGCGATTCTCGGCCCCTTTTGCTGTCTAGGACAGTCTATTGAATGGTTGCCGGCTGATACTGACTCGCAGGGCGTATCGAGAGTTTTCGCGATCCTTGGAGAAGGGTTGCGGAGCTGCCGACCTCGTCATCCAGGGTTGCGGCCAGAGCTTTGGCATAGCTTTTGACGGTAAGGCTCGGACGATTGTTATCTTGGCTGATATGCATGGCAATGAGCTGTTCGGTGCGGTCGGTAACAAGTTCGCGCGCGGCTTCGGCGGCTTGGCCATTGGAGAGGTGTCCCCCTGCAGACAGGATGCGCTCCTGAAGAAAGCGGGGATATTCTCCCTCGCGCAGCATGGTCACATCATGGTTGCTTTCGAGCGCGAGGACTCGACAATCTTTGAGGGTGCTCATGGCTTGGCTCGATAGCTCTCCGGTGTCGGTGGCAAAGCCGATGGAATCATCGAGGGCGTCGAATCGATAACCGACAGGATTGATGACATCATGCGATGTTGGGTAGGTTCGCACGCGGATGCCGGCAATGGAAAGCGTGTCGCCGGGGTCAAATTCCTCTACGGGTAGATGTGCGAGGGTTTCTTTGCTCGAAAGCGTGCCCCTGCTGGCAAAGAGGGGACCGTGCCAGTGCTTGCACCATACATCGAGCCCTTTGATGTGGTCGCTGTGCTCATGGGTGATTACAAGCGCGGCAACGTCATCTGCCGAGAGGCCGAGCTCCGCCATGCGTTTAAGTGTCTCGCGGCGGGACAGGCCATCATCGATCATGATGAGACCTTGCGGTCCCTCGATGAGCGCGCAGTTGCCTTTTGAGCCGCTGCCGAGGATATGAAGGTGCAGGCGAGACATAAGATTCCAAAGGATACAATGGGTGCGGACGAATAGAGGAGGAAGCGAATGCCAACGGTATCTCAGCACTATGGACATCATGCTGCGTCGAGGGTGGATGATTACGCCCTGGCGACGCGGCAGACGGCTGCTCCTGTGGTGCTCATGGTATCAGGTGGTGCGGACTCGACGGCCTTGCTTCTTATGGCATGCACATCAAAGTTGGATATCATGGACGGGCGCGGTGTTGCCCCCATTGCTCGCGAGCGCCTGCATGTGCTGCATGTAAACCATCATCTGCGCGGCAAGGCGTCCGATGGCGACGAGGCCTTTGTGCGCGAGCTCTGCGCGAAATATGGTTTACCGCTGTGCGTGGAGCACGCTTATTTTGATGATGAATCGGGCAATATCGAGGCGGCTGCCCGCGAGGTACGCTATGCCGCGGCACGGAGATACGTTCGTGAGCTCTGCGCCCAGGCGGGCGCACCGCGGACGGCGGCCCGCATCTGTACGGCGCACACCTCGTCGGACCGTGCGGAAACGTTTTTGATGAATGCGATTAAGGGGTCGGGGCCCGCTGGTCTATCGAGCATCCCACGCCGTCGGAACATCGTGGTACGTCCCTTGCTCGACCTCACGCATGATGAGCTTGTGAACTATCTGCAGGTGCATGGCCAGCCATGGCGGGAGGATGAGAGCAACGAGGATGTTTCGTACCTGCGCAACTATGTGCGCCATCGAGTGATGCCGGTGGTGGCGCAGCGCAACGCGAGCGTCTGCAAAACGATTGGCGCCGCCTGCGAGATCTTAGGCGATGAGGACGCGTTTTTGTCTCAGCTTTCGGCACAGGCGTTTCGAAGCTGCCTGCGTAAGGAGGCGGCGGGCGCGCTGGTGCTCGATGCGCGCCGCCTTGCCGCGGCCGAGGTGGTGATTGCGCGGCGCATGGTGCGACTGGCAATTAAGCGCATCGACCCCGATGCTCGGCCGGAGATGCGGCATGTGGAGCGCGTGCTCGCCTGCGTTGCCGAGGGTGCGGGCTCGGTCACACTCCCGGCGGGAATTGATGCGCGCGTGGAGTTTGGAATGCTGGCACTCAAGGCCCCGGTGGCGCGCGAGGGCTTAGTTGCCGACTGGATCTCCGTTCCCGGGCGCCTGTCGTTGGGGGCGGGGCGTATGCTGGTGGCCGAGCCGATGGCCGTTGAGCCGGGATACGATGTCGTGCGTCGAGCCCGCGAGCTTGTGGCTGCCGGAGAGGTGGCCGCTATCGTGGATGCGGCGGCCTTGGGCTTTGCCGACCGCGATAGCGATCGGATGCTCGCCGGCTCGTGCGGAGAGATTCCCGCTGAGGCTCGATCGGCGCGCTTGTGGGTGGATAACCCTGTGCCGGGGGATGTGATGTGCCCGCTGGGAATGAGTGGTCGAAGCAAGAAAGTGTCCGACCTGCTCAACGAGGCGCGCATTCCCGTTTCCGAACGCTCTGGCGTGCCCGTGGTAAGAACGGCTCCGGGAGGAGCCGTGGTGTGGGTCGCGGGCGTTCGGGCCGACGAGCGTTTTAAATGCACGGCCGCAACGCGCGTGGCATATCTGCTCCGCGTAGTCGATGCGGAATAGTGACTTGTGCCTACTATTCTGTGCGACGTTGACGGTATTCCCGCGCTGATGGCGCACGGGCTGGTAAATATACCCCGTGCGCTGCTAGAATGTGTAGTTCGCGTCCATACGGCGGTGTGTGGGCGATAAGCACAAGAAAGGGTTGTCATGGCTTCTCAACATCCGGATATCGAGAAGGTTCTGTTTACGCAGGAGGATATCGACGGTATCGTCTCTCGCCTAGGCGAGCAGATTACTCGCGACTACGCGGGTAAGGATCTGGTGCTGATTGCGGTCCTGCGCGGCGCCGTGGTCTTTATGGGCGACCTGATGCGTAAGATCGAGCTGCCGACCAACATCGATTTCATGGCTGTTTCGAGCTACGGCGACGGTGTGAAGTCCTCGGGTATCGTGCGTATCATTAAGGACCTGGATATCGACATCCGCGGTCGCGACGTGCTGATCGTCGAGGACATTCTGGACTCGGGCCTGACGCTCAAGTATCTGATGAAGAACCTCGAGAGCCGCAAGCCCGCTTCTCTGGAGGTCGCCGCCTTCCTGTGGAAGGACGTTGAGGACCGCGTCTCGGCCATCACGCCCAAGTATGTTGGAACCCATTGCCCCGATGCCTTTGTGGTGGGCTACGGCCTCGACTATGCCGAGCGCTATCGCAACCTTCCGTATCTGGGCATTTTGAAACCGGAGGTTTATTCGTAAGATGCCCGACGACCGTAACGATAACAATTCCCAGACTCCCCGGGAGCCTAAGATCCCGGGGATGCCCGGAGGCAAGAAGCCCACGCGTACGGGCTGGCTGTATTTTCTTTTGGCTTGCGCGCTTCTGGGCTATGCCTTCTTTAATATGGGCTCCGGCTTTGCCAGCTCCAGCAATACCGTTAAGCTCGCGACGAGCGAGATGGTCAGCGCCATCAAGCAGGATCGCGTCGAAGATCTGACCTATACGGTTCAAGACGGAAGCGTGACGGGTCATTACTGGAAGACGAAGAAGGACAAGGGCGATACGAGCGAGCTCAAGAGCTTCTCCTCGACCTATGTCGGCTCCGATTCGCTTGCCGAGCTCATGGCGGAGCACCCCGATACCAAGTACATCGTCAACACCAACGATCCCGATTTTTGGGGCGATTTGGCGATGAGTGTGCTTCCGACGATCGCCCTTATCGCCATCATGTTCTACTTTATGCGCCAGATGATGGGTGCCAACAACAGGAACATGCAGTTTGGCAAGACCAACGCCAAGACCAACGAGGCAACGCGCCCCAAGGTCAAGTTTGAGGATGTTGCCGGTGTGGACGAGGCCGTCGAGGAACTCGAGGAGATTCGCGACTTTTTGAGCGATCCGGACCGCTATCGCAAGCTGGGCGCCAAGATCCCGCGTGGCGTGTTGCTGGTTGGCCCTCCGGGTACTGGTAAGACCCTGCTGGCCAAGGCCGTTGCCGGTGAGGCAGGCGTGCCGTTCTTTAGCATCTCGGGTTCCGACTTTGTCGAGATGCTCGTGGGCGTCGGCGCCAGCCGCGTGCGCGACCTCTTTAAGGAGGCCAAGTCCCAGGCCCCGTCGATCATCTTCATCGATGAGATCGATGCCGTGGGACGTCAGCGCGGAGCCGGCTTGGGCGGCGGTCACGACGAGCGCGAGCAGACGCTCAACCAGCTGCTGGTCGAGATGGACGGCTTTGAGGAGAGCGAGTCGGTCATCCTGATCGCCGCCACAAACCGCCCCGACATTCTGGATCCGGCGCTGCTGCGTCCCGGCCGTTTTGACCGTCAGGTTACGGTCGACCGTCCGGATGTGAAGGGCCGCGAGCAGATCTTGCGCGTGCATGCCGAGAACAAGCCGATGGACGAGGACGTTAAGTTTGAGAAGCTCGCCCAGATGACCGTTGGCTTTACTGGTGCCGATTTGGCGAACCTGCTCAACGAGTCTGCGCTGCTGGCCGCTCGCCGTCATCGTTCCGTGATCTCGATGGACGAGGTCGAGGAATCGATGGAGCGCGTGATTGCCGGACCGCAGCGCAAGGGTCGCGTGATGACCGAGGCCGAGCGCACCACGATTGCCTACCACGAGAGCGGTCACGCCCTGGTGGGCCACATCCTGGAGCACTCCGATCCGGTCCACAAGATCTCGATCGTCAGCCGCGGTCAGGCTCTGGGCTACACGCTGCAGCTTCCGCAGGAGGACCACTTCCTCAAGACCAAGAACGAGATGCTCGACGAGCTCGCCGTGTTCTTGGGCGGTCGCGTTGCCGAGGAGCTCATGTGCGATGACATTACGTCGGGCGCGAGCAACGATCTGGAGCGCGCAACCAAGATGGCGCGCGAGATGGTCACGCGCCTGGGCATGAGCGAGGAGCTGGGCACGCAAGTGTTTGGTGAGGCGCAGCATCAGGTATTCCTGGGCCGCGATTACGCTGATCACCAGGATTACTCCGAGGAGACGGCGCGCCGTATCGATATCGAGGTTCAGCGCATCATGCGCGAGGCCCATCGCCGTGCGGCCGAGATTTTGGATGCCCGTCGCGATCAGCTCGATCTGATGGCCAAGGTGCTGCTTGAGCGCGAGACCGTCGAAGGCGACGCCGTGAACGCCCTGCTTGACAACGAGTGGGATGCTTACCTTGAGCGCGAGGGCGATATCCTGGCGGCCAAGGAGGAGCGCAATGCCAAGGCGGCCGGCATGCCGACCAAAAAGCGCGCGCCTCGCATGAGTGAGGAGGAGCTGGCGGCTGATGCTGCGGCCTTTGCGCAGGCGGCCATGCGGGAGGATGCCGAAGCCGCATCCGATGATGCCGGTGATGGCAATGCTGTCAACGCTGACGGCAACACCGACGCCGACAAATAGTTCTTGTAGCGAAAGCCTCTGCGGGGAAACCTGTGGAGGCTTTTTCTTTTGAGCGATATGTTGATTGGGGACAGACTTAAATGAGCGTTTTCACGCATTTAAGTCTGTCCCCAATCAACATTGTGGCGCTCTAGTTGGCTAAAGCGTACAATAGCGCCTATGCGAAAGGGGAACAGATGATCAACGAAACTATGTATGCTCGCGGTGCGGAAAGCTCCATCATCCGTGAGATTTTTAGCTATGGCCTTGAGCGCAAGGCGCAAATCGGCGCGGAAAACGTGTTCGATTTCTCGCTGGGCAACCCGAGCGTTCCTGCTCCCGCTGCCGTCGCGGAGTCCATCAAAAAGGCGCTTGAACTGCCGAGTGACCAGCTGCACGGTTATACGCCCGCTCCGGGCCTGCCGCAGTGCCGTACCGCCGTGGCTGAGTCTCTTAACCGTCGCTTCGGTACGAGCTATGAGGGCAAGGATGTCTTTATGACCGTGGGCGCGGCGGCTTCGCTCACCTGCACGCTCAATGCCGTTACGAACCCGGGTGACGAGGTCATTGTTATCGCCCCGTACTTCCCGGAGTATCGCGTGTGGATTGAGAAGGCCGGCTGTACGTGTGTCGAGGCGCTCGCCGATGAAGATACGTTCCAGCTGAGCGTGGATAACGTGCTCAAGGCGATTACCGACAAGACGGCAGCTGTCATCATCGACTCACCGAATAACCCGACGGGCGCCGTGTATACGCGCGATACCCTGACGCGACTGGCCAATGTTCTGCGCGAGGTCAACGCCAAGCGCGATCCCGAGAACCCGATCATGCTTATCTCGGATGAGCCGTATCGCGAGATTGTCTATGGCGCCGAGGTGCCTTGGGTGCCTTCGATCTACGAGCACACCATCGTGTGTTACTCGTATTCCAAGTCGCTGTCGCTGCCGGGTGAGCGCGTGGGGTGGATCTTGGTTCCCAACACCAATCCGCAGGCTGCCCGTCTGATGCCGGCTGTTGCGGGTGCTGCCCGTACGCTGGGCTTCGTGTGCGCTCCGGCGCTCTTCCAGCGCGTGATTATCGATTGCATCGATGAGCCGAGTGACGTTGAGGCCTATGCACGCAACCGCACGGCGCTCACCGATGCATTGGCGGAGTACGGCTACACCTATGTTGAGCCGGACGGTGCTTTCTACCTGTGGGTGAAGGCGCTCGAGCCCGATGCAAATGCATTTTGCGAGCGCGCGAAGAAGTACGAGCTGCTCGCGGTTCCCTCGGACAGCTTTGGTATGCCGGGTTGGTTCCGCCTTGGCTATTGTGTGAGTTACGAGACGATTATCAATTCGCTACCTGCCTGGAAGCAGCTGGCAGACGAGTATCGTTAAAAGCAAAGCGCTCTGCCTGTAATGTTTTACGTGAAACGGGGTTTGGTGTTGAGCCGGACCCCGTTGTCATGTACGTTGTGTCGTTGGGATGGAGCGGTTTTACGACTATCGAAGGCTATGCGTACAATGAATATACGCGACGGCCATGCCGGATAAGGAGATCCGATGCCCTACCTGCTTTCCTGTGATATCCATACTCATACGATGTTCTCTGCGCATGCATATTCGACCATTGAGGAGAATGTGTACTGGGCGGCAGAGCGTGGCCTGCAGGTGCTCGGATCTGCCGACCATCTGAGCTCTATGGTTTCACCTTGCCCCAATGACCTGCGCAGTTACCAGTTCTTTATTAACCAGGATATCTGGCCGCGCATTTGGAGCGGCGTACTGGTGCTGCGTGGTGCCGAGGCTGATATCGTTTCGCTGGACGGAAGCCTGTTTGGCGAGGACACTCCTGTCACGCTCGATATTGCCGGCGATTCGTATAGTCGTGAGCATTCGCTGTTCGATTTGGCTACGCGCAATTTGGATTATTTGGTTGCGAGTGTGCATAATCCGCAGCTCGCTGAAGGCGCGACGCTCGCCCAGACGACCGAGATGTATATCAATGCTCTGGAGCACCCCAAAGTGTTTATGCTGGGCCACACGGGTCGCTCGGGTGTTTCCTTTGATATCGATGAGGTGTTGTTGGCGGCAAAGGCCAAGCACAAGATTATCGAGATTAACAACCATAGTCTTGAGCATGGTACCGATGCCGAGCATTGGGGCGCTTGTCGCAAGATTGCCGAGCGCTGCGCCGAACTGGGCGTGGGGATTGGCGTCTCGACCGACGCGCACATTGGTATGGCAATTGGCAAGCTCGACCAGGCGCGCAAGATGCTCGATGAGATTCACTTCCCGCTGGACCTGATCGTGACGCGCGATCGCGAGACGCTGCTGCGCGAGATGGCGGCAGCCGGCGTGTGTGACCTGCGCAAGAGCATGTAACGGGCTCATCTGCCCAACGAGAGGGGGCGGTCCAGACGGGCCGCCCCCTTCTTGTCCCAAAAATCTACCGGTGTTGGTTAGCGGCGCTCGAGGACCGCGACGGTCTCGGTGTGGTCGGTGTGAGGGAACATGTCGACCGGCGTGATCTTGAGCAGGCGATAACCTCCGTCGAGGAGCTGGTGTAGGTCGCGCTCTTGGGTCACGGGGTTGCAGCTGATATAGGTGATGCGGCGCGGCTTGAGTGCGCAAGCGGCTTCGAGAAACTCTGGTGTGGAGCCGGCGCGTGGCGGGTCGATGGAGAGAACGTCAACGCGCTCGTTGTTATCGGCGGCGTCCAGGATGTAATCGGTGGCGTCGTCGGCCATAAACCAAGCGCTGCGGGTGAGGCCGTTGAGCTCGGCATTGCGACGTGCGTCGGCAATGCCCGCCGGGTTGCGCTCCACGCCGAGCAGCATAATGCCGACACCTCTGTCCTGGGCATCCTTCGCGGCGCACAGACCGATGGTGCCGCTGCCGCAGTAAGCGTCCATAAGAATGTCGCCCTGCTGCAGGTCCATGCCGTCAATCGCGAGCTGATAGAGCAGCTCGGTCTGCTGCGGATTGGTCTGATAGAACGCGGTAGGGGAGATATCGAATTCGCAACCGAGCAGCTGGTCGCGCATGCACTCGGCGCCATAGACGATACGAGTCTCCTCGCCCAAGATGGTGTTACCGGGACGGCCATTGATGTTTTGGGCGACGGTGACGATACGCGGATCGAGTGCCGCGACGGCCTCAAAGAACTCCTGTGCATGCGGTAAGTCACGCTGGGCGGTCACGAGCGTAACCATGACCTGGTCGGTACGCCAACCGCAGCGGACGACGGCATAGCGAAGCAAACCAAGATGCTTGTCCTCATTAAAGGCGGGAATATGCAGCCGCTCAGCTTCGCGCGCGATGCCGTTGAGAATCTGACGGGCACCCGGCGCCTCGACAGGACATTCGGGTACGGCAACGATCTTGTGCGTGCCACGCTCAAAGAAACCGCAACGGACAGCGCCCTCCTTGCCGGGAGCAAAGGGAGTGGCAGCCTTATGACGAAAGCCACGCGGCGCAGGATATTTACCCGGGTCGCCCAGGGTGACACCCATACCGCGAATGGGGTCGACGCTAATGCCCTCGCGCTCGCAGAGCTCAGCAAACAGCTCCTCCATAGCAGCCTGCTTGGCCGCCAACTGCTTCTTATAAGGACGATTGAGTGCCGTACACCCACCACAAGCTTTCATGATCGAACAGGGAGACTTGGGATCCACGGCCTTACGCGCAGGCTGAGCCGAATCCTTGCGCGAGCCTTTGGAGCGAACGTGAGGCGCCTTATCCCCGCCCTGACGAGAGCCAGAACGCTTGGTCTTAACCTTGCCCTTCGCATCCTGAGACGACTTGGATTTCTTAGAAGATTTTTTCTCTTCCGACCCCTCAGCCGCCTCGATCAAAGCACGACGAGCCTTACGCTCCGCACGAGATTCTGCCATGAATTAACTCCACTATTAAAGAAAAAGAAAAGTCCGAAGCAATTGTACCGTGCCAAGCTAGTGGACGATATGCAAGCGGCCATTTCATGTCAGCGATAAGTCCAACGACGTTTGCCCGGCGCGGGCGGGGAGCGGCGCGGAATTAAGTTTCCTGCTCTACAGTCCTGCGCAAGACGGAAAGCACATTTAGTGCTTTCCTTTGCGTGCGGAACTCGCGATAAACTTAATTCCGCGCCGCTCCCCGCCCGCGCCGGGCAAGCCCTCCCTTGTACTCCATTTCACTAAAGTGTATGATTCTGAACGTTACATGACTCACTTTACCTAACTAAAGTGCTATCGAGGGGGAATACCATGAATACCGATATGTCTCGTCGTCAGTTTGTTGGTCTAGCCGGCTCGCTCGCCACGGTGCTTGGCCTTGGTCTTGTCGGCTGCGGCGGTGGTGCTGGCAAGGGCTCCGCTGCTGGTTCTGCCGCGGCCAAGGATGTGAAGGGCGCCGCGGAGTCCAAGAAGCTCGTGGTGGGCTTTGACAAGTCCTACCCTCCGTACGGCTTTGTGGGCGATGACGGCGAGTACACGGGCTTTGACCTTGACCTTGCCAAGGCCGTTGCCGATAAGCAGGGCTGGGATGTCGATTACGAGGCCATCGATTGGGATGCCAAGGACACGCTGCTCAACTCCGGCGCCATCAACTGCATCTGGAACGGCTTTACCATGGAGGGCCGCGAGGACGACTACACGTTCTCCGAGCCGTATATGCTCAACGAGCAGGTGTTGGTGGTCAAGAAGGACGCGGGTATCAAGAGCTGGGACGATCTTGCCGGCAAGACCGTGATTACCCAGACTGATTCCGCTGCGCAGAATGTGCTCGAGGGCGACCAGAAGGATCTGGCCGCGACGTTTGCCACGCTCGATACCATCGGTGAGTACAACACGGCGTTTATGCAGCTCGAGAGTGGTGCGGTCGATGCCGTTGCCTGTGACCTCTCGATCGCTCAGTATCAGCTGGCCGCCAAGCCCGATGCCTATACGCAGCTTGATGAGCCGCTGTCCAGCGAACACTACGCCGTCGGCTTTAAGAAGGGCGACAGCAAGTCGGCCGACGCCGTGACCGAGTCGCTCAAGGCGCTCTATGAGGACGGTACGGTCAAGGACCTGTGCGATAAGTATTCAAGCTATGGTCTTTCCTTCGACAACTGGGTGCTCAAATAGCGGCTTTCCCAGGCACCCGATTTTGCCGTTCAAACCGTCGCTTGCGTACATTTAGTACGCGGCGCTCCTCTTTCACGGCAAACTCGGGCACCTGGAAAACCCGCTTTAGCATTGGGTTCGCTGTTCCGTTACTGTGAAAGAGAGCTTGGGTTGTCTATTCAGGTCATGATGCAGATGCTTGGCCAGGGATTCTTGGTCAGCTTGCAGCTGTTTGTGCTGACGTTGCTCGGGTCGATTCCGCTGGGAATTCCCGTGGCGTTTATGCGCATGAGCAAAATTGCGCCGCTTCGCTGGATCGCGCGCATCTATATTTCGGTCATGCGCGGCACGCCGCTCATGCTACAGATGTTTGCCATCTACTTCGCTCCGTACTACGTGTTCGGCATCTCGCTCACGCCCGATTCCAAGTGGACGGCGTGCGTTGTGGCGTTCATCATCAACTACGCCGGCTACTTTGCCGAGATCTATCGCTCGGGCCTGCAGTCGATTCCGCGCGGTCAATATGAGGCCGCCGAGGTGCTGGGCTACTCGCGTCTGCAGACGTTTCTGTATATCGTGATGCCGCAGGTCGCCAAGCGTATTCTGCCGGCGATGGGCAACGAGATCATCACACTGGTCAAGGACACGTCGCTGGCGTTTGCCATTGGCGTGGGTGAGATGTTCTCGACCGCCAAGGCGCTGGTCGCCTCGCAGGTGAGCATGGTGCCGTTTGCGATTGCGGCGTTGATCTACTGGGTCTTTAACTTTGTGGTCGAGATGCTGCTGGGCGCTGCCGAAAAGAAGCTGGACTATTATCATGACTAGATCGTTCCGCCGTTCTAACGAACGGCGGACTGCTCGACGCTGCGCGCGTGTCTGACGGCCAATCTGCTTCTCAAGCTGTCGCTTGCGTACAGAAGTACGCGGCGCTCCTCTTTCGAAGCACATTGTCTCGTCATCCACACGCTCGCTGACTTCTCAAACACATGGAGGTTCCCGTGTCCGGAACGGTAATGAATATATCGAACGCGCGTAAGGCGTTTGGCGGCAATGAGGTGCTCAAGGATATCTCACTCGAGGTAAAGCGTGGCGAGGTCGTGGCGATTATCGGACCTTCGGGCGGCGGTAAGTCTACGCTGCTGCGGTGTGCCACGCTGCTCGAGACACTCGACGGAGGCTCTCTCTCGTTTGGCGACCTTGCCGTTGCGACGGACGCGGGGCCGGGTGCGGTCTATGCGAAAGGCGACGTGCCCAAACAGGCGCGCTCGCGGTTTGGTCTGGTGTTCCAGAACTACAATCTGTTCCCGCACTATACGGTGATGAAAAACATCATCGACGCGCCGATCCGCGTGCTTAAGCGCCCGCGCGAGCAGGCGGAGGCGCGTGCGCGTGAGTTGATCGCGCAGATGGGGCTTACGGGCAACGAGAACAAGGTGCCGTGTGAGCTTTCGGGCGGTCAGCAGCAGCGCGTGAGTATTGCCCGCGCCCTGGCGCTCGATCCGGAAATCTTATTCTTTGACGAGCCGACCTCGGCACTCGATCCCGAGCTGACGGCCGAGGTGCTGCGTGTCATTAAGGACCTCGCTGCGCAGAATATGACGATGGTAATCGTGACCCACGCGATGCAATTTGCGCGCGATGTTGCCGACCACGTGGTCTTTATGGACGGCGGTCGCATTGTCGAGGAGGGATCTGCCGAACAGGTTATCGACCATCCGCGCGAGCAGCGCACGCGTGAGTTCTTGAGCCGTATCGAGGGGTAGACTCAGGTATTTACTCAACTATTAATTGAGGCGAAGCCGCCACAGGTCTTACGGTCTGTGGCGGCTTTTTGTTTACATCGACGGGGTTCAATAATTGCCCCACAAGCTTGTCTCTTCCTCTCGCCGCCTGTATTCATACGTGTGCCGAAAGGTATGCATGGACAGCCGTCCGTGAGGGTAGGGTGGTAGCATAGGACATTTGGAGGGTGAGTCGGCTCGGCTGCCGACCATGCTGCTCCCGGGACGGCACCGACCGCGAACTCTCCCCGTTGGCGTCGCGCATTGCGCGCGGCCCTGCAAGGAGGTCATCATGGGTGCTCCCAAGACCGGTAACGTAAGGAACGTGGTGCTCGTAGGCCAAGGCGGGGTGGGCAAGACTTCACTCGCCGAGGCCATGCTCCACCTTTCCGGCAAGACCGCCCGCCTGGGCGGCCACGACGGCACCAAGCCCACGCTCGACTATGACCCCGAAGAGGTCAAGCGTGCATTTTCTATCTCGACGACCATCGCGCCGATCGACTGGAAGGGCGCGCGCATCAATGTGCTCGATGCCCCGTGCTACCCCGATTTTATCGGCGACGCCTTTGCCGCGATGAGCGTCTGCGAGACGGCTCTGTTTGTGGTCGACGCCGAGGCCGGCCCGCAGCCTACGACGGTTAAGCTCTGGTATGCCGCCGAGGACCTACGCCTGGCACGCGCGGTGTTCGTAAACCGCCTGTCGCGCTCCGAGGCCAGCTTTGCGACCACGATGGACCTGCTGCAGGAGCGCTTTGGCACGCGCCTGGGCGCCGTGACCCTTCCCTGGGGCGAGGGCGAGGACTTTGACGGCATCATCGACCTGGTGCGCATGAAGGCGCGCCACTGCAACGGCGCCGAGGCCGTTGAGTCGGAGATTCCCGAGGAGTATCGTGCCCAGGCCGAGGAGGCCCATGACCATCTGTGCGAGCTGGTGGCCGAGGCTGACGACGAGCTGATGATGAAATACCTGGAAGGCGAGGAGACGCTGACGCAGGAGGAGCTTGAAGGCCTGCTGTCTAAGGCGATCGCCGAGCGCATCTTTGTGCCGGTCTTTGCGGGCGATTGCATTAAGGAGCAGGGCGTCAACTCGCTGATGGACGACATCGCCACGTACTTCCCGGCGCCGACCGACTACGGCGAGATGCCGCTCATCGACGGTGATTCGCTTAAGATTTCGAGTGACGATGACCGTCCGGTGGCGTTTGTGTTTAAGACACTGGCCGATCCGCAGCAGGGCCGCATCAGCTTTATCAAGGTGCTGACGGGCACGCTTGAGCCGGGTCTTGAGTTGGTCAACGCGCGTACCCGCAAGAGCGATCGTTTGGCTCACCTGTATGTGATGTGCGGCCGCGACATGACCGAGGTCGGTCACGCCTATGCCGGCGACATTAT
>CAUCTV010000032.1 GCA_958445895.1 uncultured Collinsella sp.
TCTGCCGCTCGCAGCCTCATCCCGACGTCGTACAAAGCGTTTCCAGCCATAAAAAGGCCTCCCATTTCTTGTGTCCAAGAAATGGGAGGCAGTTCAGTGCGCAGCGGGGGTTCTTTCATGTCCGAGGACGCGCTGGGAAGTTACCCCATGCGGCCAGCGGACAACTATGTAGCCTCGGACTAGAACATGCCCAAGAAACCGTGCACAAACAGCGCGGCCAGAGCGGCACCGACAAACGGCGCGATGCCAGGAACGAGCAGACCGTACTTCCAGTTGTTGTCAGCCTTGTTCTTGATCGGCAGCACCTGATAGGCCATGCGAGGACCAAGGTCACGTGCCTGGTTCATGGCGAAGCCGGTGATGCCGCCCATGCCCATGCCAACAGCCCAAACGATCAAGCCGACGCAGATAGCGAGCATCAGAACGTTCTCGCCGGCGCGGTTAGCGGCAGCAAGGATGGCGCTGATGAACACAAAGGTGCAGATAGCCTCGCAGAAGAAGTTACGAGCATAGTTCGTGCCCTCGGTGGTGGGGTTGGTAGAGAAGATGTTGCGCTGGGCAATGGGGTCGACGACACCATCGGAAGCCTTGAACTCATCGGCATACATAAGCCAAGCGATTACGGCGCCCACAAAGCCGCCGAGCATATCGGCAATCATGAAGGGGATGCAGCTGCTCCACGGCACCAGGCCGACGATGCACTGGGCAAGCACCATGGCGGGGTTCATGCACACGGCACCGCCAAAGACAAACAGGCAGACCGAGATGCCAAAAGACCAAGTGGTGATGGCAAACATGTGGCCGGAGCCCTGATACTTGGTGCCCTTGAGCACCGTATCGCAGTGCACGCCCACGCCAAAGATGATCATGAGTGCAGTTGCGCCGAATTCGCAGAGGAGTTTGGTAAGCATAAAACCTTATCTTTCTTGTCGGTTAAAAACGATTCGTTTAGGCCGCGTGCTAGTGCTGCGCGACGACACCGCCCAGGCCATCGGGAATAACGGCAACCTTGGCATCGGCACCCTTCATCTCAAAGGCGAGCTTGAGCGCCTCATCGAGGGTGTTGACCGGCGTCATGTGCATATCCTTGATCATCCGGTGATCGCACAGGTCGGTAACCATGATCACAGGGTGATGCGCCAGGATGCGGGCAAAGATCTGGCTCGTCCACTGGTCGGGCAGGGTCTCGTCCTTAGGACGGTCGATGCAGGCGCGCTCAAACTCCGCAGGATCGTTGTCGGCGATGTTGTGATAGAAGCCCTCGCCACCGTGACCGTCGGCACAACCGGCGACATCGATAATCACGCCGCCCTCGGGAAGCGTGGCCTCGGCAGAGCACATGCCCTTCACAGCCTGGTAGATGTTCTGGTCGAGCGGGTAGCCGCCGTTGGTGGTGATGGCAATCTCGCACTCGACGGGCTCAACGCCGGCAAGGCTCTTCACGAACTCGCAGCCGGCCTCGTGCGCCTTGTGGATATCGCCGGCAAAGGAGCCGATGACCTCGTGCTTGCCGTTGAGCACCACGTTAAGCACAAAGGCAAGGTGAGCCATCTCGGCGGCAGCAAACATGTCCTCGCTCACGTGGTTGTGGCACAGGTTGCCGGCACGCGAGTGGGAATCATTCACAAACTGGCCGTTGTGGTTGTACATGATGGTCTTGTAGCTGGCGATGCCAGGCAGGACGGACTTGCGGCTACCAGAGAAACCGGCAAAGAAGTGCGGCTCAATAAAGCCCTCGGCAAGCAGCAGATCGCAATCGGCGGCAATCTTGTTGATGATGCACTCGCCACCGGAAGGCAGGGTGCCAATCTTTTTCATCATGCTGTCGTCAGTCGCGACGTGCATAACGATTTCCTCGTTGGCAACAATCTCCTCGCCATACTTGTTGACGAGTTCCTCGTGCGTCGACGGACGGTGCATACCCGTAGCAACCAAAATACGCACGCGAGCCTCGGGTGCAGCGGAATGGATGTGATGCAGCAGAATAGGCATCGTCACACGCGAGGGAACGGGGCGCGTATGATCGGAGCTAATAATGACGATATCTCTCTTGCCAGCACAAAGCTCCTCGAGCGAAGGCGAGCCATAAGGGTTGGCAAGTGACTCCTCTACCAGCTCTTCCTGCGATTTCGTAGTCTTAAACTCGTTTTGGTGACCTTCCATCACACCCGCGAAGTTCTTATCCTCGAGCTCCAGATGCAACGTCTTGTGGTCAAACGGCAGTTCACATTCAAACAATGATGAGCGCCCTCTTCCTTTCAACTGACACACTAGATAAACCGTTGGAAGGATACGCCGCTCACCGAAAAACACCACCGTCCACCGACTCATTAACACAACGTTCATATTTGACCCACAACAAAACGACCGCGATCCCAAACGGGACCGCGGCCGCTACAGTCGTAAGTCAAGAAGCGCGCCATTATTCCCCCAGCCAGTAATCCACCGAAGACCGGACATCGTAGGGCCCGCCATCAGCTTACTTTTAGGCACACTCCGCAGGACGCAAGAAGCCCTCGCCGCACTCCACACTAAGCGCGAAGCGCGCTTTATTCCCTTCAGCCCCAATCCCCGAAGACCGAGGACGAAGGGACCCGACGGGTTTCCCTCTGAATGCATTCCGCAGCACGAAGCCCCCTTATCCGCAGCTCCGAAGGAGCAGGATAAGGGGGCTTCAAGTGCGAGGACGCATTCAGAGGGAAACCCGTCGGGTCCCGGTGAGAGCCACAGGGCTATCGATTACCCCGTGTTCTGCAATCCTGCCGAGACGCCGGTCACAGTCGAAAGAATCAGGCTCATGTACTCGGCCTTCTTCTCCTCGGCCATCTCGTCCTGGTTCATGCGCACCTCGCGAAGGGCGCGGACCTGGGCGATGGACAGGGCGTCGACGTAGGGGTTACGCACGCGGACGGCGCAGCCGAGCACGCGACGACGCTGCAGCGGCCACTCGTCACCGACGATGGCAAGGACCCACTTACGCGTGAGCTGCATCTCGGTGAAGACCTTCTCGGACAGATCCTGGCGGTCGCCCAGGTGCAGATACATCTTGGCGATGCGCTGGTCAGTCTTGGCGATCGACATCTCGATGTTGTCGATAAAGGTGCGGAAGAACGGCCACTCCTGGTAGGCAGCCTTAAGCTGGTCCAGATCGCCAAACTGCTCGCAGGCGGTACCCAGGCCGTACCAAGCGGCCAGATTGATGCGCGCCTGGCTCCAGCTGAAGATCCACGGAATGGTACGCAGGTCGTCGAGCGACTTGGCACCCAAGCCGCGCTTGGCGGGACGCGAGCCGATCGGCAGCAGACCGACCTCGGTCAGCGGCGTCACGGTCGAGAACCACGGTGTAAAGTCCTCGGTGTTCAGCAGGTCCAGATAGCGCTCGTGGCTTGCGGCGTTGAGCTTGTCGGCCATATCCCAGAACTTCTGCGCGGTCTCGGTGTTGGTCTTCTCGACACTCGGGGCCGACTGCAAAAGCGTTGCGGCGGCAACGGACTCAACATGGCGCTGAGCCAGCGTGCGGTTGCCGTAACGGGCAAAGATGACCTCGCCCTGCTCGGTGAGCTTAAAGAAGCAGTTGACCGAACCCTTGGGCTGCGCCAGCACGGCCTTGTTGGCCGGGCCGCCGCCACGACCCACGGCACCGCCGCGACCGTGCATGAGCACCAGGTCGATATCGTTCTTCTCGGCCCACTTGGCAATGCGCTCCTGCGCGGAGTGCAGCGCGAGCATGGCCGTGGTAGGACCGGCATCCTTGGAGGAGTCGGAATAGCCCAGCATGACCTCCATGCGGCGGTTGGTCTGGGCAAGGCGCTTTTGCACCACAGGCAGCGTAAGCATCTGGTCGAGCACGTCGACGCAGCCCTCGAGGTCCTCGAGCTGCTCGAACAGCGGGATCACGTCGAGCTCGGGGACATCCTCCTCGTGTGCAAAGGACAGGTGGGCAAGCTCAAAGACGTCGGCCACATGCTGGGCGCTCTTGGTGAACGAGATGATGTAGCGGTGCGCCATCTTCTTGCCGTAGCGCTTTTGGATGGAACCGATAGCGCGGAAGGTGTCGATGACCTCGCGCGTCATAGGCTGCAGGTCTCCATGGATACCGTTCTCGTGGATATCCTTGAGAGCGCGGGCGTGCACCACGGAGTGCTGACGGAACTCCATCTCGACCATATGGAAGCCGAAGGACTCGACCTGCCAGATGATGGTCTGGACCGGGCCGTAGGCAGCACGGACGGCACCGCAAGCGGCCAGCGAGCGCTGGACGACACGCAGGTCCTCCAGGAACTCATCGGCGCTGTGGTACATGGTATCGGTGATACGGCGCACGGTAGCGTTCAGACGGTCGGCCATGACGAGCATGACGGCGCGATGCGGCTCGTGCTCGGAAATCAGCTCGGCGCGAGCCGTGTACTGAGCGCTCATCTCGACCTGATGGTTCCACAGGTTCATGAGCTCTGCCGACGGCTTGCTGTAGGCGGCCTCGAGCGTAAGGTTGCGGCCGATGCGGCGGCACTTGTCCTCGAGCTTGAGCACCATGTGCGTGAAGTACTTGGCGGCGACCTCGCGGCTCACCTTGGCGGTAACGTTGGGGTTGCCGTCGCGGTCGGAACCGATCCAGCTGCCGGGGTGGAAGAACGCCGGGCACAGCGGCGGCACGGTGCCGGCCTTGTCGCCCAGCACCCAGTCATCAAAACGACGATAGATAACGGGAATGACGTCGAACAGCGTGTTATCGAAGATGTCGATGATGGTATCGGCTTCTTCGACCGGCGTGGGCTTCTTGAGCGCGATGGGGCTCGTACGCACCAGAGCGTCGATCTCCTGCAGCATATGGCGCTCGTTCTCCACCAGGTCGGAGCCGTCCAGGCGCGGACGCTCCTCCAGCAGGTTGGAGATACGGCGAATCTTGCCCTCGACGGCCTTACGACGGGCCTCGGTGGGATGTGCGGTAAAGACAGGGTGGAACTCGAGCTTGTCGAGCAGCTCGTTGGCGCCCTCGACACCCATCTCGTTTACCAACTGGTGATAGGCGACGGTGAGTTCGTTGGCGGGATCGACCTCGGTATCGGTCGACGCACCTGCCTCGCGCTCGCGCAGCTGCGCCACGCGGTAGTTCTCCTCCGACAGGTTTGCCAGATGGAAGAAGCTCGTAAAGGCGCGGACGATAACCTGCTGCTTATCGAGCGGCAGACTGTCGATCAGATCAACGACCTCGCGAAACGCCACGGCGGTGGGCTCGTCGGCAGTGGGCACGCCCTGCTCGTCGACGGACTCGTCGGCAGCACGGGTGCCGGGGTTTCCGGCATTGGCCACAATCTCGGCTGTCAAAATCTTGTCGAACAGGTCCGCGATCTCGGGATCATACTCGCTAAGCACACGGCGCTCCAGGCGCAAGAACAGCGCCAGATTGTCGCGCAGCTCCTCGGGGATCTCGATCTCGGCGAGACGCTCCTTGGATTCGGCATTCGAGCCGATTCGGTTAACGAGGCGGTTGACCACGGCAGCGACGCGCGCCGCGGCTTCGGGTACAGACTGGTTGCTTAGGTTCTCAGCCACGTTTCCTCCCATTCCTCCTTCTATGCACGTAACATGCGGTATTTATTATAGGCACTCGGCAAAAACTTTCGACGCTGATTGCGCTTTACCACACAAAAGTATTTTCTGCATTGCAAGGCTTTTTGCCCCAAATGGTCGTATTTCTCGGTGGGCGGCATATGCAAACGGGGGCATTCCGCATAAATGCGAAACACCCCCGTAACAATCGCTCTCAATGAGCTGAGCGCTTTAGTGAGTCCACAGCTCAAAAATCATGCGCTACAGGCGCTCACGAACCGCCTCGACCACGTTGGCCAGATCGACGAGGGCCTCGTCATGGCTCTCCATGTCGCGCACCTTGACCTTGCCGGCGGCAAGCTCGTCGCCGCCCAAGACCAAAATGAGCTTAGCGCCCACCTTGTCGGCCTGCTTAAACTGAGCCTTAAGCGAACGACCCTGATAGTCTGCCTCGGTCACGATACCTGCGGCGCGAAGCTCCTGCGTAATGGCAAAGACGTTCTGGCGCAACTCCTTGCCGGCATTGGCGACGTAGACATACGGGGTCTCCTCGGCGCCCAGGTCGCTGCCAAAGGCCTGCAGGGCCAGCAGGGCGCGCTCAAAACCGACGGCGAAGCCGACGCCGGCCGTGGGCTTGCCGCCCTCGAGCTCGACCAGGCCATCGTAGCGGCCGCCGCCACCGATGGAGCCGACGCCGGCACCGGGAGCCTCGACCTCAAAGACGGTGCGGGTGTAGTAGTCCAGACCACGCACCAGGGTGGGATCCTCGACATACTCGATACCGGCGGCATCCAGATAGCGCTTGACCTGCTCGTAGTGCTCGCGGCACTCGTCGCACAGGTTGTCGCCCATCAGCGGCGCGTCGGCCATGATCTCGCGGCAGTGGTCGTTCTTGCAGTCGAAGGCACGCAGCGGGTTGAGCTCGGCGCGCTCGCGGCACTCGTCACACATCTCTTCAGCGTGATCGAGGATAAACTGCTTGACCTGCTCGCGGTAAGCCGGACGGCACTGAGCGTCGCCCATCGAGTTAATGAGCAGACGGAGCTTGGAAAGATCGAAGCCCAGGCGCTTGTAGAACTCCATGAGCATGATGATGCACTCGGCGTCTGCCGCCGGATCGGGAGCGCCGAGCCACTCGATACCCACCTGGTGGAACTGACGCAGGCGGCCCTTCTGGGGACGCTCGCCGCGGAACATGGCCTCGGCGTAGTAAGCCTTAAACGGCGTGGAGCCCTGGGGCACCAGGTTGTTCTCCACGACTGCGCGCACCACACCGGCCGTGCCCTCGGGACGAAGCGCCAGGCGCTGCTTGGGCTTGAGTTTTGTGTCGGTGCCCTCGGTAAAGACGCGCTCCAGGTTGGCGCCGCTAAAGACGCGGAACATCTCCTTGCGCACGACGTCGGTCGACTGGCCGATGCCGTGGACAAAGACGTCCACCTGCTCGATCGCGGGCGTCTCGATGGGTTTAAAACCAAACGGCTCGAACACGCCGGCAGCGATCTGCTGCATCTTTTGCCAAGCGCGCATCTCGGCGCCGATAAGGTCGCGGGTTCCCTCCGCCTTCTGTGCCTGCATGGGCAAACACCTTTCTTTTGTATCGCGTCATAGGTAGTGGACATTATACGGCACAAAGCAGCAACGCGGCGGCGTGTCTGACCGAACGAGGGTATGGGGACTCGTTCGGCCAGACACGCCGCCGCGGTTTGTGATCCCTTTTCCTCCGTCCCCTTCGGATTACGTGATCCCTTGGGGACGGAGGAAAAGAGATCATTTCGTAGACCCGTGGCTGCCCTGGAAACCGAATGACAGTACGAGCATCCATTCGGCTTCCAGGGCAGCCACGGGCAGAACAGGCAAACAGGAATAGGCGGCGACCCGCTACTCCCCCGCCACGCTTGCGCGCAGCTTGGCGGCGATGGGCTCGGATGCCAGCAGGAACACGAGCATGACCACGGAGCACGCCAGGCACACAATCCAGGTGCTCGCAAAGGAGCCCGTGGCATCGAACAGCACGCCCGAGACAATGGCGCCCACGGTGCCGCCGACCATCTCGAGCGAGGTAATGGTGCCCGTGACCTTACCCAGGTCGGCCATGCCAAACTGCTTGGACGCGGCGATGGTAGGCGTGATGGTGCCCATGCACGTTCCAACACCAAAGCTCACAGCGGCGACAATAGGACCGAGGTCCGTCGTCGGGAAACACAGCGCCACGCAGGCGATAATGCACGCAACGGAGCCAAGGATATTGCCAAAGCGCAGGCCAAAGCGGTCATAGATCGCACCGAGCGAAATCTTGGCAATAACGACGGTGACCATGTAGGCCGAAAGTACGGTACCCGCCCACATGGGATCGTGGCCGCCCGTGACGATCTTGGTGCCGTTGACGGTGACGCTCGTCATATTCGTAACCTGGTTGGGCAGGATGGCGCCATTGACAAGGCCCATAAAGAGGAATGCCGCGACGAGCAGCCAGAATGCCGGGCTCTTCTTAATGCGCGACCAACCGACGCTGACCTCTGGGGCCGTATGCTCGTCCTTATCGCCCGCGGTGGAAACAGACGGATCGCCCGGGTTCTCGCCGAGCGGCTTCAGGCCAATCTCGGAAGGTTTGGTGCGGAAGGAATACGCCGTGATGGGCAGCGCCGCCACAATGCAGACGGCGGCAAGCACCAAGAAGGCGGAACGCCAACCCACGCTCACGATCAGCGAGCTTACGATCGGCGAGAGAATGGCACCGCCAAAGCCCGAGCCCGAAAGCGCAATGGAGATAGCAAGACCGCGCTTGGCCGTAAACCAGTTGGCAGTGACGAGGCTAATGAGCAGACGGGTCGAGGCCACGGCGAAGCAGCCCGAGACGGCAAAGAGCACGTAGACCTGCCAAAGCTCGCCCACAAAGCTCATGCCGACAAGCACGGCAGAGGTGGCGATAACGGTGAGGGAGCCCAAAACGCGGCCGCTCACCTTATCGGCGACATGGCCGATCACAAGCGAACCCACAACGCTCACCACGGTGGAGATGGCATTGGAGATGTTGTACTGCGCAAGGGAAATGCCCAGGTCGCTGACGATCAGCGGCTGGAACAGGCTCATGCAGTTGACGAAAATCGTGTAGCACGTGGCCATGATCACGAAGCCAGAGGCCACCACGAGCCAGCCGGGGAAGAACTTACGTTGCTGGGACATGGATTACTCCTTGTGGTCCGCAATGTATCCGAGAGCGACGGCGGCATAAGCCGCGGCGCCGAGGGGAAGCTCGGCATCGTTAAAGCGCGCCTTGGGATGGTGCTGGGCAAAATGCTCATCCGTATCGGTTACAGCGGCGCCCACGGTAAAGTACGCGCTCGGGATCTCGCTCGAGATAAGCGCAAAGTCCTCGCTCGCCATGG
This sequence comes from uncultured Collinsella sp., assembly GCA_958445895.1. GTDB lineage: Bacteria > Actinomycetota > Coriobacteriia > Coriobacteriales > Coriobacteriaceae > Collinsella. The sequence goes on from CAUCTV010000032.1 coordinate 8,937, forward strand.
CGTGGAATAACGGCAGGAAAGCTGCCTTGGGCAATGTCGCACCCACATAGCCCAGCGATGCCTGGGTCATATCGTCATCGAGTACGAGCGGCGGAACATCCGAGAGTGTCTCGATGGTCGCCGGTGTGCGATACGTTGCCGCGACGCCATTGACGACCTCGGCGATGCGGGTCTTAAGATGCGCCATGAGCTCGACATCGAAGCCGCGCAACGTTCCCTCGAGCACGCAGGTGTCGGGGATGACGTTGGCCGCCAAACCGCCAGCGAACTTACCCACGGTAAGCGCGACCTCCTTGGCCGCCGGCACCTCGCGAGAGATAAGCTCCTGAAGCGCCAGGTGCACATGCACGCCGGCCGTGATGGGGTCGATGCAAATCTCAGGGCTGGAACCGTGGCCACCCTTGCCCTGCAGCGTGATGCGGAAACCGTACACGCCCGAGAGCGCCGGACTCCCATAGAGCACTAGGCCGAGCGGCGACTGGCTGTTGACGTGCATGGCAAAAGCCGCCTGAGGACGCGGGTTCTGCAGCAGACCGTCGGCGATGGCGGCGCGGGCGCCCTCAAAGGTTTCCTCGCCCGGCTGGAACAGCAGCTTAACCGTGGCATTGGCATCGACAAGCTCGGTCTCGCGAGACTTGAGCAGGCGGGCGGCACCAAGCAGGGCCGTCGCATGCATATCGTGGCCGCAAGCATGCATGCAGCCGTTGACAGAGGCAAAAGGCTCGCCCGACTCTTCCGCGACGGGAAGGGCATCCATGTCACCGCGCAGCATGATGACCGTGCCGGCCTGATCGTCCGTGCACGTACCGTTGCCCTGGGCCGCCACGGCCGCACCGGCACCGATGAGGCCCACAACACAGGAGCCGTCGACGAGCGTGGCGAACGGGATGCCCATCTCGGTCAGACGTGCCTGGATATACGCAGAGGTTTGCGGAAGGCAATTACCCAACTCGGGCGTCTGATGCAGATCGTGGCGCCACGCAGCAAGCTTGTCTGCAAAAGCTTGAGCCTCGGCAACAAGACCGTCACCGATAGCGGCTTGCGCTGCCGGGGTGGCCTTGGGCGCTGGTTGCGGTTGAAAATCGGACTGAGCTGGTGCCATAGATGCCCTCCAGTATTATTTGTGCAGCAAACACTTTGATGGTCTAAAGTGCAAGGTATAACTGTAAGGGCGTTACATAAAAAACGCCGCCCCAGGAGGGCGGCGCAACAAGTTGTTTACAATTGCGGGCGCGGCTTTTTGCGCAAAAAATCAAAGTGAGTCTCGCTCAAGATAATCGACAGGAAGATAAGCACGAAGCCGGCGAGCAGGCGCGAGGTGAGCGCCTCCCCCATCAGCAGCACCGAAAACAACACGCCCGAAGGCGACTCCATCGAAAGAAGCAGTGAGCCCGTCGAGGCGGGGACATGCGCCAAACCGACGTTTTGGACGAGCAGCGCCACGCATGTGCAGCCCACCGAGAGGAAAACAGCCACACCGATAAACTCCGGCGTCCATGCAGAGAGGGGCGCCTGAGTCTCGAATAGCAGCGACGTGATTAAACTCAAAACGCCATTGCCCACAAACATCCAAAACGTGATGACGTTGATGTCCATCTTGCGACCGTACTTGGCAGTCACCGCCATCTGGATGGCGAAGAAGATCGCGCCGCCCAAGGTAATAACATCGCCGGCATTGAACTCGACGCTATCGAGCGCTACCAGGCCAATACCCGCCAGGCACAACAACGCTGCACCCAGGTTATACCGGGTAAGCTTTTCACCGCTCAGGACATAGCTTGCAAACGGCACAAGGATGCAATACGTGCCGGTCAAAAAAGCGCTCTTGCCCGCCGTGGTCTGTGCCAGGCCGATCGTCTGCAAACCGTAGGCACCCCACATGAGCGCACCCATGCCAAGCCCGACGATCAGGTTGCGGGCATTGAAATGAGCGATGATGCGCTTATGGAAAATTGCAAACATAACCAGTGATGCCGGGAGAAAGCGAACATAGACCAGCTCGAACACCGGAATGGTGTCGAGTGCGTCCTTCATAGTGGTAAAGGAGTAGCCCCAGATAATCGCCACCGAAAGCAGTAGAACTTTCCAGAACAACGGCGAGCGTGCGCCGGCACCCCGGGGAATACCACCCGCGCCCAAATCCTCACGGGCTACAGGGCTATCGGGCATGTTTTCGATTTCGTTGGCAGCGTATTGGGCCATGGAACATCCTCGCACTCAATCTGGGCGTGGTGTCCGCACGCGTATGGCTGCGTGCCGCCTCATGGTCAAATAAAAACGGGACGCGCCGGACCCCCGGCACGCCCCGCTACTGTAGCAACAACCAAGCAACCCACGCAATTCACTACGCTAAAGCGTCGGTACAGAAAACCTCGATGTTCCGGCAACGTCAGCGAAAACGCCCCTAAGCGAGCAAGGTGACGTGAAATGAAAGGGCGCTGACCTTCTGGTCGCGCCCTTGAAATTGAACGTCAGATTGCCGCTTAGGGACGTTTGCAGCGTCGAGCCGTTACGCGGTTTGGTAAAACCGCGTAACTAAATAAGCTTTGTTGACTCCAGCTTTTCGATAATCCAGTCGTTGGCTTTGATGACCGGGCGGCGGAAGACGACGCCCAGTGCCAGCGACGGAATCAGATAGCTCGCCAGAATGCCAAGTTCAACCCAGTACTCCATATGGTAGGCGCCAGCCATGGCGGCATGCATGGCGTTGATGCCGTGGGTGAACGGCAGGAACGGATAGATCGCCTGGAACACAGGACCGGTCATCTCGATGGGGAACGTACCGCCCGAACCGCCGACCTGCATAACCAACAGCACGACGGCGAGCGCCTTACCGATATCACCAAACGACACGGTGAGCGTGTAGACGATATTGGAGAACACGAGACTCGCGACCCAGCCGGCAAGTACAAACTGCAGCGGGTTGTCGCATTGGATGCCAAAGAACAGGATGTCGCCCGCGCACACGAGTGTCGCCTGCAGCAGGGCCAGACCTCCAAAGAACAGGTAGCGGCCCAGGTAGATCTCGTGCAGGCGCACGGGGATCAGCTCGTTGATGAGTTCGTCGTCAACCGAGACCTTCATCATGGCTGCCAGCACGATCGAGCCCACCCACAGCGACAGGATCGTATAGAACGGCGCCATGGCCGAACCGTAATTGCGGATTGGATAGACCGGCTTACGATCGAGCGCGACGGGACCGGAAAGCGACACGGCCAAACCCTCGGGGTCGTTGCCGATCATCGTCTTGATCGTCGCCAGGTCACCCGACATCAGGGCGCCGTCGAGCTCGTCCTTGAACGCGCTGATCTTGTCCGACGCCTCGCCCAGCTGATCGGAAGCCTTGTTGACCAGCTTTGCGGCCTTGGAGAGACCCTTTGCCAGCGAACCGGATGCGTCGGTCAGGCCGGCAACAGCGCTATCCAGGTCGCCCGAGACGCCGTCGAGCGAATCCAGAACGCCCGAAATAGTTTTCTTGAGCTCCTTGGCCTTGACCGAGAACGTGGAATCGTAGTCGGACTTAGCGCCCGAGATGCCCGCCTTGGCATCGGCGATGGCCTGGTCGACCTCGGCACGCGTGCTGTTGACCTCTGCCATGCTGTCGGAAAGGGACTTTGCGGTTGCCCTCAGGTCGTTGGCATTGTTACGATACTCCGTCGCGATCCTGCCCAGCGATGTAGCCACAGACTTGAGGCTGTCCTGGAGCTTTTCGTCACTCACCTGATCGGCAAAGCTGCGGAGCTGGTCGGCCGTGTCGTCGATTTCCTTGGCGCGCGATTCGAGTGCCGACGCGGCTTCGTTGAGCTGGGTCACCGTAACGTTGACATGCTTGTTTGCGGCGTCGAAAGCCTTCGCGAGCTCGGCGGACACGTTGTCAAACGAGCCCGCACTTCCGTCAATCGCGGCGTTGATGGCGTCGTTGGCGGCCTTGAGTGCTTCCTTGGAATCACTAATGCCGCTCTCGGCGTGCTCCATCAACTGCTTGGTAGATTCATCGACCTTACCCGTCTGCTGGAGCATACCGCTCGCCGACGTCAACGAATCGGAGGTCGAGCTCAAAATGCCCGCCAGCGAAGTCGCGTTGGCTTGAACGTCCTGCAGGTCCTCGACCGAATCGCCCAGTGTCGAGGACAGGTTGGCGATAAAGCTGCTGACCTGATCGGTGCTCATGTAATCGAGCAGGCTGGACACGGTCTTAAGGCCGATGGTCGTGATGGTCTTGGTAAAGGTCTCATTCACCTGGCTCTGGACGGCGCTCGAACCCTTTTCGGTCACGATCTGGGCGATGGCGTTAGCCTTCTGGTTTTCGTAGAACTCGATGTCGGCGTGCTTCACGTTGGTCGAGAAAAGCGTCATCATGTCGGCGCTAAACGTCTTGGGGATAACGACGGCGGCATAGTATGTGCCCGACTTAACGCCCTCAATCGCCTTATCGCGGTCGTTGAGGACAACCCAGTCAAAGTTCTCGTTACCGCGCAGGGTCGCCGTCACGTTTTCGCCCACGTTGATCTCGACGGGAATCAGGTCGCTCTCGTAGCCCTCATCGGTGTTGACCACTGCAATCTTAAGGTTGCCGGTATTGCCGTACGGATCCCAGCTGCCGGCGATGTTAAACCACGCGTACAGGCACGGCACGATAATGAGGCCCATCACGACGACCATGCCGATCACGGAGCGAGACACGTTTTGGACATCACGCTTAAACAGGTGCAGGATGTTCTTCATTTATGCCTCACCTCCTTTAGAGTGCTTGCCAAGCAGGGTGGTATCTCCATCATTTGTAGCTGTGCTGTCGCTGCCCTGAGCCTTACGATGCGCACCGATATGCGACAGACGGCTCGTAGGCTGTTCGCCTCCCTTGGCGCCACGCTCGCTGGCGTTGAGACCAAACATGCGACGGGCGGCAGGGATGGCAGCCGTGTGCTCGCGCATCTCGCGGCGAAGGTCCTCGTCCGAAAGCGCCGAGATACGCATCTGGGTATTGAGGCTCGCACGGATGTATTCGATGTTGATGAGCCAGCCGCAGATGGCGATAACCGAAATGATCCAGATAACGAGCAGGATGATCTTGCCGTTATTGTCGATATCGAGCACCGTCGAAAGCACAAAGAGCAGAACCTGCACGCCTACCACGGCGGCAAAACCGCCCTTGATGTAGTACGGGTAGCGATGCTCAAACGCCACGGCATGATCGAGCAGCTCGCGACGGTACGAATCCGAATCGAGCATGACGCGCATGGCCGTGCGCAGCGAATAGCGCTGGCGCGGCAGGTCGTTGGACTCGCAGATCATGAGGCCCGTCGTGGAAAGCTGCTTGTCAAAGAGCAGGTTGAGGTTGAGCAGCAGCGGACGCAGCTGCAAGCCAATAAAGAGTGCGATGGCAAGGAACACGCCCAGGATGCACAGGTTGAACAGGTAGTTGAACGAATACATGCCACCGACGGTCTCGCGCAGCAGGTTGATGCCATAGGTGAAGGGCAGCAGCGGATGCAGCCATTGGAAGAAGCCGGGCATCATCTCGATGGGATACATGCCCGACGAGCCGGGGATCTGCACAATGACGAGGATGACGCCAATGGCTTTACCGATATGCTTAAACGTGGTGG
>CAUCTV010000033.1 GCA_958445895.1 uncultured Collinsella sp.
TGTGCAATCGCAAGAAGATGACGGGGCGGAATGTCAATCCTGGTCTAACAGAGCCATTAATAATGCCTGCGGTCTTGTGGAGGTTCTATTTGCTATATCGCACATAATTAAAAAAGTTAAAGGACATATCTCTAAATATAAACCAACTGACAATGGAACTTTCGTATATGGAGAGGGTTCGGACGCAGTCGTTGTTCCCGTTGAGATCCACGCGCTAGTCCAGTCCCCAGAAATCGCTGAGAAATTTTCTAAGGTCATCACTGGTCCGATGAAAACATTCAAGAGGCATTCGAGGGAGATTGAGATTAAGATTGCCGGTAGTAAGGCTTCAGAGGATGCTATTTCTTTTTCTTCAAGCGAGGTGACTTATTTTGACAGCTATAAAGACGAAGCTTTGAAGGCAACGCAGGAAGAGACGGTTGAGTATTCGTCCCACAATATCTGGGTTCGACCGTTATTTGGTTCCTACGGTGGAGATGTTTCCGGATATACATTTGAGTCGGGCTACGAGGACGAGCATCGAACATACAATAAGGTTCAAATAGACGACTGTGATTTTCTCGAACGTGTTCGAGATGGTGAGTATCGCTTAAATAGTGGCGACCTAATGCGTGTCGATATGACCATTAAAGAGGTCATTAATTTGAGGACGCAAAAAGTCCGAACCGCCGCATGCCATATAACTAAAGTTAGAGATTACCGCCCGATGAAAAGATGTGAACAGCTGACCTTTGCTGACTTTGCGGACGAGGAGAATAATGATTGATGTGCCGAATCAGGCTATTTGAATAATAGATGGATTAGGTCGAAACGCTGAATGTAATTCCTGCATGCGCCGCAATAGCGATGAATTTAGGGTACTATATCAATAGTGATACAGTCATCGTGGACTCTAAGTGAGGCGATGACAAAGAAGGGTCGTTGTCCGGAGGCTTCCGGCAACGGCCCTTTGATTTTAGGAGCTTGTTTTGGCAAAAGAGTTTAAGACTTTCGCTCAACTAATTGAACTCCTAGAGAGCCGTGGGGTGGCGACTGATGCTGCCACGGTAGATTGCCTGAGACGTGAAAGTTATTATGCAGTTGTAAACGGCTACAAAGCCCCCTTTCTTGACAAAAATGCTGGGCAGTCTACGTCCTGTGATGTTTTTAGGGAAGGCACTTCATTTAAGAACATTTATGATTTATTCCTGTTTGACAGGGAACTTAGGCAACTTACGTTTTCGTATCTCGCGAGGGCCGAAGCTGTGCTCAAGAACGCCGTCGTGTATTCGTTTTGTGATCAATATCGCACTTCGGATGCCTATCTGAATCGGGCTAATTATGTCGAGCCTAAAGATATGCTTGTGCCCAAGGCGTTTCGAGGTAATAAAAAGAAGCAGCATTCGAAGAGGCTTGCTGATCTTGTAAATATTCTGAAAGACAAGCTGGCAGATGAGCAGCGCATGCGTCCCTTCGTGAGACATTATTTGAATAAATACGGCGCAGTCCCATTATGGGTTCTTCAGAACGATCTGACATTTGGCAATATTTCACATTTCTATCAGCTTCAAAAACGCGGCGTTCAGAATGCTGCCTGTAAGTTGATTGGCCAAACGGCAAATAGAAATCAAAGACTCGAGCCGTTAGTGCTGCTTCGTGTCTTTCAGGTTCTTTCTGGCTATAGGAATATTTGCGCGCATGACGAGCGGCTCTATTGTGCGGTAGTAAGAGGGGCAAGGTTTTCCGATATGTACTCCTTGCTCTGCCGTGTTCTGCCCGACGACGAGACGAAAGCAATGCTTGATGAATTAGGTGAGCTTGTTGGATCTTATCGTGGGCTAATTGCGCAAGATGTTTTATATAGCGTATTTAAAGAGATGAACATCAGGGTGTAAAGAAAGTTTCAATAACGCCGATGACAATTGGACCGCCGCATCCACGGCGCTTCTTCTGCTGGGAATAGCGATTCTCGGTGCTGTACTTCTCTGCGAGATGGTGTAGCATACCTAGCTATCATACAAAAGCTCTGTGTGAGCTTTAAGGGTGACGCTTTCGACAAGAGAGTGTTGCCCTTTTTTCATGTATGTATTGTTCGGTGTGCTTGTCTTCCGATGCAGAAGCCGCTCAAAGCAGCCATATCGCATGATGCCGATCCAGCCATCGGTGCACCCGAGCCCCTCGATCAATCGCCCGGTAATCACGACAGTGCTGCTAACGATGTTACTCTCTCACACTGTGAGCATGCAGTAGATCGGTAAGAGCCAGTTAACGTAGATGCTCATCCAGTATGCTAAAGACGCTTCCAATGGATCGCCCTGCTCGGCGGGTAGATTATGATAATAGCCAGCTGCGTTCATGCGGATTCGCGAAAGATACTGACTGTTCTCTTAAATTGAATTGACCCCTTGGAACCCGGGCGATAGAGTAAATGAGCGGTATTGACGTAGTCAACCTACGGGCCTGCGTCCTGCGGAGAGGCGGCTGTTCTTCTGGATGGCCGTCTCTCTTCATTGCGCTCATGATGAGAAACTATATTGCGCTGAGGCTGGCGGACGTAAAAACGTAAAAACGTTAATGACGTCCTGATGGCTGTTGGACCCATAGACAAACAAAGGCTATCGACTAGAATATAGGCAATTGCGGTGTAAGCCTTCGGGCGACACCTGAAGAGGGTTGATGCGTCGGCCCTCTTTTTGTTCGGATGTAAGATTTGGCCTGTCAAAACTTACATCTCGGTTGGGGAAAGACGTAGTTGCGGGTGTTTTTCTGCTCACATGTAACTTTACTGACGCATTGCTGCTCAGCCTTAATTCGCTGCGGCTTGCCGGCAAAGGATTGACTGAGATTGGGTTTTTCCTTAATGTTCCTACTGTGATGAGGCCTTGCGACGGTACGTCCGGCTTGGTCCGTGGAAACCGCCGAAAGGCGGTTTTTGCGTTTAAGGGGCTGTTTTCCGAGGGGCATTTGTCACGTTTTCGCTTTGGGACAGTGGGTTTTTTTTATCGCTATTTTCGGAAGAGAGGGGAAAACCGGAAACCTCCGAGCACAAACGGATTTTCGGCAACAAAACCGCACGTCTCGGAAGCCTAAAACAGGGGCCTGGTCTACCGATCTCGGATTTTCCCCGCACTTCCGGAATCGTCCGTCGGAAGTATGCGGCAAATTTCGGAACTCTCGAGCACACCGCCCTTTTCATGAAAAGAAACCGCAGGTAAAGGCGTTGCCGCTATCCAGTGTGATCGGCATGTCTAGAATTTGCCGCATACTTCCGGATTGAGCGCCACTTGGTTGGATTGTTTATCGATTTGGTGCTGCGGAATCTAGCTTATGCCTTGTTATTTGTATTTAAATAGTTACACTTAACTTATAAGTTAAGTGTAACTAGAAATGGGAGGTGGCCTTTGGCAGAAGGATATGAACTTGTCGAATATAGAGACCCCAAGGGCCGCCCGTTTTGGGAGCTGACGACTTCTCCCGCCAACTCTCAATTCCAGAAAATGTTGACAGACCCTAAAAAGAAGCTTGCCGCCCGTAAAATGATCGACCAGATTTCAAAAATCTATGATTATGGGTTAAAGGTTGCGAGTGGGACCTCAAAGCTACGATGTATTGATTCTAAGATCAGCCTCTATGAACTAAAAGGGTTTGACGGGGCAAATCGAGAGATGATTTATGCCATATGTCAGGGCGTAGACAAAATTGTTCTATTGTTTTGGTTTAAAGGACATCAGGGATCAGGAAATATCAGTAAAGAAATCGAGCGGGCCAAGCGATTAGCCGTAATAGCACGTCAACTTCTGGAATCTGAGCGTTGACTTTTATACTTGGCTTTCGAAACGGAGAACACAATGAATAAAGTAGATTTATCTGATTTTTACGCCGAGACAGAAACTAGCGAAACACGCGCTTATGAACACGCGCTAGATATCGAGTTTATTGTTCATCGCGAGATGAAGCATCTGGGTTTAAGCAAAAGCGATTTGGCAAAGCGTATGGGCGTGAGCCTTCAGTCGCTTTCGAAGCTGTTGAATTCTCAGCCCAATATGACGCTGAAGACGATCGCCAGGTTCGAGCTCGCTTTAGGTATCAATATCGTTCCTAAGGTTACCGTTAGCTATTCTAAAGAGCTACCGTTTCTTTCATCCAACAATTCCGTGCGAGAGCAATGGTCTTTTAGGAACGAGCGTCCGTCCTCGCATGTGAATCTCGAGATGATTTCCGGAGGTTTGGCAGCATGAGTGGGGATTTTATTGCTCCGATTCAAGTCGTTCATTTGTTCGTCGTTGACTCTGATTTCCATATCGAGGATTCGCCCTCGGATAACATGGAATTAAAAGTTGACGTTAGCTACCAAGATGTCCATCTTTCGAAAAAAGGTAATGATGCACGCGCAAGTCTTAAGATGTGCGTAATTGGCAGCCTCCTTGACAGAGACGAAGGTGCGCAGGAGAAGATGCACGCTGGCGTTACAGTATCCATCTCGGTTTCAGCGCAAATGCCAATGAACTCTCCCGATGACGAGGCGCGTCACTACCTTCTTTCAAATGCTATTTCGATGGCATATGCCCATGCAAAGAGTTATTTGATGGTTGTTACTGGACTTTCGCCCATGGGAACGCTTACATTGCCTGCCATTCTCCCTGCAGAGCTGTCAGCAGATTGCGATGTGCCTTTTCAGGGCGAATAGCATTTCTTCGATGAATCTAAGTCGAATGAGTTACCACTCCCACATCCTCTAAAAAAGTTCTTAAAACAGCCTTAAAGGTGCTCTGGCTCGCGTTGACAGCGTAAAATACGCATGTTTGACTATGAACAAAGTGGATTTTAGGGGAGGAGTACGCCATGGAGGTGCTGGTTGTTGGCAACACCGCATATGTTGACGATGGCTTTTGCGCCAAGGCATTCCCTGGGGACCACGTTAAGGTTGTAGCCGCGCAGGAAGCGCGCCGCGATGAGTCGTCGCCCCATGCCTCGTGGAAAGAGCTGCTCCAGCACTTGGAGCAGGCCTACGAGTTCGACCGCGTGGTCTACCTGTCTAATTACCTAACCCCGCATACCGATACCGTGGGCGATATCGAGCTGCTGCGCTCGGTCTTTCGTACGTGCGCGGGTCGCCGGATCCAGCTGTTGTATATAGCAGGTCCCGCGGGTGCCGAGGGTGCCGCCGATGCCGCGGGGCGAACGGGCAAGGGCATTATCGCGCACGCAGCCAACGACCTGTGCCGCTACTACGCTGCTCGCGAGGGCGTTCAGACTAAGATCCTGCGCGTGCCGTTCCTGTATACCGCGTCTGCCGCGCTGGAAGACCCGTTTTTGGTGCCGCTGTTCGACGCGTGCTCAACCGGATCGGCCGCTCTGCAGGGCGCGCAGGATGCGGCGTTTCCCCTGCTGTGTGCCGAGGAGCTTTCGGTGCTGGTACGCCGTATCTTCGACAGCTGGAATGGTAACTTTGAGACGCTCGACGTAGTCGATACCTTCCATCACACGGTGGGTGAGGTGGGCGAGGCCCTTCAGGCACTGTTCCCAGGACTCTCAGTTGCCTATGGCGATTCTGCCGGCTACGCCCTGCCTGCCAGCGACGTCGCTCGCGTGCGCTATGGCTGGTTTCAGCGCTACGACTTGCTACGCGACCTCTCGACCATTCAGGCTCGCTGGGATGCTGGTCGTGCAAAGAAGGTCAACCCCTTGCGCGCGGCCATCGACCGCATTCAAATGCGCACGCTGCCTGTCAAATGCCTGGAGACGGCAGTCGCCTGGGTGCTCTTTGAAGTGCTGGAGCGCTTGTTCTCTCAATCGACCCAGCTCAACGTGCTCGATTATCGCCTGCTCTACGTGGTGCTCATCGGCACGCTGCATGGCTTGGACTTTGGCCTGGTTGCGGCGCTGCTGGCGTCGGTGGGTTTGGCCGCGAGTTACTTTACTCTGTACGGCTATACCTTCCAGGGCCTGTTCTACGAGCCGTCCAACTGGCTTCCGTTTATTGCGTACTTTGTTGTGGGTGCCGTGTGCGGCTATGTGCAGCTGCGCAATAGCGAAGCCATTAGGGCGGAGCGCGATCAAAACGAGCTCGCGCGCAACCGCAATACGTTCCTTACGCAGCTCTACCACGACGCGATCGAGGACAAGCGCGCGTACAGGCGCCAGATCGTGGGTCGCCACGACAGCTTTGGCAAGATCTTTGCCGTGACGCAGGAGCTTGACGTGCTCAACCCACGCGACATCTATCGCAAGTGCTGCGAGCTTCTGGGCGAGATCCTCGAGAACGATTCGGTGGCGATCTACCATGTTTCGGGCGGGGCATTTGCACGCCTGGTGGCAGCAAGTCCCGCGATTGCGGAAGATGCTGCACGCTCGCTCACGCTTGAGCAGCTTGCACCTCTTTTGGGCGACGGGGGTCGTTCGAATCTGTGGGTGAACCGCGAGCTGACGCCGGGGCTTCCCATGTTTGGATACACGATCGAGCGCGACGGGGCACCCGCCGTGTTGATTTTTGTGCGTCGTGCGGCCGAAAACCAAATGACGCTCTATTACCAAAACCTGTTCCGCATCTTGTGCGGCCTGGTCGAAAGCGCGCTTGGCCGTGCCTTTGACTATGAGGCGGTGGCACAGGATAAACGCTGCGTTGACGGCACTTGCGTGCTCAAGCAGGCTGCCTTTGGCCAAGAGCTCGCGGCCGAGCAGGCGCTGGCAGATGGCAAGATGGGGAGTTTTTTGCTCCTGCGCGTGGTACCAGGCATGGAGCCTATCGGCGAGCTGGTGGGCGCGATTGGGTCGGCGATCCGCGAGAGCGATGCGGCGGGCCTGATCGACGGCGACGTGCTCTACCTGCTTATGCGCCAGGCAAAGGCATGCGATCTGCCCATTATCCGCGAGCGCCTGAGCGCAAAGCAGATTGCGGTGGAGCCCGTCGACGGCGAGGACATCGTGGCGCTGCTGCAACACATTGCTGACACCGGTGACGGTGAGGGGGATGCCGCTTGATCTCGCTTGTCGTTGCCGCCGTCTTGCTGCTGATTCATGCGCTGGTTTGCCTGGTGCTGTGGACGCTTATGAAGTTGGGCCTGCTGCCGGTGCGCGGGCACATGCTGGCTGTGATAGTGCTGGTGCCGCTGTGGGGCCCGTTGCTGGTGGTTCTGCTATCGGTCCGCGGCGCGGTGTTTGGCGAGAGGCTGAAAGAGTCTGCGCCGGAGTCGCTGCGCATTAACGACGAGCTCCATCGCAGCATCTTGGTACATGACCGTGAAGCCGATGCGGGCGTGATTCCGCTCGAGGAGGCGCTCATCGTCAACGACCCGGCATACCGGCGCCGCCTCATGCTCTCCATGCTCACCGAGGAGCCCGACGCGTACCTGGCGCAGCTGCAGGCGGCTAAGCTTAACGACGACGTTGAGGTGGCGCACTATGCCGCGACGGCGGTGGCGCAGATCTCCAAGGAGTCCGACCTTAAACTGCAGCAGCTGGAGCGTGCCTTTAAGACAGACCCGAGCGCGCAAAACCTCAACGAATATTGCGATTTTCTTGGTGAATACTTGAACTCGGGCTTGGCCGAGGGACGCGTGGCTCAGATTCAGCGTCAGCAGTATGCTCGCTTGCTTGCGCGCCGCCGCGAGCGCGAGGACACCCTTGAGCTGCGCATTCGATACGCGACGGCGCTGGCCGATGTCGGACAGATCGACGAGGCGCAGGCCGTGACCGACCAGCTGGTGCTCGACGTGCCCGAGGAGCAGGAGGTTTGGATGCTTTGCCTGCGCCTGGCCGTGATGCGCCGCGACGGTGACGAGGTCCACCGTGTGATCGATGCGATCGACAAACAGCATGTGTACTTGAGCGCCGCCAACCGCGAAAAGCTGGCGTTTTGGCGCGATGGAGAGGAGGCCCGATGAGCGTTGTGCTGCGTATCCGCGACCGTGCGGGCCATTTTCGCTGGATGGGCCTGCTTGTGGTGTGGGCGGTCTTTATTGCCATGGCGGCCGTGCTGCTGGTGGAGCGCGCCGGCGTACAGTACAGTGCGGGCCAGCATAAGCTGGGGATGCTTGCCGCCAACGATGCGGCGCCGGCTTCCTCGGCAATATTTGGCCAAAAGCCCACGTGCTTGGTTATTACCGACTCGGACCAAGATGGCGTCGAGGACGTCAAAGAGCAGTTCGACCAGATCTTGCTTGACATGAAGATCGCGCACCGCGACGTGGACCTTGCCGTGGATGGCGCAGATGCCATTCCCTCGGTGACCTCCTACGATCGCGTGATTTTGCTCATGCCGTCGCTCGATGGGCTCGGTACGCACCTGAGCGACATTATGAGTTGGGTGAGTGCCGGCGGTTCGCTTATGCTGGGCATGACGCCAGATAACTCGAACTACCTGCAGACTATTGCTTCCAAGCTTGGTATCGAATCGGCCGGATATGACTATGCGACAGCCGAAAGTATCGTTCCGAGCGAGGACTTTATGTTGGGCGGGGGAGATCGCTACGAGCTCTCGGACCCCTTTGATTCGTCGCTTTCGGTTTCGCTGCGCGAGACGGCTCGTGTGTGGGCTAACACCGGTGATGCGGGTGCCCCGCTCATTTGGTCGAATGACTGCGGTAGCGGGCGCACCGTGGTATGCAATATCGGTATCTATGACAAGGTCATGCGCGGCTTTTACGCCGCGGCGATCAGCCTGCTGGGCGATGCCACGGCCTATCCGGTCATCAACAGCGCCGTGTTCTATTTGGACGACTTTCCTAGCCCCGTGCCCTCGGGCGATGGTACTTATATCAAGCGTGACTACGGCCTTTCCATTGCGGATTTTTACACCAAGGTCTGGTGGCCCGATCTGCAAAAGCTCGCGCAAAAATACGGCATTCGCTATACCGGCGTGATGATCGAAAACTACGAGGACGCGGTCAACCAGACCAAGCCTGCGCGCCAGGCCGATACCACGCAGTTTCGCTACTTTGGCGGCATGCTGCTGCAGATGGGCGGAGAGCTGGGCTTTCACGGCTACAACCATCAGCCTCTGGTGCTCTGGGATACCGATTACGGCACGCTGTATGACTACAAGACCTGGAAGAACAAGGAAACGCTCGTCGCATCGCTCAACGAGCTTATCGCCTTCCAAGATGAGGTGTTGCCCAACGCGCACGGCTCGGTTTACGTGCCGCCGTCAAATATCCTTTCGGCCCGTGCGCGCAAGCTTATCGGCACCGACGTTCCGCGCATTAAGACCATCGCCAGTACGTATTTTGAGGATGGCACCGACCTGCCGTACGTGCAGGAGTTTGGCGTGGCGAGCGATGGCATTGTGGAGCAGCCGCGTATTGTCTCGGGCGGCATGGTCGACGATTCCTACATGCGTCTGGCCGCGGTGTCCGAGCTCAACATGCACTACGTGAGCACGCACTTTATGCATCCGGACGACCTACTGGATCCCGATCGCGGCGCTAAGGAGGGCTGGGAGGTCTACAAGGGCGGCTTGACCGACTACCTGGATTGGCTTACTAAGGCTGCGCCCGACCTGCGCAAACAAACCGGTTCGGAATGCTCGGGCGCTATCCAGCGTTTTTCGTCCGTGACGGTGAGCATGGATACCAGTGCGGATGCCTGGACGCTCAGCTTAGGCAATTTCCACGACGAGGCGTGGCTGATGTTCCGCGCCAACAACGGCGAGCCGGGGACGGTCACGGGTGGCGAGATTACGCATTTGACGGGCGACCTGTACCTGGTCAAAGCCACGGACAAGACGGTGACCATTGCACGCAAGGAGGGTGGCGACAAATGAGAATCTGCTTGGTACTCGAGGGTTGCTACCCCTATGTGCACGGCGGCGTATCTACCTGGATGCATGGCTATATCCAGGCCATGCCCGAGCACGAGTTTGTGCTGTGGGTGATCGGCGCGCATGCTGCCGACCGCGGCAAGTTTGTCTACGAGCTGCCCGGCAACGTGGTCGAGGTGCACGAGGTGTTCCTGGACGATGCTCTGCGGCTTTCGGGCGAGCAACATGAAGCCAGTTTTAACGACCGCGAGCGCGAGGCGCTACGCCGCCTGGTGTCGCTCTCCAATCCGGACTGGGACGTGCTGTTCGATATCTTTCAGCGCCGTCGCGTGCATCCGCTCTCGTTTTTGCAGAGCCGAACGTTTATGGACATCTTCCGCGACGTGTGCCTGGCCGAGTACCCCTACACGCCCTTTGCCGATGCATTCCACACCATGCGCTCCATGTTGCTTCCCGTGCTCTACCTGTTGGGCAGCGAGGTGCCGGTGGCCGATGTGTACCATGCCATCTCGACCGGCTACGGTGGCCTGCTCGCCTGCCTGGGCTCAAGCGTTCACCATGCGCCGGTGCTGCTGACCGAGCATGGCATCTATACCCGCGAGCGCGAGGAAGAGATCATTCGCGCTGACTGGGTGGTGCCGTCGTTTAAGGATCGCTGGATTCGCTTTTTCTACCTGCTTTCGGAGGAGATCTACCGCCGCGCCTTCCGCGTGACGAGTTTGTTCCATAACGCCCGCAAGACGCAGATCGATATGGGCTGCGATGCGGGTAAATGCCTGGTCATTCCCAACGGCATCCAGTTCGACCGCTTTAAGGACATTCCCTTAAAGCCCGATGACGGCTGGGTGGACATTGGCGCGGTGGTGCGCCTGGCGCCCATCAAGGACGTCAAGACCATGATCTATGCGTTCTTTGAGCTGCACGAGCGCCTGCCCAAGGTGCGCCTGCACATTATGGGCGGCGTGGACGACGAGGAGTACGGCGCTGAGTGCCACGCGCTGGTCGATACCCTGGGCGTGCGCGACCTGATCTTTACCGGCCGCGTCAACGTGGTCGAGTACATGGAAAAGCTCGACTTTACCATTTTGACGAGCATCTCCGAGGGCCAGCCGCTCAGCGTGCTGGAGTCGCTTGCAGCGCGCCGTCCCTGCGTGACGACAGAGGTGGGCTGCTGTCGCGAGCTGCTCGAAGGCGCCCCGGGCGACGACTTTGGCGTGGCGGGTTTTGTGACGCCGCCCATGTATCGCAAGGGCTTGGCCGATGCCATGGAGCGCATGTGCGTGAGCCGCGCCCGTCGCATTGAGATGGGGGAGCGCGGGCAGCGTCGCGTTGCCACGTACTTTTTGCACGAGCAGATGCTCGCCAACTATCGCGCGCTGTACGACGAGACGGCGTGTGCGTTTAACCTGCCCAGAGAGGGGGAGTAGCCGGTGGCCGGAATTGGTTTTGAGCTCAAGCGCCTGTTTAGGCGCAAGGGCCTGTTTGCCACGATGCGCGCTTACGGCTACGCCGGCATCGTATGCACGGGCCCCATGCTGCTGGGTGTGCTGCTGCAGGTGGGTATTTTGGTGCTGTGCGGTCTGTGGGGTGTGGGCCGTGCCAACCAGGATCTGCTGGTGTGCATGGTGACCTACACACTGCTGGCCTCGCTTACGCTCACGAGCTTTTTCTCCATGCCGGTCACGCGCTTTTTGGCTGATATGTTGTTTGCCGAGCGCGAGGATGAGATACTGCCGTCGTTTTGGGGCTCCAATGCTGTCATGCTCGTTGCGGGCACGGTGCTCTACGGCGTTTTTTTGCTGTTCTCGGGCGCCACGCTGCTGCAGGGGCTGCTATGCCTGTGGCTGTTCAACATTATGATCGTCAACTGGAACGGCATGAGCTATCTCACGGCCATCAAAGACTACCGCGGCATCCTGTGCAGCTTTGCGGCCGCCATTGGCGTGGCGTGCCTGTGCGCCCTGGCCGCGCTGGCACTGGGGCTGCCGCCGGTCGAGGGCCTGTTGGCATCAGTTGCTTTGGGCTACGGCGTCATGCTCGTCTGGGACGTGGTGCTGCTGTACCGGTATTTTCCGCAGAGTGACCGCAGCCCCTGGCTCTTTTTGCAATGGCTCGATCAGTTTATGCCGCTGGCGCTCACGGGCCTGTTTACCAACCTAGGGCTCTTTGCGCACCTGGTGATTATTTGGGCCGGTCCCATTGGCGTGCAGGTCAAGGGCTTGTTTTATGGCGCGCCCTACCACGATGTGCCGGCGCTCATCGCGTTTTTGACCATCCTTGCCACGACCGTTAACTTCGTGGTCTCGGTCGAGGTCAACTTTTATCCGCGCTACCGCGACTACTACAGTCTGTTCAATGACGGCGGCGTGGTAGGCGACATTGTGGTGGCCGAGGAGGAGATGCTCTCTACGCTTAATAGCGAACTACGCTTTTGCGCGCTCAAGCAGCTGTTTGTGACTGCGGCTGTCATTTCGCTCGAGACCACGGTACTCTCGGCCCTGCCGCTGGGCTTTAACAACCTTATGCACGGGTATTTTCGCACGTTATGCGTAGGCTATGGCCTGTATGCCGTGGGCAACACGATCCTGCTTATCTTGCTGTACTTTACCGACTACAAGGGAGCCGTTCTGGCCTCGGGCCTGTTTGCCGGTGTGGCAGGGTTGGCGACCGCCGTGTCGTTGCTTTTGCCGCAGCAGTTTTACGGCTTTGGCTTTTTGTTGGGTGCGGTGGTGTTTTTTATCGTGGCCCTGCTGCGGCTCGATACCTATACCGCCAACTTGCCGTATCGTATCCTGAGCCAGCAGCCCATTGTGTCGACCGACAAAACGGGTCGCTTTACACAGCTGGGCCGCTTGCTCGACCGTGCCGAGCAGCGCTATGAGGAGTGCCGCCGCAAGGGCGTGCCGCACGGCGCGTTTCAGCGCGCAGTAGTTCGCGTGTATCGCAACCATTGGGGAGGTTCTGATGATCGATAAGTTGATGTCTCGCCGCTGCCTGATCGAGGCGGCTGCCGGCGCGCTGCTGCTTTCGGGCTGCTCATCTCAGGACGAATCCTCGACCAAAAAGGTCAAAAAGCAGGACAAGATTAAAAAGGCCGAGTCCTCGGACGGTACCAAGCACCTACGCGATAAAGACGAGCTGTACGAGGTCTACGACGACTCGGGCATTGTGCCCATGTACCTGACGGTCTCGCGCGGCAACAGTTCCGAGAACACCGACCACAGCTGGGCCGAGATCAATACGTACTCGGTGTATGACTATGCCGACATGGGCGTGACGCGCTATCAGGTTATGGGCCTGCTGCAGGCGGGCGACGAAGACGGCCCGGTGGCCGGCGAGGTTGGCTATGGCGAGGAAGCGCCCAATGCTACCGTGCAGGTGCGCGGTCAGACATCGAGCATGAACTCGCAAAAGAATTACAAGGTGGAGCTCAAAAAGGGCAAGGGTACCTGGCGCCAACAGCGCGCGATTGCGCTCAACAAGCACATGGGCGAGGGCATGCGTTTTCGCAACAAGATGGCCTACGACCTTATCCGCGGAATCCCCCAGATGATGGGCCTGCGCACGCAGTTTGTGCATCTGTGGGTGTGCGACCAGACCGAAAAGTCCAACGACACCTTTGAGGACTACGGCCTGTTTACGCAGGTGGAGCAGCTCAACAAGACGGCGCTTAAGGCGCATGGCCTGGATAAGAGCGGGCACCTGTACAAGGTGAACAGCTTTGATTTCCATCGCTACGAGGACACCATTAAGCTTGCCGACGATCCCGACTACAACCAGGCAAACTTCGAGGGCATGCTCGAGATTAAGGGCGATTCGGACCACACCAAGCTCATCGAGATGCTCGATGCGCTCAACGACGAATCGCAAAAGATCGATAACGTGCTCGACACCTACTTTGATACCGAGAATCTGGTCTATTGGCTGGCGTTTCAGATCCTGACGGGCAACTGCGATACTCAGAACCGTAACTGTTATCTGTACAGCCCGCTCAACTCAAATACCTGGTACTTTTTAGATTGGGATAACGACGGAATGCTGCGTAAGCTGGAGCTTTCTCTTGCCGGGTTCTCGGACTATGCGAGCTGGGAGCGCGGCGTAAGCAACTACTGGGGCAACGTGCTATTCAATCGTGCGCTGCGCAGCAAATCGTTCCGCAGTGAGCTCGACCGCGCCGTAAAGGACCTGCGCTCGTATATGACCGAGGCGCGCCTGGCCAAGATGATTAGACATTATCGCGAGGTTACCGAATCGTTGGTCTTTGCTTCGCCCGATATCGACAATCTGCCTGTCACCAAGGACCAATACGAGCAAATCGCCGCGGCGATTCCCTCCGAGATCGAGGAGAACTACAAGAGCTTTCGCGAGAGCTATAAAAAGCCCATGCCGTTCTACATTGGCGTGCCGCAGATCGATAACGGTAAGCTGCGCATTAACTGGGATGCGTCCTACGATTTTA
>CAUCTV010000034.1 GCA_958445895.1 uncultured Collinsella sp.
CCCCGCGCGTGCAGGAGCTGCGTGTGATCAACACCATCTGCGCCGCCACGAGTGAACGTCAACAGGCAGCTGCAACACTTGCCAACCGCTGCGACTGTATGGTCGTGGTGGGCGGCAAGAACTCGGGCAACACCCGCCGCCTGGCTCAGATTTGCGCAGACGCCTGCGAGCGCACGCATCACATCGAGGAAGCTTCCGAGCTTGAGGCCGCATGGTTTACCGACGCTCACCACATCGGCATCACCGCCGGAGCCTCCACCCCGCAAGAACACATCGAGCGCGCCGTCACGCGCATCAAGGAGCTTTGTCGCTAATCATGGACCAGACCGTACCCGCATACGCCGCCGAGGTGGCCGATTACGGGCGCAGCCGCGACCCCGAGCCGGGTGAGGGCGCGCTCGTAAAGAACGTGCGTCCCGAATCGCCCGCGTGGGATGTGGGTATCGAGCCGGGCATGCGCGTGCTCACGGTCAACGGCGAGGCGCTCACCGACATGATCGTGTGGCTCTGGGAGGCCGACGATGATACCGTCGACCTCGAGGTTTTCGACCCACGCGACAACACCGTCACCTCCGTCGAACTCGACCGCTTCCCGGGAGAGGACTGGGGGCTGGAGTTCGACGGCCCCATCTTTGACGGCATGCGCACCTGCGTGAACGCCTGCGTGTTCTGCTTTATGACCATGCTGCCCAAGGGCGGCCGTTCCACGCTCTATATTCGCGACGACGACTATCGCCTAAGCTTTTTGCAAGGCAACTTTGTCACGCTTACGAACCTCACCGACGAGGACGTGCAAAACGTCATCCAGCGCAACATGAGTCCCATGAACGTGTCGGTCCACGCTGTGAGCCCCGACGTCCGCCGTCGTATGATGGGCCGTAACGCTCAGCGCGGCATGGACGTACTCGAGACCATCATGGCCGCCGGCATCGAGATTCACGCGCAGATCGTGTTGTGCCCCGGCATGAACGACGGCGAGGAGCTGGAAAAGACCCTGCGCTTTTGCGAGGAGCACGAGCAAATCACAAGCCTGGGCATTGTGCCGCTCGGTTTTACCAAGCATCAGAACCGTTTTAGCTGGTCCTACAGCGACAAGCCCGAGCTAGCGCGCGAGACCATTGCCATGATCCGTCCCTACCAGGACCGCGCCTATGAGCGCTTTGGCCGCCACACCTTCCAGATGAGCGATGAGTTCTATCTGGACGCCGGCATCGATCCTCCCGAGGCAGACTTTTACGACGGTTACCCGCAGTACTACGACGGCATCGGCATGATCCGCTCGTATCTGGACGAGACCGACGACGTGCTGGCTACCGATGCCGAGCGACTGGCCCGCGTCCGCGAGGCCATCGCCGCCCGCAGCCAGCACCTGCTGTGCCTCTCCGGCGCCAGCGCGCGCGACACCGTGGCGCGCTTTGTGGAGTCGCCGCATGGTCTCGGCGGCACTGTTACGGCCATCAAGAACCGCTACTTCGGCGGCAACGTGGACGTGACCGGCCTCATCGTCGCGTGTGACATTCTGGAGCAGCTGCCCCAAGACCTGTCGGGGGTTATGCTCTTTGTGCCTAAGCTCATGTTCAACGCTGACGGCATGACGCTTGACGAGTATCATCGTGACGATTTACTCGCAAGCCTTACCAGTCGCGGCGCCGAGGTTCATGTGGTGTCGACCATGCCGCATGAGCTGCTCGATACCCTGGAGCATATCCTTGGCATTGTGCCCGCAGACTCTACTAATTCCGCTGACCCTATCCATTAAAGGAGAGCAGATGAAACCAATCGTCGCCGTCGTCGGACGCCCCAACGTGGGCAAGTCCACGCTCGTTAACCGCCTGGCCCAAACCTCGGACGCCATCGTCCATGAGTCCCGCGGCGTCACGCGCGATCGCTCATACCACACGGCCGATTGGAACGGCCGCGAGTTCACCATTGTCGACACGGGCGGCATCGAGCCGCTCAAGAGCGATGACGTCTTTGCCACGTCCATCCGCGACCAGGCCCTCGCCGCCGCCGAGGAAGCCGCCGTCATCCTGTTTGTGGTCGACGGCCGCACCGGCGTCACCGAGGAGGACGAGTCGGTCGCCCGCATGCTCAAGCGCTGCGACAAGCCGGTCTTTCTACTGGTGAACAAGCTCGACAACCCCGATCGCGAAAACGACAGCATCTGGGAGTTCTATTCGCTCGGCGTCGGTGAGCCCACGCCCCTCTCGGCCCTGCATGGCCACGGCACGGGCGACCTGCTCGACGATATCGTGGCCCTGCTTCCGGAGGAAGAGGACGAGGTCGCCGACGAGTTCCCCGATGCGCTGAACGTGGCCATCATCGGCCGCCCCAACGCCGGCAAGTCCTCGCTGTTCAACCGCATCCTAGGCGCCGACCGCTCTATCGTGTCCAACATTGCCGGCACGACGCGCGACGCCATCGACACCGTCGTGGAGCGCAACGGCAAGCACTACCGCATGGTCGACACCGCGGGCATCCGCAAGAAGAGCACCGTGTACGAGAATATCGAGTACTACTCGATGGTCCGCGGCCTGCGCGCCATCGACCGCGCCGACGTGGCGCTGCTCGTCGTCGACGCCTCCGTGGGCGTTACCGAACAGGACCAGAAGGTCATGGGTCTTGCCATCGAGCGCGGCTGTGCCATCGTTGTGCTGCTCAACAAGTGGGACCTGCTCGACGACGACCGCAAGCGCGAGGCCTGCATGGAGACCATCGACCGCCGTCTGGGCGTCATGGCTCCCTGGGCCCAGTACCTGCGCATCTCTGCCCTCACTGGCCGCAGCGTCGAGAAGATCTGGGCGATGGTCGACGCCGCCGAGAAGACGCGCTCGCAAAAGATCACCACCTCGCGCCTCAACACCTTCCTCACCGACCTGCGCGAGTTCGGCCACACCGTGGTGGACGGCAAGCGCCGCCTGCGCATGCACTACGTGACTCAGACGGGCATCAACCCGCCGACGTTCACGTTCTTCGTCAACCACAGCGACCTGGTCAACGACACCTACCAGCGCTACGTGGAGAACCGCATGCGCTCGACTTTCGATTTTGCCGGCACGCCCATTCGACTCTTCTTTAGGAAGAAGGAACAAAAGGATGCATAATCCGATTCTGCTGACCGCCATCTGCGCCGTGGTCTCGTTCTTTATCGGGGCGATTCCGTTTGGCCTGATCCTGGGCCGCGTGTTCAACCACACGGACATTCGCAAGGCGGGTTCCGGCAACATCGGCACCACCAACGCGCTGCGCGTGGCCGGCCCCAAGGTGGCCGCGCTCACGCTGCTGCTCGACTGCCTTAAGGGCGCCATCTGCGTCCTTATCGCCCGTCCGCTCATCGCGGGCGTGGGCTATGGCTTCCCCGTAAGCATCATGGCGCCCGGAGCCCCCGGCGACTGGATGCTCGGTGTCATTTGCCTGGCAGCCGTGTGGGGCCATATCTTCTCGCCCTATCTCAACTTCCACGGCGGCAAGGGTATCGCCGTTGGTCTGGGCGTGATCCTTGCCTGGTACTGGCCCATTGGCCTGTCGCTGCTGGGCATGTTTATCGTAGCCGTTGCCATCACCAAGTATGTGTCGGTGGGTTCGCTTGCCGCAGCCATCGGACTTCCTATCGCTGCTTGCGCGGTCTTTCCGTACAGCAGCCTGGGCCTCAAGTTCTGCATGGCGATGATCGGCATCACCGTGGTGTGGGCCCATCGCGCGAATATCCAAAAGCTCATGACGGGTAAGGAGTCCAAGCTCTCGTTTACCAAGCGCGTCACCGAGCCCGACGATAAGTAGGAGAGAGTCATGAATGTTGCGCTGATTGGCTCCGGCTCCTGGGGAACCGCCGTCGCCGGTCTTGCCGCCGCGCGAGCCGAGCGCGTGACCATGTGGGCCCACAGCGAGCAGACGGCCGCCGGCATCAATGCCGAGCACCGCAATCCCCGGTATCTGGTGGACTACGAGCTGCCCGGCAACGTTGTCGCCGCCACGGACCTGTCGCAGGCGCTCGACGGTGCCGAGGCCATCATCTTTGCCGTGCCCTCCACGCACCTGCGCAGCGTATGCCATCAGGCAGCACCCTTCATCGCCGCCGATACCCCGGTGCTCTGCCTCACCAAAGGTATTGAGCCCGAATCCGGCCTGCTTATGAGCGAGGTCATCGCCAGTGAGATCGGCAACGAGTCGCGTGTCGCGGCGCTCTCGGGCCCAAACCATGCCGAGGAGATCTGCCGCGGCGGGCTTTCTGCCGCCGTCATCGCCAGCAAAGATCCGCAGGTAGGGGAGACCTTTAAGGACCTGCTCCTATCCACGGCCTTCCGCATCTACCTGTCGCAGGACATGACCGGCGTCGAGGTTTGCGGCGCTATGAAAAACGTCATCGCCATCGTGTGCGGCATCTCCGCCGGTAGCGGTGCGGGCGACAACACGCTCGCCCTTATCATGACGCGCGGCCTGGCCGAGATCAGCCGACTGGTGCACGCCCGCGGCGGCCAGGCTATGACCTGCATGGGGCTTGCCGGCATGGGCGACCTCATTGCCACCTGCACCTCCGAGCATTCGCGCAACCGCACCTTTGGCTACGAGTTTGCCCACGGCGTCTCGCTCGACGAGTACCAGGCACGTACGCATATGGTGGTCGAGGGCGCCGTCGCGGCCCGCAGCGTCAGTGAGCTTGCCCGTTCACTGGGTGTAGACATTCCGCTCACCTTTGCTGTGGAGCAAACGCTCTACAACGGTGTTACTTTGGATAGGGCGCTCGAGATTCTTACCGATCGCGTCCCATCGCAAGAGTTCTACGGACTCACCGACTAGCGCAGAAAGGCTTCTACCATGGGTTCCATCAAAATCGCTCCGTCTGTCCTTTCGGCCGACATGGCCAACCTCAAGGGCGAACTCGACAAGATCGCCGGTGCCGACTACGTGCACTTCGACGTTATGGACGGTCACTTTACTGGCAACCTCACCTTTGGCCTTGACATCCTTAAGGCCGTCAAGCGCTCCACCGATGTACCGGTCGACGCGCACCTCATGGTGTCGAACCCCGACGAGACGGTCGATTGGTACGCAGACGCCGGCGCCGATATGATCACCGTACACTACGAGGCCTCCACGCATCTGCACCGCACGCTCACCCATCTGCAGCAGCGCGGCGTTAAGGCCGGCGTGGTGCTCAACCCCGCCACCCCCGTGTGCGTGCTCGAGAGCATCATCGACGTCGTCGATATGGTGCTGCTCATGAGCGTGAACCCGGGCTTTGGCGGTCAGAGCTTTATCCCGGGCACCATCGCTAAGCTCCACGAGCTCAGGGCCATGTGCGAGCGTCACGGCGTTTCGCCCCTCATCGAGGTCGACGGTGGCATTTCTTCCAAGAACATTGTCGAGGTCGTCAAGGCCGGCGCCAACGTGCTCGTGGCCGGTTCTGCCGTATTTAAGTCCGAAGATCCCGCTGCCGAGGTTGCGCTGCTGCAGAAGCTGGGCAACGAGGCCGCACAGGAGGCATAAACCCTTATGACCGCAGGTCAAAACCGCATACCCGTGAATCTTGACTATGCCGCCTCGACGCCCATGCGCGCCGAGGCGCTCCTTGCGCAGCGCGAGTACGACGACAGCGAGCTTGCCGGCGTCAACCCCAACTCGCTGCATTCGCTCGGCCGCAAGGCTGCCGCGCGTCTGGAGGTTGCACGTCGCGAGATCGCCCGCAGCTTTGGCGCGCGCGTC
The DNA here is from genome assembly GCA_958445895.1 of uncultured Collinsella sp. Lineage (GTDB taxonomy): Bacteria > Actinomycetota > Coriobacteriia > Coriobacteriales > Coriobacteriaceae > Collinsella. Next base: position 5,704 of record CAUCTV010000034.1, read on the forward strand.
CGCCCGTCCGAGATTGTACTGACCAACGGCGGCACCGAAGCCAACCAGCTGGCGCTGCTCGGTCTTGCCGAGGGCGCTCGTCAGCGCGATCGCAAGCGCGATCGTGTAATCGTTTCGGCCATCGAGCACGATTCGATTCTGGACAACCTGCCGTTGCTGCGTGCCGCCGGCTTTACCGTCGACCTGGTGCAGCCCTGCCGCATGGGCTACATTGAGCCTGCCACGCTTGTCGAGCTGCTAGGCGACGACGTGGCGCTCGTGAGCATCATGGTTGCCAACAACGAGACCGGCGTGATGCAGCCCATCCGCGAGCTTGCCGCGGCCACGCATACCGTTGGCGCCCTGTTCCACACCGATGCCATCCAGGGGTATCTGCATATTCCGCTCGATGTCACCGAGCTGGGAGTTGACGCCATGACCGTTGCCGCGCACAAGATCGGTGGCCCCGTGGCATCCGGCGCGCTCTACCTTAAGAACCGCACGCCGCTGCGCCCGCGCATCTTTGGCGGCGGACAGGAAGCCGGACGTCGTGCCGGCACGCAAGACCTGCGAACGCAGCTCGCCTTTGCCGCTGCCGCCTCGTCTCTGACGCCCCATGTGGCTCAGGAGCGCGCGAAGCTGCAAGCCCTTTCCGACAAGCTCTACGCCACGCTTACGGCCCACCAGCGCATTCACGCCACCATGGGCGACTACGCACAGGCCGACCGTCTGCCGGGTATGGTTTCGATCTACATTGACGGCATGGACTCCGAGGAACTCATCATCAAGCTCGACGCCGCCGGCTTTGAGGTGTCGGCAGGCTCGGCATGCTCGAGTGGCAGCATGGACCCGAGCCACGTGCTCAGCGCGATGGGCATCGGCCGCGAACAGGCGCTGGGTGCCTTGCGCATCTCCTTCGATGATCGCGTGAATCCAGGCGATCTGGACGACTTTGCCCAGACGCTGCTCTCGATCGTAGGTGCCGCATGATTGTTGCCGATCTCGCGCGTGCCTTGCTGGCACGCTATCCCAAAGCAAATGCCGAGAGCTGGGATCACGTAGGACTTTCCGTAGGTGACCCTGCCGCCGAGATTACCGGCGTGGCCTGCGCACTCGACGCGACCGAAGCCAACGTGCACCGCACCCAGGAGGCCGGTGCCAACGTGTTGTTGACGCATCATCCTATCTACATCAAGGCACCCGAGGCGTTTTGCCCGGCGGATGCGTCGCGTCCCCAGTGCAGCGCAGCACTGTTTGAGGCCGCCCGCTGCGGCGTGAGCATTATTTCACTCCATACCAATCTGGACCGCTCGCACGAGGCGCGCGCCTGCCTAAGTGAGCTGCTGGGCGCCGCGCCCGTGAGCTCGCTGGAGCGCAAGGACGACCCCGAGGCCTGCGGACTGGGCGTACTCGCGACCCTCCACGACCCCTGCAGCCTGCACAACCTTGCCGCACGCGCCGCAGCGGCGTTTGGCAGCGACCCGCGCGTGTGGGGCGAGGCCGATCACCCGTGCCGAACCATCGCAATTTTGGGCGGTTCGCTGGGTGACTTTGGCGAACTTGCCATCGCCGCCGCTGCGGATGTCATCGTGACCGGAGAGGCGGGCTATCACGTGGCGCAAGACCTTGCTTTACGCGGGCTGCCGGTGATCCTGCTCGGCCACGATCGCTCCGAGGAGCCGTTCGTGGATATCTTGATGAACTCTGCGGTTGACGCCGGGGTCGACCCCCGTCATGCGATTAAAATACTGAACCCTTGCCAATGGTGGACTGTGACAAAAGGAGAGAACTTATGAGCGCCGGCGCTACGCTACTCAAGCTGCAACAGATCGATTTGGAGCTCGCCCGCAACAAGAGCGAACTTGCCAATATGCCGGAGCTCAAGGAGCTCGCTTCCAAGCGCAAGACCTATGTGAAGCTCAAGTCCGAGATGACCAAGCTCTACGCCCAGCGCAAGGATCTGGACATTGAGCTCGACGATCTCAACACCACCGAGATTCAGACCAACAACGCCATCGAGGCCGCCAAGAAGCGCCACGTGGACGGCTCCGACTACCGCGAGGTTCAGGACCTGGAGAACGAGCTCGCCACCCTGGCCAAGCGCTTGGACAAGATCGAGCACACCCGCAAGGACGTCGTCGTCGCCCATAAGGAAGCGCTTGACCGAGAGGCTCGCGCGCAGGCCATCATCGCCAAGTTCGAGGAGGGTGTGAAGGCCGATACCAAGGCTGCCCGCGCCAAGGCTGCCAATCTGCAGGCTCAGATCGATGCCGCCACCAAGGAGCGCACCGCGCTTGCCGCCACGCTGCCGACCGACGTGCTCACCGATTACGAACGTCTGCTCAAGCAGTTCCGCGGCCTGGCCGTCGAGACCATCAAGGGCAACATCCCCACGGTCTGCCACACCGCGCTGCAGGCATCGTCCATGAGCGACCTCAACCACGGCGGTAGCGAGATTACGCACTGCCCGTACTGCCACCGCCTGCTGGTGCTCCCGAGCAAGGAAGCTTAAACGATGGCGGCACCCAACAATTCAATGCAACTTGAGGGAAAAACGATCCTGCTGGGCATTACCGGCGGGATCGCCGCCTATAAGTCGTGCAATATCGTGCGCCTGCTCCAAAAGCGCGGCGCGCACGTCAAGGTCGTCATGAGCGAGCATGCCACTGAGTTTGTGGGGCCGCTCACCTTCCGCGCGCTCACCAATGAGCCGGTCGCGGTTGAGCTATTCGACGACCCGTCTGACCCCATCCACCATATCTCGCTGGCGCAGGAGCCCGACTTGGTGGTCGTGGCGCCCGCGACGGCCAATATCATCGCCAAGATGGCCAACGGCATTGCCGATGACCTCATCTCCACAACGTTGCTTGCGACACCGCGGCCCGTCGTTATCGCGCCGGCCATGAACAATGGCATGTGGAAGGCGTCGGCCACGCAGGCCAATATGGCCACGCTGTGCGAGCGCGGCGTCCACGTGGTGGGACCCGGCAGTGGCTACCTTGCCTGCGGCGACGTGGACACGGGGCGCATGAACGAACCCGAGGACATCGTCGAGGCCGTCTGCGAGGTGCTCAATCCCGTGCAACAAGACCTGGCGGGCAAGCGCATCGTCATTACCGCCGGCCCCACGCATGAGCCGATTGACCCCGTGCGCTTCATTGGCAACCGTTCTTCGGGCAAGATGGGTATCGCCCTGGCGGGGGAGGCCGCACGTCGCGGTGCCGCCGTCACGCTCGTGCTGGGACCGACATCGCTCGACGTTCCCCACGGCGTGGAGTGCGTGCGCGTGCAGACCGCCGCTGAAATGCTGAAGGCAGCGCTCAGCGCCTTTCAGACGGCCGATGTGGCCATTTGTGCGGCCGCTGTCGCCGACTACACCCCCGCCGCTCCAGCCGACCATAAACTCAAAAAGTCCAACGAGCGTTTGGATCGCATTGAACTGGTCGAGACCGTTGACATCTTGGCCGAGCTTTCGCGTCAAAAGGGAGTGCGGTGCGTGATCGGCTTTGCGGCCGAGACCGATAACGTCCTGGAGTACGCACAGCGAAAGCTCGACCGCAAGGGTTGCGATGCCATTATCGCCAACGATGTCTCACGCGCCGATTCGGGCTTTGGAACCGATACCAACAAGGCCTGGATTGTGAGCACAACGGGTACGCAAGAACTTCCCGTTCTAACAAAACCCCAGCTCGCAGATACAATTTTGGACTTGCTTCAAAATTTGTAAAAAAGTTCTTGCACAAGTCTAAAGTTTCGGGTTAATATACTCCCTGTTGCGAGCGAGAGCAGAGCAACAAACAAAAGCTTCGGGACGTGGCGCAGCTTGGTAGCGCACTTGACTGGGGGTCAAGGGGTCGCTGGTTCGAATCCAGTCGTCCCGACCAGAAGTTTGCAGGTCAGGCACCTAGTGCCTGACCTTTTTTGTTTTAAGCAATTGCTTAATTTTGATTAAGCATCAGGGTGCCAAAAATCTACCTACGCGATAATCGCTTTTTGAGGCTACTTGCGCGCTTTGCACGCGCTTGAGCCGATTTATTAACGCGATATGAATCTACATACGCGTAGCTGGTATGCAGCCGAGTACAGGCTGTATTTATCGCGGCGATTAACACAGATATAGCGACTATAACGGACAAGCGTGTCGCTGTATTTATTCCAGTAGTTCACTTGATCGGTGGACAATTGGGCTGTTGCAACGAAACGCCAAGCAGGATGGGCTCTATACGAGGACGCCGCAGGGTAATGGCGGGGGAGTGCGGCGGGCGCTCTGAGAGCCGCTGTGTGACCCCATGTCTCCTTAACTCGATAATTTGTGTTTCAAGCCACGAATCGGTCGAGCAATTGCCAAAAGAACGGCCCATGCAGGATTGCACGGGCCTTACATCAGATCAAATTTGAGCTAGAAGCACCAAGCGGAGCAGACGCAACACCATCTCGTCGCGGCCTCGGCGAGCGACATATCGCAGTCGAGGTAGACAACGAGGAAGTCGTCAGATCCCGCACAGGGGGACCGCGATGGTGGCCACCGCACCGCCCGAGGGGCCGTTGGCGAGCGAGACGGATCCCCCGTGGGCGCTCGCGGCCTCGGAGGCGACGTGGAGGCCGAGCCCGTAGTGGCGGCCTTCGTCACGCGAGGAGCGGGAGGAGTCGTCTGTGAAGAGGCGCTCGCAGCCGCGTTCGAGGGCGGCGGGAGAAAAGCCCGGTCCGTCGTCGGCAACCTCGATGACGAGGTGCCCGCCCGCGACGTCGCAGGAGACAGCCACGCGCGAGCGTGCGTGCTCGGCGGCGTTGGCCACGAGGTTCGCGGCGGCTCGCGCCAGGGCGGTTCGGTCGAGCGCGGCCTCGGGCGCGCCCGCGACAGCGGGGCCCGTGGCCGCGTCGAGCGTCACGCCTCGCGCCCGGGCGATCTGGGCGGCCTCGGCGAGGACCTGCTCGCAAAGCTCGGCCGGCCGCATGGGGGCCCTCTCCGCCCCGCCGGACCCGCGCGAGGCCTCGATGAGCAGGCGCACGTAGCCGTCGAGCCTTTCGACACTGCCGGCTATGTCGCGCGCGGCGGCCGCGAGGTCGGCGTCTTTCTCGTCTTCCAGCTCCTCCGCTACGAAGTCGGCGTTGGCGCGCAGCACGGTGAGCGGCGTCTTGAGGTCGTGGGCGAGCGACGTCATCTGCTCGCGCTGCCCCCGCTCCGCGGCCCAGCGGGCCTCGAGCGACTCGGCGAGGGAGGCCCGCATGGCGTCCATCGCGGCGAGGACGTCGTTCACCTCGCGCACGTTGGTGCTGCCGACCGCGAAGTCGAGCTCCCCCGCGCCGACGCGCCCCGCCGCCTCCGCGAGCGGCGCCATCTTGCGCGAGATCACGCGGCTCGCGCGGCGCGCGACGAGCGCAAGCGCAAGTGCGCTTCCCGCCGTGGCGCCGACGAGCATGAGGTTCTGCGGGTTGGGAAGCAGGCCGGCGAGGTCGCGCGAGACCCACTGCGGCAGATACTCGCTGACGAGCGCGCAGGCCCCGCCACCTTTGAGCGGGAACGCGGCGTAGGTAACGCCCGAACCCCCGCCCTCGATCTCCACTGTGCCCGGATCCGCGGCGAGTGCCGTACGAGCCATTTCCTTCGCGTCCTCGAGCCGCGTGCTCTCGAGGTCTGTCATCAGCACGTTTCCGTCCTTGTTCAGGATGAGGTAGCGGTACGCCGTCGGCACGTCCTGCTGCCCGCAGACGCCGTCGCGTGCCAGGCCCTCCGCGACCTCGCGCGCATTGGCCGGCCCCCAGCTTGCCTCGTAGACGAAGCCCGCGTTGATCGCCACAGAGAGCATCATGAACGAGGCGAGCCACGCCGTGGCGACTGCCGCGAACGCGTAGACGAAGTAGCGCGCGATGACGAAGGAGAGCGGCATGCCCCCGCGACCTCGCGCCCCGATCCTCAGAGCTGCCACTTGTACCCCATCCCCCAGACGGTCGCGATCGGATCGGCGCCGGCCTCGGAGAGTTTCCTCCGGGCGCGACTGACCTGCATGGATATGGCCGCGTCGTCGGCGTCGCTCTCCCAGCCGAGCACCGCCTCGCGTATCTGCGCGCGGCTCATGACCTGCCCGGGGTGGCGGGCGAGGTACTCGCAGATGGCGTACTCGGTGGGCGTGAGCGGCACGGCCTCGCCGCCCACGGCGAGGCCGCGCGCCCTGAGGTCGATCCGCACCTCCCCGAAGGAGAGGGCGTGCGAGCGCGGCCGGCGCTCACGGCGTAGATGGGCCGCGACCTTGGCGCGCAGCTCCGCGGCCCCGAAGGGCTTGCGGACGTAGTCGTCGGCGCCCAGGCCGTAGGCGGCCACGGCATCCTCCTCGGCCACGCGAGCGGTCAGGAAGACGATGGGGCCGTCGAAGTCCGGGCGGATCTGCCGCACGAGCTCGAAGCCGTCGAGCCCCGGCATCATGACGTCGCAGAGCACGAGGTCGAAGCGCGAGAGGTCCATCCCCGGGACCGCCGTCGGGTCCTCCGCCTTGACGACCTCATGGCCGTCGCGGCCGAGGACGCGCGCAAGCGCGTCGAGGATCGCCCGTTCATCATCCACTGCCAGTATCCTCGCCATGTTCGACCTCCTGAAACTCTCGTCGGAATTGTACTAACGCCGCGCTCAGCGGTCCAGAGCCCTGCGCGCAGCCACGGGTGTCTCGGCCGCGTCGCACGCGCGGTAGCGCACGCCCGAGCCGCCGCGCGCCTCGATCTCGAGCCAGCCCTCGCCGTCCGACTCCCGCCCGAAGAAGATGAGCTGGAGCTCTCGGACATTGCCTCTGTCGTCCGCCGCGTCCACCAGGTAGACGTAGTTTGCCCCCGCCCCGGTGGCGTCGGCGTAGGAGCTCGCGTGGCTGCCGGGCTCGGGCGCGGGCGCCCACATGGCGATCTCAGGGTTAGGCAGCACGCGGTCGGCGATCGAG
>CAUCTV010000035.1 GCA_958445895.1 uncultured Collinsella sp.
CCTTGAAGGCGGACACTCAAACCATCGACATCCTGTTGTTGGGCAGCGGCGGCCGTGAGCATGCTTTGGCAGCCAAGCTCGCAGCATCACCGCGCGCCGGCAAGCTCTACATCGCGCCGGGCAACGGCGGCACCGCGAGCTGCGGCGAGAACGTTGTTCTCGACGACTGCGATCCTGCGGCCGTGGCGGCGTTTGCGCAGAGCCACGGATGCGGACTCGTGGTAATTGGCCCCGAGGCTCCGCTCGTGGCGGGCGTGGCCGACGCCGTGCGCGCGGCGGGTATTCCCTGCTTTGGCCCGGGTGCCGAGGGCGCCCAGATGGAGGGCTCCAAGCTGTTCTCCAAGCAGCTCATGGAGCGTGCGGGCATTCCGACGGCAGCCTACGGCTCGTTTACCGACGAGGCTTCGGCTCTCGCCTACGTGCGCGAGCAGGGCGCCCCGCTGGTCGTCAAGGCCGACGGCCTTGCCGCGGGCAAGGGCGTTATCGTGGCGACCGAACTTGAGCAGGCCGAGGAGGCCGTGCGCGAGTGCTTTGGCGGCACCTTTGGCGATGCCGGCAACACCGTGGTTATCGAGGAGATGCTCGTTGGTCCCGAGTGCTCGCTGCTGGCCTTTACCGACGGCAAGACCGTGCGCCCCATGGCTACCTCGCAGGACCACAAGCGCGCGCTCGAGGGCGACAAGGGCCCCAACACCGGCGGCATGGGCGTCTACAGCCCGGTGCCCATCGTGACCGACGAGGAGCACGCCACGATGGTGAAGGTCATGGAGCAGACCGTTGCCGAGCTTGCTGCCGAGGGCATCGACTACCGCGGCTGCCTGTACGGCGGCTTTATGCTCACCCCCGCCGGCCCCAAGGTACTGGAGTTCAACGCCCGCTTTGGTGATCCCGAGACTCAGGTCGTGCTGCCGCGCCTTAAGAACGACCTGGTCGAGGTCATGCTCGCCTGCGCCAACTGCAAGCTCGATCAGATTGAGCTCGACTGGCGTGACGAGTGGGCCGTGGCCGTTGTCCTGACGAGCGCGGGCTACCCCGGCAGCTACGAGAAAGGCAAGGTCATCACCGGTATTGAGGATGCCGAGGCCATGGAGAACGTGACCGTGTACCACGCGGGCACTGCCGTGGTGGACGGCCAGCTCGTGACCAATGGTGGCCGCGTGCTTGCCGTGACCGCTCTGGGCGACACGTTCGAGAACGCTCGCAACCTTGCCTACGAGGCCTGCGAGAAGATTGATTTTGAGGGCAAGACCCTGCGTCACGACATCGGCCTGCGCGCGCTGCGCGGCCGCGACGCCTGGGATGCCTAAAATCCGAGAGGAATGAGACGGATGGACGAGAAGAACGAAGAGCTCGTGGACGCGCAGATCGTCGAAGAGGACAGCCGCATGTATGGGCACGCCGAGGGCGAGCCTGGTGGCGAGGTCGCTGACGAGCCGGCGCTGGTGCTGGGCGACGACGACCCGCACGATGCCGAGCTGCACGAGAAGATTCTTTCGGAGGAGTGTGCCTGGAAGGGCAAGATCCTCGACGTCCACCGTCTTGAGGTTGAGCTGCCCAACGGTCACCGCAGCGCCCGCGATATCGTTCGCCATCCGGGTGCGGCGGCCGTTGTGGCACTGACCGAGAGCGGCAAGATCGTACTGGTGCGTCAGTACCGCACCGCCATCGACCGCGTGACGGTCGAGATTCCTGCCGGCAAGCTCGATCCAGGCGAGGACCCGCTCGATTGCGCCAAACGCGAGCTGCATGAGGAGACGGGCTTTAGGGCTGGTCGTATTCGCTTTTTGACGTCGATTGTCACGTCCTGCGGTTTTTGCGATGAGATTATCCACATCTACTTGGCTACCAAGCTCGAGTTTGATGCGCCCAACCCCGATGATGACGAGTTTGTCAACGTGGACCTGGTGCCGCTGCACGAGCTGATCGACGCCGTACTCGACGGCAAGATCGAAGACGCCAAGACCGTCGTGGGCGCGCTTGCCTGTGACAGCATCGCGCACCGCTTGGGTGGGGCCGAGCTCTAGGTTACGCGGTTTTACCAAACCGCGTAACGAGTCGACGCTGCAAACGCCCCTAAGCGGCAATCTGCCTTTCAATCGTCGCTCGCGTACCGAAGTACGCGTCGCTCCTCTTTCAAGGCACCTTGCTCGCTTAGGGACGTTTTCGCTGACGCTGCCAGAACATCGGCGTTATGCTTGTTGGGACGCTTTGTTTTCAGCCTGACCGGTTCAACCGGATTTCTCACGCTATTTATTTCTCTTCGAGGATTGCATGTTTAAAAGGTTTCTTTCGTACTACAAGCCCCAGATGGGGCTTTTTGTTGCTGATACTGTTTGCGCTCTGGTGCTTGCCGCCATTGACCTGGCGTTCCCCATTATCCTGCGCAATTTGACCGGTGGGCTATTTACTCAGGGTCAGGCTGCCATTATGCAGGCGCTCGGCATGATCGCGGTGGGCTTGGTGTTGATGTATGCCGTCCGCTGCGCCTGCCGCTACTTTGTGAGCTATTGGGGTCACGTGATGGGCGCGCGCATGGAGTCCAAGATGCGCGAGGACCTGTTCGACCAGTATGAGCGCTTCAGCTTTGCGTACTTCGACCGCAACAGCTCGGGCGACATGATGAGCCGCGTGGTCAACGACCTGTTCGATATCTGCGAGGCGGCGCATCACGTGCCCGAGTGGATCATCATCTGCGGCATCGAGATTATCGGCTCGTTTGTGATCCTCTTTACCATCGCCCCGGTGCTGGCGCTCGCCATGGCCGTGGTGACGGCGGCGTTTTCGGCCATCATGTTTTGGCAGAACATGCGCATGCGCGAGGTCTTTAGCGACAACCGCAAAAAGATCAGCGGCATCAATGCGCAGCTGCAGGATTCGCTGGCGGGCATGCGCGTGGTCAAGAGCTTTGCCAATGAGGAGACCGAACGCTTCAAGTTCCGCGCCTCAAACAATCGCTATCTTTCGTCCAAGGAGAACATGTATCACGCCATGGGCGTCTATACCGCGACGTATGGCCTGCTTTCGGGTGTGCTCTATGTGATCGTGGTGCTGCTGGGCGGCTGGCTGGTCGCCCAGGGGCAGCTGCAGGCGGTCGATATGGCGACCTTTGCACTTTATATTTCGCTGTTCTGCACGCCGCTCGAGACACTCGTCAATTCTGCCGAAACGTATCAGAAGGCTATCGCCGGCTTTAAGCGTATGGACGAGGTGCTCTCGACCGCGCCGGATATCCAGGACAAGCCGGGCGCTACGGATCTGCAGGTGACTGCCGGCGCCGTGGAGTATCACGACGTGTGCTTTAACTACGAGGATGTTGAGCTGGGCGAGGGCGATGCCGACGAGCGTCCCGTTATCGACCATATGGACCTGTCCATCAAGCCCGGGCAGACCATCGCTTTGGTTGGCCCTTCGGGCGGTGGCAAGTCCACGACCTGTTCGCTGCTGCCGCGCTTTTATGACGTGGCCGCCGGATCCATTAGCATCGACGGCCAGGACGTGCGCGATGTGACGCAGCAGAGCCTGCGTCGCGCCATCGGCCTGGTGCAGCAGGATGTCTATCTGTTTGACGGCACGATTGGCGAGAACATCGCCTACGGCAAGCCGGGCGCTACGGCAGGAGAGATCGCCGAGGCCGCCCGTCGCGCCAACATCGATGCCTTTATCGAGTCGCTTCCACAGGGCTATGACACGGTCGTGGGCGAGCGCGGCAGCCGTCTTTCGGGCGGACAGAAACAGCGCGTTGCCATCGCGCGTGTGTTTCTCAAGAATCCCAAAATCTTGATCTTGGACGAGGCGACGAGTGCTTTGGATAACGAGAGCGAGGAGGCGGTCCAGGAGTCGCTCGAAGAGCTGGCACGCGGCCGTACCACAATCATCATCGCCCACCGTCTCTCGACCATTAAACACGCCGATGAGATTGCGACCGTTGAGCATGGTCGCGTTGTGGAACGTGGCACGCATGAACAGCTTCTCGCCCGTGGCGGCACCTATGCCCGTTACTATCGAATGCAGTTCGAAGGTGCGCGTGCGCACGAGCTCGACTGATTGATATGACAGGAAGTTTATGGCTGACAAGAACCCTTTGACTCCGGAAGAAGTGACGGAGTTATTCTCCGAAATCGATGCATCCGGTGTCTTGGATCCCACGCTTGCCAAAAAGCGAACCGAGCGCATGCGTGAGAAGGAGGCTGCGGCCAAGCGCGGTGACAAAGCGGCGCTAGCGCAGCTGCGCAGCGAGGACCGCGCGAGCCAGGCAAAACATATCGACCCGCTGTCCGAGGATGATCCTTCGGGTTCGCAGGTGAGTCATACCATTACGAAGACCGCGATGGCCGTGGTCATTGGTATTTTGGTGCTGATCGTGGGCATGCAGATTGGCTACGGCGTGATGCGTCGCCTGAACACCGCCAACCTGTCCGAGAGCGTTTCGGTCGATACCGTTTCGACGGCGCTGAAGGGCGGCCTTGAGTGGGGCAACGGCTTTACGCAGTTCCCGCTCGACTTTACCGTCGATGAAGCCGATGAGCGTACGGGCACGGTCGAGGTGACGGTGTTGGACACATCGTCTGCCAACGAGCTCGAGCTGCTGTCCAACGGGCAGATTCAGGCCGCGGCGCTTGCGACCAACGCGTTGCTCAACGATAAGATCGACCGCGTGGTGTATAACGTTCACGCCTATATCGACGAGGATAGCAACATTCAGCACGATTCCTTCTTTGGCATGTTTCCCGCCCAGGGCCACCAGAGCGCCATCCTGACGTTCGTGTGGACCAAGAGCTCATCCAACGCTACGAGTATCGACTGGAAGATGCGCATCGTGAGTATGGATGACACCATCGCCGAGCGCATTCAGAAGCAGGTGAACTCGGTGTCGTCGTTGATTGAGGACCCGGTGGTGAGCCAGACCAAGATTGACGAGGAAAAGGCCGAACGTGACCTGGAACATCGTCTGCATGGCCGCGAGATTTTCCGCGGCGGCAAGCCCGATCGCACACCGTCCGAACTGCTGGAGCAGGACAAGATAAAATAAGACGCCATCATCCCGCGTGAGCCACAAGCCCCGCGGGATGATTTTTCCGGGACGGGGATTAAAAAATCATTATGCATAGAAAGTCATAATTATCATTTCGTAAACATTTCGATGAAATTAACGCCATGAGGCATGCTTGCGGTTACAATACCGCGAGGCCTAACTGCACACCTTTAAGCCGGTCCTGTGAGACCGGGAAGGAGAACTATGGCGAACAACCATATTGCGGGCGCTGCCGCCCGCACCATCGCGCCCAGCGAGCTGTGCCAGCGTATGCTGGCCAAAACCAGCAAGGGCGCTTGCGGTCCCTGCACCCTGTATCTTGAGGATGGGACCATTTTTTATGGACGCGCATGCGGCGCCGAGGGCACCGCGACCGGCGAAGTCTGCTTCAACACCTCGCTCGAGGGCTACTTTGAGGTCATGACCGACCCGAGCTATGCCGGCCAAATCGTAACCATGACCTATCCGCAGATCGGCAACTACGGTATCGACGAGACCGATGCCCAGTCGGCCTTCCCCGGCGGCGCCGTGCGCCCTGCGAGCGCTCCGGCCATGCGTGGCATGATCGTTCGCGACATGTGCGTCACGCCTTCCAACTGGCGCTCGGCCGTCAGCGTGCCGGAGTACCTGCGTGCCCACGGCATCGTCGCTATCGAGGGCGTCGACACCCGTGCCCTGGTGCGCCACCTGCGCGACAACGGCTCCAAAATGGGCATTATCTCGACCGAGATCTTTGACGTCGACGAGCTTGCCGAGCGTCTGGCCGCAGCGCCGACGCTGGTGGGCGAGAATCTGGTCAAGACCGTGAGCTGTCCCGCACCTCACGAGTTTGCAGCTGCCGACCTGCCCGCTACGCATGACTTTGCGCTTGCCCCTGCCGCTCCTGCCCGCCACAACGTGGTCGCCTACGACTGCGGCGTCAAGCGCGGCATCCTGGAGGGCCTCGTCCGTGCCGGCTGCGACCTTACTGTCGTGCCGTGGGATACGCCCGCCCAGCAGGTGCTCGACATGAATCCTGACGGCGTCTTTTTGTCCAACGGCCCCGGCGACCCCGATGCCGTGGTGGAGACCTACGAGCAGGTGCAGCAGCTGATCGGCAAGGTGCCGGTCTTTGGCATTTGCCTTGGTCACCAGATGATCAGCTTGGCGTGTGGCGCCCAAATGGAAAAGCTTAAATTCGGTCACCGTGGCGGTAACCAGCCGGTTATGAACCTGGTGAGTCGTCGCGTGGAGATCACCGCGCAAAACCACGGCTTTGGCCTGCTGTTCCCCAGTCTGGGCAAACTGATTCCGGAGCTTTCCGGCGGCGAAACCGAGCATGCGGCCGACGGTGACCTGCGCACCTGGGTGCGTCGCGGCATCGCGCCGGTCGTGATGAACGAGCGCTTTGGTCGCATTCGCCTGACACATGTGAACCTCAACGACGGCACCGCCGAGGGCATCCAGCTGCTCGACGCCCCGTGTTTCTCGGTCCAGTACCACCCCGAGGCTTCGCCTGGCCCCACCGATGCCCACTATCTCTTTACCGCCTTTACGCGACTCATGGATGGCGAGGAGAACTACCTGGACATCGACACCGCGAAGGACCGCCTCGCCGGCTGGAATTTCGCCGAGTCCGAGAACGCTGCGACCGAGGAGAACTAACATGCCGAAACGTACTGACATCAAGCGTATCCTCGTTATTGGTTCGGGCCCCATCGTTATTGGCCAGGCCTGCGAGTTCGACTACTCCGGCGCCCAGGCCTGCAAGGTGCTCAAGGAGGATGGCTTTGAGGTCATCCTGGTCAACTCCAATCCGGCGACCATCATGACCGACCCGGGCTTGGCCGACCGCACCTATGTCGAGCCTATCACCGCCGAGTTTATCGAGCGCGTGATCAAGAAAGAGCGCCCGGACGCGCTGCTGCCCACGCTGGGCGGCCAGACCGGTCTGAACGCCGCCGTCGAGCTGGCAAAGGACGGCACGCTCGACAAGTACGGCGTCGAGATGATCGGCTGCGACCTGGCCGCTATCGAGCGCGGCGAGGACCGCAAACTCTTTAACGAGGCCATGGCCGAGATCGGCCTGGAGGTCGCGCGCTCGGGCTATGCCTACAGCGTGGCCGACGCCGAGGCCATCGCCGAGCGCGTGGGATATCCCTGCGTACTGCGCCCGAGCTTTACCCTCGGCGGCGCCGGTGGCGGCATCGCACATACTCACGAGGAGCTCGTCTCCATCGTGAGCCAGGGCCTTGAGCTCTCGCCCGCCCACGAGGTGCTGGTCGAGGAGTCCATCGAGGGCTGGAAAGAGTACGAGATGGAGGTCATGCGTGACCACGCCGGCAACGGCATCATCGTGTGCTCCATCGAGAATCTCGACCCCATGGGCGTGCATACTGGCGACTCCATCACCGTGGCGCCGGCGCAGACGCTCTCCGACCTCGAGTATCAGCGCATGCGCGTGGCCTCGCTCGCCATTCTGGAGAAGATCGGCGTCGAGACCGGCGGCTCCAACGTGCAGTTTGCCGTGAACCCCCAGACCGGCCGCCTGATCGTCATCGAGATGAACCCGCGCGTGAGCCGTTCGTCCGCACTGGCCTCCAAGGCCACGGGCTTCCCCATCGCCAAGGCCGCCGCTCGCCTGGCCGTGGGCTACACGCTCGACGAGATCGTCAACGACATCACCAAGGCAACGCCCGCCTGCTTTGAGCCCACGATCGACTACTGCGTGGTCAAGGTGCCGCGCTTTGCCTTCGAGAAGTTCAAGGGCACCGATCCCACGCTCACCACGCGCATGAAGGCCGTGGGCGAGATTATGGCGATCGGTCGCACCTTTGAGGAGGCCTTCGGCAAGGCCATGCGCTCACTGGAGGACGGGCATCAGGGCATTTGTGCCGGTGGCAAGGAGGGTGCCGACAAGCTGAGCGACGATGAGCTCGCTCAGGCCGTGGCAACCCCGACCGAGCACCGCATCTTCTTTGTGGTCGAGGCCCTGCGCCGTGGCTGGGACATCGCCCGCATCCATGCCATCTGCGGCATCGATCCGTGGTACCTCAACCGCATCAACGACATGGTGCAGGTCCAGGAAAGCATCCGCGGCCTGCGTGTGGAGGACATCGACGCCGACGCGATGCGCCTGCTCAAGCAGTACGGCACAAGCGATGCCGAGATCGCCGTGCTGACCGGCTCCGACGAGCGCTTTGTGCGCGCCTATCGCAAGGGTCTGGGCGTGGTTCCCAGCATGAAGACGGTCGATACCTGCGCTGCGGAGTTCTCGAGCGCCACGGAGTACCACTACAAGACGTACGAGAACATCTACCGCACGAGCCCGGATGCCAAGAAGTGCGTGGCTCCCGACGAGACCACGCTGGCGGACAAGCCCAAGGCGATGATCCTGGGCGCCGGCCCCAACCGCATTGGCCAGGGTATCGAGTTCGATTACTGCTGCGTGCACGCGAGCTACGCGCTGGCGGCCCGCGGCTTCGAGACCATCATGGTTAACTGCAATCCCGAGACCGTCTCGACCGACTATGACACGTCCGACCGTCTGTACTTTGAGCCGCTCACCTACGAGGACGTCATGGACGTTATCGATGTTGAGCGCCCCGACGGCGTCGTGGTGACGCTCGGCGGCCAGACCCCGCTTAAGCTGGCGCGCATGCTCGAGGAGAGCGGCGTCAACATTATGGGCACCAAGCCCGATGCCATCGACTTCGCCGAGGACCGCGAGCGCTTCGCCGCTCTGCTCGACAAGCTGGGCATCATGTACCCGCCGGCAGGCCAGGCCACCTCGTTTGAGGAGGCCGAGGCCGTGGCCGCGCACATCGGTTACCCGCTGTTGGTGCGTCCGAGCTACGTGCTGGGCGGCCGCGGCATGATGATCGCCTACGATGCCGAGCATCTGCGCGATTACATGGCAGAGGCTGCGCGCATCAGCCCCGACTACCCGGTGTATCTGGACCGCTTCCTGGAGGGCGCAATCGAGTCCGATGTCGACGCCCTGTGCGATGGCGAGGAGGTCTACATCGGCGGCATCCTGGAGCATATCGAGGAGGCCGGTATTCACTCCGGCGACTCCGCGACCTGCATCCCGCCGTTCAGCTTTAGCGAGAGCCTGCAGACGAAGCTCCGCGAGACCACGCGCCGCATCGCGATGGCGCTGGGAGTCCGCGGTCTGGTCAACGTGCAATATGCTATCAAGGGCGAGACCGTCTACGTGATCGAGGCCAACCCGCGCGCCAGCCGTACCGTGCCGTTTATCTCCAAGGCCACCGGTGTGCCGCTGGCCAAGTGCGCGGCGCGCATCATGGCAGGCGATTCCATCGCGAGCTTGGGCCTGCCGAGCGACGAACGTCAGCTGGACTGGTTCTGCATGAAGGAAGCCGTTATGCCCTGGGGTCGTTTCCCGGGCGCCGACGTCATCCTGGGGCCCGAGATGAAGTCGACGGGCGAGGTCATGGGCATCGCCAAGAGCTATCCCGAGGCATACGCCAAGACGCAGCTGGCGATCGACTACAAGCTGCCCGACCCGAGCGCCGGCAAGGTATTCATCAGCGTGTGCGACCGCGACAAGCGCCATATCCTTTCGGTCGCCCGCATCCTGCGCTACCTGGGCTTTGACATCTGCTCTACCGAGGGTACGGCGCGCGTGCTGCGTGGAGGCAACGTGACGTGCGAGATCGTGGAAAAGATCAGCGGCCCGCACGACGGCGAGTGCCCCAACATCGGCGACCTCATCGCCGATGGCAAGATTGCGGTAATCATCAACACGCCGTACGGCCCGGGCTCGCGTGGCGATGGCTACCTGCTACGTACCGAGGCCGTGCGTCGCGGTGTGACCTGCGTGACGGCGATGTCTGCCGCCAACACCTACGTGAGTGCCATCGAGGCCGTGCGCGAGGACCAGCAGGGTCACGGCAGCGCCAACGACATGGGCATAGACGTCATCGCCCTGCAGGACCTGCCGCAGCACACGGTGTAGGTTGAGCTGTCCGGCCGGGGCGGGAGGCGGACACTTTCTCTCGGAAACTGGGCTTCGCGAAGTTTTCCGAGAGAAAGGACCGCCTCCCGCCCCGGCCTGCGGTGACTCGGTAGCACCGTGTGCTGCCGAAGGGGCTTTGAGCGATGACTAGGGCTGAATAAAAAGTGAGTGTGGGCTCCGCCGTTCGTTCGAACGGCGGAGCCCACGTTTTGGATTTATTGGGCTGTGGCGGTGAAGGTTGTTTTGTCGGCGGCGATGTGCACGTGCAACTTTGCCTGACCGTCGCAGCTGATGAGCACGCCTACCTCGAACGGGGTTCCTGTCTTGTCGTAGGTCGAACGCACGATGCGCATCGCCGCCTTGCCGGTGTTCTGTCCCAAAAGGCGCGCCTCATGCTTGTCGAGGTTGACCGTCTCGTAGACGGCATCGACGCTTGCGGGCAGGATGCCGGTCTTTTCCGCGATATAGGCGTAGAGCGAGCCATCCACGTCTTTACGCGTGAGCTCGGGGCAAAGTGACACGGGGATATAGACGTAGTTGAGCTCCATGGGTTTGTCGTTGGCGAGACGCAGGCGGCGAATCTCCCAGACGGGTGTCCCTTCGGGCACTTTGAGCCCAGAGGCGATGCCGCGGACGGCCGGTATGCTTGAAAAGGCGAGAATCTGCGAGCTCGGAACCCGTCCCGCTTCGCGCATCCGCGCGCTGAAATTCAGGGCCAGGTCGATGCCGGGTGCTGAAGTTTGGGGCTTGATGAACGTGCCCTGGCCGCGTTTGCGCACCACGCGCCCCTCGATGACGAGATCTTGGAAGCAACGGCGCACGGTCGCGCGCGATAACTCCAGCCGCTCACAGATTTCGAGCTCGCGTGGCAGCGGCGTCTTGGTGTCGAACGCCTGGCTGGCGATAAGCAGAGCGATTCGATGTTTAAGTTGGACATAGAGCGGCGTATCACCGCTGCGATCGAAGGGTTCGGAGGCGAGAAACGAGATCATGTCCATGGGGTACCTCCATGTCGTGAGCATACGTGACATGGTCTGACACTGCGGGACAAACCGGTGATATCAGGCCCGATTCTTGTTGATATGTATGGTACATAAGGAACATAAAACATTTACCAGGCAATCTACCTGCTATTTTAAAAATAATTGGAAGAAAAAATAATTTAGGCACAAAAATAGTTGCTACCGTTAACCGATGAATAGTTGCCGTTCGCGACTATTTTCTTGTACCGAACATGCCCCAGCGCAACAATAATCTCGGCAAAAAGCAAAGCCGTGCGATACACGGCAGGTCGAGAGGAGACCGCATGCGGTATCTGGTAATGGTCAGTCACGGAACGCTCGCTCCCGGACTGCACAGTGTCCTCAAGATGCTCGGCAATGACGCCCCGAACATCTTGTCGACGAGTCTCGTGGACGGCATGGGCGCTGACGAGTATGTCGAGAACGTCAAGGCGATGCTCGCTCCTGTTACCGCCGATGACGAGGTTGTCCTGCTCGGTGACATCCTGGGCGGATCGCCGCTCACCAATGCTATGAACACGCTGGCCGAGAAGGACCTGCTCGCCCACACCATTGCCTTCGGCGGTATGAATCTGCCCATGGCTATGACCGCCATGATGGGGCTTGCCACCATGGACCTGGATTCCCTCAAGCAGATGATGCTGCAGGAGGGCAAGAACGGTATGTCCGAGCTCGTTGTCCCGACCGATGACGCCGACGACGAGGACGACGACATCTAGGCAGGGCATCCGCCCCAATTTTTGTGATGGAGCGGGGGCTAAGAGGAAAGACCCCCGGTGATAAGGAAAGGGAGAACGCATGATTTCGTTCATCCGTATTGACGACCGTATGATCCATGGACAGACCGTTACCCGTTGGGCCCTCGAGTATCCCTGCGACGGTCTTATCGCCGTCAACGACGCTGCAGCGTCCAACCCCGTGCTCAAGGAGGCCTACAAGAGTGCCTCGGGCAAGAAGACGTTCGTGTGGACCAAGGAGCACTTCAAGGAGGTCTCCGAGAAGGTTCTCAAGTCCAACACCAAGTACTTCCTGATCACCAAGAACCCGCTCGACATGAAGGAACTTCTCGTCGATTTTGGCTTTAAGCCCGGCATGGACCGCATCATCGTCGGTCCCTGCAACGATCGTCCCGGCACCACCAAGCTCGGCAACAACCAGTCGATCACGCAGGAAGAGGCCCAGGCGCTCGAGGATCTCACCAACGCCGGCTACACGGTCGAGTTCGCCCTTATCAAGGAGAAGTCCATCGGTGAGTGGCCCAAGTTCCGCGGTCAGTTTGGCTTCTAGTTAGGCGCCAGCCGCATTTTGGTATCTACAGCCCTTGGTGAAAGGGGCTGAGGAATAAAGAAAGGGGAAAGCATGGCAATCAATGCATTCCAAGCCGCGCTGTTCGGCC
>CAUCTV010000036.1 GCA_958445895.1 uncultured Collinsella sp.
GCTCTTGTGCCTGCTGGCACACAACGCCGACAAGGTGCTGACGCACCAGTTTATCCTGCACGAGATTTGGGGCACGGCAACTAAGAGTGACCTGGCGAGCCTGCGTGTCTTTATGGGCACGTTGCGTAAGAAGATCGAGTCCGATCCCGCGCACCCGCACTATATCCAAACGCACGTGGGTATTGGCTATCGCCTGGTCACCCAAGGCTAGATCGCCAACCACCATCCCAATATGAGTTGCGGTGAAATACGGTCTAAATTTGCCTAATTCCAAGCAAAACAGTCCGTATCCCACCGCATTTTTGTTACTTGCCCTTGGGCTTGCTCGCGTAGAACTTCTTCTTTTTGGGCTTGCCGGCAGGGGAGGGTTTGGCGGCAAAGTTGGACTTGTCGTTGCCGGCCTGCGCGTGCGCGGGTACTGCCGCACGGGGCTTGCGGGCCTCGGGGTTGCGCAGTTCCTCAACGCGCTCGGCAATTTCCTCGGCGCTAAAGCCGACCTCGGCCATGGCGTCCTCGATGGGCAGGCGGCGCACGATGTAGCAGTGGTGCACCTTCTGGTTGCGTGCGAAGTCCTCGGGGATGGTCTGCGCCGTAATGTCCTCCAGCACCACGCCCGCGCGTGCGAGCTTGCGCGTTTCGGGGCGGAAGCCTCGCAGGTTGCAGCTAAAGATGGCGTGGCCGCCCTGCGCGAGCAGGCGCGATACGCCGGCCAACAGCTCAACATGGTCGCGCTGGACATCCCAGGTGCGGCGGCCCATCTTGGACGAGTTCGAGAACGTGGGCGGGTCGACAAAGATCAAGTCCCAGCGGTTGCGCGTCTGGCGCTGGTCGCGAATCCAGGCGAGCACGTCGTCGCGCACAAAATGATGCTGAGGCCCCACAAAGCCGTTCTGGCGCATGTTGCGCTCGGCCCAGTCCAGGTAGGTGTTGGAGAGGTCGACCGTCACGGTCTCCTCGACGCCGCCATCGGCCGCGTAGCAGGTGGCAGTGCCGGTGTAGGCAAACAGGTTGAGGAAGCGGCGCGCCTGCTTGGCGTGCTCGCGCACCAGGTTGCGGGTGACGCGGTGGTCCAGGAAGATGCCCACATCCAGATAGTCGTCAAAGTTGACGGCAAAGGTGAGGCCGCCCTCTTCGATGAGCGGCAGGCGACGGCGCGCGATGTTGGCGCGTTCGCCCGATCCGCCCTTGCCGGCGCCCTGCTTGCCGTACTGCGAGCCGCCACGCGAACGCATGCGGGCCTTGGCGTGCACGTGTTCGGCCGGAACATCCAGGATGCGCGGCGCGATGGCCAAGATATCGAGCATGCGGGCCTGGGCCAGTGCGGGGTCGATGGTCTTAGGCGCGGCGTATTCGGCGATGACGAGCCAGCGGCCCGGCGTCTGCGGGCAACCCTCGTACAGATCGATGGCGGCGGAGTAGTCGGGCAGGTCGGCATCGTAGACGCGGTAGCAGCTCACGCCCTCGCGCTTGGCCCACTTGCGGCGCAGGCGTGCGTTCTTGCGCAGGCGGTTGGCGAACTGCTCCGACTCGGGGATGAGCACGGGCAGCGGCTTGCCGTCGCCCAGGTCGAGCATGGCGGCAGGCTCGGGCATGGCGGAAGCGGTGGCTTTGTCGTTGACGTCGTTGGCATTCGCAACCTCGGCCTCGGCATCCGCGCTGGTCGCAGTCTCAAACGCTGCGGCGGCGTGGTCGAGAGAAGGCCAGACTTCGACGGTCGCCTCCTCGTTGTTGGGCATGACGGCAATGGAGCGCGCGGGCTCGGCATGGAGCGCGCGGGCCATAAGGCCGTCGCGGGTGAGGGCGGCGACCGGCGCGGCGGTAAGCTCGGGCGCGCGACGCAGCTCGCCGACCAGCGTCATGGCGTCATGCATAAGCGACAGCGGTGTCTCGGTCGTATCCGCGACGAGGGCGGCACCGGCGACGGCGCCCGCGTGGTCCAGTACGGTGGCGGACTTGGCGGCGCAAAAATCGACAAAGCGCTTGTAGCCGGCACATTTAACCATGCGCTCAGCGGTCTTGCGGGCGGCGGGGTCAACATCCACGGCCACGATGCGCGCCTGGCGCTCGCGCGCTGCCGCCTCGCGCCCGCGCGCCTCGGCAAGCAGCTGCTCCCACAGGGCGGCATCGTGCAGCTGCCAGCCCTCAAAGCCCCAGCGCTCGCGTGCGACGCCCGGGGCGCGGTCGGTCAGAATGTTCACGGCCTCCAGCAGCAGGCCGCCGCCGGCGCACGAGGCATCGATCAGCGTGGGAAGGGCTTCGTTCTCGTAATCGTCGGCCGTCAGCTCGCGCTCGCATAGTGCGGTCCAGCCGACCTGCGCCAGCACCAGGGCGGCGTAGTCGGGGCGCAACACGTGTGCGCCCTCGCCGGCGCGAGTCGCTGCGGGCGGCAGGCGCTTGAACAGCGGATCGCCCGAAAGGTCCAGGCTTATGCTCGCGCGGCGCTGGCGCAGCGAGAGCAGCAGGTGGACATCGGGGTCGGCGGCATCGACATCGGCGCGACGGCCCGTGGCCTCGGCCAGGCGGTCGCACAGCGCGTCCTTGGCGCGCAGGGCCGAGAAGCGCGTGTTGCGCAGCCGCTCGGTCACGCCGCGGGCGGTGATGGCAATGGTGGCACCGGGGCGAACGATGTTTTCCCAGGCAATGTCATAAACGCCGTCGTACAGCTCGTCGGCATCCTGCGCCTCAAAGCGCCCGAGCACCACAAACACGCGGCTGGCCAGGCGCGACCACAGGCACGCGCGAAGGCCTTGCTCAAGCTCGCCCTCAAACGTGGCGCGGCCCTTCAGCCGGCGAACATGCGAAAGCCCGAGGCGTTTAAGCTCATCGGCGAGTGCGGACTCAAAGCCCTCGGGGCAGCTTGCGTAAAATTCCATGGGTGACCTCTCTGGTTGCGTCGCTCCATTATATGATGGATGCTTCGTTTGCCATCGCCCTCGAAAGGAACCCATATGATTGATGCGTGCCCCGATTCCGCTGTGCTCTTTTTTGACGTGGACGGCACGCTGACGTATTTCGATCCCGACGATATGACCGATAAGGACTTTTCGGCGGTTCGTCCCTCGCAGACGGTGGTTGAGGCGTTCCGTGCACTGCGCGATGCGGGGCACAAGGCATTTATCTGCACGGGCCGCCCCCTGTGGCTTATCGCCGATAGCCTGCGCGCGCTCGACCCGGCGGGTATCGTTGCCATGGCGGGCGCCACGCTTGAGGTCGAGGGGCGTGTGGTGCACGAGGATTGCTTTGACGAGGACATTGTTGAGGAGCTCGCGCGTCGCATTACTGTGGCGGGCGGCGAGGCGTTGTTCGAGACGAACGGTGCCACCTATTCACTTGAGCCAGTTGGTGTCGAACAGTCATTTCTGCTAGGCGCCGGCGTGGTGCATGGCGTTGATCAGATGCGTGTCGATGGCCGCTTGCGCGTGGGCAAGGTGTGCATTAACGCGTGCAACCTGGCTCGCGTAGCCAACGACGACGGCTTTATCGATCGCGAGTTTGAGCTGTGCAACACCGGTGGTCAGAATCGCGAGCTGAGCCCCAAGGGCATCGACAAGGGCGTGGGCGTGGCGCGAGCGCTGGCATATCTGGGCCGCGAGGGAAATGCGCGCACCTTTGGCTTTGGCGATTCGGGCAACGACCTGGGCATGCTCGCTGCCGTCGAGACGGCTGTCGCCATGGGCAACGCCATGCCCGAGGTCAAGACGGTCGCCGACTACGTGACCGACGATGTCGCACACGACGGTACCGTCACCGCGATGCAGCATTTTGGGTTGATTTAATAAATGGCCGGGTCGCCCGCAGTGGGGGCGACCCGGCCATTTGAGCTATTTTGCAATATAGAGCTTGGGATGACTGCGACTGCTCTCGATCGCCGCCGTCATGATGCCCTCGTCGTCTCCATCAACGATGATGCCGTCGAGGTCATCGATCTGCGCGGACTGATAAAAACTGGTCTTGTTGAACTTTCCCTGGTCAACCATCATGTAGCCCTGGTTTGAGTTGGTAAGGTACATATGCTTGATCATGGCCGAGAAGTCGTGCTCGACGGTAAAACCGTGGTCGGGGTGGAATCCGTCGGCACTGACAAACGCCTTGTCGGCATGTAGTTTGCTCATGCAGTCGAGCGTTAGTGCGCCCGCGAGATAGAGGTGGCCCTTGCGCACGGAGCCGCCCAGCAGCACTACCGAAGCATTGGGGAGATTGAAGCTGGCGTAGTTCGCGATTGCAAGATCGCCGGTGATAATGGTGATCTCACGCTTGTCCATGAGGGCCTTAGCGAAGTAAAAGCCTGTGGTGCCGATATCAATTACCAGAACATCGCCATCATCAACAAGAGTTGCTGCGGTTGCGGCGATGGCTTCCTTGGCCTCGACTTGGACATTGATGCGCTCCTCGGGATACGAGATTGCGTTGGAGCGAGAAAGCGATACCGCTCCGCCGCGTACGCGACGCAGCTTGCCTTCGGATTCCAGCGAGATGAGGTCGTGTCGTGCGGTGACTTCCGAAACCGAAAAACGGCGAACGATGTCGGATACCGAGATATTTGGCTTTTCGGCCAGCCAATTCATGATAAATCGCTGACGCTCGGCCGGTGAAAGGTCTGAAGTAGATGCCATATGCCGCTCCTTTTGAACAAAAGGTAAAAGATGCGCCTTTCGTAATCGAAATATAACGTATCGATATGAAAAGAACAAGGCAAATTCGAATGAATCAAAAGAACGGAATGGCATGTCACAAATGCATGCGTAGCAGATAGTTCGCACGTAAACGGGCTATAAAGAGTCTCATTCTGAAGGTGCCGCCCAAAAGAAGTACGTTCACGCCCGATATTCGACCGTTCACGGAAAGTTGACAATTGAGCTTTCGATAGCTTTTGAAATGGTTTATAAAAGAAAACCGAAAAGCTTTTGAAACAAAGAAGAAGGCTTTCGATAGCAATAGTGTTAGATGAGAAAGGACCGAACATGGCGATCAAGGTGTTTGCCGACGGCGCTAACCTCGAGGGCATGCTTGACATGCATGACAATGGCAACGTTCAGGGCTTCACGACCAATCCTTCCCTTATGAAGGCCGGCGGCGTGACCGACTACCGCGCTTTTGCCAAGACGGTTCTTGAGCACATTACTGATGTGTCGGTCTCTTTTGAGGTATTCGCCGACGACGAGGCGGGTATGGAAGCCGAGGCTCGCGAGATCGCAACCTGGGCAGACAACGTCTACGTTAAGATCCCGGCGCTCAACACCAAGGGTGAGTCCACTGCCGCGCTGGTCAAGCGCCTTTCTGCCGACGGCATCAAGGTGAATGTCACCACTATCTTCACGCCCGAGCAGGTCGACGAGTTTGTCGATGCCGTCTCTGCTGAGACCCCCTCTATTCTGTCCATCTTTGCCGGTCGCATTGCCGATACCGGCGTCGATCCGCTGCCCCTCATGGCGGAGTCCGTAAAGAAGGCTGCCGTTAAGCCTGCTGCCGAGGTTCTCTGGGCGTCTACGCGCGAGGTCCTCAATATCTTCCAGGCGGAGTCCGTTGGCTGTCAGATCATTACGGTCCCCAATGCCCTTCTTGCCAAGCGCAAGAATTTCGGGAAAGATTTGCTTGAGTACTCGCTTGATACGGTCAAGGGCTTTGCCCGCGACATTCAGGCGCTTGGTTTTCATATCCTGCCCGAGGAGTAGGGGACGAGCATGCTGACCGATCTTCTTAAGCCCGAGCTTGTTGCCTGCCACGTCGAGGCCTCCGACTGGGAGGAAGCGATCAAGGCATGCGGTAAGTTGCTCGTAGACGCTGGCAAATGCGACCAGAGCTATGTTGACGCCATGATTTCATCGGTTCACAAATTCGGCCCCTATATGGTCTTGGAAGAGGGCATCGCCATGCCCCACGCTCAGGCAGATGGCAATGTGAGTGAAGCGGGGATCTGTATCGTCACGCTTGACCCTGCCATTGCGTTTGGACACGAGGATTTCGATCCGGTTCACGTGCTCGTGGGTATTTGCGCACCCGACCCCAAGGCTCATCTTGGCTGCTTGGCGGAGCTTTCGCAGATGTTCGAGGACGAGGACTGCGTTGCCAAGCTCAGCGCATGCGATACGCCCGAGCAGGTTTTGGAGACCATGCGTTCATTCTTTTAGGCCTTAATGGCACGGCGATGCGTCGCCGCTTTTGGATAGACGGAAAACCGTCACGTGTAGGAGAGGAAGGTTGCCATGCATATCATCACCGTATGCGGAAACGGCATCGGGTCCAGCCTGATGCTCGCTGGCAAAGTCGAGGAGCTTTGCGAGGAGGAGGGCATCAAGGCCGACGTTGAGTCTATGGACCTGAACGGTGCTTCTTCCGCAAATCCGGATCTGTTCATCACCGTTAAAGAACTCGCCCCCGAGCTCCACGGCAACGTTGTGATCGTTCGCAGCTATGTGAACAAGAAGAAGATCCGCGAAGACGCCCTCGAGGCAATCAAGGCGGCCGCCGCTAACGCCTAAAGCGGCACAAAAAAGGGCGGTTCCCTGTGGAAGAGGGAAACGCGCCCACGTTAGAGAGAAAGGAAGCGCAGATGCAAGCCATCCTTCCCATACTTGAGTTTATCCAATCGATTCTGACCAAGCCAGCGTGGATTATGGGTCTATTTGCCTTTGTGGGCCTTGTCGCGCTTAAGCGTCCTGCCCACAAGGTGATGACGGGCACCCTGAAGCCCATTCTTGGTTACATCATGCTGTCCGCCGGCGCCGCTGTTGTTCAGGAGAACCTTGCTCCGCTGGGCACCTTCATCGAGACCGGTTTCCACATCACCGGCGTCGTGCCCAACAACGAGGTCGTTGTTTCGATGGCTCAGAGCGTCCTCGGCGTTCAGACCATGATGATCCTGATTCTCGGCTATGTCGTGAACATTATCATTGCCCGCTTTACCAAGTTTAAGTACATCTTCCTGACGGGCCATCACAGCATGTTTATGGCCTGCCTGCTGTCTGCCGTTCTGCAGGCATCTGGCTTCCAGGATGTCCAGCTTGTCATCGTGGGCGGCATGTTCCTGGGCCTCGTGAGCGCTATGCTTCCCGCCGTTGGTCAGCGTTTCACCGAGAAGGTTACCGATGGCGATGAAATCGCCATGGGCCACTTCGGTTCACTCGCCTATTACATCTCCGCTGCAGTCGGTACGCTTTTTGCTAAGGACGCCGAGGAGAACAGCACCGAGAAGATCGAGGTTCCCGAGAAGTTCGCCTTCCTGCGCGACACTACCATCTCCACGGCTCTTACCATGGCCTTCTTCTACCTGGTTACCGCTTTCGCCGCTTACATCGCAGATCCTGCGGTCGTTACCAAGACCGCTGGCGGCGACAACGTGATTGTCTATGCCCTGACCTGTGCCCTGTCCTTCGCCGTTGGTGTCACCATCGTCTATAACGGCGTTCGTATGATCCTTGCCGACCTGGTCCCGGCTTTCCAGGGCATCTCCAACAAGCTGATCCCCGGTGCCATCCCGGCCGTCGACTGCGCTGTCTTCTTCCCCTATGCTCCCACCGCCGTTATCCTCGGCTTTGTCGCTTCCTTCATCGGTGGCGTGGTCGGTATGTTCATCGTGGGCGCTACCCTGGGCATCTTCATCATCCCGGGCATGGTTCCCCACTTCTTCTGCGGTGCTACCGCGGGCATCTACGGCAATGCTACCGGCGGTCGCAAGGGCGCAGCTCTTGGCGCTTTCGTCAACGGCCTGCTCATCACCTTTGCCCCGGCCCTGCTCCTGCCCGTTCTTGACGTCTTTGGCTTCAAGAACACTACGTTCGGCGACTTCGATTTCTCCGTCATTGGTATTACGCTTGGCCGCGCTGCCGAGGCCTTCGGTACCACCGGTGTCTACGCGATTCTCGCTGTCCTTCTGGTCGTTGCCTTCGTCCCCAACTTCATCCACACCAAGGGTGCTGTGATCAATCACGTTGAGGAAGAGTAATCCAGGCATACGTTAAGCCCTAATCGGGCGGAGCTCCGATAACCGGCTCCTACACGGAAGCGGTGACGTCTCAATCGAGGCGTCACCGCTTTTTGTTTTGGAGTGGTTGTGAAAACGCACCGGTGAAGCGCTGTCTCTGCGCCGCGAACGGAATCAACCGCGATGATCAGCAAAAACGTTTTGCCGCTGGGGTGTCGATATAAAAATGGTAAAACTGCAAAACCGTTCGCCGAGAAGATAAAAACCCGCAGTTCACGCCTTGATAAACGTAGGTAAAGTGTTTAGCAGTTTATCGGCCGTATGCTAACGAAAGGAATCAGGCAGATGGCAATCAAGGTGTTCGCTGACGGTGCAAATCTCGAGGGCATGCTCGACATGTACGAGAACGGCAACGTTCAGGGTTTCACGACCAACCCGTCCCTTATGAAGAAGGGCGGCGTGACGGATTACCGCGCGTTTGCCAAAGAGGTCTTGACCCACATCACCGATGTATCCGTGTCGTTTGAGGTCTTTGCCGACGACGTCGAGACCATGGAGGTCGAGGCGCGCGAGATCGCTACCTGGGCCGAGAACGTCTATGTCAAGATTCCGTGCGTGACTACCAAGGGCGAGTCCACCGCCGAGCTGGTCCGCAAGCTTTCGGCCGACGGCATCAAGGTCAACGTCACCACCATCTTTACGCCTGCGCAGGTCGACGAGATGGTCGAGGCCGTTGACGCCGAGACGCCGTCAATCATCTCGCTCTTTGCCGGCCGCATCGCCGACACCGGCGTCGACCCCATTCCGTTTATGACGGAGTCGGTCAAGAAGGCCGCCGCCAAGCCCAACTGCGAGGTCCTGTGGGCGTCCACGCGTGAGCTTATCAATATTTACCAGGCGGAAGGATGCGGTTGCCAGATCATCACGGTGCCCAACAGCATCCTGGCCAAGCGTAAGAACATCGGCCGTGACCCGTACGAGGTCTCGCTCGACACCGTGCGCGGCTTTGCCAAGGATATCGCCGCTTTGGGCTTCCATATCTTGCCGTAACGCGAACACTGGCTGCGCCGCGGGTTGTTCGCCCCGGCCTTCCTTTCCCTATCGCTCACGCGCTTCGCGAGGGTCGCGCTAGGCAAAGGAAAGGCCGGGGCTGCCGACACGAACTTGCCAGTAGGTTGGTGATTGACTTCCATATTCTGCCGTGGACAAAGGTACCCCCGCCTGCGCCGTGCAAAAATGAGAATATTCAGCAAGGTAAAGGCTTTTACCAGCTAGCTGAAGCACGGAACAGCCCCCGTTTTGGCTCTGACGACGCTAAAACGGGGGCTATTTTTGCTTTTTCGCCTCTGAGGGGCATCTGGAACGGCGGAATTTGCAGAATACTCGCGATTTTGCACGTCGCGAGAGGGGGTACCTCTGCTTTGGCGGTTTACTTTCCCTGCACCATGGTGAGCGAGATCTTCTTGCGGTCGCGGTCGACCTTCTCGACCCACACCTTGACCGTGTCACCGACGCGTACCACGTCGCTCGGGTGCTTGACAAAGCGGTTGGCGAGCTTGGAGATGTGTACGAGGCCGTCCTGGTGCACGCCCACGTCGACGAACGCGCCAAAGTCGACGACGTTGCGCACCGTGCCCTTGAGCTCCATGCCGGGTTCCAGGTCGTCGATGGAAAGCGCCGAGCGGCTAAAGACCACCTCGGGCGCATCGTCGCGCGGGTCGCGGCCGGGCTTCTTGAGCTCGTTGACAATGTCGATGAGCGTGAGGGTGCCGCAGTCCAGGTCGCTTGCCAGCGCCGAGATGCTGCCCAGGCGGCGCTCGATGTCGGGCACGCCGCCGCGGCTGAGCTCGCTGGCTTGAACGCCGGCGCGCTCCAGGACGGACGTGGCCACCTCGTAGCTTTCGGGGTGGACGCTTGTCGCGTCGAGCGGGTTCTTGCCGCCGCTGATGCGCAGGAAACCCGCGGCGTTGAGATATGCCTTGGGTCCCAGCTTAGGGACGCGCTTTAGCTGGCGGCGATCGGTAAAGGCGCCGTTTTCCTCGCGGTAGGCCACGATGTTCTTGGCCACGCTCGGCGTGATGCCCGATACGTATCCCAGCAGGCTCGCGCTTGCGGTATTGACGTCGACGCCCACGCGGTTGACGACGTCTTCCACCACGTGGCCCAGGGTGCGCGAGAGTTCGGCCTGGTCAAGGTCGTGCTGGTACTGGCCCACGCCGATGGACTGGGGCGGAATCTTGACGAGCTCTGCCAGCGGGTCCTGCAGGCGGCGGCCCAGGCTCATGGCACCGCGCACGGTGACGTCCAGGTCGGGATATTCCTGGCTGGCGAGCTCGGAGGCGGAGTACACCGACGCGCCGGCCTCGTTGACGATGGTGTAGCGAAGGCTGGGCGCCTGCTCGGCAATGAACTCCGAGACGACTTCCTCGGTCTCGCGGCTGGCGGTGCCGTTGCCGATGACGATGGTGTTGACGCCGTCCTTCTTGACGAGGCGGGCGAGCTCGCGCTTGGTGCCGGCGACGTCGTGGCGCGGCTTGGTGGGGTAGACCACGCCGTGGTCGAGCAGCTTGCCGGTCTCGTCCATGACGGCGACCTTGCAGCCGGTGCGGTAGCCCGGATCGAGCGCGAGCACGCGGGCGCCGCGCACGGGGCGCGCCGAGAGCAAGCCCTCGAGATTCTTGGCAAAGACGTTGATGGCCTCGGTCTGGGCACGAACGGTGAGTTTGGCGCGGGCCTCGCGCTCCAGCGAGGGGGCCATGAGGCGCTTGTAACCGTCGGCGATGGCAGCATCGAAGATGGGGGCAAACACGCCCTGGCGTCGGGGCCAACGGCTGCCGAGGCGTGCCGTGGCGGCAGCGCCGTCGACGTTCACGCGCACGCGGAGCTTGCCCTCGCGCTCACCGCGGTCGATAGCCAGCACGCGGTGGTTAGGAATGCGGCGCAGCGGCTCGTCAAAGTTGTAGTAAGGCTCGTAGGGAGTCTTCTCCGCGGGGTCGGTCGCCTCGACGACGATATCGGCGGTGTTTTGCGTAAAGGCGCGCAGGTCGGCGACGTTCTCGGGGTCCTCGGCCACCGTCTCGGCCACGATGTCGGCGGCGCCGGCGAGCGCCTTCTCGGGCGTGTCGAAGCCGGCCTCCTCGTTGACGTATGCCGCGGCGGCGTCGAGTGCGCTGCCCTTGGCCGAGGCCTGCATGATGATCATGTTGGCGAGCGGCTCCAGGCCGGCCTCGCGGGCCTTCTGCGCGCGGGTCATGCGCTTTTTGCGGTAGGGCTTGTAGAGGTCCTCGACACGCTGGAGCTGCGTGGCCTCGCGGATCTGCTGCTCGAGCTCGGGCGTGAGCTTGCCCTGGGCGTCGATGAGCAGAATGACGTCCTCTTTGCGCTGCTCAAGATTGCGCAGGTAGGACAGGCGCTCGTCGAGCGCACGCAGGGCGACGTCGTCCATGCCGCCCGTGGCTTCCTTGCGGTAGCGCGAGATAAAGGGGATAGTGTTGCCCTCGTCGATGAGCTTGACGGCTGCCTCGATGTTGTCAGCCTTAAGGTTGAGCTCGCGGGCGAGCTGGGCGATAAGATCCATGGGACTCCTTGCGTTTGAGGTGCGTTTGCAGCGCGGAGCTACCAAGGATACCACCTGCCACTTCGCTCAAAAAAGACCGTTTTGGCGCGGAACCACGAAAGCGGCCCATCTACTACGTTTGAACCGTGTGGGTCGACCATCCCCTGGTTTTCCGAAAATGCGCAACCCGTCTACCTGCGGTTTTTATTTCGCGAAATTCGGTATGGATGAGGGTGATTGGTTAAACGTAGTAGATAGGCACATTTCGTGGCGAACGAATCAAGCTGAGGTGCAAAAAGTCCCCCGTCCCAGAAAAATCATTGGCAACGTAGCAAAATGCCCCGCGGGCAGGAGGCTGCTCGCGGGGCAAAGAAGAGGGGCTTATTTGTGGCGGACCGAGGGGCCCGGCATGGGGTTTCTGCCGCGGCCTGTCCTAAGGTGCTACAGCTCGACGAGCTGGCCGGTCTCGGCGGCCTCCTTGATGGCGTTGAGAAGCGTGAGCGTCTTGACGTTATCGGCGGGGGTCACGACGG
>CAUCTV010000037.1 GCA_958445895.1 uncultured Collinsella sp.
GCGATTGGCGAAAATACGTTGGTGAAAATGGTGAAAAATATATTGACGCTAACAGTATTCTGATGGACCTGAACGAGATGAGGGCGCGCTACGAGCGCGAGGAGGGCTACTCCTGCCTCAACGCGACCGCGCGCGTCTGCCAGGACGTGATCCTCTCAAAGCTGGCGGCATCCGGCATGCGCGACCGAGTGACGGTCAAGGGAGGGGTCCTGATGTGCGCGCTGTCGGGGAGCGGGCGCCGCGCAACCCAGGACATAGACCTCGACTTCGCGCGGTACCCGATGACCGACGCCTCCATTCGCTCCTTTGTGTCCGCCCTCTCGAACCTCGGCGACGGCGTAACCGTCCGCATCGCCGGCGAGATAGAGGAGCTGTCGCAGCAGGACTACAAGGGCAGGCGCGTCAACCTCAAGGTCAGCGACGGGCGCAGCACGTTCGACACGAAGCTCGACCTGGGGGTCCACGCGAGCGCTGCGATGGAGCAGGACGAGCTGTGGTTCGACGTGGCACACCGGCAGGAGGGCGTCTGCCTGCTTGCGAACTCGAAAGAGCAGGTGTTCGCCGAGAAGCTCAAGTCCCTGCTGCGCCACGGCATCCGAACGGCCCCGGAAACTCGTTTCATGGAGCGTTTCATGGAAAATCCCCCCAATCTAGCAACGGTTCAGAGTCTACTAGATTGGGGGGGACGCGAGCCAAGTCGACAAGGGCAGTTAACCGGCGGCTATTCATGCCTCGATTTAGAACCGCTCGAGAATCTCCGCGGCGTTCTCTCGCAGATAGATATCTAGGTCCGGCACGGCAAACTGCACGTAGCCCCTCTGCGGAGCTTGAATAACCTCTCTTTGAAGCAGCTTAGCCCTAATAGAGCTGACCTCATTGGTCTTTTTACCCATGCGTTTAGCAATCTCAGATGATTTGGACTGCTGCTTATCCTCGCACATGGCCAAAAGGTATTTGATATCGTTGAGTCCAAGTCCAGAAATCGCGGGCTCGTGAACAACATCGTGAAAACGAGCCTCTGCCAGCGCAATGCCTTCGGTGACGTCGCCCTCGCTCACAATGGCACTTTTGGCACGATGCAAGTTGGCGCGTTGCCAAATGGAGTAACCGACCAGTTGCACCAGATAGGCATAGCCCTTAGTGGCCTTAGCGGCTCTCGACAGAAGATCGTCCTCTATGGTCAAACCAGTCGCGACAAAGCTATCGCCCATAGAGAGCGCTACCTCCACCTGGTTGATAGGCGCCAGATCTTCGGAGAGGGCACGACGCAAGAACGTAAGCGCCTTGCCGTTAATAAGATCCATAACGCCGGCGGGTAAGCCGGCAAAGGCAAGTGCGATATCTACTTATATCGAATAATATCGAGCTGTATAAGCTTGTATAAACTTATCGCGGAAGTATCGAGCTTTCGTAATATGACTTAGTTAGTAGTCCACCATTGCTTTCTTCCAAGCTCATAGCGAAAGAAAGTTCAGGACTTCCTAAACCCATTGCCTTAGACCGAGAAATACTCACTCTCGGCAGATAGGTTTGGCCCCAACCACGGATCGCCATCGAGGAAGAACTCCGGCCAGCGCTGCATGAACAGTGCCTGCTCTCGCTTCCAGCGGCGCAGCTTTTCCTCGTTGGCCTCTTCCCTGCCGCGCGAAGTGAACTCGTAGTGGTACAGCTCGGCATAAGGCGTAAAGATGGTGCGGTAGCCCGCCTCCCATGCGCGCAGGCAAAAATCTGCATCGTTAAAGCCAACGGCGAGCTCCTCGTCGTAACCTTCAACCTGCTCAAACACCTCGCGTCGGACCATCTGGCAGGCGCCCGTTACGGCACTAAAGTTGCCCGGACGCACAGCGCGGGCAAGATAGCCCTCACGCTTTGCCGAGAAGTCCTGGTTAGCATGGGCAAGCGCACCACGCACGCCAACCAAAATGCCGGCATGCTGCACCAGATGATCGGCAAAATAGAGTTTGGCACCCACCACGCCCGCATCGGGACGCTGCAGATAACCCATCATCTCTTCGATAAAGTCCGGGCTTATGACCTCGGTGTCGTTGTTGAGCAGCAGTAGATAGTCGCCCTTAGCATGCTCAACGCCAAAGTTGATGATCTGGGAGTAATTGAACTCACCCGGCCAGTACACAACGCGCGCAGTGCCCTTACCGCCAGACGTAGCGGTCACGCGCTCCGGCAGGATTTCGTAATACGCAAACGTCTCCGGGGCTTCGCTGTTGTTCTCCACCAAGACGATCTCATAGTTGGCATACGTGGCCTTCTGGGCAATCGACATCACACAGGCATCGAGCGTCTCAACGTGGTCCTTGGTGGGAATCACAATGCTCACCAGCGGCGCAGGCTCCGGCAGCGCATAGCGCATGCGATAGACAAACGGCGTCTCGGTCTCCTCGACCGTTCCGCAAATGCCCAGCGAGTCAAAGTGGCGCTGCAGCGCAAGGCGGCCGGCTTCGATGGCGTACGGCTTGCTATCGGCAGAGCCATCGGCGGTGGAGCCGGGGTGCACACGCCAGTGATACAGTACGTGCGCAACATGCTCAAACCGCGCGCCCGCAGCAAGGCAACGGAGCGTCAGGTCGTAATCCTGGGCACCCGCAACGTCTTCTGGGGACATACCAATGTGATCGATGAGCGCCTTCTCCACCATAAGGAAATGCGTCACGCAGTTATGGCTATAGAGCAGGTCGACGTTGAGCCGCGTCTTAAAGACCGGCTGGCCCCACTCCCCCGTTTTCTGGAACATGTCCTCGTCGCAGAACAGGACCTGGGGACGCTCGCCCTTGGCAGCCTTGTTCAGCGCGGCAACATAGTGGAATAAAGCGTCCGGTTCCAGAATGTCGTCATGGTCCAAGAACGCGATGTAGTCGCCCGTCGCTTGTTCAATACCAGCGTTGGTGTTGACCACAATGCCGCCGTTGCCGGACAACTCGATGCGGCGAACGCGCTCGTCATTGGCGTCGGCCGCAAGATTAGACACCGCGTCCCATTCGGGCGAGGCATCCATCAGCAGCAATTCCCAGTTGTCATAGCTCTGGGCTAGCACCGAGTCCAGCAGCTCGCGCAGGTAGACCCGATCGGTCTTGTAGCACGGCACCACAATGCTCACGAGCGGCCTATAGGCAAAGGCCGCCGAAGCGACACGTTGGCACGCCAAATCGCCCGGCTTTGCGCGATGCTGCTCAAACCAACGTCGATAAGCTGCGTCGTCTGCACGCGCGTCCTTCATACGGTTCCAGCTGTCGTCGACCATGCCGTTGTACAGGCGACCATCCATGGCGCAAAAACCGCTCTGGATCCGCTCTGTGGGATCGCTCGCAATCGCGACAAAATCCCGTATATCCTGAGGCATCTCAACGCTCAGATACGTTTTATTGACGCGGCAACCGTTGCGCTGGGGAACATCGACCTGCGATTCAAACACATGCACGGTGACATCGATGGCATTCATATGCGTATCAAAGATCTGGAGCTCAGGTGCGCACTGGGGGTCTCCCGCCCAGGTGACCTCATAGCGCCACACCGCGCCGGCGTCGGCCGGCAAATAGCGAATGGCATCGATCTCGTAGCGACCGCAGCGCTCGCAGCGCTGCGCATCGCGAATCAGTGCGCACAACGCAGACTTTGCTTTGTAGTTAATCTTGGATTCCAGCTTGGCCACGCGGCTATCGAGGCGAATGGAGCCCAACCTTTGGTCACCGGATGCAAATGTAACATCAATCGTAGAGCCGTCCAAAAACGGAAGCACCAAGACGGCGAGCTCGCGTTCATAATCGGAAACGGAAGGGCAAAGCGCCAGCACACGGCCATGATCGACCGGGAGCACCAGCAACGGAACACAAGAATCGCTCGTCGCCGAATGGGCAAACGCCTGAGAGCCCTCCCGCTCAATAAGCGCGGCGACATCCTGACCGGCAAAACGAAGCAGCACAAACAGACGGCCCTGACTGCGGCAAAGTGCCAAACGCTTGATACTCATCTACACTTCTCGCTTTCCCAGGGCGTTCGCCGCCATGCGCTTGCAGGCACCCAGGCGCCCAAACCTCAAGACGTCATAATCGAACATGAGCTTTTTGCACTCACGGACATTGGGGGCCTTGCTGGTAAGCGCCGCGCGCACCATAGCAGCAACAGATGAAGCACATTGCGCGAGCGCAGCATCGCTACCCACGGCAGAACCGGCAAGCGCCGCGGCAACGGCAGCAAACACCTTGCCGCAGTCCGAACCCAGCAGCCTGAGCGCGTCGTACAGCACCAGATCGCATAGGAAGTACGCCAGGTCATCGGCGTGCTGTACATCGAGATCGTCGCGCTGCCAGTCAGCCAGCACCGCGGAGTAAATCTTCACGTGCTCCAGCAGGCGCGTCTCGTCGTCATAGCGCATGGTGTCCATAAGTGAGCCTTTGCGCGCGACACGGTAGTCATACAGCTTGTTCGAGATAAGCGCGGTCTTGCGCGAACGACCGTACACGGCGAAATCGAAGACCTGGTCCTCGCCATACTTAACGGTTTCGTCGAACAGAATCCCGTTGTCCAGCAAAAAATCGCGCTTGCAGGCAGTGCGCCATGCAAAGGGGCGAGACGCTTCCTTAAACAGCAGGTCGGAGCTATAGCCTTCAAACGACACATCGCGCGGGCTCAGCACATAGTTAAGCCACGGATACCCCGCCTTCAGCGGATACGGATTCGCACCAAAGGTCAAAACGTCGCAGCCCTCGCGCTCAAAGGCATCGACGATCACACGGCACGCATCGGGCGTAAAGCGGTCGTCGGAATCCAAAAACGCGACGATAGGCGCCGCGGACGCAGCGATACCCGCATTACGCGCACTCGACAGGCCGCCGTTCTCCTTATCGACCAGCGTAAAGCGCGCGTCCTTTTCGCAATAGGCAGCCGCAATATCGCGCGAACCGTCCGGCGAGCCATCGTTGACCAGCACGCCCTCCCAATCGGGCATGTCCTGCGCAAGCAGGGAGTCCAGGCACCAGGCCAGGCACTCCTCCACTTTGTAGATGGGAACGACAACGGAAATCTTGGGGGTAGCCATAATCACTCGCTCCTACTGTGCGGCGGGAACGTCATCGGGGTGCGGGTTGTCGCCGTAGGTGCGCTGATACGTCAGCACGCGCCACACCAGCGGCAGGCCGCCAATCTTAAAGTAATGCTTAAACGTATTGAGCTTGCCCGGCTTCTTAAAGCCAAAGCGCGAATCGATATAGGCACGGGGCGACTTGACCATCAGGCGCAGGTCGGTCTCGCCACGTGGATCGAACAGCGACAGGTCAAAGCGACCGGCATCCCAATCGGCCTTGAGCTCGGGCGAGGCCTTTTTCCAAAACTGATCACGCAGTTCATCGACCAGACGCTCATCATTCCAACGGTACGTATCGACCTTCATGCGCATTAAAATGCCCTGGAGTTGAGCCTTGAGCTCGGGACGCTCGTCCAAAAAACGTTGCATCTCGGCATATTCGTCGCACACGCAAAACACCTTGTTGGGCGAATTAACGGAGCTCTTCTCGTTATCCTGGCGATAGCACAAAATGGGGTCCGTAATAAACGCGGCACGCTCGGCGCAAGCCCAAACCTTAAAGTTAAAGCCTGCGTCCTGATATGAGGCGCCCGGCGTGGGAAGGAACCGAATCTGATTGTCGTTGAGAAACTCGCACCGATAGATAGCCGACCAAATGGAAGGTTTGCGGTAGAAGATGCCCGGGCGATCGACGGGGCGATACGCGGCGCCCGTCATATGCTCGTCGATGATCCCAAACAGCTCACGGCGCTCGCTGGGCGTGGACCAATACAGGTAAAAGTCGCCCTTTACCACATCGGCATGCTCAGCATCGGCCTTGGCGACCAGCTTTTGGAGCGAATCCTCAAACATAAAGTCGTCGGACTCAAGGATGCCCACGTACTCACCGCGCGCCATCTCCAGGCCGCGGTTCATCGAGTCGCCGTAGCCGCTGTTGGCTTTATCGATCATCTTCACACGGGGGTCTCGCTCCATGTACTCGCGGATGATGTCTGGCGAGCTATCGGTGGAGCCGTCGTTGATACAGATGATCTCGATATCCTTGAGCGTCTGCGCCACGGCGGAATCGAGGCACTCGCGCAGGTAGCGTTCGACATTGCAAATGGGGACAAGCAGAGAAACTTTAGGGGTATCAGAGTTCTGCAAGAGAACCTCCTGTTGGATAGCGTGTAACAGGGTTATTTTAGCAGCCGAGTTGCGGCGGGCGGCAGCGCTTGGAATTAGATAAAGCGCTCCAGGCAGGCTTTGAGACCGCGAGTCGAAAGATAGAACAGCGTGGCGTCTGCCATCGAAACGCCCGAGGTCGCCGCAACGAGCTTGTGGGCAACACGGCAAACGGCGCCCTTAGCAGGCATATCCGCCCACTCCGTTCCCAAAAACGTCGTGAGGTCCATGTTGACGCGAGCCGCCACGCGATGGAAGTCATCGGCATCCAAGCGCGCCAGGTCGAACACAATGAGGTCTAAAAACCAAGTTATCAGCTCGCCGGGACACAGGTCCAAAAGACCGTAGGCCGCCCAGTCCTCCAAGACCTCCTCGAGCATCCTCATGTGGGTGTCAAGCTTTTTGGCGCGAGCCTCGGCACTGTTGAACTCGTGCGTCGCCGATTCGCTCTCCATCACGTAGTGGTAGAACTTGTCCGGCATGACGACGGTCTTGCGGGCAAGCGCATAAGCCGCAAATTGGAAGACGACGTCCTCGCCCAAAGCCAAACCGGGGGCGAAGCGAATGCCTTCGCGATTGAGCAGCTCGCGCGAAAAAGCCGCACGACAGGCATAGGGCTGCGCATTCGAATGGAACAGCAGTTGGGGATCACGGGCGCCGAAGGTACCGGCTTTGGGGCTCATGAGTTGCTGGACGCGTTTGGGGGCAGCATCGGCAGGTTCACAGACGCCGCCAAAAACGGCGGCCTCGGCATCTGCAGACTCCATGGCATGCAGCACGCGCTCGACCGTCTGGGCATCGATGTAATCGTCGGCATCCACAAAAAAGACGGTCTCGCCCTCGGCGGCATCGATACCGGCATTTCGAGCACACGAGACGCCAGCGTTTTCCTGGTCAATCACCAGTACGCGATCGTCGGCCTGCGCGATCTGACGCAACACGTTCAACGAATCATCAGTCGAACCGTCGTTGACACACACAACCTGAATCGAGCGCTCGGACTGGGCCAGCAGCGAATCGAGGCATCGCTGAATGGAGCGCGCAGAGTTGTAAACGGGGACGACAATGGTTGCTTTAGGGCACGAGGCCTCTCCCATGCCGACCTACCCCCTTAGCGATTCGATGAGGAAGGCGGCGACCACGCCTGGGCCTCCAACCGAGGCGTAATACTTAGCACGCCCCAAGGCACCATCCGTCGCAAAACTCGGATGCTCGTCAACCCAGCCCTCAGGATCTTTGAGGATGGCAGCGAGATTTGCGCGCTTCCACGGCTTGAGGTCGTCAAGCGAAAACTCCCCCGCGTCCAAGGCCGCTTGGAACTCCTTGGCCATCTGAACCAGGAACTCCTTATAGAACTTAGGCGCCAAGCGCACGTAGTTCCACATATACGAATCGTACTTAATGAGTTGATTGAACTTGAGCATGCGCGCGACGTCATCACTTGCGTGGTCGCGGGCATAATCCTCTCGAATCCAACGCTCAATCTCGGCATACTCGGTATTGACGCAAAAGACCTTAGCCGAAGAATTGACCGAGGAATTCACGTTGTCCTGGCGATACGACAACACGGCATCGTGCAGATAAACAGCCTTATCGGCACACGCGATCACCTTAAAGGCAAATGACGTGTCCTGAAAGGATGCCCCCGGAGTCGGCAGGAACTTGATACCGTTGCGCTCAAGAAAATCACGACGGTACACGGCCGACCAAATCGACGGTTTTTGCTTAAAGAACTGCGTCGTATCGCTCGGGTGCACCGGCTTGCCGCAATCCTGAGGTCTAAACATCTCGTGCAGCGAACGGCGCTCCTCGGGCTTAGACCAGTAGAAATCAAAGTTCGCCTTCGCAAAGTCGGCATTATTGCTATTGGCGGCCGAGACAAGCTTTTCGAGTGCGTCGGGCGCCATAAAGTCATCGGACTCCAAGATGCCAACGTACTTGCCACGCGCCATCTCCAGACCGTGGTTCATCGAGTCGCCGTAGCCGCTGTTGGCCTTGTCGATCATCTTGACGCGCCCATCGCGCTCCATATACTCGCGGATAATCGCCGGCGAGTTGTCGGTCGACCCGTCGTTAATGCAGATGATCTCAATATCCTTGAGCGTCTGCGCCAGGGCGGAATCGAGACACTCGCGCAGGTAGCGCTGAACATTGTAAATGGGAATAAGCAGCGACAGAACAGGGCTGCCAGAGGCGTTAGTAGACAAATGTGCTCCTTAGGAAATACCTGTCGTTTCATGGTATCAAAGGGTCAGCGCGCCAGCGGACGTTTATATAATCTATGGAGCCTCTTGCGGGCAAAGTAGCCGCACGTCATGCGGCGGGCCCGTGGCAGGTTCCTGCGTTTTATTCAAAGCTTGCCGTCAAGGTGCGGTGAGCCTTTACAATAGGACAGTCCCAAGGACGTATTCGATAGCTTCCGCGCAGCACTCGCCCGCCGCGCGTGAAAGGATATATTGCCCCATGCCTTCAACCCTTCCCGCCCCCATCGATAAGCTCGCCATCGTTGTCGTCACGTACAAGCGTCAGGAGCTCCTGGCCAACCTGTTCGACTCCATGACCGAGCTTACGGCAACGCCCTGGCGCATCGTGATTGTCGATAACGAGAATTCGCGCGAGACCGAGGCCATGTGCACTGCATTCAACGAGCGCCTGGCCAACCTGTGGGGCATCGACACCGAGCAGCCCGACGCGCAGGGCGGCACCGACCGTGTCATCTACGCCCCGCAACTCGAAAACGGCGGCGGTGCGGGCGGCTTCTCCGCCGGCACTAAATGCGCCTACGATCTGGGGGCCCAGTGGTTCTGGGTGATGGACGACGACGTGCTCGTCATCCCCGAAGGCATCGAGCGTCTTGCCAAGTGGACCGACCGCTACGATGTCATCCAGGGTTCGCGCCTGGACTTTGACGGCGGCGCTTTCTTTTGGCAGTACCAGCTCATCCTTTCGCTCGGCATCCCTAACCCCATCGCCAAGTGGGACTTGGGGCCCGAGGGCTACCGCACCATGAACCAACTGTGCTTTGAGGGCGGCATGTTCTCGCGCCGCGTGGTCGACAAGATTGGCCTGCCCGACGCGCGCTTCTTTATCTACGGCGACGATGCCTGCTACGGCTACGTGGCCAGCCAGCACTTCCCCGCCGCCGTGGTTGCCGACGTGGTGCTCAAGCGCGCCCGCGCCGTCTCCAACTGGGATATCGCCGGCAAACGACAGCTCAACTCCACGAGCGACACCAACCGCTACTACATCATGCGCAACCGAGGCTTCCTCGCTCGCTATATGCAGATCTACGGTGACTACCACCCCATGCTGTTCCGTCTGGGCAATGCCGCGACCTTCTGCAAGGAGTTCATTCGTCTGGCAGCAGTCGACAAATGCTTTAAGACCGGCATTCCGGCGCTGCGCCGCGGCATGAAGGACGCCCGCAAGATTGTCAAGGATCCCAACTGGAAGCCCATGCCGCCCTTGAAGGACGCAGAACAGTAAAGGGCTTTCGCCCGCCGCTACAGTCGTTGGCACACCACGGACACGCGCTGACCGTCAAAACCAAAGCCCCAGCGCATGCGCCCGACGGCGGGGCGTGGCACGCGGATATCATCGATGCCGTCGCGCTCTATGTCGAGCAGCGCCTGAACCGCCAACAGTTCCAGGCCCAGGGCATCGACGCCAGGGTCGTACAACATGTTGATCGTAATGAGCGGTCGCTCATCGAGCATGCCGAGCGTGTCGGCCACGTCAAACATCCGACCGGTGGGAATCACCTGGATATCCCAGCGATCCGAGATGCCACTTCGCTTGGAACTGGGATTGCAATAGCCGGGCAGTCCAAAGCAGAGCCCCTGAAGCGCCAGATGATAGGCTGTCGGCATATCTGATTGGCCCACATCGATGCCCAGATCGCCGATAGCGCAGCTCAAAGCTTGCTTTACAGTGTCCTCGTCTCCTCGACACAGCCCGTCATGGAACGAGTCGATAACTCCAACGTCCTCAACGGCGCACTCAAACCATTCCAGAATTACAAGACGGAGCGCCTGACGCACTTCGTTGTTAGGCAGACGCAGGGAACGAAGGCACGCGCCGTCCTCCGAATGCCCCGTCATATCCGTCGTAAGAAATCCAGACAGATACAGCGCAGTCCAGATATCATCGGACTTGGCGGCATCGGCCTCCTCGGCATGCACATGCACTGGCGCCTCAATAAACCCATGCGCCTCAACCAAATCGAACAATGCGGACAGGCGCATGAGATTCCAGTCGCCGACGCATGCGCTCAGACGGTCGGCGCAACCATACAGATCCGCCCGAACAGGCGCGACGCAACCGCGATGTGCGTAGTCCACTACGCGCTCCGGGTTCGAGCAATAAAAACCACCAAACCGATAGCCCTCGAGCCACTCACGCGCGTCATCCAGACAGTCGTTGCGCCCGATGCGTTCCAACAGCACCCGGACTTCGTCGTCCGAAAAACCGAACCATCGATCACACCAACTCGACAGCGGCGTCGCCGACCGATGGGAAACCCCGCGCTGGGACAACGCAAGCTCGGCAGGACCGGGGCGCTCGCCCATAAGACACGTCAATCGCAACGAGTCGCCGGCATCGGCAATGGTGTCGAACAACATTCGGCTGAGCGACTCTAGGGAATCCACGCTACCGTCGTCCTTAGCGTCCAAACGCTTTGGACATACCGCGTCGTAGTCGTCTATCAGAAGAACAACCTGCTCATCGAAAGCTGCCTGGAGCAGCTTGATAAGCACGCCAAGCGCCGCATCGATCTCCTTATCGCTGGCCACCCCACGCGCCGCCCTCTCGATAAGACGAACCTCACGTCTTGACAGATCAGGCGCGGCAAGCAGCGGCAGCAATCGGGCGCACTCGCGCACGACAGCCCCGCGAATTGCTGCCGCAGCACCAGCGCCATGCCTCGAAGCGGCAGCTGTAAAGTCGAGCATGATGACCGGATAACTCGCGTACTCATCACGATAGCGACCGCCGCCCGCCTGCCAAATCTGGGTACCAGCGAACAGGCTTCGATCCGGCAGCCGGTGATCAGGTCGTTCCAAATAGCACTTGAGCATCGATAAATTCATGCTCTTGCCAAAACCCTTG
Organism: uncultured Collinsella sp.; assembly: GCA_958445895.1. Lineage (GTDB taxonomy): Bacteria > Actinomycetota > Coriobacteriia > Coriobacteriales > Coriobacteriaceae > Collinsella. The sequence goes on from CAUCTV010000037.1 coordinate 11,309, forward strand.
GGCCGACAGCAAAACGCAACAGGTGCTTCACTGTCCAATATATCGGCAATAAACATAGTCTTATCGACGAGCAAACACCGATTGATTGCATCGGAAAAGTCGTGTGCATCAACCGGTAGAGCTGCGCTATCCGCATGATTGAGCAACCGTGCGCCAAACGCATGAGTAAAACCACAATTCACCTGTTCAGACACCGTAAACTCTCCTTCTAACGCAGCACGATGCCCATTGTAGCGAGCGGGTAGAGCGCAACAATATCGACATGCAAACGTTTCGGGCAGCGGTAGCAACAGACCCCCGAGGGGGCATAACAAATCGTTGCACAACAAAAAAGGGGCCCGATGCCGCCGCACCGGACCCCGTCCCAAACTCTTATAGAAAACGATCTGGAAGATTACTCCTCCGAGCCGTCCTCCCCAGAAGCTTTCTTCTGCTGATCGAGCTTATGCTTACCACTTACGATAGACGTAGCGCCCAGTGTGGCCAAGCTTGCACTGGCAAGGCTCGCCATAACGATAAGGTCGCCCGTCTTGGGCATGTTACCGCCAGATGACTTGGTCGTTGTAGTCGTCGTGGTTGTAGTGGTCACCGTCTTGGAGTCATTTTGCTCTTGGACCTGGTTGTCA
>CAUCTV010000038.1 GCA_958445895.1 uncultured Collinsella sp.
GATAAGGTCTATGAAATCGTTGCCAAGGAAACCGGGATTGATGCCGGAGATTCCGAGGCAAGCGAAGGAGAGACTAAGGGCTTTCTGGGAAAGCTAATGAAGCTCATCAGCGGCATCATGATGCCCGTTCTTCCTGCCTTGATCGCATGCGGAATGATAAACGCCGTCCTTAGTATTCTGACGACGGCGGGTGCTGTTTCCGCCGAGAGCGGAATATACACTCTGCTGTACGGCATGGGAAATGCCTGCATGTATTTTCTGCCCGTTCTTGTCGGATCATCTGCTGCTCAGTTCTTTGGAACCGATCGATATATCGGTGCGGTACTCGGTGCAATCCTGATTTATCCGACTTTCGTTGCTGCGGCCGGAGCGGGCGATGCGCTGGATTTGCTCGGCATGAAGTTCACAATGGTGAGCTATTCCTCCACGGTGTTTCCTGCTATCGTGGCGGCTTGGTTCGCATCCGTTCTTAATAAGTGGCTGCGGGCGGTTCTTCCCGATGTTGTGGCATTTGCGCTCGTCCCGTTCCTGACGGTTGCTGTTGCCGCCCCCGTCTCGCTCCTTGTGATCGGCCCCGTTATTCAGCAGGCGAGCTCTTTGCTTGCGACTGCAGTGCTGGCGGTCTATCAGTTCAGCCCCGTCCTTTGCGGCGTTATTCTCGGGCCGATATTCGGTCTCGTTATGATCCCCCTTGGACTCCATTGGGCCCTGATCGTGCTTTCCATCAACAATATTATGACCGTCGGCTCCGATCCTATCCTTGGACTTCTCTGCTGCAGCATGGGTGTTGTCGGCGCTTGTTTGGCGTTTGCCCTCCGCTCGAAGGACCCGAGTGAAAAGAGTCTTGGGTTCAGCTGTGCCATTACGGGCTTTTTCGGGATTACGGAACCGGCGCTGTACGGCATCATCTTGGAGCACAAGAAGATCATTATCGCTTCCATGGTCGCCGGAGCAATCAGTGCTGTTATCCCGGCGATTTTCAACACCTGTACGTTCGTTATGACGTCGAGCGGCATTTTTAGCTTCCCCGGTTATATGGATCCTTCTGGTGATATGAGCAGCCTCATCGGCGCAATTCTTTGCAATGTCGTCGGTTTAATTCTTAACTTCGTTCTCGTTTACATCCTGTATCGCCCTGATGAAGAGGCAGTAGTGGAGTAGACAATTATTTGGGATGTAAGCTGCCGAAAACCCCGCGGCAGATTGCATGTGGTGGGCTTGCCGTTGATTCACGCGAGCCCACCCTCATTTTTGGAGTGACTAGCTATGACAATTACAGCCGATATGACGTTTGGCGAAATCGCGCTCCTTCCTGAGTTCGCTGGCTTTGGCGAGCACCTTATGCTTTGCCGGCCTTCAACTTGGGAGCGCATGTGGAATAAACCCATCGCGTCTCATATGAATTCTGATGCTAATCCATATGAAACTACTCGCGTTTTGCGTGGATTGAATCGGATTGTCGAGCTCGTGGATGACGGGAGGCAAGTTGCCTACGATATATGGGATGAAGCCGACTGCATCCGTGATCCGACTCGACGCAACACGAAACTGTTCTTCTTTCCCGGGAGACCCGGGGCTCCCTTTATCATTGCGGTTTCGGGCGGAGGTTATCAGAGCGTTTGTCATCAAATGGAAGGCTTTCCCGTTGCCCCCGAGCTCAACGATGCGGGCTATAACGTGTTCGTGCTGTCATACAGGGTGAGGGTCGAGCCTTTGATGCCGCGTCCAATCGACGATTTAAATCGAGCTGTCCGTTTTGTCTTTGAGAATTCAGCGAAATTAAATGTCGCAAAAAGTTATGCAGTTATCGGCTTTTCTGCTGGTGCGCATTTAACTGCCGAGTGGGGGACGGACAACAAGGGATTTGCGTCCTACGGATGCGAGGCACCCAAAGCCTTGGTCCTGTGTTATGCACCGATTGATCTTCGTGGCTTTGAGAACGCATCAGACAATAGATTTCTTGATTCGGTGTGCGGCGGGGCTGGTCGCGACTCGCTCGATGATTTCTGTATTAATCAGCATGTGTGGGAGCGGTATCCTCCGACATATCTTTGGCAATGCGCTGACGATGATATTGTATCGCCCGACAATTATGAAAAGATGGTCGATGCTCTGGATGCAGCTGGAGTACACCATGAGGGAGTCATGTATTCAGAAGGGGGGCACGCATTGATGAAGCCCCATGCGCCGGAGACCGACTACTGGTGTATGAGCGTTATTGAGTTTCTTAAAGATTATCTCGACTAGGAAGCTGCATGTCGCTTTTTGAGCGGGTGATTTCGTCATGCAATGTTTTCGGTATTGATCGTGGTCGTGGATGAATGATGTTCTAGAATGTTCATACTGTCACATAAACGAACAGGAGCGAACATGCATATCTACTCTGTATCAGATCCCGAGTTCAAATCCTATGGTCGCGTGTGGGACGACGTGCCGTCCAACCTGACCGCCCCGCTTGTCGAGGCGCTTGCGGCTACTCCCATTCCCGAGGGCACCAAGTACGTGGCCTCCGCACCCGAGCTCGAGCAGGTTGAGGGTGTCGACACGCTCGGCCTGCTCATGTACGGCGGCCGTCCGTTCCAGCCGGGCTGGTGCAACGGCCACAACACGCGCCTCAACTGTCTGGAGTATCACCGTGCCAGTGAGTTTAATTTGGGTGCGCGCGACTTTATTCTGCTGCTGGCCAAGCGCGAGCAAATTGTCGACGGCAAGCTCGACACCGCTCAGGTCAAGGCCTTTCGCGCGCCCGCCGGCACGCTCGTCGAGGTTTACGCCACCACGCTTCACTACACGCCCTGCATGGTCGACGACGGCGGCTTTCAGGTGATGGTGGCGCTGCCGGCGGGCACCAACGGCCCGCGCCCCGAGGCTGCAGCCGACATGCCTGCCGTCGGTGACAGCTACTGCTACTGGAAGGCCGACAAGTGGGTCCTCTGCCACGCCGACAGCCCCAAGGCGGCCGAGGGCGGTTACGTGGGCCTCATCGGCAAAAACCTCGACATCACCTGCGACTAGGGGCTTCCTGTTTGTCTCGATCTGTAACATCTAGCGGGCTAAATCGTCTCTACCTGTTACAGATTTAGACAAACCGTAGAGGGCTGCCCGAAAGATCTCGATCTGTAACACCAGGCCCGGTTTTGGCGGCCTACCTGTTACAGATCGAGACAAACCGGGCCCAAACCACCACAAAGGTGCCTGTCCCCTTTGTGGTGGTTTGGGGCGGCGGTATCAAAAAGTGTCAGACGGGGGCGGCTGCGGGGCGCCTGTGCGCGAAAAGAAGTGTCGGCCTGCGCCGTTGCCGTTGAGTAGCGCGCTGCTTACGGGGATACTGAAGCCACGACAAACAGCGTGTGAAAGGATTGATGCATGGCTTTCCGTAAAGACTTCCTGTGGGGCGGCGCGACGGCTGCCAACCAGTGCGAGGGCGCTTACGACGTGGACGGCCGCGGCCTGGCCAACGTGGATGTGGCACCGCACGGCCCCGAGCGCTATGCGGTGGTCTCCGGCCAGCGCAAGATGCTCGACTTTGAGGACGGCTATTACTATCCCGCGCAGACCGGCATCGATTTCTATCACCATTACAAGGAGGACATCGCCCTCTTTGCCGAGATGGGCTTTAAGACCTTCCGCATGAGCCTGGCGTGGACCCGCATCTTCCCCAACGGTGACGAGACCGAGCCCAACGAGGCCGGCCTGGCCTTCTACGAGGACGTGTTCCGCGAGTGCCAGGCGCACGGCATCGAGCCGCTCGTGACCATCACGCACTTCGACTGCCCGATTCACCTCATCAAGGAGTACGGCGGCTGGCGCAACCGCAAGCTCATCGACTTCTACAAGAACCTCGCGACCACGATCTTCACCCGCTACAAGGGCCTGGTAAAGTACTGGCTTACCTTCAACGAGATCAATATGATCTTGCACCTGCCGTTTATGGGTGCCGGTCTGGTCTTTGAAGAGGGCGAGAACAAGGAGGCCGTCGAGTACCTGGCCGCCCACAACGAGCTCGTCGCCAGCGCTTGGGCAACCAAGATCGCTCACGAGATCGACCCTGAGGTCAAGATCGGTTGCATGCTTGCCGCAGGTAGCTACTACCCCTACAGCTGCCGTCCGGGCGATGTGCGCCAGGCGCAGATTGACAACCAGAGCAACTATTTCTTCGTCGACGTTCAGAGCCGCGGCTACTATCCGGCCTATGCCGTCAAGAAGCTCGAGCGTTTGGGCATCGATGTGGGCATGACGGATGAGGACCGCGAGATCCTGGCCGCCAACACCGTCGACTTCATCAGCTTTAGCTACTACAGCACCCGTTGCTCCGCCGGTGCCGATAACCCCGATGTCGAGCGCACCCAGGGCAACGCCTTCGCCGGCGCCAAGAACCCCTACCTGCAGGAGAGCCAGTGGGGCTGGGCCATCGATCCGCTGGGCTTCCGCATCACCCTCAACGACCTGTACGACCGTTATCAGAAGCCGCTGTTTGTGGTCGAGAACGGTCTGGGCGCCAAGGATGTTGTCGAGGAGGATGGCTCCATCAACGACGACTACCGTATCGACTACCTGCGCCAGCATATCGCCGCGATGCGCGATGCGGTGACCGAGGACGGCGTTGACCTGCTGGGCTACACCACCTGGGGTCCGATCGACCTGGTCTCGGCCGGCACGGGCGAGATGTCCAAGCGCTACGGCTTTATCTACGTCGACCGCGACGACGCGGGCAACGGCACCCTCAAGCGCTCCAAGAAGAAGAGCTTTGATTGGTATAAGAAGGTTATTGCCACCAACGGCGAAGATCTGGCCTAAGGGCACTGAGGCACTCAACCTTGGGGCTCCAACCCTCCTCGCGTACCTAAAGTACGCTTCGTCGGGCTTGTCGCTCCCAATCTTGAGCACCTCAGGCCCTTAGGAGGTAGACCTGACCGTCGCATTTCGAAAGTCATGCTTTATAACGTTCTAACCAAGGCGCCCGGCGAGCAACTTATGCCCGCCGGGCGCCTTGTTAAAAGAAGTGAAAGAAAGCAAAAGAAGTTAAAGCTTGCAAAAGAAGTGAAAGCGGGATGGCAGTAGTCATCGGGGACGTTCTTAAACGACTGGTCGTCGGGGGACACTCTTTGCCGGGCTGGCACTTAGGGACGTTTCTTTTGCGCCGGCATCTGGGGACACTCTTTGCCGGGTTGGCAGTCTACGCCGTGCCCTTTCTGGGCCATGCGGCTCAAAAACGCTGCACGCCGTGGACTGCTGGGGTCAAATATGCGGCATTTCGAGCTCGATTTTGATATTGGGACTGGTTCTCTATTAGAATTGATTTCCAGACATTTGAGTGCGCGGGGGGGGGGGATTCATGAGAGGCATGGGAGACACAGCCGCATACCTGCGTCGGGGCATTCGGGAGATTATATGCCTGGTGCTGTTCTATTTTACGTATTTGGCTGGCGAGTATCTTTTTGACGTGCGTGTTGCCGAGTTTGTGCCGCCGAGCGAGGTCAGTGTCTACGAGAGCTTCATCGTCGGTGCGAGCGTGATCGGCTTTCTTGTGCGCCCCCTTCTGTACTACCGCCGCCCCCATGCGATCGATACGACGAGCGACGTCACGGGCGTGTTGCTGGTATCGGCATTGCTGCTGCTGATTATGGCTGTTCGGTTTGAGGTGGTAATCGCTGGCGGTTTGATAGCGTGCTGCACGCTGGGCTACTGCGGATCGACCGCCCATGCCAACTTTGCGCGACGCTTTGCACGGACGCCGTATTTGGCGCGCGCGGCGGCGCTTTCGTATGCCCTGGGCGTTCTGGTGCAGGTGCTCAACCATATGGTGATGCCCGCGGGAATTCCGCAACAGTTTGTTCTTGTTGCCTGTGCGGTTGTGCAGGTGGCGCTGCTCCACGACGCTCGTCGTGCCAAGCTACGCGGTGAATCTGAGCCTGGGAGCGAGTCCGATATCGCCGAGCTTTCGGTGGATGCGTCGGAATTTGGCGCCAAATGGCAAGACGATTCTGAATCAACGGCGGCTTTTCGGCGCGCCGTGGTGCGTTTGACGGTCGCAACCGCCTGTCTTGCTGGCGTGTTTGCCGCCCTCAATGCGGGGCTCACGACCTCGCACGCCGCCGGGGCCATCGACTTGGGCGATTGGCCGCGCTTGCTGATGGGCGTGAGCGCTCTAGTCGCCGGCGCCCTATTTGACCTGCACGGTCGTTCGTATATGAACATCACCATGACTTGCACTGCCATGTTGTCCACGCTTTCGTTCTTTGTCTTGCTCATCGACGGCAATGGCGGTAATGCGCTTGCGGCCATGGCGATTTTCTATCTGGGTTCGGGCTTCTTCGTGGTGTTTTTCACGACGAAATTTGCTGCCATTTCGGTTTATGCGCACTGGTCGTATCTGTGGCCGTGCATGGGTCGTGTCATCAGCAACGTTTGCGCGATGCTCGTGACGGCGCCGGCGGTGGCGATTGTCTCGAGCCAGAACGTACTGCTGGCGGTGAGTGCGGTGCTCGTGCTGTTTGTGGGCATTGCGATTTCGCTGCTGGGGCAGTCTGGGCATCGGGCCGATGACGCTGCGGCGCCCGGCGAGCTGGCGTTTGCTGCCGATGATCTTGGTGCGGACCGCGCGTCTGCTCAGAGCGAGCCCGATTTCGCGGAGGTTCCGGAGCTCACGCTCGGCGAGCGGCTCGATGCCTTTGTCGCCGCCTTTGAGCTTACAGAGCGCGAGCGCGATATTTTGGAGGCGTTGGTCGCATCGCACGAGAGCGTTCAGGACATCGCCGCAAAGCTCTTCCTTTCGCGCTCCACGCTCTACCGCCATATCGCCTCGATCAATAAAAAGACCGGTGCCGAGTCGCGCGTGGCCCTTATCAATTTCTTCTGGTCTTGGACGCCAAATGACTAGCTCATTTGGGACGGGGCATTTTTAGCTGTTTTGGGCCGCTGCGGCCAGCAGGGACAGGTCGTAGCGGCCCAAGCATTCTTGACGATAGTTCCGGCGACGCTACAGCAGCTCGCCGTGGCGGGCGATGTAGTGACACTTGGCCAGCTGAGTGAGCGCGATGTAGGCGGTGACGATGCCGACGAGCAGCGCGAAAAAGCTCGCGGGCAGCGCCATGAGGCCCAGTGCATCGGCGATGGGGCTTGCCGGCAGCCAGGTGACGAGCGCCAGACCCAGCACGGTGAGAGCGCACAGCGCGGGCGCGGCGTGGTCGCGCAGACTCGGCAGGCGCGGGGAGCGCAGCATGTGGATTACGAGCGTCTGCGACCACATGGACTCAACGAACCAGCCGCTCTGGAAGAGTGCTGCAAAGGCCGTCATGCCTGCGACGTTGCCCGCGGCGGCAAGCTCGGACCAGCTCGCGCCCACGGCGGCGGGGCATACCACAAAGAAGAGCGCGGCAAAGGTTGCAATGTCAAACAGCGAGCTCACGGGGCCCAGCTCAAGCATAAAGCCCTTGATGGACGCGGCATCCCAGGCGCGCGGGCGGGCGGTCCAGGCGTCATCGACGGTGTCCCACGGCAGCGCGATGCACACGATTTCGTAGACCAGCGACAGCAGTACCAGCTGCAGGGCGCTCATGGGCAAAAACGGCAAGAACAGGCTCGCGACGGTTACGGACAGTACGTTGCCAAAGTTGGAGCTCACCGTGGTCTTGAGGTACTTGAGCAGGTTGCCGTAGGTGCGGCGGCCTTCGATGATGCCGCGCTCGAGCACGCCCAGGTCCTTCTGGAGCAAGATGATATCGGCGGATTCCTTGGCGATGTCGACGGCGGAGTCGACCGAGATGCCGCAGTCGCTCGCGCGCATGGCGGCGGCGTCGTTGATGCCGTCGCCCATAAAGCCCACGGTGTGACCGAGCAGCTCACGCATGACGCGCACTAGGCGCGCCTTCTGCAGCGGCGAGAGTTTGGCAAAGAGATGGGTTTTCTCGGCACGCTCGGCAAGCTCTGCGTCGTCGAGCGCATCGATCTCGGAGCCGAGCAAAACGTTGCTCGCGTCGATGCCGATCTGCTCGCAGACGGTGGCGGCCACGCGGTCGTTGTCGCCGGTCAGGACCTTGACCGCTACGCCCTTGGCCTCGAGGGTGGCGACGGCGCCCGCGGCACTTGCCTTGGGTGGATCGAGGAAGGCCAAAAAGCCCATCAGCACCATGTCGCACTCGTCGGCGATGCCAAACTCGCCCACGCAGCGCGGATTGGTCTTCTGCGCCACGGCAATCACGCGCAGGCCCTCGGCGTTGAGCCCGACGACCTGCTTGCGAATCTGGGCGAGCTCCTCGTCGGCGAGCGGTTGGACGATGCCGCTGACCTCGACAAAGGAGCAGATCTCGAGCATTTCCTCGGCAGCTCCCTTGGTAACCATCTGGGTTTTGCCTTGGGCGTCGGCGACAACTACGCTCAGGCGACGGCGCGAGAAATCGAAGGGCACCTCGTCGACCTTGGTATAGCGGTCGCGCAGGCTCTGGCCCAGCATGGCATCGGGTGCGACGGTCGAGGGCGTCACGTCGGCACGGTCGATGACGGCCAGGTCGATAAGGTTTTTGAGGCCGGTCTGGAAGAAGCTGTTCAAAAACGCATGGCGCAGCACACGTGCGTCCTCGTTGCCGTCGGTGTTGAGGTAGCGCTCGAGCACGATGCGGTCTTCGGTGAGGGTGCCGGTCTTGTCACAGCACAGGACGTCCATGGCACCCAGGTTTTGGATCGCCGGCAGCTCCTTGACGATTACCTGGCGACGGGCGAGGTCCTTGGCGCCCTGCGACAGGCTCGTGGTCACGATGACGGGAAGCATCTGCGGCGTGATGCCCACAGCCACGCTCGTGGCGAACAGCAACGCGTCGATGACGTTGCCCTTGGTGGCGGCGTTGATGGTAAAGACGGCCGGCGCCATAACGAGCATGAGGCGTACGAGCAACATGGAGACACTCGAGACACCGCGGTCAAACGCGCTCTTCTCGCCGCGCCCGTTGAGCATCTTGGCGATGCCGCCCAGGTAGGTGTCCGAGCCGGTGGCAACGACAAGCGCCATGGCGGTGCCGTTTTGCACGGAGGTGCCGGTAAAGACGATGTTCTTGCAGGCAGAGAGCGGCAGCGCGGAGCCGTCGGCACCCTCGACGACGGTGATGGCGGCGGTCTTCTCGACGGCCTCGCTCTCGCCCGTGAGTGCCGACTCGATCACAAACAAGTCGCGCGCGGTGATGATGCGGGCGTCGGCCGGCACCATATCGCCGGCAGAGAGGCGAATCATATCGCCGGGGACGAGCTCGTCGAAGGGGATCTCGAGACGCTCGTCGTCGCGCAGGGCGCAGCAGGTGTTGGAGACCAGGTCCTTGAGGGCCTCGGCTGCATTGCCGCTGCGGGCTTCCTGGATAAACTTCATGCCGCCCGATACCAGCAGCATGATGCCGATGACGATGACCGTGGAAGGGTCGCGCTGCGGCTCGGGCACGGCGAGCACGTCGATGTAGAGCGAGACCAGCGCGAGCGCGGCGAGGATGCCGGCGAAGGGATCGATGAACGCGTCGGCGATGCGGCGGGCGAGCGTTTTGGTCGGCGCTTCGATGGTGTTGGGCCCGGTGGCGTCTAGGCGCTCGGCGGCGTGCTCGGCAGTGAGCCCGTCGGCCGTGGTGTCGAGCAGCACGAGGGCGTCCTCGGCGCTATGGGTGGCGGCGAATATGGTGTTCTTTGACAGGCCGGCGTGAGCGGCGGGGCGCGCCGTGCGGCGGCGCTTGGAGATAGCTTCGAGTACCGTGGCGGTTTTGAGCATCAGCATAGGGTCATCCTTGTTGAAGGGAGTTAGCGTACGTGTCGTATTTGCTTTAAAAAACCTAGATGTCGCTCACGTCATACCCGCGAACCACCACAAAGGGGACAGGCACCTTTGTGGTGGTTTTGACGATCGGTTAGTGGCGCTTATGCGTGCGCGGAATCCTTGCGGCGTGCCGAGGGCGACATGCAGGTTTTTCGACTATGACTGCCTTCCATGGCACACCTCCTTAAGGCCGGGCGCGGCGCGCTTCGGGCATCTCGTGCCCGTTTGAATCCGCCCGTATTCTTGATGAGGGGGTTTGCCGTGTCAACCCCATTGTTCGGAAAATCATCGCCCCTGACAAAGCCTTTACAGAATGTCGCGGCCTCAAAGCGCGCCCGCAATGAGCCCTGCCTGCGCTAAACTGGAAGGCACGTACGCGAACACGAGAGGAGCCCGCATGGAGGCTTACAAGCAAGAGTTCATCAAGTTCATGGTCGAGTCCGACGTCCTTAAGTTCGGCAGCTTTACGCTCAAGAGCGGCCGTCAGTCCCCGTTCTTTATGAACGCCGGCGCTTACGTGACGGGCTATCAGCTCAAGAAGCTGGGCGAGTATTATGCCCAGGCCATCCACGATAACTTTGGCGACGACTTTGACGTGCTGTTTGGACCGGCCTACAAGGGTATTCCGCTGGCTGTTGTTACCGCCATTGCCTACCACGAGCTGTACGGCAAGGAGGTCAAGTACTGCTGTGACCGCAAGGAGGCCAAGGACCACGGTGCCGACAAGGGCAACCTTTTGGGTTATGAGCCCCAGGACGGCGATCGCGTGGTGATGGTCGAGGACGTGACCACCTCCGGCAAGTCCATCGACGAGACCTATCCCAAGGTCATGGCTGCGGCCGATGTCGAGATCAAGGGCCTGATCGTCTCGCTCAACCGCATGGAGGTCGGCAAGGGCGGCGTGACCACCGCTCAGAAGGAGATTGAGGCCAAGTACGGTTTCCCCGTCGCGAGCATCGTTTCCATGGCCGAGGTCGTCGAGACCCTCTACAACCACGAGATCGACGGCAAGGTCGTCATCGATGACGAGCTCAAGGCCGCCATCGACGCTTACTACGAGCAGTACGGAGTTAAGTAGGTTCCGCCGTTCTGCCGAACGGCGGACCGGCCGACGCTGCGCGGGCCGCATTTGGACAATCTGACGTTCAACTTCAAGGGCGCGACCAGAAGGTCAGCGCCCTTTCGTTTCACGTCACCTTGTCTCAAATGCGACCCGCTCGCTGTCCGTCCTCTACCTGCGGCGTCGTCTTGCTCCAGGTAGTCATTGGGGACAGACTTAAATGAGTAGTCAGAATGAGAGTGGATAATCTCCCGTTTTTGGCCTGTTTGCGGGCTCAAAGTGGGAGATTATCCACTCTCGTCATTTGAGTGTCCAAAAATCATCGCTCGGCGAACAGGTGGCACTTGGGGACGTTCCTTTTGTGCCGGCATCTGGGGACACTCCTTGCCGAATGTAGGCCGCCGGTTGCTACGCGACGGTGATGGCGACCTGGGCGTAGCGGCTGCAGGGGCGCTCGGTGCGTGTCTGCACGGTGAGGGTGAGCACGAAGCGATCGCCGGGCCGTGCGTCGGCGGGCACGACGAAAGTGGTGTCCGCCGTGCATTCTTGCCACAGCGACAGGTCTTGGGCGCCCGCATAGCCCGACGGGTCCACGGCGACATCCCAATGCGCATCGAAGCCCTTGTCGTCGGGGTCGACGATGGTCGCTGCAAGGGCGACGCTCTCGCCGGCTACGGCGCTGCGATCGGCCGCAG
>CAUCTV010000039.1 GCA_958445895.1 uncultured Collinsella sp.
GCGCCTTGCAATCGCAGGTCGATCCTCATTTTCTGTTTAACACCATCAGCACCATCGTGTCGCTCGTGCGTACCGAGCCGGACAAGGCCAGGTCGCTGCTGATCGACTTTTCCAACTACTACCGTCAGACGCTTTCTGATTCCGATACCCTCACAACGCTCGAGCACGAGGTGGAACAGGGCACTCGCTACATCAATCTTATGCAGGCTCGTTATGGCGACGGCCGTCTGCGCGTCTCGGTCGATATCGACTTTGAGGTGCGCGATTGCATGGTGCCGCCGTTTATCTTGCAGCCGTTGCTCGAAAACTGCATCAAGCACGCGCAGCGCGAGACCGAGCCGCTTTCTATTCATGTTAGGGCTTTCGAGACCGATGACGGTTTGGAGATCATCGTCGAGGACGATGGCATCGGTATGAGCGAAGAGGTCTGCGCGCATCTGTTTGAGCAACATCGCCGAGAGGAGCCCGAGAGCATTACCGCCGACGGCTCCGTCAAGCGAGGTTGCGGCCTGGCGCTCTTCAACGTGCTTCAGCGCATCCATTTCTTTTACGGAGAAGATTCCGGCATGCGCGTGAAGTCCCAGGAGGGCGTGGGAACGCAGGTTATCGTCGAGCTGAACGGCGAGCCGCATGAGCCGGCGCCGTTGACGGCGTAGCACGCGGTTGGATTGAGAGAAAAAGAGGGGAAGCGCATATGTCCGAAGGCTGGAACATCTTGGTGGTTGATGACGAGCCTCCCATTAGGGCTGAGCTACGCTATCTGTTGGAAAAGGATACGCGTGTGGGTCAGATCGCCGAGGCGGGCAATGTCACCGAGGCCGTGGAGTCGATTCTGTCGAACAAGCCCGACGTGTTGTTTTTAGACATTACCATGCCCGGTCGCTCGGGAATTGAGCTTGCCGAGACGCTGCAGAACCTAAAGACGCCGCCGGTCGTGGTGTTTGTGACGGCATTTGCCGAGTATGCGGCTGATGCCTATAACCTCGATGCCGTCGATTATGTCGTCAAGCCGGTTGAGGACGCACGCCTGTCAAAGGCACTCGACAAGATCGAGGCGGCCTTGGGCGTCCGTCGTGTTATCCACGCTCCGCGCCAGCCTTTGCGTCTGACGGTGGACCGCGGGGGCAAAAAGGTGTTCATTCCCGCCGCAGACGTCTGCTACTTTGAGGCGCGTGCCGATTTTTGCAACGCCATCTGCGCCGAGGGAACGTACCTGATCAATGAGTCGATCTCTTCGCTCGAGCGTCGCTTGGACTCCGAGGGCTTTATTCGCGTTCATCGCAGCTACCTGGTCAATTTGGAAGACGTGCACAATGTTGAGATTGGCTCCACGGGGTTGATGGAGCTCAGGCTCGACCGCGTGAACTCGACGGTACCGGTGTCCCGTCGTCGTGCCGCCGAGGTCAAGTCGCACCTGGGGCTTGCGTAAGAGGCTTGCGTGCCGTCGTTTACCATCGCAGGTTTGGCATGGGCGCGCGGTGGGCATAATGGGTGGCATCGAATGAAATCGAAAGGATCATTATGCCCGCGCTTATCACCCATCATCTGTTTGGCGAGGAAAGCATCGACCGTCTTCCGCAGGGCGTCATCACGTCCGATGAAGAGCGCATTGCCTTTATCTTGGGCAACCAAGGCCCCGACCCGTTTTTCTTTCACATTCTGACACCGCGTGTTTCCGACTGTACGCTGCTGGCGCAGGTCATGCATCGGTCGCGCATGTCTCGCCAGTTCGCGTGCCTGCGCGATGGCGTGTCGCACCTGCTGCCGCGCGACGCCAGCTTGGGTCGTGCCTTTGCGCTGGGCCTGCTGTCTCATTACGTGCTCGACCGCAACGCTCACCCCTTTGTCTATGAGCAGCAGTTTGGCATCGTGGAGTCCGATTCAGAGCTTGAGGATTCGAGCAGTCAGGTCCATGCCGTGATCGAGAGCGACCTGGATGTACTGATGCTGCAGCTTAAACGCGATGGCGCTACGGTCGACGATTACCCGCCGGCGGGCGAGATCGTCACCACCGATCGCATCAATCGCGTGGCCGGCGTGCTGATGAGCTATGTTGCCGGACGCGTGTACGGCATTGACATTCCGGCGGGGGAGTACGGTGCTGCCGTTGCCAATATGCAGCGACTTTACCGCGCGATTGAGCCGGCCGGCTCCGCAAAGACGCGCGCGATCTCGCTGGTTGAGGGCTTGGTGCACGACTACTCGCTGCTCGACGGCCTTGCGCACCGCGTGACGACCGAGCTGCCCGAGCGTACCGGCAACCTGGGCCACTTGGCATGGAAGAACCCCTTTACCGATGAAGTCTCGACCGAGAGCTTCCCCGAGGTCTTTGACCGCGCGCTGCTCGATTACGAGTGCACGGTTGCCCGCTTTATCGAGACCGGCGATATGGAAGCCGTGACCAACCATGTCAATTACAGCGGTCGCGTGCTCGGCGCCGACGAGGAGTTCGACCGCGAGGAGTAGGGCCCATGCGTGCCCCTTTGCCGAATCCTTACCGGCGCTTCTGGACAATTGGGGTACGATGAACTAACTGCATATCGGGCGAATACGAAGGGTCCCTGTCCATGAAATACACCAAGCTCGAGCGTAACTGGGTCATGTACGATGAGGGAAACTCGGCCCTCGTGCTGCTCAATACCTCGGTGGTGCCCATCTACTTTAACGCCATCAATACCGGTGCTTCCTCGGCAGACCTGGTGGTCGCTTGGGGCAACGCTCAGACGATTGCCTCGCTGGTCATTGCCATGCTCATGCCCATTCTGGGCGCGCTTGCCGATTACGCCGGCAACAAGATCAAGTTCTTCTTGGGCTTCTTCCTCACGGGCCTGGTTCTTTGCCTGGCGCAGGCTATCCCAATGTCCGCCATGGCATTTTTGACTGTGTACGTGCTGTGCACCATCGGCCTCAACTCTTCTATGACGTTCTACGACGCTATGCTGCCCGACATTACCACCGACGAGCGCATGGACGTCGTGTCCAGCTCGGGCTATGCCTGGGGCTACATCGGTTCCACTGTGCCGTTCATCATCTGCCTGGCGCTTATCATGGGTGGTCCCGCTCTTGGCGTCCCCACCATGCTGGCAACGCGTCTGTCGTTTGTCATCACTGGTGCCTGGTGGCTCATCTTTACCCTGCCGCTCATTCGCACCTATAAGCAAAAGTACGGTCGCGAGCGTGGTCCCGAGGACACCATCGGCCACATCGTGGGCGGTGTGTTCTCCGAGGTCGGACACACCATGCGCGAGATCGCCCACAACAAGACCGTGCTGGTCTACATGATCGCGTTCTTCTTCTACATCGACGGTGTGCACACGGTCATTTCCATGGCAACCAGCTACGGATCGGCCTTGGGCATCGATTCGACCCAGTTGGTCCTGGCGCTGCTCGTCACGCAGTTCGTGGCCTTTCCGTCCGCCATCATCTACGGCAAGCTCGCCGGCCGCGTGGGCACGCTCAACATGATCTTGGTGGCAGTCGCCGCCTATATGGGCATTGTGCTGTTCGCCGCGTTCTTCCTAAAGACCGCCTTTGAGTTTTGGGTGCTTGCCATTATGGTCGGCCTGTTCCAGGGCGGCGTGCAGGCGCTCAGCCGCAGCTACTTTGGTCGCATTATTCCCAAGGAAAAGTCCAACGAGTACTACGGCTTCTTTGACATCTTTGGCCGCTATGCAAGCGTTATGGGCACCTTCCTGGTGTCGATCGTCACCTCGCTGACCGGCAACCCGTCGCTGGGCGTCCTTTCCATTGGTGTGCTGCTGGTCGTTGGCTTTATGCTGCTGGTCCGCCTGTCCCGCATGACTCGGGCGGCAGAGCATGCCGCATAGGAGTGAGCGGCTATTGTGCCTGTCCACGGTACTCTTTTGGGATTATCCGCAATAAACATTCTGACTTTCGAACAATGATTAGCCCAAGTGGGTATGATGGAGTCAGCTAGGTCGCGGGGCGTCGCCTGTGTTTGGCGGCGTCCCGTTTTTGTGTTGCAGGGAGGGTAAGGCATGAACGCCACGGTCGTGATTCCAACGTATTGGGCGGGCGATGACGCTCGCGCAAACGCTCCTGGCACCTATGACCATTCGACACGACTCAACGCCGACAATCCCGAACTCGACCGCTGCCTGGCCTCGCTTGAGCAGGTACGTGACATCCCGCGCATCATCCTTTTGGTGGTCTGTCCCGTTTCTGCCACAGCCGATGTGTCGCTGCGCGTGCACGAGATTGTCGACGCGCATCCCACGCTCAAGGTCACCGTTGTCACCAACACCCAGGCCTCGCGCATCGCAGACCGGGTTGCTCAGATCGCACCCAAGGGTTCGGGCGAGTGCGTGAGTCTGCGAGGCTACGGCGCCATCCGCAACATGGGGCTAGCCTGTGCCGCTGTGCTGGGGCATGACGCGGTTATCTTTTTGGATGACGATGAGACTGTCATCGACGCCGACTTTATGAAGCGCGCGACCTATGCGCTGGGCCAGCAGACGCGTCAGGGCCTGCCGATTTTGGTCAAGAGCGGTTACTTTTACGATCGCGACGGATCCCCGCTGGCGCCCACGGACAAGGTGGGCATCTGCCATCGTTGGTGGACCAAGCGCATCGAGTTCAACCGTTGGATGAAAAAGGCGCTCTCGGGCACCCGCATCTCGCGCTCCAACTACGTGTGCGGCGGCCTGATGGCCCTGCACGCCCGCGCCTTTACGCGTGTGGCCTTTGATCCGTTTATCACCCGTGGCGAGGATCTGGATTACCTCTTTAACATGCGCATGTTTGGCTATGACGTGTGGTTTGACAACGAGTGGGCCGTTCGTCACCTGCCGCCCGAGTCCGAGAAGCGCTCACCGCGCTTTATGCAGGATGTATACCGTTGGTACTACGAACGGGCCAAGTTGACATTCGCCGCGCATCAAAAGGAGCTCATTCCCGTTACGGCGGCATCGCTCATGCCCTACCCGGGCCCGTGGATTTCGCGCGAGCTCGACGACCGCGTGCGCAAGACCGCTATGGTCCGCAGCGTGTTTACCCGCGAGCATGAGGGCTACCTGCGCATCTGGCGCCATGGTATCGACGAGGCAAAAGCCTATGCGCGCCAAAACGCTGCAAGCTACCTGCGTTTCCAGAGCTTTTGGCCCAAGATTATGGACGGTCTCTGGCGTGACGCACAACTGACCAGCATCCTGGAGGGGACTGAATGATCGACCGCCGCGCCCAGCGCGATAGTTCAATATCAATCTTTCGCATCATTGCCGTTGCCTGCGCCATTTGCGTGCTGATGTACTTTATTTTTGCCCTGGTGACCGGTATCGAGCCGATCGCCACGGTGATTGCCTGTGCGCTGCTGTGCATCTTTCTGTGCATCTTTATCTTTTTGACGCTCAATCCCGATTCGGTGCGCTCCCAGTACACCGAGGAGACGCTCTCGGTGGCCTCGGCCATGCTCGAGGACATTAAGGGCGGTCTGACGCAGGAGTCGGCGCGTTTGGTGTGTCAGCGCATTTTGCCCGAGACGCGCGCCATGACGGTGGCCATCACCGACGAGGACAACGTGCTTGCCTGCGCGGGCGAGTTTGAGGAAAAACTGCTGCCCGATACTCCCATCCACACGCTTGCCACACGCTACGTTATCGAACATGGCATCGTGCAGTCGTTCAACCGTATGGTGGATGTCGTGGGCTCGGACGGCTCGCACAACCAAGTTCCCGCCGGCATTATCGCCCCCATCAAGGTGGGCGATCGTACCGTCGGCACGCTCAAGTTCTACTACAAGACCCCGCGCGCCGTCGACCGTACCCAGTATGCGCTTGCCTCGGGCTTTGCCGAGATCTTGTCCACGCAGCTCGCCATCCACGAGCTCGAGGTGCAAAAGGAACTCACGGCGCGCGCCGAGGTGCGTGCGCTGCAGGCGCAGATTAACCCGCACTTCCTGTTCAACACGCTGAACACCATTGCATCGTTTACGCGCACCGACCCGCTGCGGGCCCGCGAACTGCTTCGTGAGTTCTCATCGTTCTATCGTGCCACGCTCGACAACTCGGGATCGCTTATTCCGGTCTCGCGCGAGGTCGCACAGACCAAGCGCTACCTTACCTTTGAGAAGGCCCGCTTTGGCGAGGACCGCGTGCTTGCGACGTTCGATGTGTCCGAGGACGTGGAAGATACGCTGGTGCCGGCGTTCGTGATCCAGCCGATTGTCGAGAACGCCGTACGTCATGGTATGGGCGATGACGACGCCCTGAGGATCGACGTGACCGTTCACCAAGACGGCGAGGATGCAATCTTGATTGCCGTGGCCGATAATGGCGTGGGCATGGATGAGGGTACCGCCGCCAGACTGTTTGACGAGCGCTCTGCCCGTCCCGACGCCAGCTCTCCCCAGGGTGGCGGCGCCGGTGTGGCCATGCACAATATTTCGGAGCGCATCCATCGCTTTTATGGGCCGCACTCCTATACGCGTGTCGAATCGGCGCCGGGCAAGGGCACCAAAGTGCTTCTTCATCTTGATTTGTCAGAGAGCATCTTTGACATTCAAGAGTAAAATAAAAGGCTACGGGCTCAACGTCATGCGACGGATGCCCGGCGTAGTTAGTTGACGAAAGGTTTTATCCCTATGCTGCGTGCGATGATTGTGGATGATGAGGCGCCGGCTCGCTCGGAGCTTCGCTTCCTGCTCGAGCAAACGGGCAAGATCGGCACGATCACGGAGGCGTCGAGCGTCCGCTCCGCCATCGAGATGCTTATGGAAAGTCGCGTGGATGTCGTGTTTCTCGATATCTCGATGCCCGGTGCCTCGGGCCTGCAACTTGCCGAGGCGCTGCATAAGCTCAAAAATCCGCCGGCGATCGTGTTTGTGACTGCGTATAGCGACCATGCGGTCGAGGCATTCGACGTGGATGCCGTCGATTATCTGATGAAGCCGGTCGAGGAAGCTCGCTTGGATCGCGCGATCGAGAAAGTCATGCAACGCGCCAAGCCGGTTACGGACAGCAAGGTGACCATCGAGCGAATCCCGGTGGAAAAGGGCGGCCGCAAGGTGCTCATTCCCGTTGACGACATCCGCTTTATCATGGCCAAGGACGATTACTCCTGCATCTATACCGTCAATGATCGCTTTTTGTCGACGACCTCGCTGGCGCAGTTTGAGGCCAAGCTCTGCGACTTTGGCTTCTTCCGTGTTCACCGCCGCTATATCGTCAACTTGGCGTGCGTTACGGACGTCGAGACGGTGCCCTCGGGCGCCATCCAGCTGGGCATTACGGGCGTCGACGAACGCGTGCCGGTTTCGCGCCGCCGCGTCGTGCCGCTCAAGAAGGCTCTGAGTCTCTAGCACACTGGCCCCGCAGCCCTGTAGACCCATCGTCTGCGGAGCCGTGGGGCCTTTTTTGTATGTATCTGCCGAATCGTTTTTTGCGGAAGGGATCCCATGAACAGCGCAAGCGCCAAGCGCATCGACATCATCTCGGACACCCACGGCTATTTATCGCCTGCGCTCTTGGATGAGCTTGAGGGCGCAGACCTGATCATCCACGCCGGCGACCTTACGTCAGAGATGGACTACGAGCACCTATGCACCATCGCCCCCGTGCGGGCCGTATTGGGCAACAACGATTACTACCGCGACTACGGCCCCGATGTAGACCGTCTTGCGCTCTTTACCTACGAAGGCCTCAAATTCGCCGTAGCCCACTACCGCGAAGACCTTCCGGTGGGATCCGTAGACGTAGCCATCAACGGCCACACCCACGTAACCAAAGAAGCCCAAGTAGGCCGCTGCTTGGTTCTCAACCCGGGCAGCGCCAGCTACCCAAGGGGCAGCCGAGGCCCCACCATGGCCAGAATGCTCGTCAAAGACGGCCATGTCATAAGCACCAAGTTTATTGACTTGGACTAACCGCAACAAAAACGGGGGATGCAGATGCGTTCCCCGTTTCCATTTGAGCCAAAGGCAGAGCTTCAACAAAAACAATCAGACCAACCCCGCCGAGGAGCACGCGGGCTAGCCGCGCAGCGGCGCACGCCCGCAAAACTGGTTGAATAATGTGACGGCAGGGAGGGCTTCCGGGGCTGAGGGCGGGGGTTAAGTTTGTCGCGAGTTCCGCACGCAAAGGAAAGCACTTAATGTGCTTTCCGTCTTGCGCAGGACTGTAGAGCAGCAAACTTAACCCCCGCCCTCAGCCCCGGAAGCCCTCCCGGATGGCCCCAAAAAATTTTTCAAAAAAGTTGTTGCGCGCCGGACAGACTTCTGTGTATACTAATCCCCGCAGCGCACGCGAGCGGAAACAAACGCGAACGACTGCCTGGGGAGTTAGCTCAGTTTGGTTAGAGCGCCGGCCTGTCACGTCGGAGGTCGCGGGTTCGAGCCCCGTACTTCCCGCCAACGCAATTAAAGCCACGTCTTCGGACGTGGCTTTTTGCGTTTGATACACTTTGTTTCGATAGAACGATCGCCCTGAGGCATCTTTGCCCAGAATCTCCGCGCCTTCGGGAACGCAAGTAAAATCCAATAAGCATATCTGTCTAAACAGCAGCTTTGTTGCGCAACACCTGTTCAACGAAGCAGGGGGTTAGGTTATACTAAATTGCACTGTGGGCCGCATCTGATGCATTTCGCTCCAAGCGCGGCATTCAGTGGATATCCGATTTACCATTTGGATGTCCTGCGGTCATTTAGCGTCTCGACACAAGCTCGGCCCCGGAGCTCGTTCGAGCTGTTCGTATTCCTTGAAAGGGGAAAAATGGACATATCGAGGAAGACTGATTACGCCCTTCGTATGTTGGCGATGCTTGCCGAGGATCCGGAGCGTTTGCTTTCTGTTCGCACCGCTGCCGAAGAGGTCAATGTCCCGTATTCGTTTGCCCGCTCGATTCAGCACGGTTTGGTTCAGGCCGGTATTGTGGAGAGCCTGCGTGGCGTCCACGGTGGCATGCGTCTCAAGGTCAGTCCGGACGACGTTACCATTCGTCAGGTCGTCGAGGCCGTTCAGGGCCCTATGGTTATGAATGATTGCACCGCACCCGATGGCGACTGTGCGCGCATGGGCACGTGCTGCTATCATTCCCTGTGGGCCGGAGCTCAAGCATTGATGCGCGACTACCTCGATTCCGTTTCGCTCGGCGACATCGTCGCTCACCGCCAGTTCCCGGCCGTCGATCCCAAGTTCGCCGACCGCGAAGCGTTTCCCGAGTACGCCACCTGTGCGTATACATGCCGGGAGGAATAGCGCCGCATAAGGAGCATAGAAATGATTCAGGACCCCTTTCGTTCGATGATTCGTTCGGAAGGGGTCCTGCGTTATCGCGACCTTCCGTGGCGCCGCACGCGCGATCCGTACATCATTTGGCTTTCCGAGGTCATGTTGCAGCAAACACAGGTGCCACGCGTGGAGACGCGTATGCCGGCGTGGCTCGATCGCTTTCCGACCGTGCAGGCGCTTGCCCAAGCCGCGCCTTCCGATGTTTTGGACGCTTGGCAGGGCATGGGCTACAACCGACGCGCTCTGGCGCTCCACAAGGCCGCTCAGCGCGTTGTGGAGGACTGGGACGGTGAGTTTCCGCGTGAGACGCGTGACTTGGTCGCTCTGCCTGGTATTGGCCCGGCAACGGCGCAAGGTATCCGGTCGTTCGCGTTTGACCTTCCAGGCGTGTATCTGGAGACCAACGTGCGCACGGTCTTTCTGCATCACTTCTTTCCCGATGTACCGGCTGTTCCCGACCGCGAGCTGGTGCCGCTGATTCAGGCGGCCTGTCCGGCGGTCCCCGGTGCGGCGACCGACGAGATCGCTCCCTTTGCCGTGCCGCTCGATGATGCCGACACGCCGCGCGCGTGGTATTACGCGTTGCTAGATTACGGCGCATATCTAAAAAAGACGTTGCCCAATCCGTCCAGGCGCTCGGCGGGCTATAGCCGTCAATCAAAGTTTGAGGGCTCACGTCGCCAAAAGCGCGCGCATATCGTGCGCATGTTGCTGGCAGCGCGCGATGGCCAACCGGCGGGGATTACGCTTGCTGATGCCGTGGTGGGCGTTAACGATATGGAAGCGGCGGCTGGGCGCGGGCCGGTCGAGCGCGAGCTTGTCGCGGGCATTCTGGCCGACCTGGAGCGTGAGGGCTTTTGCCGAGCCGAGGGCGATCGCTGGCTGAGCATTTAGCCCGTGGAAATCTGAAGAACAGGATTGTAAGGTTTAGATTTCCGACATGAGGGCATCCTAAAGACGAGGCCGCTCGAAGCCTACGGGCGGCATGCGTTGAAGGGAAGTACACCTATGGATTTTGAGAACTCCCAAACCAAGAAGAACCTCGAGACCGCTTTTGCCGGTGAGTCCCAGGCACACACCAAGTATCGCTACTATGCCTCCAAGGCAAAGAAGGACGGCTACGTTCAGATCTCGAACATCTTTGCCGAGACGGCTGGCAACGAGTCCGAGCACGCCAAACTGTGGTTTAAGTATCTGCACGATGGCGCCGTCCCCGATACCCTGGACAATCTGCGCGATGCCGCCGCGGGTGAGAACTACGAGTGGACCACGATGTACGACGAGTTTGCCAAGACCGCCGAGGAAGAGGGCTTTGCCGAGATTGCCGCAAAGTTCCGTGGTGTCGCCGCCGTCGAGAAGGCCCACGAGGAGCGCTACAACAAGCTCGTCGAGCGCATCGAGTCGGGCGAGGTGTTTGAGCGTGAGGGCGTAAAGGTGTGGAAGTGCCTGAACTGCGGGCACCTGCACGTTGGTGCCGAGGCGCCTGAGGTGTGCCCGGTTTGTAACCACCCGAAGGCGTACTTTGAGGAGCAGGTGGTGAACTACTAGCGCTTGGCGCTGGCTGCTGCGGAGCGCAGGGCGGGAGGCCGGATCGCCTTCCCTCCCCGCTCACGGCTCCGCAGGGTCGCGTTGAGGGAAGGCGATCCGGCCTCCCGCCCTGCGCTCCGGCTTCGGGTCGTCGCGTGCTCGTTACTGAAAAGCTGATTAGAAGTTTGTGTGCCGCCCCTTTTGGGGCGGCACGTTTTTGTGTGGGGTCCCTGTCCCCACAATTTTCGTCAAGCTTTTGGTTAGATTTTGGTCAGTTGGCGTAAGGGTGGAAGGCCAAAAGATTGTTGGCGAAAAAAGCTCAGAGAAAGTGCTGGTAGGGGAGTTGTTGAGGTTTTCGACAGCTTT
>CAUCTV010000040.1 GCA_958445895.1 uncultured Collinsella sp.
ATCGATGTCGCGCGCAACGCCTGCCGTCTGGGTTCCGAGCACGTTGAGATGTTCTGCCTGGAGAGCGAGGTCCAGATGCCTGCCAGCGAGGAGGAGCGTCGCGAGGCCATTGAGGACGGCGCGCACATTAGCTGCGGCTGGGGCCCCAAGGAGATTCACCTGGACGAGGCCGGTCGTGTGTGCGGTATCACCTTCAAGCGCTGCACGCGTGTCTTTGACGATGAGGGCCGTTTTGCGCCCGAGTATGACGAGAACGACTTGCGCCGTGTCGATGCCGACCGTGTCGTCATGTCGATTGGCCAGTCCATTGTGTGGGGCGACCTGCTGGCTGGCTCCAAGGTGGAGCTCGGCCGCGGCCAGGGTGCTCTTGCCGATCCGCAGACGTACCAGACCGCCGAGCCCGACATCTTTGTGGGCGGCGACGTCTACACCGGTCCCAGCTTTGCTATCGACGCCATCGCCGCCGGTCACGAGGCCGCCGTGTCCATCCATCGCTTTGTGCAGCCGGGCTCCACGCTCACCATCGGCCGCAACCAGCGCCGCTACACCGCGCTTGACCGCGACGATGTTGTGATTGAGAGCTATGACAACGCAAGCCGCGAGGTGGCACGTGTCGACCGCGAGCGCGAGAAGGCTGCGCCCTTTAGCGAGTACGTCGAGACCTTTACCGAGGAGCAGGTGCGCGCCGAGACCGCTCGCTGCCTGGGCTGCGGTGCCTCGATCGTCGACCCCAACAAGTGCATCGGCTGCGGCCTGTGCACCACCAAGTGCGCGTTTGACGCCATCCATCTGGATCGCGACCGCCCCGAGTGCTCCACGATGGTCAAATACGAGCAAAAGCTCCCGAGCCTTGGCAAGTATGCTTTAAAGCGTGCAATCAAAATCAAGTTCGGTCGTAAATAGGTAACCATGGCGGGTAAGGGGACGGCGCAGACTAGATTTCGCTGTCCCCTTGCTTTGAGTTTGCATCGCATCAACCGTTGTTGAAAGGTTTCTACCTTGCATGAATTGGGAATCGTTTATCACATTATTCGCGATGTTGAGAACGTGGCGCGCGCCAATGGCGTGCGTCGCGTTTCGAGCGTCACGCTGCTGCTGGGCGAGGTCTCGGGCGTCGTTCCCGACTTGCTGCTCGACGCTTGGCGCTGGGCGGCAGATAAAAAGTCCATCACGCAGGGCGCGGAGCTTATCGTGGAGCCCGTCGAGGCCGTGACGCATTGCGAGGCGTGCGGCCGCGACTATGCGACAGTCGAGCACGGCAAGACCTGCCCCCATTGCGGCAGTGGCGATACCTATTTGCTCCAGGGCCAAGAGGTCATGATCAAGCAGATCGAGACCCCCGACGAGGATCCGGCAGACGCTGCCCCCGGCGGCCCTTCTGACGCCCCCGACGCCGTCGACGCCGCTAACCCTCTCCACATCGTCTAGCCCCTAGTCGTTGGGGACGTTCTTGTTTGACTAGTCGTTTAAGAACGTCCAACGACTACTTGCGCTAGAGCATAAGTTATACAATTAGTCAAGTTATGTCTGTTTAAACAAAATAGCGGCACGCAGGCGCATTGGGATTAACCTAAAAGCGGCGTTAATGAACAGAGTGTCTGTATATATCTGTGAAAGTAATTGGGAAATCACGTTTTAGTAGGCAATGAGCTGTAAATCAGCAACGTAATCAATTTGTAACAAACTTAGACGTTTAAACAAATAATGCAACCGTTTGCGAATTTAGCTATAAATCCACAAGGCGAACAGGTATACTCCTTTATTGTCGTGTAGGAAATACGTAGACAAAAAGGAGGTTATGTGATGGTAAGTATTGTTCTTGCTAGCCATGGTGACTTGGCGGCTGGAATTAAGCAGACGGGCTCGATGGTCTTTGGCGATCAGCCGTCTGTTGCCGTGGTCTCGCTCGAGCCGAGCATGGGCCCCGACGACTTCCGTGCCAAGGTCGAGGAGGCAATCGCTTCCTTCGAGGACCAGGAGCAGGTGCTCTTCCTCGTTGATCTGTGGGGCGGCACGCCGTTCAACCAGATCAGCGGGCTCATCGAGGGCCACGATTCCTGGGCTATCGTCACCGGTGTCAACCTGCCTATGCTCATCGAGGCATATTCGCAGCGCTTTGACGCAAAGAACACTGCACATGCGATCGCAAAACATCTCGTGACTGAGGCTAAGGCCGGCGTGCGCGTCAAGCCCGAGTCTCTGGAGCCCGAGGAGAAGAAGCCGGCTGCGGCCGCCGCTGCTCCTGCGGGTGCCATTCCTCCGGGAACGGTCATCGGCGATGGGCACATCAAGATCGCCCACGTCCGTATCGACACGCGTCTGCTGCATGGTCAGGTGGCCACCACGTGGACCAAGCAGATCAACCCCAACCGCATCATCGTGGTCTCTGACGGCGTTGCTCACGACGAGCTCCGCAAGACCATGATCGAGCAGGCTGCCCCTCCGGGAGTCCACGCCAACGTCGTGCCTATCAAGAAGATGGCCGAGGTCGTCAAGGACACGCGCTTTGGCGACACCAAGGCGATGCTGCTGTTCGAGAACCCGCAGGATCTGCTCAGGGCCATCGAGGCCGGCGTCGACATCAAGGAAGCCAACATCGGTTCCATGGCCCACTCCAAGGGCAAGGTCGTCGTCACCAACGCTGTCGCTATGGGCGATGACGATGTCAAGACCATCGAGGCTCTCAAGGCCAAGGGCGTCAAGTTCGAGGTCCGCAAGGTTCCTTCGGATTCCTCCGAGGATCTCGACGCCATGTTGAAGAAAGCTAAGGCCGAACTGGCCGCTCAAGCATAGTAAAGGAGGGTCCGATACATGTCTGCAATCACTATTCTGCTTGTTGCGATTGTCGCGTTGCTTGCCGGTATGGAAGGCATTCTGGATGAGTTCCAGTTCCATCAGCCGCTCGTGGCATGCACGCTTATCGGTCTCGTAACCGGTCACCTTCAGGAGGGCATCCTCCTGGGCGGTTCGCTCCAGATGATGGCCCTTGGCTGGGCTAACGTCGGCGCCGCCGTCGCGCCTGACGCCGCTCTGGCCTCGGTCGCTTCTTCGATCATCATGGTGCTCGCCCTCAACGGTGGCGCCACCGATTCGGCCAAGGCCGTTACCGCCGCCATCGCCGTCGCCGTCCCGCTGTCGGTCGCTGGTCTGTTCCTGACCATGATCTGCCGTACCCTGGCTACCGCTATGGTTCACGGCATGGACGCCTGCGCCGAGAAGGGCGACTTCGCCGGCATCGAGCGTTGGCAGTACGCCGGCATCCTCATGCAGGGTGTTCGTATCGCCATCCCGGCAGTACTTCTGTGCATCATCCCGGCCGAGGCTGTTACCAACGCGCTTAACGCTATGCCCGATTGGCTGTCCGGCGGCATGGCTGTCGGCGGCGGCATGGTCGCTTCCGTCGGTTACGCCATGGTCATCAACATGATGGCCACCAAGGAGACCTGGCCGTTCTTCATCCTCGGCTTTGTCCTTGCTGCCATCCCTCAGCTCACGCTGATCGCCCTTGGCCTCATCGGCATCTCCCTTGCCCTCATCTACCTTGGCCTTAAGGATCTGGCCAAGCAGGGTGGCGGCATGGGCGGTGGCTCCGGTGACCCGCTCGGCGACATTCTGAACGATTACGAGTAGGAGGGGAGTGATACATATGGCAGAGAACAAGATTCAGCTCACCAAGGCTGACCGTAAGAAGGTTTGCTTCCGTCATCAGTTCCTTCAGGGCTCGTGGAACTACGAGCGTATGCAGAACGGCGGCTGGTGCTTCGCAATGATCCCTGCGATCAAGAAGCTCTACACCAGCAAGGATGACCAGATTGCCGCTCTTAAGCGCCACCTGGAGTTCTATAACACCCACCCCTATGTTTCCGCCCCCGTCATTGGCGTTACCCTCGCCCTCGAGGAGGAGCGCGCCAACGGTGCTCCGATTGACGACGTCGCCATTCAGGGCGTCAAGGTCGGTATGATGGGCCCGCTCGCCGGCGTCGGCGACCCCGCCTTCTGGTTCACCCTTCGCCCGATTCTGGGCGCACTGGGCGCTTCCCTGGCCCTGTCCGGCAGCATCGCCGGTCCGCTGCTGTTCTTCTTCGCGTGGAACATCATCCGTTACGCTTTCCTGTGGTACACGCAGGAGTTTGGCTACAAGGTCGGCTCCTCCATCGCCAAGGACCTCTCCGGCGGTCTGATGGGCAAGGTCACCGAGGGTGCTTCCATCTTGGGTATGTTCATCATCGGCGCCCTGGTCGAGCGCTGGGTGTCCATCTCCTTCACCCCGGTCGTCTCCAAGGTCACGCAGTCTGCTGGCGCCTATATCGACTGGGCCAACCTGCCCGCCGGTTCTGAGGGCATCAAGCAGGCGCTGTCGATGTACAGCTCTGTCGGTGCCACCGCACTCGACCCGGTGAAGGTCACCACGCTTCAGGCCAACCTCGATCAGCTCATCCCCGGCCTTGCCGCCGTGTGCCTGACCCTTCTGGTCTGCAAGCTCCTCAAGAAGAAGGTCAGCCCGATCGTCATCATCCTGGCTCTCTTCGCCGTCGGCATCATCGGTCGCGTCTGCGGCTTCATGTAAGCACGCTTCGGCTTAAGACCGAGAGTTGCTAGGCAAGGACTTTTGAGCCATTGAAACGGACCGCACCCGGTGGGTACACTGGATGCGGTCCGATTGTTTTTATTGGAGGGCGAGGCGCGTATGGCGCAATCTCAGAACAGCACGGTCGATCTGGCAACGCCGGCAACCTGCCTGATGGGGCTTACCAGTCACGGTAACGTGATGGTGGGCAATAAGGCGTTTGAGTACTATAACGAGCGTAATCCCGAGGATTATATCCAAATCCCGTGGGACGAGGTCGACTATATTGCCGCCGAGGTTTTGCGCGGCACCAAGAAGATTACGCGTTTTGCCATCTTTACCAAAGAGAATGGCCACTTTACGTTTTCGACGCGCAATGACAAGGAAACGCTTCGCGCGGTGCGTAAGTACATTGACGAGGACAAGCTCGTTCGTTCGCCCGACTTTATCGATGTGACGGCCAAGGGCGCCAAGAGCATCCCCTCCGTTATCAAAAACCTCTTCCACAAAGGCAACTAGCCATTAAAGAGCGCCCCCCTAAAGTGGGACGCGGTTTCCCATGAGGCTCGATCGGGAAAGTGCATCCCGGTTCGAGTGCCGATTGCGGGATGTAGTTTCCGGAACGGGCCCGTTTGGGAAACCGTGTCCCGTTTCGAGTCGAAATTCTGGGACACAGTTTCCCAGCGAGGTCCCATGGGGAAAGTCTGACCCAGAATTTGCCTGGATAGTGGGACGCACTTTCCGGAGGGCTGTTCCACCGCAACTTCGAAGAGTGGGTATACGCTGCATTACAGCGGCGTAAATCTGCTACACTAATACAACATGCCTCCGTAGCTCAGGGGATAGAGCACCGCTCTCCTAAAGCGGGTGCCGACGGTTCGAATCCGCCCGGGGGCACCAGAAAAATCGCAGGTCAGGAGTTAATTTTGCTTCTGACCTGTTCTGGTTTTAGGGTTAAGAACTGCTTTTGTTTGTAAATCTGGTAAGTAAATAATTTAACTTACCGAGTTTTCCACTGAAAACAGGAAATCACCATTTTGGGGATAAAAAGTTTTCAACAGCCGTTAGTCGGTTCCATTTTGGTGAAGCGCTTCCTCAATTTGGGTAAAAAATTTCACCATTTTGATGATTCGGCTGCTTTGAGTTTTTGATAAAAACGCCTGTTCAGAAGCTTGCGCAATACCCATTTTGGTGAAACCAATTAATAGAGAAATATACTATAAAGATATAGGGACGGCGATGCCGTCCTCTTCGCTCGCGAAGCTCGCTGCGCGGCCACGTACCGTGTCCTTGCCGCCGGCTACGCCGCCGATAAAGAATAGGGACAGCGATGCTGTCCCCCTTCGCTCGCGAGCTCGCTGCGCGGTCACGTGCCGTGACCTTGCCGCCGGCTGTGCCGTCGATTGATTCGCTCACTGCGTTCGCTGATTGATTGATGGACTAATCCGTTTTCTCAGTCACACCAGTCATGAGTGCAGCGATTGTCATGTCGAATCCGTTAGCAATTTTACAGAGGTTAGAAAGACTGACATTTCTTCGTCCGACCTCTATCGAGGCGTAGTAAGACCTGTCCATGCCGATGCGATTCGCAAATTGTACTTGAGAGTAACCAGACTTTGATCTTAATTCTTTGCAGCGTAGACCAAAGGATCGTTGTAGCGGTGAGATATCCATGACAAAAAGAGTCATGGATTGTTGTATAAAAGCCAACGGACTATATACAACAATCCCAGTTAAGGCGCATAATTATCTCTATTGGAAAGCACTCTGATGCCCAGTCGGATAGGGCACGGAAAAGGAATGGAACAGCACAATGACTCAGGGAAAGCATTTCGCTGCCGGTGGCGATCACTTCGCCGCACTGCCAAGCAAAAAGATTCACGCCCCGAAGGGGATCGCGCGTCTGACTGTCACTGCGGCGACCATGGCCGCCATGACCGGATCGAGCCTCATCTCACCGTTCGCGGCATTCGCCCAGACCGGTGACGGGGGCACGCAGCACCCCGCCGTGATGTCGCCGATCGCCGCCCATGCCGGCGCGGCAGCCGGTACCGGCGCGAAATCCGCCGCACAGACTATCGCGGACCTGCAGAAGGCGGTCGACGAGGCGAAGGCGAAGGAGGACGCCGCCAAGGCATCCTACGATGAGGCCGCCGGTCCCTACAACGAGGCGGCTTCCGCCCGCGACCAGGCCAAGGCATCCTACGATTCTGCAGTCAGCGCCGGCACGGCAGCCGACCGAGCGGCAATGGACGAGTACGCCCGTCAGGTCGCAGAGGGCAAGGACGCCGCCGATGCCGCCGGCAAGGACCTCGAGCAGGCGAAGGCGGGTCTCGCAGACGCCAAGGCGGATGCGTCCGAGAAGGACGAAGCGTACCAGTCCGCCCTCAAGGCGGCCCAGGATGCCAAGGACGCCCTCGATAAAGCCAAGGCAGATGCCGTAAGCGCCACCCCGGAGGCAATCAGTGCCGTCGAGCAGGCCGTGCGCGACGCCCAGGCTGCCGTGAGCAGGGCACAGGCCGAACTCGACAACGCCAACGCGACGCTTGCCGATGCCCAGTCCAAGCTGGTTGCGGCCCAGTCTGCAAAGGATTCCGCCGATTCCGTCCTCGCCGCAGCCCAGCAGAACAAGGACACGGCGGATGCGAAGGCCGCAGCCGCCAGCGCCGCCTACGAGAAGGCGAAAGCAGACCTCGCCGCAGCGGAGGCCGGTGCGAGCGGTCCAGAGTATGATGCGGCAAAACAGAAGGTCGCGGACGCAGAGGCAGCCCTCGCTGTCGCACGAGCGGCACAGTCCCAGTGCGAGTCCGAGCTCGAGCAGGCACAGTCCGCTGCGGCAACGGCACAGGCCGACCTGAATGATGCCCAGGCGTCCCTCTCCGTAAAGCAGCAGACCGCGGTCGATGCCGAATCCGGTGTGAACGCCGCCCAGTCCGCTCTCGATGCCGCGAACGCCGACCTCGATGCGGCCAAGCAGGCGAATGCCGACGCCGTCGCCAAGCTGGACGCCGCGAAGCAGGCTGTCAAGGACGCCGAGTCCGCCAAGGCAGCCGCCGACGTAGAGCTTGCGAACGCCAAGGCCGCAAAGGATACCGCAGACGCCGCCGTGACCGCCGCGCAGCAGAAGGTCGACGAGGCACAGGCGAAACTCGATTCCGCCGACGCGCAGCTCAAGCAGGGAGCCATCGGCTTCTTCCGTGCCATGGGTGCCGATGACGCAGTCAACATCATCCTGAACGCCAAATATGCCGGAAAGACCGAAGTCGGCAACTCCAAGGACGCCACGTCCCTTGATAACATGCTCAATGCGATCAGGTGGATGAAGTCCGTCAACGACTACCGCAAGTCGGTCGGCCTGTCCGAGCTCCAGGTCACCTACAAGCTCATCGCCGGTGCCATTGCGGATGCCAACTACAGTGACACCGTGCTCGATCATGCCCGTCAATATGATTTTGCCGAAAACCTGGCATGGAATTACGGAATCGATCCGAGTGGGCAGTGGATCGAGCAGGAGAAGGGCTTTTTCGACAAGGCAACGGAGACCCTTTATGGAGTCACCGGTCTTGTCGGCAAGGATGCCTATGATTTCTACGCAAAGAACGGCGTCGCAATCAACCATTGGATTGCAAACAACTGCCGCTGGGAGAACGGCAGCAGCGGCACCGTCGGTCATTACATGAACATCATCAATCCCGAACTCGCCGTTATGGGAATGGCAACCTGCACCAAGGGCACCATGTCCGGGCTTCAGACGCAGTGCTACACCGCAGAGATCTCCGGCTGGTCCGGCTCCGGTTGGAACACGAACCCCATCTCCGTCGACGAGTACGAGCAAAAGCTGACCTCCTACATCGACGGTCTCAAGAACGCCAAGAGCGCACTCGACGCAGCCAAGGCCGATCTCGCCGCCAAGCAGCAGGCAGCCACCGACGCCGTTGAAACCGTCCAGCAGAAGCAGGTCGCAGCGGATTCCGCACAGGCAGGTATCGATGCCGCGAAGCAGGACGTCACCGATGCCCAGCGTGCCGTCGATGCCGCAAAGGCCGATCTCGCCGCCAAGCAGCAGGGCGTCACGGATGCCCGAGCTGGGTTGGATGCGGCGAAATCGAACCTCGATGCCGCCAACGCGGCAGTCGTTACGGCAAAGTCGACCGTCCAGCAGAAGCAGGTCGCCTTTGATGCCGCCAACGCAGCCGTAACGACCGCACAGTCTAAGTTGGATTCCGCCAAGGCGGACACCGCTGCTAAGCAGCAGGGCGTGGACGATGCGAACGCCGACCTCGCGAAGTTCTTCCAGGACGTCGCCGACGCCAAGAAGGCGGTCGATACCGCAAAGAGCGTCCATGACGCGGCGGCAGCCGATCAGGTCGAGAAAGCGACAGTCCTCGCCGCCGCCAAGCAAAAGGCGGACGGCACCGCAAGCGCCCTCGCGGATGCTCAGCGTGCCGTCGATGCCGCAAGGACCGGCACTGGCGTTGCCGCCGACAAGCTCACCGGCTCCCAGACCGATCTCGAGGACGCACAGTCGAACCTCGACATCCTCACCGGTCTTGCCGCGAAGCTCGCAGAGGCACAGCGGCGCGAGCAGGATGCAGTAAAGGCCGTCAATGACACCAAGGCCGCGCTCGATTCCGCGAAGGCGGATACCATCGCCGCCGAGTCCCTGGTCTCCGCCGCCGAGCAGGTAAAGGCGCAGGCAGACGCCAAGCTGTCGAAGCTGAACTCCATCGATGCCGGCGCGGCGATCGCTTCCGGCCATGATGTGAACGCGGATGACGCCCTCAACGCGCTTTTCGCCGCAGCAGTCGAGGCACGTGCCAAGGTCGCGCCCGCCAAGGCCATCCTGGACGAGAAGCAGGCCGCGGTGGACGGGCTCCAACCCGGCTACGATGCGGCACTCGCCGCCTACGAGCAGGCGAAGTCCGACCGCATCGCGGCAGAGCAGGAGCTTTCCGCCGAGATCGCCCGTCAGGAGGCGGAGGAGGCCGCAAAGAAGCAGGCGGCATACAGCCCGAAGCACCTCGCCGGCACGGAGACCGCCCAGTCCGGTAGCCTCGCCCAGACCGGCGACCGCGCGGGCCTCATCGGGGAGACGTTCGTCATCGGCGGCACCGTCCTCGTGGCGACCGGCGTCTTCCTCGACCGGAAGAAGCGCCGCGAGCAGATGTAAAAGCGAGTCGGGCGTTGGATATCGGCTAGTGTCCAACGCCCGGTTTCATGGACAGGGAGATCGGTGTGAGAACAAAAGCTATTATCGTTGCGCTTCTGGTGTGCCTTTCGGCACCTCAACTTGGATGTGCCAGCGTTGCAAAGCAAGGAAGCGGCTCTACGGAAAGGGCCGCCACAGCGGTAAAGAATAAAGACAAAAAGAAGCCAAGCGAAGAAAAGGCGGCGCAAACCTCTAGAACCAAGACCGAGGAGAAGAAAGAATCCGACGACAAGGACCAGAAGTCCGATGACTCCAAGAAGGAGGATAACAAGTCTTCCGATTCCTCGAAGTCGGACAACAAGGGCGATTCCTCCCAGTCCAAGCAGAATTCCGGCAATTCGCAGAGTTCCGGCAGCAACAATTCCTCTTCCAACGGCGGCAGCCAGAAGAAGTGGGTTGCCGAGCAGGGCCACTGGGAGACAGATTACAGCCAGGTTTGGGTGCCGAATGTGGTATATACGCGTCATGAACGTTACATTTGTAGTGCATGCGGTGCATCTTTCGATTCTATAGCCGCTTGGTCAGCTCATAGTGACGCAATGTGGGAACAAGGTCAAGACCATGGAGCATATATCAATGATTCGTATACTACCTCTGAGGACCAGGGACATTATGAACAGAAGGCTACGGGGCAGCATTGGGTCGTCGATGTTGCCGGTCACTGGGAATAATGGACATCGTTCCTCTCCTCTTCCATTCGGTAAATGTTTATTTATTTGTGGGCGGCCGGTTCGGCCGCCTTTTTTAGACGCCCAGTCTGGGAACAAACGATAGGAAAGCAATCAAACGAGAGGCCGTTCCAAAAGAATCCGGCGGTGCCGGATGCTTCGGGCAAAACCTTCCGCAAATCGGTAAGGTCTTCCATCAACTTGTTCCAGCCCTCGCCCGGAGTCCGCTGCGCGGCAATGCAAACACTCGGCATCCCTCGCATTCGCATTACCGCTCCGCTCTCGCTACAGCGAATCTCTAACACTCAGCATCCTTCGCGTTAAAAATTCGCTTCCGCTCACGGTCTTCGCTGACACTACGACACCGCGAAGCCTTTCGCTCGAAACGAGGCCTCTCATTTCGTGTCTACGCTACGCTCCGCCCAATCGCCGTTCCGGTGATTGCAAGAT
>CAUCTV010000041.1 GCA_958445895.1 uncultured Collinsella sp.
CGTACACGCCAGACTCGGAGTCCCTGTTGAGGCCGACGAACTCAGCGGTAACCAGGGTATAGGGGACAAAGTACAAAAGCGTGGCGAAGAAGAACGACGGCGCAGCTGCCAAGCCGATGGCCGCGTTGTTGTTGATGATGTTCTTGATACCGAACACGGCGGCGACCGTCATGCCCAGCAGAGCGAACGAACCGATCGTTCCTCGTTTTTCAGAGCTCATAAGCCCTCCCAATCATCCGTTATATCTCATCTAAAACCGTCCGGACTGCAAGCGCAATCGTGGACGACGCACCCGCTAAGGGGAATGGGGAAAAGGGAGTCAACAAAGCCATCCCCCTTAACGGCGCGAAGCAAACGTCCAAACGGACGAATACTACTTGTTGGGGAAGGAATAACCTTCAACCGTCACGTGCAGTACCACGACGCGGGGATCCGCGACATCGGCCACGACACGGTAGGCCTCGTCGATCTCGACGACGGCAACGCCGCCGGCGGGAATCGTCACGGTCTCCCCCGTACCCTCAAAGCGCTCGCGATCGTCGATATCGCTGTAGGCGCGCGTGCGGGTAAGATCCGTCTTGGAAGCCACCTCGACAGTCAGGTCGCCGTCGAGCGGGGCGAGCACGGCATGGTAGCGACGGTGACCGAACAGGTCGGCGGTAGCCGCCTCGTGGGCGTTCACCCACCAGTACACCAACGAGTCGCCGATGGAGTAAGCCACGTCGTGCTGCAGGTCGGCAACGCCATCGAGCGCCTGACCGGTGCGCATCCACTTCTTGACGGACTTCATCTGAGCGTCGAAATCGGCGCGCGAGTTAAAGACATGCATGACTTATGCCTCCTTAATGGGTGCCAGCGCCTGAGCAAGGTCGGCAGACGTCAGCGGTCGCAGGGACACCTCAAAGCTGAAGCTCTCAAAACGGGTGCGATAGGAATCGAGCACCTCGGAACCCCAAGAGTTCGAGCCAAGGCCGAGCAGCTGGTCGTTGATGTTGACCGTGACCGTGTCGCCCTTGACAAGGTCGTAGACGTGCTTGGCGTTATCGATGGCCTCGCAGCTATAGGGCCATGCCGAGAACGAGAACGGGTTGGAAGCGGCGTCGGCTGGACGAGTCACCAGCACGCCGTCACCGTGGCTAGAGCGCAGGGCAACCCAGCGGGTGCCCTCGCGGTTGGCGCAGTCCTGAGGCATAACGTAGGGCGTGAACATGTCGTCGACCGTAGTGCGGTAATGGCCGACCGGGTTGGCGCGCAGCGAGTCCGGATAGTTCTCGCCCGGGCCGTGGCCATACCACTCGACGGCACGATTGCAACCGGGGACCTCGAAGGAAATGCCGATGCGCGGGATGATATCCGAGTAATCGCCGTAGGGCTCGCCGGAAACCTTGAGGTCGACGCGGCCGCTCGGAAGCACGGTGTAGACGAGCTCGACGCGCATGCCGAACGCGCGGACGGGAGGAGCGATACGCTGGCTCACGGTAACGACGACCGCATTGCCGTCCTGCTTCCAAGAAACCTTGCGGGTAGACGTCTGCATCACATCGATGAAGTTGTCCTTCCACAGGGAGTCATACTCCTGAGCGTGGTTGTCGACGAGCGGATGCCAAAAACCAACCTGGGGACCAGAGGCCATTACGTCGCGGCCGGATGCCTTCCACTCGCTCACGGTACCGTTGACTTTGCTGAAGGCCAGCTCGCCGTTGAGGGAGTGAATGCGGATCTCCTGCTCGGTCTCCTCGACCGTAAGCTCAGGACGAGCGGGGGCGGCGATGGCCGGCGCCGGATGGTTTGCGATGGCAAACTGGCTTGCGCCCAGCTGGAACATCGGCTCGCACCAGGCGTGAGCCGCCATGGTGTAGGCGCGCACGGTCAGCAGGGTCTCGCCTACCGCGGCCTCGCGAATCACCAGTGGCAGCTGGACGGATTCGCCGGGAGCCACCGCGCCGGGCATAAGCGTCTTGCGGCACACTACATCGCCGTCTACCAGGGTCTCCGCCGACAGGCAGACATCCTCGAGGGTAGTAAACCAGCGCTTGTTCGTGACGGTCAGCTCGCCCGCCTCGGTGTCATAAGCCATGCGAACCGGGCAGATGACCTGGCCATACTCAGTGAGGCCCGGGCTCGGCTGCTGCCAAGGGAACACCATGCCATCGATGCAGAAGTTGCTGTTGTTGGGGTAATCGCCGTTGTCGCCACCATACATATCGTAAGCAACGCCGTCCTCGGTCACAGCAGCCAAACCGTGGTCGCACCATTCCCAGATAAACTGGCCTTGGATGCAATCCCAGCGATCGAAGACCTCCTGGTACTCGGACAGGCCTCCGGGGCCATTGCCCATGGAGTGGCCGTACTCGCAGTTGATGCGCGGCTTGGGGAACGGATGCTCACCAAAGTCGTTCATCTGCGACACACGGGAGTACATCGTGGAAATGACGTCGACGGTATCGGCGTTGCGGTCCTCCTCGTAATGGACCGGACGATCATCGAGCTCGTGAGCCTTGGCGTACATCGCGCGGATGTTGCAGCCATAGCCGCTCTCGTTGCCCATCGACCACATAATGATGCAGGCGTGGTTGCGCTCCTGCATCACCAGGCGCTCAATGCGGTCGACGTAGGCCGGCTCCCATGCCGGGTCGTCGGTGACCAGGGCGATATTGCCGATATTCTCGAAGCCGTGACTCTCCATATCGGTCTCGGCGACCAGCATGATGCCATACTCATCGCACAGCTCGTAGAAGCGCGGGTCATTGGCATAGTGAGAGGTGCGCACCGCGTTGATGTTGTGTCGCTTCATGAGCTCCAGGTCACGGCGCATGCGATCGAGGCCCACGGCGCGGCCCTTGTGATCGTCGTGATCGTGGCGGTTGACGCCATGCATCTTAAAGTAGGTGCCGTTGAGGTAGATATGATTGCCCTCGACCGTCACCTCGGCAAGGCCCTGGCGATGCGGAACGTACTCGCTGACCTCGTCACCGTCGTAGACCTCAAACGTAAGGTCATAGAGGAAGGGGTCCTCGGGGTTCCAGAAGTGGGCATCGGCAACGCTGCACTCGGCATGGCCGTCGACGCACTCGCCCGTAGCGACCACGTTCTCGCCATCGCTGAGCGTAAACACGACGCGGGTAGCGCCCTCGGCCACCGTATCGAGCGTGATCAGAGCGGCATCGCCCTCGCGGTGCGTGCGGAACCTAAAGTCGACCAGGTGCGCGGCGGGACGCTGCATAAGGTACACATCGCGGAAGATGCCCGAAGCCCACCACATGTCCTGATCCTCGATATAGCTGCCATCGCTGTACTGCAGGACCTTGACCGCAAACAGGTTGTCGCCCTCGACGAGCGCGTCGGTCACGTCGAACTCGGCGGACAGACGCGAGCCCTTGGTCATGCCGATAAACTGGCCGTTGACGTACAGCTCGCCATAGCTCTCGATGCCGTCGAAGCGAATGATCTCGCGGGCGCCGGCAGGAACGGCGGGAAGGTTGACGATGCGCTGGTAGACGCCCGTGGGGTCGTCGGAGGGAACGAACGGCTGATCCACCGGAAACGGGAAACCCTCGTCGGTATAGGCAAGGTTGCCATAGCCGTCTACCTGCCACAGGTGCGGAACCTCCACGTGATCCCACTCGGACTTGTACGTGGAGAGCTCCTCGTTGGAGACGGCAGCAGGCCCCTCAAAGAGGCGGAACTGCCACGAGCCAGACAGCTGGACAAACCCGCGCGACAGCTCGCGGCTGTACGTAGCAGCGAGATCGGCGGTCTCATAACCCATAAAGTACGCATGGGGTGCCAGGCGGTTCCTGTGGGTGAGCGCTTGGTTTTCCCAATCGTTAATGGCGTCCATGGTGATGCTCCTTCGTCATCGTAGTGATTCTTGTGCAACCGGTTGTCCTTATCTTACGGGCGATGCAAAAAACTGTGCAACCGGTTGTCCGCTGAACGGTCGATTTGGCCGGATTAACGGTGCAACCGGTTGTACAACCGAGACACTTATGTCACCCTGAGTATCGAAACTCAACGCAAAACATCGTTCTTAAGCTCGTAGGCAACCGCCACGCCCGCTGATATCTCACCCACACGAGACGTATTCGATTGCGGCTTGGTTGCAAAACGACACCTGTCACCGGATATCATGAACGCTGTTCAGGTGCACTATAGTAAGCTGTATCCGCACCAGCCCGTATCAGTGACAACATCGACCGCATTTTCCAGGAGACGCCATGACCCAGCCAGTTCGCACCGCACCTACGCTTGCCGAGGTTGCCGCAGCTGCCGGCGTGTCGCGCTCCACGGCCTCACGCGCCCTCAACGATTCGCCCCGCATTAGCGAGGAAACCAAAAAACGCGTCCGCGCAGCGGCCAAGGAAGTCAATTTTGTCCCCAACGCTCGCGGCCGAGCGCTCGCTGTCGGGCGCACGGAAATCATCGCCGTGCTCGTGACCGAGCCCCTGAGTGAGCTCTTCAGCGACCCCACCTATAGCGAATTTTTGAGCGGCATTACCGAGGAACTGTCGGAGTCGTCCTATCTGCCCGTTATCTTGCAGGCGTCTTCTACGCATGAGCGCAACCGCGCACGCGAGCACTTTGAGCGCCGCTCGTTCGACGCCGTGATCGATGTCTCCCCCTACAAGGGCAGCGAGCTGCTCGAGGTGCTGCGCGAGCTGGGCGTACCCACCGTGTTGTGCGGCCAGCTCGAGGGCCACCCCTATCGCGATGTGTTCTCGACAGTCTACTCTGACGACGAAGAGGGTGGACGCTTTGCGGCACTCGCTATGAAAGAGCGCGGGCGCAAAGATATCGTCGCCGTGTTGGGACCGCAAGACAACCCCGCTGTTGTCGACCGCCTGCGCGGCTACCGCACCGTCCTGGGCAAAGACCTCCCAGGCGCAAACGTTATCTATACCGGCTGGAACAGCGGAGACGGCTATCAGGCCATGCACCAGATCCTCGCGCGCGAGATTGCTTTCGATGGCGTGCTCTGCGGATCGGACCGTATCGCGGCTGGCGTCATCACCGCACTCAACGAGGCAGGCCTATCCGTTCCGGCGGACGTTTCTGTCGTCGGCTTCGACGATCACGAGATTGCGGCGCGCTGCGTCCCCGCACTCACGACCGTCCGCCAGCCCCTGCGCGAAGAAGGCCACATGGCCGCCAACATTGCGCTCGACATGATCAAGGGCGCCGAGCCCACCACCTCCGTGATGCACATGCAGCTCGTTCAGAGAGACTCGCTGTAGGAAACTGGGCCGGGCTTTTCGCCAGACAGTTGTTGCGGAAAGCCTGCCCCGTTTTGAGCGCTCATTCTGGGGCACAGTTTCCGTTAGACCGCTCAAGCGGAAAGTGTGTCCCATTTTTTTGCCGAATTCTGGGTCGCGCTTTCCCAGAGGACCCCCTTTGGGAAAGCGCGACCCGTTCTGGACGCAGATTCCGGGACGTACTTTCCGCAACGCCCGGTCATCCCATGGCCTCACAATCTCGGCGTATAAAAAACGAGGGAAGGCACGTGTCCTTCCCTCGTTACGGGCAATATGTAGCTGCTCGCCTACATCAGGCGCAGGCTGACGTCCTTGAGCTGGGCGCCGGAAACAGCACTTGGGGCGCCCGACATGAGATCGGAGCCGCTGGCCGTCTTGGGGAACGCCATGACGTCGCGGATGGAGTCGGAGCCGGTGAGCAGCATGCACACGCGATCCAGGCCCAGAGCAAAACCGCCCATCGGGGGCGCACCAAACTTGAGCGCCTCCATGAGGAAGCCGAACTGCGACTCGGCGCGCTCCTCGGTAAAGCCCAGGAGCTTGAGCATGGACATCTGCATCTCGGCGTTGTGGATACGCATACCGCCGCCGCCGGCCTCAAAGCCGTCCATGACAAAGTCGTAGGTGCAAGAGCCGGCTGCCAGCGGATCTGCCTCGATCTTGGCGATGTCGGTCTCGGTCGGCAGGGTGAAAGGCTGATGCTCGGCTGCATAGGCCTTGCGGTCCTCGTCCCAGTGGAACAGCGGGAAGTTGACGACCCACAGGAAGTCGTGGCCCTCGCGCTTGATCTCGAGCGCGTTGGCCATATGGGAACGCATGCCGCCCAGGATCTCGTCAGAGAGCAGGCGCGGGCCGGCGGCGAACATCACAAGGTCGCCGGGCTCGACGTTCATGCGCTCACGCAGAGCCGCCATCTCCTCGTCCGAGAAGAACTTGACGATGGGGCTGTTGATGGAGCCATCCTCGCGGAAAGCGATCCAGGCCAGGCCCTTGGCGCCAAACGTGGAGGCCACGCCGGCGAGCTTATCGATCTTGGCACGTGCCCAGGCACCGGCGCCCTTGGCGTTGATGGCCTTGACGACAGAGCCCTCCTCGTTTGCGGCGGTCGCGAAGACCTTGAACTTGGAGTTGGCAAAGATGTCGGTCAGGTCGACCAGGTGCATGCCGTAGCGAGTATCGGGCTTGTCGGAGCCATAGGTGTCCATGGCCTCCCAGTAGTCCATGCGACGCAGCGGCGTGGGCATCTCGACACCCATGCGGCCGAAGGCGTCGGCCAGGACCTCTTCGAGCGCGCTCATGACGTCGTTATGGTCCACGAAGGACATCTCGATATCGACCTGGGTGAACTCGGGCTGACGGTCGGCACGCAGGTCCTCGTCGCGGAAGCACTTGGCAACCTGATAGTAGCGCTCGACGCCACCGACCATAAGCAGCTGCTTCAGGAGCTGCGGGGACTGCGGCAGGGCGTAGAAGTTGCCCGGCTGAATACGGCTGGGAACGATGAAGTCGCGAGCGCCCTCGGGCGTGGACTTAAACAGGGAGGGCGTCTCGACCTCCATGAACTCACGGTTGTGCAGCGCCTCGCGAATGGCAAAGGTAAAGTCGGAGCGCAGCTTGAGGTTGGCCATCATCTCGGGACGACGAAGGTCCAGATAGCGATAGCGCAGACGGGTGTCCTCGCTGGTCTCGATGCCGTCCTCAATCTGGAACGGCGGGGTGACGGATGTGTTGAGCACCTCGGCGTGGTCGGTGAGGACCTCGATCTCGCCGGTCGCGAGCTTGGTGTTGGTGGTCTCCTCGCCGCGGGCGCGCACGACGCCGTGAATCTTGATGGGCCACTCGGGACGCATGGTCTCGGCGATCTTAAAGGCATCGCCGTCGGAGTGCTCGGGGTCGAAGGTGAGCTGCGTGATGCCCTCACGGTCGCGAAGGTCGCAGAAGATAAGGCCGCCGTGGTCGCGG
This sequence comes from uncultured Collinsella sp., assembly GCA_958445895.1. GTDB lineage: Bacteria > Actinomycetota > Coriobacteriia > Coriobacteriales > Coriobacteriaceae > Collinsella. The sequence goes on from CAUCTV010000041.1 coordinate 7,215, forward strand.
CGACGGCTCACCCAACCGGTGAGGGTGACCTCTTCGCCCACGTTCTCGCGGCGAAGCTCGCCGCAGGTACGGGTGTGCATGGAATGCTCGTCGATGGGACGGGTCTGGCTCATACCAGTGATCCTCCTTTATGGATCTGTGCCGCCCCGTGTCGTTCCGGGCGGCGTCGTACAGATTTGCCCGGCCTGCGTAAACCGCGCAGCCAGACATGGCGTTCTATCTTATCGCACCTGTGTCGATGTGCCGCGGAAAAGTAGCTCCTGCCCAAAGACTTGACGGAGACGAAACAATTGACACGCCGCGGCACCCGCCCGCACTCGTCACGTGCGACAATATGCCCCAATAAAACAGCACTCGGAAAGGCCCGCCATGACTGCACGCCTCATCGTTATGGATATCGACTCCACGCTCATCAACCAGGAGGTCATCGACCTGTTGGGCGAAGAGGCCGGCGTGGGCGAGCAGGTGGCACAGATCACCGAACGCGCCATGCGCGGCGAGCTTGACTTTAAGCAGGCGCTCGAGGAGCGCGTGGGGCTGCTCGCCGGCCTGGACGAGAGCGTGTTCGAGCGCACCTTTGAGCGCGTGACATTTACCCCCGGCGCGTTGGAGCTTGTGCGCTCAGCGCACAGCAAGGGCTGGAAGGTCGGCGTGGTGAGCGGCGGCTTTCACGAGGTCGCCGACAAGATCGTGGCTGCCACGGGCATCGATTTTTGCCTGGCCAACCGCCTGGAAGTCGTGGACGGCAAGCTCACCGGCAAGCTGGCGGCCGACATCGTGACCAAGGAGTCCAAGCTCATCCAGCTGCTAGATTGGGCAGTTGAGTGCGGCGTCGATATGGCCCACACGGTCGCGATCGGCGACGGCGCCAACGACATCCCCATGATTCAGGCCGCGGGCACGGGCATCGCGTTTTGCGCCAAGCCCAAGACGCGCGAGGCGGCCCCGTTTGCCATCGACGAACGCAACCTGATGCTCGCCATGGACATCATCCTGCGCGACTAGTCAATCCATCTAACAAGTGAATCAGTCTGTCCTATAGTTTCCGAACAATTTTGTCTTAGTGTTCGGAAACATACCCTTTGAGTGCTAGACTTTGCGCCGTCGAAGGGAACATATATGGATAAGCGAGATCTTGAGCAATTGCTGAGCGATGTTGCCGGCGGAGCAGTCACCCCTGCCGACGCCCTCACGCGCATCCAGACGGCTCCGACCGCCGATTTGGGCTTTGCGCAGCTCGATCTTTCGCGCGGGGTGCGCCAGGGAGCCGGCGAGGTTGTCTACGGGGCCGGTAAAACCGCCGATCAGATTGCCGCCATTATCAAAGCGCTGCGCGATGCCGGCCAGGAGCGCATCCTGGTCACGCGCCTGGATGCCGAAAAAGCCGCGCGCACCGCCGAGCTTCTTGGCAACGGCATCGACCTGGGATATGTCCCGGACGCACAGCTCGCCCTCGTGGGCGGCAAGCCCTCCCCTACCGGCAACGGACGCATCGTCGTCGCCTGCGCTGGTACGAGCGACCTGCCCGTCGCCGAGGAAGCCGCATTGACGGCCGAGTTCTATGGCAACGAGGTCGACCGCCTCTACGACGTGGGTGTCGCCGGCCTGCACCGTCTGCTCGCGCATGCCGAGGAACTTGCCCAGGCACAGGTGGTCATCGCCATTGCCGGCATGGAGGGCGCACTGGCGAGCGTTGTCGGCGGCCTGGTAAGCTGTCCGGTCATAGCCGTTCCCACCAGCGTGGGTTACGGCGCGAGCTTTGGTGGCGTAGCCGCGCTGCTCGCCATGCTCAACTCCTGCGCCAGCGGCGTTTCGGTCGTCAACATCGACAACGGCTTTGGCGCCGCCTACCAGGCAAGCCTTATCAATCATCTGAGCGCCGGCGCGTCCTGCGCCCGCTAAGGAGCATTTCATGTTAAACCATCAGCACACGCTTATCATTGACGGCACCTCGGGCATCAGCGGCGACATGACCGTCGCGGCCCTGCTCGACCTGGGCGCCAGCGAGGAGCATCTGCGCGAGCAGCTCGCCACGCTTCCGGTCGGCGGCTTTGAGATTGCCGTGACGCGCGTAAACAAGCATGGCATCGACGCCTGCGACTTTGACGTTCAGCTGGCAGAGGAGCTCGAGAACCACGACCACGACATGGCCTGGCTCTACGGCAACGAAGCAGCTGCCGAGCACACACACGAGCATGAGCACCACCATCATGATCATTGCGAGCACGAACACGAGCACTGCCACGAGCATGACCATGAGGCCCACGGTCATGACCACGAGGGTCACCATCACGCCCACCACCATCACCACCGTTCTTTGGCGGATGTCACCGCCATCATCGATGGCTCGCAGCTAAGCGATGGCGCCAAGCGTCGCGCGCTCGCCATCTTTACCGCGCTCGCCGCCGCCGAGGCCAAGGCTCACGGCAAAACGCCCGAGACCGTCATGTTCCACGAGGTGGGCGCCGTCGACTCCATCGTCGACGTCTGCTCTGTCGCCATCTGCCTCGATGACCTGGGCATCGAGGACATCGTGGTTGAGTCGCTTTCCGAGGGCCACGGCACCATCCGCTGTGCCCACGGCCTTATGCCCATTCCCGTCCCCGCTGTCGTCAACCTGTGCCAGGCGGGCAATATCGCCCTCACGCCCGCACCGGTCGCCGGCGAGCTCGTGACGCCCACGGGCGCCGCCATCGTTGCCGCACTGCGCACGTCCGAGCACCTGCCGGCCCGCTACCGCATCGAGGCCGTCGGCTACGGCGCCGGTAAGCGCCCCTACGAGGGTTGCTCCGGTACGCTCCGCTGCCTGCTCGTTCACGCGGACGCATAGCCATGGATGCCCGCAAGGCAAAAAGCCGCGCCGCCATCGTTGCAGCATTCTCCGAGCTCCTTCGCGAGGAGGACTACGGCAAGATCACCGTCGGCGACATCATCGCTCGCGCCCATGTGGGTCGGGCCACGTTCTATGGCCTCTTCAAGAGCAAAGATGACCTACTGTCCGAACTCGTGAGCGACATCTGCACCCACGCTCTCGATGATGACGGTACGCCCCTCGATGACCCACTCGTACAGGTCGAACATATCCTCAACAACCTCTGGGAGCGCCGTCAGGGTGTACGCGCCCTCGTAGCCGGCGCCGGCTCACGCGTCTTCGCCGACTGCTTACGCAAGACCATCATGTCACGAGCAGCCGAAACCGTCCCCACCGACCCAAACGGCCCCGCCGCCACCATGGACCGAAGCTTCCTACTACACCACATAGCCTCAAGCTTCGTAGGAATGGTCCAATGGTGGGCCTGGCACAACTTCGAAGCCAACAAAGCCAACGTAGCCAAAAACTACCTCTCAGCCATAGCGCCCCTCTTCAACTAAGTACCCGCTCAGCCCCAAAGCGCAACCCCCATCTCAAGGCGCCGCTCCACCCCAAGGCATCGAGCCTACCCAAAGTGCCGCCCGTCTCTCAAGGCCCATCGCAACAAAGCGCCCATCCCATTTAAATTCAGATATATATGTTGGGTTGCTTGCTCGAGCGCAACAAAGACCCCGCAGCTGGCCGCATGGGGTAACTTCCCAGCGCATTCCGCAGGACGAAAGAACCCCCGCCGCACGAAGTGTGAACTGCGCCCCAATTCTTGGACGGGCTAATAAGCGGCCTACGCCGCACATAG
>CAUCTV010000042.1 GCA_958445895.1 uncultured Collinsella sp.
TGCCGGCCTACTTTGGCGACTGCCCCGGCGACATTAACACGCATGTGCTCGAGCGCATGCGCAAGGCGCTCAACGAGCACGCGACATATCCGTACCTTATGGGTAACGCACGGGCCCGCTTGGCGCAGGCTCGTCATACCGCCGAGATTTCGGGGGCGGGAACCAAGCCGCTCATTAACCTGGGCGGCGATACCTGGGTGCTCTTCCCCTGGCTGGGCAGCTACGCCTTTTTGGCGCTCGAGCGCATGCTCAAGATTAAATGTGCCGCGGAGCTGGGCCTTCGCGGGCTCGATCCGTCACGCCCGTACTTTATGCAGTTTAAGATGAAGGCCGACGAGGAGACGTTCTTTGAGGTGCTCGCCGCCGAGGCCGAAAAGGACTTCGATCCCATCGAGCTCGTCTATCCTGGCGAGGTGCCTTACTTTGACCGCTACGACGAGTTTGTTCCCGAAGAGCTCGTGCGCAAGGGCTTTGCCGAAGGCGTGCTCGACATCGAGGGTATGAAGCAGCGCGTTCTCGGCTGGCGCGACCACGCCTAAGACCAGTCTTTTTTGGGACGGGGAGACTTACTTGTCGTGAAGGACGGTGCCGAGGAAGTCGGTGTCGAAGGGCACGGCTTCGGCAAAGGCGTAGTCGCCGTCGCTGGCGATGAGCAGGTAGTTCTCCTCGCCGCCGAACTCCGTATCGCCACAAGGCGCCACCCAAGCGCGGTTGAACACCTCAAGTGCCGTGGCAACGCAATCGCGCAGGAACGTCACATCGCTCCCCTCGTTTGCGCTCACGATATTGGCAACGTAGATGCCGCCGGCATTCAGGCTGCCCCGCACCAGGCGCAGCGCCTCAACGGTCGCCAGCTCGCGCACAGGCTCGGCACCGCCAAAGCAGTCGCTCACAACGACGTCGTAGCGACGATGGCCCACGCTCGTCACACCCAGATACGAGCGAGCCTCGGCGGTAATCACCCGCAGGCGATCGCCCACCGTGTGCTCCAGTTCATCCAGATAGAACCAACGGCGCGCCAAGCGCGTTATCTCTCCGTCATACTCGATGACGTCCATACGCAAGCCCTCATGCGACAACAGTGCAAACTTGGGATAGGAAAACCCACCGCCGCCGAGCATAAGCATGCGGTCGATGCCGTGACCATAAGCGTCGCGCATTGCATCCTCGGCCTCAAACACATCGTCAAATGCACGATAGTACGCAAAGGCCGGCTCCGCCCAACGATCGCCAACATAGCTCGCGCTTTGGTAGACGCCGCCCTGCACGAGCACACGGACCTCGTCACCGCCCTCATTGTGCATGCGCTTCACCCGCGCCAGCCCGTTGCGGGTCCTCGCGACCTGCAAACAGGCAGCGCGAACAGCGACGGCGGCCGCACCAAGCGCCGCGGCTCCCAGGGCAACGCCGGCAACGACGCCGGCAGAAACACTTGGCTTGTTCATCTAGAGCTCCTTCTGCAGATAGAGTCCATGGTCATAAAACCCAAGATGGCGATAGTACTCGCGCGTACCAATCGCGCTGATCACGTTGATGTGCGTATAACCGGCATCCCGAGCTATCTGGCACGCACGCTCCACGAGCAAACGTCCCAATCCATGGTGCTGCGCCGCCTGACCCTGGTCGCCCACGCGCGCCGCCATACCGTACACGTGCACCTCGCGAATCATCGCCTCGTCCGGCGTCGTCGGCAGCTCGTCCACATGCGCGGCAACAAAAGCGCGATCGGGCAGCGACAACCGCAAAAAGCCCGCGATCTTGCCCCGCGGCGTCACCCATTGCAAAAAGTGCTCGTAAGTCACCGGCGTCTCGTACGCCACTTCCTCATCAAGGGTCAACTCGTCCAGGTCGGCACCCGCCGTGCTGATCTCGCGATAGCGAATCTCACGCACCGTCGCACCGTCACCCCGAGCAGCCAGGCGGTTCTCGACGAGCTGACGTAGGTTGGGCTTCTTGTTGCCCACCATGATGTCGTCGGAGCTAAAGTCGCGAATCATACGGCTGATGCGGCAGAACGCCGGCGTCACCACGATGTCGTCGGCCAGCACATCGAGCAGCTCTTCCTCGGTATAGGGGCGCCACTCGCCACGCTCATAGCAGCCCACCAGACGCGAGCCCTCGATGAGCGCACACGGGTAAACCTTGACCTCGTCGGGCATAAAGGCCCCTTCGGTCATAAAGCGCTCGTAGTCGCGCTTGTCCCCCTCGGGCGTGGCGCCCAGCAAGTTGAGCATAAAATGCGCGTGGATCTTAAAGCCAAACAGGCGCGCAAGCGAAAACGCCCGCTCGATCTGCGCCACCGAAATGCGACGCTCGTTGATATCGAGCAGGTGTTGGTCGAGGCTCTGGATGCCCATCTGGATCTTGGTGCAGCCCAGACGGCGGATGAGCGTGAGGGCCTGCGGCGTTACGGCATCGGGGCGCGTCTCGATAACGAGTCCCACCACGCGATGCTTCGCCGTCTCGTTGATGCGCTGCTGACGCTCGAGCTCCTCCATCGTTGCCGTCTGCCACTCGGTGACCTCGCCCCACGGCGTACCGGGGCCGTACAGACGACGCACCGCGCGGTTATAGCCGCCCACGGCAACATCCACACGCTCCTGCTCGTCGGCAACGCCGGCAGCGAGCTTGGCCTCGTCTGTCGCAATGCCGGCAGCCCGATAGCGCTCGCGGCGCTCTGTTACCACCGGCGGCAGGGCATCGGCGGGAGCGTCATCGAGCAGGCGCCCCGCCTCGGCACGGCTGATGCCCGGACGCGCCAACATGGGGTTTGCCGCCACGCCCGCCACCGCATCATCATTGAGCGCACGGAAGAGCTCCGACATAAACCATGCCTGATACCCTTGCGAATAGTCGCTCCAGGTACCGCCGAGCACGATGAGCTCGATCTTGTCGGTCGCATGCCCCATCTGCGAAAGCGCCGTCAAACGGGCGCTCACCTGCAGATACGGATCGAAGCAGTTTTGCTCCGCACGGGCGCACGCCGGCTCGGCGTGCAGGTAGCTTTTGGGCATGCGCAGATCGTTGGGGCAAAACAGGCAATCGCCCGAGCATGGCCAGGGCTTGGTGATGACGGTAATGGTCGCCACGCCCGAGGCCGTTCGGCGCGGCTTCATACGCAGCACCTGCAGCAGTTGGCGTTCCAGATCGGCATCGACATTCCATCCAGCCCAACGAGCCGGCTCCTCGCGCTTCACCCGCTGGTAAAACGGCAGCAGGCGGCGCTTGGCCAAATCGCGTTTGTCGGCGCCCTCACGGCGCGCCTCGGCATGTATCAGCTTGACGAGTGCCTTGTCGTCCACGGTCTCGCCGCGACGCAGAGCCTCGAGTATGTTCAAAATAATCTGTTCCATGCCCCCATTGTAAAGGCAAAGGCGCCGGAGCCAGTCACGGCCCCGGCGCCTCCATCAAAGAGCATGCCTATATGCACCGATCTCCGAAAACCGCATGTCACACCGATTCGAACGACATGTCGCCCGAACCGACCTTAAAACGATACGTTGCAGACTTGTCACCGTTGTCGAATTCAGCATTCAATATGGTCTCGCCATCGTAGCCAAGCGGAAGGAAATCGCTCTCAAAGTCACCGCTGCCCACGGTGAGGCTCGCCTTAAAGCCCGTAGAGTTCGGAACCGATATCTCCACATCGCCCGAGCCCACGCTTACGTCCATCGACTTCGCGGGGGCCTGGTAGAGCTCGAACGCCACATCGCCCGAACCGACCTCGGCATCCAAGGTGTCGGTTACGGTGCCCGCAAACTCGATGTCTCCCGAGTCCAAAGTCAAGTTGAGGTCATGACACGCAATGTCCGTGACCGTCAGATCGCCCGATCCTACATTCGCTGTAATGCCCACCATGTTATCGGCAACTTCGCGCGGCAGTTCGACGGTAACCGTGCGGTCAATGGCGCGCTCGTCATCGCAATCGAACTGGCGAATCTTGAGCGCAGAACCCTTAACCTCGGCCAGATTCTGAGTGGCAGCATCGTAGGTAGCTACCCCCTTTGCAACACGACCGCTCTCGATGACACGCACCTGCCCGCCGGAAACGCACTTGATCTCAACCTCACCCGATGTCACATCCAGGTCAAGGGACTGGAATGAGTCGGCATCAAACGTTTCGCTCGAAAGCTGCCGAGACTGAGCGGAATAGTTACCGCCATCCAAAGAATCGTCCCCGTCAACCACATCGTCCATACCGGACAAACCGGATGCAATATCGCCGAGATCCCACGGGCCATCAAAATGAAACAATATCCGCGAAGTGCCAAAGATAAGCCCGATGATGAGCACGAACGCTCCGATACCGACGCCCAGGCGGACCTTGGACTCATGCGAGAGCTTCATCATTCATCACCTTCTTTGGCGCTCGGCTCAGCGGCGGTCGAGGAAGCCACGTCAGTATCAACCGCAGCGGAAACATCCTGAGCCTTAGCCGCCTCCGGCGCCGGACCAACCTGAATATCCCCGCGTGCCCAATCGCCATCGAGCGCACGCGCCACCCAGTGATAGATGGGGATTGTAAAGAAGATCAGCGCGGCAAAGGAGCCACCAAACAGGAACATCAGCAAAAAGAACAGCAGCCAGCACACGGCCCAATACGGAAACGACTGGAACGGACCTTTCACCGGAGTCGAGCCAGCTGCGCCGCCACTCGTCACCTGCGCCGTAGCGGCATTGGCGGCCTGCGCGCTCCAGCTTGCCGCTTGCGCCGCCTTGGCGGCGGCATCACTCGCCTGTGTTGCCGCCTCGGTAGCACGTGCCGCTGCCTCATGGGTACGGGCGCGCTCCGCTGCCTCGGCCTCGCGCTGACGGGCGCGGTCCTCGTTCTCAAACTCGATATCGTCCTCGATCTCATCGCTCGGATTAAGGAGCTCATCCAAACTCACGCCATAGAGTTTTGCGAGCGAGATCAGGTTCTCGGTATCGGGCGAGCTCTCCGCACGCTCCCATTTACTGACCGCCTGGCGCGACAGCCCCAGCTTTCGCGCCAGCCCTTCTTGGCTAAAACCCTTGCTGCGACGAAGGTCGGCGAGCCGCTGCGCAGTTTCTACATTCATGGTTCCTCCTATGCGATGCCAGCCGTGCCGCCGGACCGTTTTTGTTCTTAAGGCGCCTTGCACAGTTAAAAATCTATCCGCCACCGCCAAAAGCATGCCACCTATTCTAGTGAGATTTTTGACAACCGGCGGTTGCGGGCATATATGAGCTGCGGAAATGTGTCCAAACAAAGCAATGACCCGCAGCTCGGTTGTCCCCGTTGCGGCGTTAACGGTAGTATGGTCGTACTGTTTATTCCGCACCGCCAACGGAGGGAGTTCCGCGCCGTGAACCGCGATTTCGCCTCATCGCTCATTCAGCTCAACAATACGTTCTATCGCGAGCACTCCGCCTCCTTCTCCGATACGCGCCAGGCACCGTGGCCCGGCTGGGTACGCACCATGGACATAGCGCTCGAGCAGCTCGACGTCGCCACGATCGAGCATCCCGTCCGCGTCTTCGATCTTGCCTGCGGCAACATGCGATTCGAGAACTTTGCCGCCGGCGGCGCACTTTCCGCCAAGGGCGTCGACGGCGCAAACCCCTCGGCAGACGCCAGTTGCCCGTTTGAGTTCTATGGTGTTGACTCGTGTCAGGATTTGGCTATCGATGCGCACGGTCACGCCCTGCGCATTCCCAACCTGCACTTCCAGGAACTCGACGTACTCGATGCCCTCATGAAGCTCAACCCCGCCGAGACACCCGACGTGCTTTTCGACGCCCCGCTCGCCGACATCTCGGTCTGCTTTGGCTTTATGCACCACGTGCCGTCGTGCGAGTACCGCGTACGCGTGCTCGACGCCCTGGTGCGCCAGACGCGCCCAGGCGGCATCATCGCCATCAGCTTTTGGGAGTTTATGAACGACGAGCGCATGGCGCGCAAGGCCGTTCGCGCCGAAGCCCGCGCCGAGCTCACCCCGCCGTTTGAAAGTTACGATTCCGCGCAGTTTGAAGCCGGCGACCACCTCATTGGCTGGCAAAACGACCGCCACGCCTACCGCTATTGCCATCACTTTGACGATCAGCAGATCACCGACCTGGTGCGCGGCGTGCGCACATTCTACAAGAGCGGCGAGGTCCCCGTGCGCGAGCTTGAGCGCTTCCATGCCGACGGTCGCAGCGGCGAGCTCAACCGTTACGTGATTCTCAAGCGCCTGTAGGCATCGGCGACTTGCCGCCGAGCCGCACCGCAACTTTCGGGCAAGCTATGCCCCACCCTTTTCAACCCATTGATGGAACGTGCTGCCATGCGTTCCATACTCATGATCAAGGAGCCTCATGGGAGCCGTCCACGTTCGCACGCCTAAGAACTTTGTGCTCGAGGAGCGCCTGGGGCGCTACGCCGATGCAATCGAGACGAACCCCGAGGCCTATGCCGGAGATTGGCGCGAGGCTTGCGCGCCAGTTGGCAGCAAGCCCTTCGAACACCTTCACCTGGATCTTGGCTGTGGCAAGGGAACGTACCTTGTAGAGCGTGCGGCGCACGAGCCAAACACCCTCTTTATCGGTATGGACCAGGAGCCCATCTGCATCGCCTATGCCGCACAGAAAATCTGCGAGCAGGAGCTGTCCAACGCACTCGTCCTGCCCCGAGGCGCCGCATCGCTGCCGCAGCTGTTTGCCGCAGGCGAGCTCGATGCCATTACCATTAACTTTCCCACGCCGCAGCCCAAGGCCAAGTACGCCAAAAAACGACTCGTCCATGTCGACCATCTGATGCTCTACCGCCCGCTCTTTTCAGCCGGCGCCACCGTCACACTGCGAACCGACAGTAAGCCATTGCGCGACTACGCCCTGGGGCAGTTTGCCGCGGCCGGCTACGACACGCTTTGGGTAAGCGACGACGTCCGCCGCGACCATCCCGAGCATCCCGAGACCGAGTACGAATGCCGCACGCGCGAGATGGGTGCCGTCGTCTATGGCATTTGCGCCACACCCGGCGCGCAGCCCAGCAATGAACAGCTCGCGGCGGGCCGCGCGCAGGAGCAAAGCCTTGCCTGCTACCTGCCCGAAAACCTCGATGAGCTCACCTATGTACCTCTGGGCATGGAAGAGGCCGTCGAGAACTTTAGAAACCGCGCCCGCAAAGGCAAGAAGCGCCTGCCGCAAGAGTCCTAGGGGCTTCTGATGGTCGCGGCGTCGGCAAACAAGCGCAAATTGGCGCCAGCGAACGGCCCTCAAACCTAAGTGAGTAGACTTTTTTGCAATAGCCAGGCACAGCCCGCATAGCGAAACATAAAACCGCAGGTAGAACCCTTGCGCAAAAGTCATGTGCTCGCAATATCGCAAAAAGTCTACTCACTTGGCTAGCGACTACACTAAACGGCTGGGCAGAACGCCCATTTCCTGCATTTTCTTGCCTGCGAACGCATCGATGCGACGCTACGCCATAATAGTTGGCGGACAATCGCGAGAGAAAGCAAACACATGGCACAGACCACGACAGATATCGCCGCCAGCACCGTCCCCGGTGCCGGAGCCGCCAGTTCATTCTCGGGCGGCACGGGAACCGAAGCCGAATTCGGCTCACTCGGTGCGCTCTCCCCCACCTGGTGGGAGCCCGAGGACGGCAGCGAGCCCGAACCGTGGCTCACGCCCGACCAGGCCTTCGAGCGCTTCTTTGAATGGACGAGCGATCGCGGTATTGAGCTGTGGGACCACCAGGAAGAGGCCCTCATGGATCTAGCCGCCGGCGATCACGTCATTCTGGGCACGCCGACCGGATCGGGCAAGTCGCTTGTCGCGCTGGGCATGCTCTTTATGGGCATGGCACAGGGCAAACGCTGCTATTACACGGCCCCCATCAAGGCTCTGGTCAGCGAGAAGTTTTTCGACCTTGTGCAGGTGCTCGGCCGCGATAACGTCGGTATGATCACCGGCGACACGCATATCAACACCAAGGCGCCCGTCATCTGCTGTACGGCAGAAATCCTCGCCAACGACGCACTACGCGAGGGCGAAGATGCCGATGTTGGCTGCGTCGCCATGGACGAGTTCCACTACTTTGCCGACCCCGATCGCGGTTGGGCCTGGCAGGTGCCGCTGCTCACCCTGCCTCACACGCAATTCATGCTCATGAGCGCCACGCTCGGCGATGTCACTGCCATCGCCGCCTCACTCGAGGAGCACACCGGCGCTGCTTGCGACTTGGTCGTCGACGCCCCGCGTCCTGTTCCGCTGAGTTACGACTATGTGACGACCTCCCTCGAGGGCACGGTCGAGCTCGCCATGCGCCGCGACGAGGCCCCACTCTATATCGTGCACTTTAGCCAGGATGCCGCACTTGCGACGGCACAGTCGCTCGCCAATTTTGGCATTGCCAACAAGGAGCAGCGCGAGGCCATCAAGGAGGCGGCCAAGGGCACGAGCTTCTCGACGGCCTTCGGCAAAATCCTCAAGCGCTTGCTCGGATGCGGCGTCGGCGTGCACCATGCTGGCATGTTGCCGCGCTACCGCCTGCTGGTCGAGCGCTTGGCGCAGCAGGGCCTGCTACCCGTCATCTGCGGCACCGATACGCTCGGCGTCGGTATCAACGTGCCCATCCACACCGTGGTGCTCACCGCGCTCACCAAGTTCGATGGCTATAAGATGCGTCGTCTGCGCGCCCGCGAGTTCCATCAGATTGCCGGTCGTGCCGGCCGCTCGGGCTTCGATACCGAGGGCATGGTCATCGCCGAGGCACCCGAGCACGAGATCGAGAATGCCAAGCTTATGGCCAAGGCGGGCGACGACCCCAAAAAGCTCCGCAAGATTAAAAAGAAGAAGGCCCCCGAGGGCTTTGTCACCTGGAACAAGCAGACGTTCGAGCGCCTGATCGAGACGCAGCCCGAGACACTCAAGCCGCGCCTGCGCATCACGCACTCCATGGTGATTAGCGTGGTCGAGCAGGGTGGCGATGCCCGAGCCCGCGTACACGACCTCATCGAGACGAGCCTGCAGACCCCCGAGGAAAAGGCTAAGCTCGAGGTTCGTGCCGACGAGATCTTCGCCACGCTCATCGATTCCGGCGTCGTCGTGCGCACCGAGGTGCCGCCCGCACCCGACGCTCCGGCTGACGCCGCGCCGGACATCGACTACGCACTGACGGTCGACCTGCCCGAGGACTTTGCGCTCGACCAGCCGCTCTCGCCGTTTTTGCTTGCCGCGTTGGAGCTGCTCGATCCCGAGAGCGAGACCTATACCATGGACCTGATCTCGATGGTCGAGGCAACGCTCGAGGATCCCAAGCAGGTGCTGCGCGCTCAGGAGCGCGCAGCGCGCGACCGCGCGATGGCCGAAATGAAGGCTGACGGCGTCGAATATGAGGAACGCCTGGAGCGCATCCAGGATGTCACCTACGAAAAACCGCTCGAGGACTTGCTCGACGCCGCCTTCGACAAGTACTGCCAGGAAGTGCCCTGGGCAAACGACTACCAGCTCTCTCCCAAAAGCGTCCTGCGCGATATGCTGGAAAGCGCGAGCGATTTTAAGGGTTACATTCAAAAGCTCGGCATCGCCCGTTCCGAGGGCATTTTGCTGCGTTACCTGGCAGAGGCCTACCGTTCGCTCGACCGCACCGTGCCCATCGAGAAGCGCGACGAGCGTCTGCGCGACATTATCTCGTGGCTCGGCTTTGTGGTGCGCTCGGTGGACTCGAGCCTGGTGGACGAGTGGGAGAACGCCGGCAACCCGGCAGCCCTCGATGCTGCGCCGCCGCAGGGCATCGACGAGGTCGTGGCGGACCGCCGCGGCTGCACGCTGTTGGTGCGCAACGCGCTCTTCCGCCGCGTGACCCTTGCCGCCCGCGAGCACGTTCGCGACCTGGGCGAGCTCGACGACGACTGGGGCATGAGCGAGATCCGCTGGCAAAAAGCACTCGACGCTTACCACGAGCAGCACGAGGAAATCCTCACCGACGGAGATGCCCGCAGCGCCGCGATGTTTTCCATCGACGAGTCCGACGAGAAGACCGCGCACGTATGGCACGTGCACCAGATCTTTGCTGACGAGGATGGCGACCACGATTTTGGCATCATGGGCGATGTCGATCTGGACGCCACGCAAGACGGCGGCGAGGTAATCTTCAAGAACTACCGTGTCGGCTTTATCGAGGACCTGCTCGAGGACTAGCCGGGCGCAATGGGACGAAACAAAGCGGGGTCGCTGGCAACATCGCCAGCGGCCCCGCTTTTTGCGCGATACGCTATCCCCTACTCGGCATCCTCGACCTCATACGAATCCGCCTCGGCTGGCTCATCGTTCGTCTCTGTCGCGGCCCCGCGCGCCTCGTCAAACGCTGCTTTCATGGTCTTGTTGCCCCACGTGAGCTTGCGAATGGTAAGATCGTCGGCTTTCTTGTTGGCAAGGCGCAGATTGTTCTCGGAGGACAGCAACGCCTCCTTGGTTTTCTGCAGATGGCTAATCGTCTTGTCGATCTCATCGATTGCCGTTTGGAACTTGCGGCTCGCGATCTCGTAGTTGCGGCCGAAATCGTTCTTGAACTTCTCCATCTTGGCTTCGAAGTTCGTGACATCGATATTCTGCTGCTTGTACTCCGCCAGCTCCTGCTTATAGCGAAGCGAACCCATGGCGGCATTGCGTAGCAGCGTAATGATGGGAATGAAGAACTGCGGGCGGATCACATACATCTTCTCGTAGCGATAGCTCACGTCCACGATTCCCGCGTTGTAAAGCTCGCTCTCGGGCTCGAGCAGCGTGCAGAGCACCGCGTACTCACAGCCTTTCTGGCGACGATCGTGATCGAGTTTCTTAAAGAAGTCCTCGTTTTTATGCTTGGTCGCGGTCTCG
>CAUCTV010000043.1 GCA_958445895.1 uncultured Collinsella sp.
TGATGTGCGGCCGCGACATGACCGAGGTCGGTCACGCCTATGCCGGCGACATTATCGTGGCGCCAAAGTTGGCGGCAGAGACGGGTGACACGCTCTCCATTACCGGTAAGGTCGAGGCAGCGGCGTTTAAGTTCCCCAACTCGCAGTACCGCATTGCCATCGAGGCCGAGAACCGCGGCGACGAGGAGAAGCTCTACACGTTTATCGAGAAGGCGTGCAAGGCTGATCCGACCATGAGCATCGATCGTGACGAGGAGACGGGCCAGACTATCATCTCCGCCGTGGGTGAGGCGCAGGTTTCGGTGCTGCTCAACCGTTTGGAGGATCGCACCAAGGTCGCCGCCAAGAGCGTGCCGATCCGCATTCCGTATCGCGAGACCATCCGCCGCACGGCGAGCGCCCAGGGTCGCCACAAGAAGCAGACCGGCGGCGCCGGTCAGTACGGCGACTGCTGGCTGCGCGTGGAGCCGCTCATTGGGCCCGACGGCACGAGCGACGGCTATGAGTTCGTGGACGAGGTCGTGGGTGGCCGCATCCCGCGCTCGCTGATTCCCGCCGTGGACAAGGGCGTCCAGGAGACCATGAAGGACGGTATTATTGCCGGCTACCCGCTCACGGGCATTCGCGTGGCTGTGTACGACGGCTCGTATCACAGCGTCGACTCCAACGAGATGGCGTTCCGCGCGGCGGCTCGCATCGGCCTGCGCAAGGCATGCGCCGATGCCGACCCGGTGGTGCTGGAGCCCATCGAGGAAATCACGGTGACGATCCCCGAGAGCTACGCCGGCGCCGTGATGGGCGACATCTCGGCCTCGCGCGGTCGCGTGACGGGCATGGAGACCGATGAGCGCGGAGACACCGTGGTCATCGCTCAAGCGCCGCTGGCCGAGCTGACGGATTACTCGACGCGTCTGCGCTCCATCACGCGCGGCACGGGCGACTTTACCATGAAGCCCGCCGGCTACGAGCAGGTTCCCTATGACGTTCAGGCCAAACTGGTCGAGCGCTATGAGGAGAGCCGCGCCAAGTAGCGTGGGACTTTGCCTGCAACATACATGCCGATGCAAGGGCCGCTCCGGGTAATCCGGGGCGGCCCTTTTTGATCCCTGGGGGGGGGCGGAGGAAAACGGATCATTTTAGGTTTTGGGGCAGCTTGGTCGGCCCTAGTCCCCCGAGGCCTGGTTGCGGCCGGTGGCGTAGTCGATCTGCACGTGCGGCTGCAGATTGTAGCAATATACGTGGAAGCAGAGGGCCTTGCCGTGGTCCTCGACCGATTGCGCCTCAAGGCGCACGCCGCGGCAGACGAGCTCCTCTTCGTTATACATGGGCGTGACGCGGTAGAGCACATGGTTGCCTGTGTCGTGGATGTAGCCGAGGATCTGCTCTTCAAACGGCAGCATGCCCGTTTCGTTGAGATAGCGCGTGCCGGTGAGCAGATTCTTGCGGTTGGCGTTTTCGCCGCAGAGCGACCAGGCGATAAGGTGGCAGCGGTTGTAGAGGCTCTGACCCGGAATAAAGTCGTAGCGCTGCTGGTGCCACCCGGCGGGATGGATACGCGAGATATCGCCGCGCTTGCCCTGACCGAGCGATTCGGGACCCACGCAGGCGAGTGCCTTGCGGGTGCGGCCCAGGCTATCGAGCTTGGAGAACTTCTTAAAGCAGCCCTCTTTGGTAGCGCGCTCGTATTCGTCGAGCGTGAATGATGGCGTGCCCAACGGGTGCGTGCTGTCGACGCGAAGGGCAACGTAGGGGTTGCCGGCGTAGTCGGGAATGCTGCTGAGATATACGCCGCGGGCGCGGTCGAGATCGGGGTTTTCGACCTCGTCGATGGGGGTGACGTTTGAAGAGGCATCGTCAGCGGTGTCGGTCGTGGCGGATTCAGAGCCATCGCCGGAGTCCTGATCATCTTCGGAGTCCGTGGAGCTCGCTGTTCCCGATTCGAGCCGGGCGACCAAGTCCGCTTCGTCGTCGGTGCGGTTGGGGCTCTCGCTTTGCTTCTCGGCCAGAGCAGCCGCCTGCTCATCGCTTTGCGGCGAGAGCAGCTTGGGCGCTCCGTCGAGCGACCCTGTGAACAGCGCAAACCCCAGCACCACGGCGGTGCCGATGGAAAGTACTTGCTTGTAGGCGGACTTGCGCGACATTGAGGCTCCTGGAGGGACGGTTGGGAATCTACCAGTCTAGCAGGAGCCGGCAGGGGCCGCTCCACCGAACAAATACTCAAGATTTGGGACAAACGCTACGGATTCATTTGCCTCATATGGAGCTGCAGTGGTTGGGCGTGTGGGACTATTCGACATTTCCCAAGATAAAACCTGCCAAAATAAACCTGTCCCTTTTTGGCAGGTTACGTCATAAGGCTTCTGTCTATGTAGCGAAAGTACAATATGATATATACGTTATATACAAGTTTGTGACGTGCAGTAGATTTGCGGCAACGCAAGCCGATGAAGGGGCCGATATGATTAAAGCTGTTATTTTTGACATGGACGGAACGCTGATCGATACCGAGCGTTTGGACATGAGGGCATGGAAGGTGGGCGCGGCCGAGCTGGGGATCACGATTGATGATGCGTTAATCCATCAGTTTATCGGCCGCTCGAATGCCGATGTTAAGGACATCCTTGAGGCACATTACGGCAAGGGCGAAACCGCCGACGCGATTTTTACCCGCAACATTGAGCTTCACACTGAGATGGCCAAGACCGACCTGGAGCTTAAGGCCGGCGCCGCCGAGTGCCTCGACGAGCTGCTGGCCGCGGGCTATCACGTGGGCCTTGCGACGTCGTCGCGCCGCGTTGCGGCCGAGCGCAACCTTAAAACGGTCGGCCTCTTTGACAAGTTTGAAACGGTGACCTTCGGCGAGGATGTCGCATATGGCAAGCCCGATCCCGCGATTTACCTGCTCGCTTGCGAGCGCGCGGGCTTTGCTCCCGAGGAATGCGCCGTGGTCGAGGATTCGCGCAACGGCTGCGTCTCGGGTATCACGGCCGGCTGCCATGTCTTTGCTGTGCCCGATATTGTGCCGCTGCCGCAGGACGTGGCGGATGGCTGCGAGGCCGTTCTCGATACGCTGTTCGATCTGGCGGCGGCGGTCAAGGCCGTGCGCTAAAGGTATGCGCCGAGGTCGATGACGGTAGCTTTGGCGTGGCTGCTTGCCCGGGTGCTGACGCGCTCGACAATCTGGCTGCCGATGCCGTAGCCGTCGGATGCGGTATTCCACTCTCCGGCGCCAATGAACTCAATTTTAATATCGGGATACGGGGCGAGGGTCTTGTGGATGCCAGGTATGCGCAGAGCGAGCTGCATGAATGCCGCTCTGCCCACAACAGTGATATGGCGTGCCCCTCTTCGCGTTTTCCCCGATAAAAATCTGCCAAAATAAACTTGCCCCTTTTTTTAGTAGGTTGCGGGGGCTCGGGTTTGCTTGTTTCGCGTGACGTTGCGTGGAATAATCGAGGCGAACCATCTTAACTAGAATTCATTGCGCTTGCCCTTCGGCTGCGCCTATTTTCGGAGGCATCATGAGGGTCGTTAAGCGCATTAATCACAATGCCGCCTTGCTTGTCAACGATAAGGGAACCGAGCTTGTGGCGCTGGGGAAAGGCATTGGTTTTCCTGACGGCCCCGGTGAGGTTTCGCTTGCGCAGATTGAGCGCACGTTTTACAACGTTGATGCGCGCTATCTGCCACTTCTTAACGAGATCGATCCCAAGGTAATGGAGTTTAGTGCGCAGATTGCCGATGTCGCGCGCACCAACATTTCGCGTGAACTGTCGGCGAACCTTCCTTTTACGCTTGCCGACCACATTAGTTTTGCCATCAAGCGCTGCCGTGAGCACATGTATGTTCAGATGCCGCTTTCTTGTGACGTTCAGCAGCAATATCCCATTGAATTTAAGATCGCGACGCTTGCCCATGCTGGCATAGAGCGCGAATTCGGCATATCTATGCCACGCGGGGAGAGGGCGGGCATCGCACTCTGCATCGTTAACAGCGTTATGGCAAGTTCTAGTAAGGCGAAATCAAACGACGTCCGCCGCGAGGAACGTCTGATCGAAAAGCTCGTAGCGATTATCGAGAAAGATCTTGCCATTGTCGTTGACCGCGATGCTTTTGACTATGCGCGCTATGACACCCATGTGCGCTACTTGCTGGAGCGCGTCCGCACCGGGGAACCGCTTAATACCGATAATGCGGCGCTCTATCGTCCTCTCTGTGAAGAGCATCCGGCTATAGCGACTTGTGTTGACGAAATGGCAGGACTTATCGAGGAAACGTATCATGCCTCCGTCGTGCCCGAGGAGAAGGTGTATCTCATGCTCCATGTCAATCGGGTCTATGCCGGCAACGTGACGGGTGAGGTGTCATCCGACAAATAGGCGCTTTCTATACCGTTCAGGGAAGAAAACCTGCCGTTCACAGTCTTTTGGGCATCATAAGGCCGACGTTCGCATGGTGAAGCTGATATTCTTGCCGCGACATAAGGTGTTATTCGAGAGCTGAGCTTCCGAAGCGTGACGTAAAGACAGAGCGACCTGTCGATGTCTCGTTTTGGAGCTTTTGTCTTTACGCCGTTTCCCTCAACAATCGAATACTTCCGTGCGGGCGACGGGCCACCGTCCGCTTTGTCTCCTCGCGCGCGCAGCGAGGGAGGAACCGGATCGTTCGAAAGGGAAGATGATATGGCTGACAATAAGAAGATCGCAGCCGATGTGCTCGAGGCGCTGGGTGGCAAAGACAACATCACCTTTGCAGCCCACTGCATGACGCGTCTGCGTTTTAACCTTAAGGATATGGAGTTGCCCGACATTAACGCTGTTAAAAAAATTAACGGCGTCATCGGCGCTCAAATATCTGGCGGGCAGTTCCAGGTGATTATTGGGCAAAACGTGCCTAAGGTATATGACGAGCTCATCAAGATGAGCGGCTTGGCCAAGCAGGAAAGCATCGACGAGAACCTCGACGCAAGTGGAGTCAAAACACCGCTTACCCCGGCAGCCGTTGGCAATGCGATTCTTAACTACCTCTCGGGCTCCATGGTTCCGATGATTCCATTGCTGCTCGCGTCGGGCATGTTCAAAACCGTTGCCGTCGTACTCGGGCCAACGATGCTCAATCTCATTGCGGATACGAGCGATCTTTATGTCCTGCTCAATATGCTCTACAACGTGACGTTCTATTTCATTCCGATCTTCTTGGGCTTTGCGGCTGCCAAGAACATTGGCGCCACGCCCATGTACGGCGCTTTTATGGGCGGTGTGCTTATCGAACCGACGTTTATGCAAATGGCAGCCGAGGGAAAAGCCTTTAGCGTTTATGGCATCCCTTGCGTGCCTGCAAACTATGCGCAGACGGTTATTCCCATTCTGCTCACGGTTGCGTTGATGTCCGTGTTCGAGAAGTTCTTGCGCAAGCACATGCCCGATTCGCTCACCACGGTCTTTACGCCGCTTTGCACGCTTGCCCTGACTGTCCCCTTTGCGCTTTGCCTGCTTGCTCCTCTTGGTTCTTGGTGCGGTAACGGTTTGGCGGTTGTCTTTGAGTTCCTCGGTGCCGAGGGAGGTATCGTGGCGATTATTGGTGGCGGCTTGCTTGCAGCAATTTGGTTGCCCATGGTCATTACGGGCATGCATGTTGCGGTCATCATGATTGCCATTGCAAACTTTATGTTGACGGGCTCTGACAGCTTTATTCTGGTCGCCCCTACGGTTGCGCTGTGGGCTGCCTATGGAGCGGAGATTGCGACATGGCTCAAACTCCGTAACAAGGAGGAAAAGAGCCAATGTGCCGGGTATGTTGTCGCCCAGCTCATCGGAGGCGTCGGCGAGCCGTTCATCTATGGCATGATGTTCCGCTATCGTAAACTGTTCGTTGCCTGCATGGCGGGTTCGTTTGTCGCCGGTGCCGTGGCGCTCGCCTTGCATGTCAATGCTTACCTCGCCGGTGCTGCCTCCAACGTGCTCAATATTATGACGTTTGTTGGCGGCGGCAACGAGAACCTGATCAGTGCCGTCATCGCTTCAGCGGCTGGCTTTGTCGTAAGCTTTGCTGTGGCTTGGTTCTTTGGCTTTAGCGAGGATGAGCTCGAGAACGGTCCGATTTCCGAGCGCTAGAAAAGCGGTCGCATATAGGTGGTTCAGCTCAAAAAAGTGCCGTCTATAGATGATTCCGCAGGGCGGTATGTTTGCTGCCGCCCTACATATTATGTCGAAGGGGTTGTTGCTACATATGCTTATCAGTGAGGCTATTCAAGCTATTCGGGATTATTGTGACGGCATTGATGCTTTTACCGGGAAGCCCATCGAGCTTGCGACGACGCGCGATCAGGTGCTTTACGGCGACATCGATCAGCAATGTACCGGAATAGTTACATGCATTTGGGCTACGGCGGAGGTGATTCGTCGTGCCAAGGAGCTTGGCGCTAACCTGATTGTTCCTCACGAGGCACTGTTCTGGAACCACGGAGACCGCCGTGAAGTGGTTGCGGGGAACAAGACCTTTGAGGCAAAGTGCGCTTTGCTTGACGAATGGGGTGGCGCGGTCTGGCGTTGCCATGACTATATCCACTCGGGTGTGCCGCTCGCCTCGGACGGTTCGATGGTCGACGGCATCTTTTACGGATTCGCGGTCAAGATGGACTGGCTTGGCTCCGCGGTAGACGAGACATTCATGAGGTACCGCATTGAGCCAACGCCGGCCCGCGATCTTGCGCAGGCGCTCGTACACAAGCTTGGATTAAACGGGACGCGCTTGATCGGCGACGGTGACGCGCTCATCCGCAATGTCGAGATTCCAATGCACATCATGGGGCGAGATAACGACGAGATTGCCCATATCGACTCCGAAGGCATCGATTGCATTTTGACCATGGAGTTTATCGACTTTACGGTGAGCGAGTACATCCGCGACGCCGCAATGCTCGGTCAGGGAAAATGCGCCATCCATATGGGTCACTTTAATGGCGAGGAGCCGGGCATGGAGTATATGGCGAAATGGCTGCCCGCCGCGCTCGGGGACGCTGGCGCAGGTCTGCCGGTTACCTTTGTCCCCATGGGAGATACGTATCAGTACGTGCTGGCATAAATAGAACAGGGCCGCGACGCCATATAGGTGTCGCGGCCCTGTCTGCGTTTCCCCAGATAAAACCTGCCAAAATAAACCTGTCCCCTTTCGGAAGGTCGGCAACTATTAATGTGGTTCAGGTTGAGCATACGCGAGCGAGCAGGTTCCGGGTGCGGCAAGGTGACGTGAAACAAGCGGGCGCTGACCTTTTGGTCGCGCCCGTGAAATTGAACGTCAGATTGCCGCGCCCGGAACCTGCGCAGCGCCGAGCGGTTACGCCGTTTGTAAAACGGCGTAACCTAAAGGTTCATGTTGCCGTGGATGTAGGGGGTTACCTCGGGGGAGATATGACCGCAGCCTAGGTTGCGCAGGGCAGATTCGATGGCGACGGGAAGCGGGGCCTTGCCCTCGTCGTTGACCGCGGTGCTGCTGAGGGCGGCGATCTTGGCGACGTCTGCCGGCGCGGCCTCGATATGCATGCAGCCGCCGACGAGGCGTGCGCGGACCTGGTCCAGGCCAAAGTCGTGCAGGTAGTCCTCACAGGCGCGGATTACATCGACCTTCTCGCGCGTGAGCTCCTCGCCCGTGGGGACACGCGTGGCCAGGCAGGCTCCTGCCGGCAGGTTCCAAACGGGATAGCCCCAGGCGCGCAGCAGCTCGCGCTCTTCGTCCTTGGTAAAGCCGACCTCCATGAGGGGCGAGCGCACGCCGAGCTCCTGGGCGGCGCGCATGCCGGGGCGGTAGTCGCCGCGGTCGCTTGCGTTGCTGCCGTCGATGACGGTGGGAAAGCCCAGCGACTTGGCGTGGTCGACGATGGCGGTAAAGCCGGCGCGCTTGCAGTGGTAGCAGCGGTCGGCATCGTTGCAGGCTACTTGGGGGAGCCGCAGCTGATCGACCGAAAGATTGAGCACGGGGAGCTTAAAATGCGGCCCTTCATTGGCCTGCCCGTCAACGGACCGCTCAAACGAAGCCTGCTCGGGCGTGCCGATGAGCGGCGTGGTGAGGTGAACGAGAAGCGTACTGGCGGGCATGATGCGGGCGCAGACCGCGGCCAAAAAGCTGCTGTCGACGCCACCGGAAAAGCCGATGGCGACGCGTCCGTATGCCAAAAGCAGCTGCTCGAGCGCTGCGAGTTTGTCCTGAAGCCCCTCTGCAGGTGCGGTGGTGTCTGAAAGCATGAATCGATCCTTATCGTTGAGTACTCGATCGAAAACTATAATCCTACTGGGCTGCTTGTCATAAGACTTCTATCTATGTAACGAAAGTGCAATATGGTATATACGTTATATACAAGTTGCCAAATGCGGTAGAGTTGCGGCAATGCGACAGCGAGAGTCGATGGGGGACCGATATGATCAAGGCTGTTATTTTTGATATGGACGGAACGCTGGTCGACACCGAGCGTCTGGGCATCAAGGCATGGAAAGCGCCCGCTGCTGAGCTGGGTGTCGCGATTGATGACACGCTGATTCATCAGTTTATCGGTCGCACGCTGCCCGATGTCATGGACATCCTTGAGGCGCATTGCGGCAGCAGAGAAACCGCTGAGGCGATCTATCATCGCCACAAGGAGATTCGCGACGAGATGGTCAAGACCGACCTGGAGCTTAAGGCCGGCGCCGCCGAGTGCATAGACGAGCTGCTGGCTGTGGGCTATCACGTGGGCCTTGCGACGTCATCGCGCCATGTCACGGCAGAACGCAACCTTAAGATGGTCGGCCTCTTTGACAAGTTTGAAACGGTGACCTGCGGCGAGGACGTCGTGCACGGCAAGCCCGACCCCGAGATGTATCTGCTTGCCTGCGAGCGCGCGGGCTTTGCCCCCGAGGAGTGCGCCGTGGTCGAGGACTCTCGCAACGGCTGCGTCTCGGGCATCACGGCCGACTGCCACGTCTTTGCCGTTCCCGACATCGTGCCGCTGCCGCAGGACGTGGTGGATGGCTGCGAGGTCGTGCTCGATACGCTGTTCGACCTGACGGCGGCGGTCAAGGCCGTGCTCTAGACAATTGCGGTGTTGAAACGAGCAATTACCCACGTTTGCGCTTAAGCAAAAGGGGCCCGGCAATGGTCGGGCCCCTTTTGCTTAAGCAGCGACTTGGCATACTTGCGCGCGTGCTATAGATACGCGCCCAGGTTGATGGCGGTGGCTTCGGCGTGGTTGCTTGCCTGGGTGCTGGCGCGTTCCAGCAGGAACGGCCGCACGAGTTCTTGGCGGTTGATGTCCTCGATGGCTGTGACCGCGGTGACGGTGCGCGCTGCAGAGCCGATGCGGACGTGCTTGGTCTTTGCCGGCGCCTTGTTCTCGATTTGCTCCATGAGCAATTGAACACCCTTGCGGCCAATTTCGTAGCCCGGCGGCGCCACGGTGGTAAGGGGGACCGACCCGCTCCAGGCAAGTGGATTGCCGTCGCAGCCGGCCACGCGGACCTGCTCGGGGACGGAGATGCCTTTGTCTATCAGCGCCGAGATAACGCCCGATGCCAGTACGTCGGTCAGGCCGATGACAAAATCGGGGCGCTCGTCGCCGGAGCGCTCGGCAATCTGGGCGCCGATGCTGTAGCCGTCGGCAGCGGTATTCCATTCGCCGGCGTCGATGACTTCGATCTTGATATCGGGGTGCAGGGCAAGGGCCTTGTGGATGCCAAGTACGCGCAGGGTGAGCTGCATAAATGCCGCTCTGCCCACAACGGTGATATGGCGTGCGCCACGGGCAACGGCGAGCTCGGCGATAATGCGCCCCTGCGCCTCGTTGTCGGCGGCCACGTAGTAACCGGGTTCGGAACAGTGGATGTCCAGATGGACGATCGGCACGGGCATCTTGGTCATAGCGGGGTGCCAGTCGGGGGACGCCATGGGCTGAACCATGACGCCGGACATCTGCGTGCCCATAAAGTAGCGCAGGTAATGGTCCTGGAGAATGCCGTCGTTATCGGCGTTGGCGATGAGCAGGTCGTAACCGTGCTTGCGGGCCTCGTTATGGGCGCCGCTGGCAATTTGGAGCGAGAAGCCGTGATCGAGACGGGGGAGGACCAGGCCAAAGGACTTGGTGGTGCCGCCTGCGAGCTGACGGGCACTTTGGTTGGGCAGGTAGCCAAGGCGATTGATGGTCTCGTTGATGAGCTTGAGGGTCTCGGGGCGCAGCTTTTCGGGATGGTTGAGCGCGTTGGAAACCGTGCCCAACGAAACCCCGGCCTCGCGCGCGACGTCGCTGATTTTTACCTTTGCCATAGCGGCCCCTTTGATGCGTTTCAAGTACAAGCCAGATTGTAGCATCGCCCGCCCCTAGGGTGTCAAAACCTGCCAATTAGGGGCAGGTTTATTTTGGTAGGTTTTATCTGGGCAAACGCTGGAGCCCAAACCACCACAAAGGTGCCTGTCCCCATCGTGGTGGTTTGGGCATGTGTGCATCGGGTGGTATCTAAGTTGAGATACCACTTCTGGTATATCAGCTTGCGCTTGCGTGAGTACAATACTCGAACGTTATACGTCTCAGCGCCCCCTGTGCGTGGACGTCTTGCAGTCACGCGAACGAAGGGATTTATCCTATGTGCGGAATTGTCGGCTACACCGGCTCTGATATTGCAAAGAACATCCTGGTCACGGGCCTCAAGC
>CAUCTV010000044.1 GCA_958445895.1 uncultured Collinsella sp.
GCGATTGGCGAAAATACGTTGGTGAAAATGGTGAAAAATATATTGACGCTAACATCTGGAAGGTCGCGCCGCGCAGCTTCGGCACGTTGAGCTCGACCTCTCCTGCCCCGGTGACGAGCTTTCTCGCGTAGTGGCCGCTGCGGTATGCCTCCCGGCCTGCCGTCCTCTCGTAGCGCCCGGCCCCTACGAGCTCGGACGCCTCCTCGTCGAGCAGCGTGTTGAGCGTCTCCTCGACGGTCTTCCTCACCAGATTCTTTATGTCCTTGCGCAGCGACTCCTCGTCGACTGTTACGATGTTCGCAGACACGGCCCGTGCCCCTTTCGTCGTTGATTTGTTGTTTAGCCGCTAGAAATCATATGACGGGGCGCGGGCCGTGTTCCGCTATGCGGTTGTCAATTTGCGAAAGAAATTATGCGTCACCTGCGCTCCCTCATGTCCAGCGTCGGCTCGAAGTAGGCCTTCTGGCTGAACGGGAGCACGCCGACGAACAGGTAGATCTTCGAGACCTCCCCGGTGACCGGGTTCACCAGCCCCCTGCCGACCGTCGGGCCGGACCAGTCGACCTCGCAGGACACGCCGGCCTTGTGCTCGATGCGCTTGGTCAGGTTGTTCGCCACGGTGTAGTCCCCGTAGCGCTCGCAGAACCTGGTGTAGCCCATGGCGACCATGTGCTCGCGCGAGCACTTCGACTTGTACTCGTCGTGCAGCAGGCGCAGGTTGACGCCGACCTTCGCCATCTCGGCGTGCACGTAGGACCAGTCGGGCTCCTCGAAGACGCTCTCGCGCGCGTTGCGGTCGGGGTAGAACAGCTCGTAGACCCGCTCGTCCCCCATACCCTTCACCTGGTCCCAGGTGATGCCGCGATCGTCCGCAATGTCGAACACCTCGCAGACGCTGCCCATGGACATGTGCCTGGTCTTGGCGATCGACCTCCTCGACATGCCCTGGTCGCGGAGCTCCATTATGAGCTTCGCCCTTATCTTCCTTGCCATGTGGTTTCTCCTTCCGTGGATCGGTTGCATGGCAAGCCGATTCTACGGGCGGAGGAGGGGCGATACGGAAATGGCGGAACGGGCGATACGGAAGGAGCGAAACGTCTGGATGGGAAGCGATACGGAAAGCGCGAAACAGGTGCTACTCAGAGCGCGCAATACTCACCGCCCGCGGCGCGCTTCAGTACCGCTCGCATACGCGCCCGCGCCCCACCGGTCCGCCGCCTATACGATCGAGACGCCATACCGGTAGTCGAGAGAAAGGAATGGATCATGGCGAGAAGGATACCGGCGAGGGAGGTGCCCAGGCTGAGGTCGTCGAACCTATCGCTCAACGCGATCGCCGCCGCGCTGCACGCGTCGAAAGCCAGCGTCTCCGTCGTGCTCAGGGCCGCGGCCGAGCACGACGTCGCCTGGGAGGAAGCGGAACGGATGAGCGCCGGGGAAGTGTACGCCCGCCTGTTCCCGGAGCGCGAGCAGCCGGGGCCGGTGTACCCGGACCCGGATTGGGACGCGGTCCACGCCGAGCTCGCGAAGGTCGGCGTCACGCTCAGGCTCCTGCACGGCGAGTACCGCGAGGAGTGCGCCGCGCGGGGCGAGGCGGCCACGTCCTACGACCGCTTCTGCAAGCGGTACAGGCAGTTCACGGTCAGCAGGAACGTCGTGAGCTGGGTCGGCCGCAAGGCGGGCAGGAACATGGAGGTCGACTGGTCCGGTCCGACCATGTCCCTCGTCGACCCGGCGACCGGCGTCGTCTCGAAGGTCTACCTGTTCGTCGCCCGCCTGCCCTTCAGCAGGTACAGCTACGTCGAGCCGGCCCTCGACATGAAGCAGGACACCTGGCTGCGCTGCCACGTCCACGCGTTCGAGTTCCTCGGAGGCGCCACCCCGTGCATCGCGCCCGACAACCTCAAGACCGGCGTCACCGCCCACCCGAGGGAGGGCGAGGTCGTGCTCAACGCCGCGTACGAGGACCTCGCCGCCCACTACGGGTCGGCGGTCATGCCGGCGAGGGTCCGCAGGCCCCGCGACAAGGCGACCCGGCGTCGTCGACCTCCTCGGTCAGCCACTAGTCTATAACCAGCAGCTCGCCGCGTGGCTGGCCACCAAACTACCAGATTACTACGAAATAATACGAACATGCTGCGGAGAAAAAGACCATAATTGACGTAAGAAGCAGCATAGTTATTCTTGTCGTGCTTTCTTCCTTTATCAATTTGCCTGAATTACTGATCTGTATGCCCCCTGTAGAAAAAGAAGGGGCAAGCAAGGCAGCGTATAGCAACAGCGGAGTAAGGTATCGTGCTTGACAACCTGCAATGGTATCCGATCCAACTGATGTAAAGCTCACATATAAAGCCGTGCAAACAAGAGCAATCGATGATGCGACTATAGTAAGAACCCACAACCTACCACACAGGCTCAATCCAAAAGTCTTCGTTTTTGGACTATCAATTAAAGATCCAACGACGAGAACCGTAAAGGGCAAGGCTGAGCTCCATTGCAACACAACCGGAAGAGAGACGCCCATATAAGAGAATGAAAGCGAGTACATATCGGAATTAACAGGGGAAATATAGCCCAATATGAAGTTGATGAGCGTGTATGCGTAATCCAACGGATGAGAGAGAATATACGCGATTTGACCTGACGCACTAACATCAGATCCCCCGCGGGCATCCCCTGCTTGCGCATCAGCGCTAAATAGCATTGGCAACACAAATGATAAAACCATTACGAGCCCGAAGGCGACTACGAAACCGATATAGCGTTTGTAAGCGGTGCGCGAGGAAAACTTGGCTCGGGGCATAAGAAGTAGCAGACCAATGACTGGAAAGTAAATTGCCTTTGGAGCAAGCCCTAGGAATAACGCAGTGACGATTTTTAGCAGGCTTTTGATTGTAAGTCGCTCGAGCGGACGGCTAATTTCTCTCACTACCAAAGCAGCTGCAAGCATGAGAAATGACGTCACAACAGGATCATACGAATAATTTGAAGCGAGAAAAATACTCGTCGGAAGAAGACCAATGAGCATCATGGACAACTTTTTAGTAGGGATAATACGGATGGCGAAAGCAACAACTACTGCATATGAAATAAGGTTGCCCATCTTACCAAACATGAAGCTCACCAAAATTGGAACATGGAATACGCGAGCTACCCACAGACCGATTGCCGATGGAACATACCCGAATGTGGAGACCGTAGTGAGGCTGCTTTTCGATATGGGCGATGCAAAACTTGCCTGCTCCATATATTCGCCCGACTGTTCAGCAGAAGCACCCGCTTCAGCGACCTCATCCACCGACTCGCGGAGCAATTCATGGTCTAAATTCACCGCAGCCCAGGGCTTGGTGACGAGCAGTTGATCCGCGTATGAATACTCCGAATGTCCTAGGTATGACAAACCGAGAGCCCTGTCGTAATGAATCTCGTCATCCCAAGAAATCGCGGTTACCGGAGGTGCGATGAAAACTAAGAAAGATCCCAATAGTAGGCAAGAGCTGAGAAAAAAAAGCTCGACCCTTCCCTTCTTCCAGAAATAAAAGAACGCACCAACGCCGACAAGGAACAAGCAAATCAACAGATAAGTTAAACGACCCGCAACTACACCGATTATCTTAGAGACAAAGTAACTAGGCACCAAGCAAATTATTGCGACAAAGAGGGTCATCAGCGTGACACCCGGAATAGAGTAGACAAACAGTTTGCCAATAGACCTTTGATACGAATGCCCTGAAGGCCCGATCTTGGGAACCGCGGCGTACGAATTGGAGACATGTACGATTATGCAGCCCGAAATAGCGACGAAAAAGATTAGAATACGTCGCTTGCTCCAATCTGATAACTCTAACGGGGTAGACAACGGCGCTCCCCAAAGCGTAAACACCTCAAGAAGAATGGCACCTATAGCGCTTAACCCAATGATACAAGCGAGCATCTTGGGAGAAGAAACGCCATATTTGGTCTGTTTCGGAGTCCTAAGAAAGAAATGATACGAATAAGCAATGAGTACAGCTCCGACAAACGCAGCCAGGGCATAGACAAAAGCCGCGGAAGGACGTAGCTTGATAAAGGCCAGCGACGCAGCAGATAAAACGCCGACGAGCAACGCGGCAATTACCCCAATATCCGCCTTACTCAGATCGGCCTTCCCAATAGTCATCTTTCTTTATCCTCCAAACCTCAAGCGGGGCTAAGGGCAGTTTCAGAGTTTTCCCCTCACTTGCTATTCTGCACTGGTTAGTATCGATACAGCATGCCTGGGCTCAATCGATTTCTCATCATCTGATGATACAGTGAGCCCTCTTGGCTATTTGCTCATTCTCAAGTTCTTGTTCCAAGATTAGCAACATCCCGCGCAATTTTGAACGGCGCCTTGCAAGGCATGCCCTAGACG
This sequence comes from uncultured Collinsella sp., assembly GCA_958445895.1. GTDB lineage: Bacteria > Actinomycetota > Coriobacteriia > Coriobacteriales > Coriobacteriaceae > Collinsella. The sequence continues at coordinate 4,394 of CAUCTV010000044.1, forward strand.
CAATAAATAAGATGAGAATTACACATGAAGCGGAAAACCAAATAATCAGAGAGGCAATGGTGCTATCCGCAGAAATCTCACCATTGCCTCCCTTGTACCATTCTGAGAAGGCCCAGCCGATAGTAGCTCCCGGAAAACCCATGCCACTGACATAAGCGAAACGATCTCGCCGTCCCCATTTGCGGCATCAAGCAGTGCAAGCAGGATTCTTACTTACTGCGCCAAACCAAGCTCCATCTTTTGAGGAGCCTCGGATGTGCAGCTTGAACAAAAAGAAATTCTAACCAAACGCCTCCCGGAAACTTTCTTATCGTTGTTACTCATTTTGAGCTCATACTCCGCACAGCCCAAAATCCCAGAATCGCCGTGACATCGTTTATGCGAAAGCATATCCGGGATTTTTATATTTAATATCCCTAACACACTCCCCAACTCGCCTGCAGCGCTACGTATCTTCTTGATCGTCCAATCACTTCATAAGCGCAAGCTATTCAACGCGAGAATTCTCGCGGCGTTTCAGTTTGGGGATTTTTACCATGGTTGATTCGTCAGGAGATGACGAGTCTAGCACCGGGGCTGCGCCGCGAGGTGGAGTATAATCACTTTTCGTTGAACGTTTTGTCCGTGAAAGGCAAGTGCATGCAAAGCGATGATACTCAGACTCCGTCCCCGAAGCCGATTCTGTGGATGGTCATTCCTTGTTACAATGAGGAAGCTGTCTTGCCGGAAACATCTGGGACGTTTTTGTCTGAGCTCAGCGGATTGATTTCGGCCGAAATCGTAAGTGATAAAAGTAGCATTCTGTTTGTAGACGATGGGTCGAGTGATAGCACATGGACCATCATTGAAAGACTCTCAAACGACGATGCTCATTTCAGGGGAATATCACTGTCAAGAAATCGAGGTCATCAGAATGCCCTTCTTGCGGGGCTTATGGAAGCGCGTAAGTACTGTGACGTCTCCATTTCTTTGGATTGCGACGGGCAAGACGATATCTCGGCCGTATCTAAAATGATTGAAAAGTACCTGGACGGTAGTGACGTCGTATATGGCGTTAGAAACGACAGGTCTACCGATACGTTCTTTAAAAGGATGACTGCGGAGGCTTTCTACGGCATGATGAAAGAGATGGGGGTAGATACCGTCTTCAATCATGCAGATTATAGGCTCTTGAGCCTTGCCGCTCTGGATGGGTTGTCGGAATATGGAGAATCAAATCTGTTCTTGCGCGGAATGGTTCCGTTGATTGGGCTTCCCAGTTCAACCGTTGAGTACTCGCGCGCAGCTCGCGTTGCGGGTGACAGTCACTATCCCCTACGAAAGATGATCGCTCTCGCTGTTGACGGGATAACGAGCCTTTCGATTAAGCCTATCCACCTAATTAGCGCGGCGGGCGCTGTAATTGGCCTCGTTGGCCTATTGGGGACCTTTTGGGCGATCCTCTCTTATTTCTCTGGGGCGACGGTTTCGGGCTGGACGAGTACCATCTGTGTCATCTTGTTTTTGGGTGGCACGCAACTCCTGAGCCTCGGTGTTATCGGCGAGTATGTGGGCAAGGCGTATCTTGAGACAAAGAGTCGCCCGCGCTATCTAATCGAAAAGAGAACGTATGAAAGCAACCGACGAAACCTAAGGGGCTAACGTGGTCGAATCTTGTCCTGCGACACGTGGAGTCGTTAAGATTCCGTGGTTTTTGCGTTTTGGCAGATGTGTCGCTTTGGCGTATTTCTCGCTTGCCCTGCTTGCCGTTGCTTTCCTTGCCCCGCGCCTGCCTTATGCCTGCAAAGGGGAGGAGGCATCCCTTTCTTTACCTAGTCTGGCTGTGGTTGTGATAGTGGGGCTCGTTGTCTCTGTGGCATTGGCTAAGAGACGGCCAAAGGCGAACGTGGACTTCCTTGGTCTTCAAATGTTTAGACGCGTTAGCATTTCATTGGCCGTGGTAGTTTTCGTGCTTCAAATCTGCCTAATCAATAGCATATATTTTGAGACAGGCTGGGATGTCGGTGTGCTGATGTCGGGGTTGTCCGATGAGGGAGCCACGCTGGATTATTTCTCGCGCTATCCCAACCAGCTGTTTTTGCTTTTTATCTTCAAGACTGTGGGCCACTTTTGCCAACTTATTGGATTCCAAAACGTATACCTCATGCTTGACGTGGTGGGAGCAGCGTGTGTTACTTTGGCTGTTGTTCTGACCTCCTTTGTTGTGGCGAGGCTGGCGGGTTTTGGTCCTGGGTACTATACGCTTGCGTTCGGCTGTTTGTACTTGAGCTTCTCTCCTTGGATTGCGGTTCCTTATTCAGATACGTATGGAACTATCTGCCCCGCGCTGGTCTTGTTTCTGTACAACAATACTGGCCGAAGCCCGTTACGCACATTCGGCATGCTCTTTTTCGGCGTGGTCGGATACTTTATTAAGCCTACGGCCATCTTCGTTGTTGTCTCAATTGTGCTTATAGAGGCTGCATGCGCGATAAGTCGTCGAAGGTTTGTCGTTGACGGGCAGTTGGATTGCTCTCAAATCAAATCGCTCTTTTTCCAATTCGCTGCGATCACATGTGCTCTTGTTCTCTCGTTTGGCGCCAACTCACTCGCAAGGGAGGCGGGTCCGGTGATTGACGCCGATAAATCCTTTTCGATGGCTCATTTCTTGATGATGGGATTTAATGACGAGACTTATGGGTGCTACTATGAAGACGACGTTATCTATTCCGCCTCATTTGGTAGCCAACAGGATAGATCACATGCAAATTTCGAAAAGTGGGCTGAGAGGTTAGAGTCTCTGGGTCCCCAGGGTGTTTTGAAGTTGATGGTCCAGAAGACTATTTCGAACTATTCGGACGGTACTTTTGCGTGGGCTGCTGAAGGAAACTTTTTTTTGAGTACTCCTCATTCTGACAACACGCTGTCAAAGTTCTTTGGAGAAGACGGCTCTTTCACGCTGTTCCAGGTTTTTGCCCAGCTTTGCTGGATGTTTGTCCTGGTCGGTATGTGTCTGAACTGGCTGAAGTTCCCTAGATCAAAGACGGAGTATGTGGTTTTATGTTCGGTGTTCTTGCTCAGCGTGTTTTTGATGCTGTTTGAGTGCAGGGCCAGGTATATGTTTCTCTATTCTCCATTTTTTATTGCGCTCGCGGTGCTTGGATGGAGAAACCTGATTGATGTGTTTGCGAAGCGATTCTCGGAAAACAGACTGTCTGGCCGAGAAAGACTCCGCGGGGTTTAACTTGCGGCGAGAAACCTCTTTCTAGACCAGTAGTTCTACATCATAACAACGGCTATGGCGGCAATCTTTAACTATTCTGTAGTCCAGGTTCGCCAAGTAGGTTCTAATCCACATGCAAATCTCATTGATGACCAGACCTGGTAGTGCAAGGGGTTGAATTGTCACTCTTGGATATTTAAATGAAGGCCGCATTTAGATGGTAGCTATCGAGGAGGGACCTGCCGGCATCCGTAGCGCATTGAATGCCGTGAACATGTCGTGCATGAAGCGAGGGCTAAGCTGTGGGTGAGCTTGTCGAGCACGGTCACGTGCACCCCGGGGTAGTTCTTCACTACGTAGTGCACGAAGCTGGACCCGATGAAGCCGCAGCCACCGATGACGATGATGTTGGTGGGTTCGAAGGGCATAAAGACTGGTGTCATGCTACTTGAGAGCGAGCTCTTCAACAAGTGCGTTCACGCGACGTCTGAGCTCTGCAATCTTTACCGTGTTGGAGAACTCTCGATAAAGAAGCAGCGCAATTGCATAGAGGAATACGAAGTTCGACGGGCTTTCGAAGCCAAGGGCCCCTGCGAGCCAGAAGGCAATCTGGGGAACGGCTGCAAACACGACAAAGCTCAAAGCAAAGAACAACCAGAACACGGAGTCGAGAACCTGTATCTGAGCCTTACGGAGCTTCTTCACTATCACGAACAAGATAGCAAATGCACCCAGAATGAGTACGACCCTTAAAACGCTAGACATATAATCACCTGAACCACTGAACGAAAAGAATGGAGATGCAAGCTCGCGCCATGTAAGCAATCGACTTGGAGATATTAAGATAGCTCTCCCCCGCCTGGCGTTCACGCATCTCAACTTGAACCTCGCTCACCTTCGCCCCCTTTTTTATAAGAAGCGAAATGCTCTCGGGCTCAGGGTTAAGCGAGTCGTCCTGCGCGAAGCGCTTAATCATTTCCTTGCTAAACATTCTCATTCCCGAGGTAGGGTCAGCTACGCGCTTTCCCGTAGTCAGCTTGATCATGACTGTAATAAGGCGTGAGCCAATCATTCGAGCGGAGATTTCCTTTTTCACGTGGAGGAAGCGTGAGCCAATTACGATATCAGCGTTTTCATTAATAGCGGTCTCGAGCATTTCATCGATATACTCAGGCATATGCTGACCGTCCGCATCAAACTGAAGGGCATAATCGTAGCCGTTGCGGAGCGCGTACTTCATGCCCGTCTGAAATCCAACGGTGAGGCCAGAATTGACTGGCAGTGTTACGTAGTTGTACCCACGATCGCGACAAATCCGCTCAGTTAAATCCTTGGAGCCGTCGTTTACTACGAGATAGTCAACACTTGGAGCGACACCTACCAGCTCGTCAACCGTGGCCTCGAGCGATTCTTCCTCATTATACGCTGGAATAATAACCAGCAATCGATGATGCTTATCCATACATCCACCTTACCTTTTATCTTCCGAAACGTAATCCAGGCATCACATACTATTTCCAGTAGCCTTTTAGCTGAATAACTAACACGGTTGCCATGAAGCCTATTCCACAAAGAGCAGAAATGAGACAGACATATGTAACACCATCCATCGAATACAGAGCAATTAAAGGTAAGGCGCAGAGAGAGGAAATTAGAGCAGCAACATTCCCAACAAAGGCACCCCGGAAGTTTCTGATAGCCATTAGCAAATCGTTTACAAACCACATATACCCCGTAAGCATCGCAAGCGCCACAAGCGGAGGAAGTAGATATGAAAAGCCAGACATCTTTTTCCCATACACAAGAACAAGAACCGGCTCACCTAAAACCATTACTCCAATAGCGCACACCAGCCCCAGAACAACGATCCCGACCGTCGCCTTTGTCAAAAGCGCATTGAAGCCTTTCCTGTCCCTAGCAGCAAAACTCTCCGAAAAATAGCCTAGAAGAGGATTGTAGATATAGGAGGCGCCCGTCTGAATAAGCGCAACAGGAGCAGCTGCGGCAGCATAAATGCCAAGAGCAGCCTCCCCTTGAACACCAACAAGGTATTGCCTTGGAATCGAAGATGCTGACGCCGCGGCAATGGACGCAAGAACGATGGGGAGACATCTCAAGGCCAGTCGAAGGCACTTTTTGAACGAGATGCTTGGGGCCAATGGGCCGAATTGAAGGGTCCTTGGCAAATCGTAGACAGCACCAACGAGGATCACGACAACGGTCATTGCAACTATCGCCGCCTCGAGCGATTCGCATAAGCCAAACACTACGGTAAAGGCAACAAGAGATAGAATCCCCTGAAAAGACAGAGACTTACCGATGTAATCCATTCGATGATGGCGCTGATCGCACGCGTGAAAGACGTCTACAACCAAGGAAATAGACTTGTAGACGGCATAGAGCAGAATAGCTGCAATCGCTCCCGATTCGCATGTAAACAGCGAATAGCCGGTGCACAGAGCGAGCGCGACTCCGCAAGTGAAAAACCGAAACGCCAGGTATTCACCCGTGGTATTCTCATTCTCAACATCTGAGACCTGGTACGTATACATGCGATACTGAGCGATAGGGGCAAAGATGTTGTAGATGGACATTGCCAAAGAGAAAACGCCGGATGCCTCGTAACCTGAACCAAGGCGAACGATCAGAATCGTAATCAGCC
>CAUCTV010000045.1 GCA_958445895.1 uncultured Collinsella sp.
GTCGAGCCGCAACACGCTGGGCGATCTCGCCATACGTAGCGACCTCGCCACGCGGAATTGAAAGTAGCTCAAACCAAACCTCACGCTGAAACGCCGTGCCAATCAAATGCAACGGCGGCGTAAACCGAGGCTCCTGCCCCGCAAAATAGGCGTTGAGCCAAGCCCAAGAACGCTCTAGCACCGAAGAAGCCGCGCCATTGGCCGGATTTACCGTCTGCATGCCCCCGGCACCCGAAACTGCATCGGTGCCCTCAACGTATTCGGCGCTTTCTTTAAGAAGCGTGGAACCAAAGTGCTCCTGCCCCTCAAACCAAAGCCCCGTCAGACCGCGGCCATCAGCGGCAAGCAAGATTTCGCCCAAAGGCGAAGCAAACGTCGTCGTGACCACCAGCGGCTCCCTTCAAAACTCCGCAACATAATACCGCGAATTGTACAGACAACCCCGCAGATACGTCTGGGCGGGCTCGCAATTACTTAAGCGAGACTGTTTGGTTGATTTGCAACCTCATCCGAACACTTCCTTTTCTTTCTCGAACCCAGCCGGACATGTCGCGCTGAGTCTGGGAGCCTTTTTCCCAACGGGCGGGCACGGGGCCCGCCCCCGGCGAGAGGATACGAGATGGGAAAAAGCGGGGCCAAGGCCTACCGAAGGCTGGACAAGGCCGACAGGGTCGCCATCGAGAACGGCCTGGACAAGGGCAAGTCGTGCAGGCGGATGGCCGAGGAGCTGGGCCGCTCGCCCTCGACGGTGGCCGACGAGGTGGCGCGCAACAGGTCCGTGTCGCGTGGGCCGAACAAGGGCGGGCGCGCCGGCGAGCCGCCCGAGGGCGCGTGCCCGAGGCTGACGTCCTGGCCGCGATGCTGCAACGGATGCAGGCTGAGGCGATACCACTGCTCCAAGGCGTGGCGATGCGAGTACTCGGCAGCCAGGGCGCAGGCAATGGCCGACGAGGAGTTGTCGGCGTCGCGCATGGGGGTCGACCGCGGCGAGGCGGAGTTCGAGCTGATGATGGCCGCCATCAGGGGAGACGTCGCGCGCGGGCTGTCGCCGGCGCAGATCGCGGCCTCGAGGGCCGCGCAATTCCGGGTGTCCGCGTCGACCATATACCGCTGGATAGAGCGAGGCTACGCCGGCATGTCGAGCCTCGAGCTGCGCAGGAAGTGCGGCTACAAGAGGCGCTCGCGCGCCGCCGGGCCGAAGGCGACGGCCCACGGCGAGGCGCGCTCGTTCGGCGCGTTCATGGGTCTGCCCGAGGAGGAGCGCGCCGCCGCCTGCGAGATGGACACCGTGGTGGGGCTCAAATCCGACCGGCGGTGCCTGCTGACATTGTACCAGCGGCCCTGCAAGTTCCAGCTCGCGCTGCTCATGCCCGGCAAGGACTGCGGATCGACGTCGGACAGGCTCGACGCGCTTGAGAAGGCGGTCGGCAAGGCCGCCTTCTCGCGCATGTTCGGCCTGGTCCTAACCGACAACGGCGCCGAGTTCTCGGACTGCGCCGCCATCGAGCGCTCGGCGCTGCCCGGGGCCGCGAAGCGGTGCTCGGTGTACTACTGCGACGCCCGCCAGTCCCAGCAGAAGGGCGGATGTGAGCGCAACCACGTCGAGCTGCGCAAGATCCTGCCGAAGGGGCGCGGCATAAGCTTCGACCGGCTTTCCGGTCCCGACTGCGCAGTGCTGATGTCCCACCTTAACTCCGAGCCCAGGCCGTCTCTGGGCGGGATGTGCGCCATCGACATGCTGCTCGCCGCCTACGGCGACGATGGCCGCGCGCTGCTCGACGCGCTCGGGATTGAGAAGGTCCCCTACAGCGGGCTGCTGATGTCGCCGGCCGCCATCGAGCGCGCCAGGCGCGGGCGCGGCGAGGGGCCGCTGGTGCCGTAGCGCCCCGGAATCTCAAAACACAATAGCCGCAGCGCACCCGTCCGGATGAGTTCGAGAGCGAACCCGCGCGGGCCGGCGGAGCCATGCCCCGAACTCATCCGGACGGACCGAATCGAGACGGATGGACAGAAACCGACCTGGGAAAACGAGGGACGGGCGCTGGCGCGCCCGTCCCCTTAACTGCGAAAACGACGAATTTGATCACACCGTCCGGTTAACTTTGCAATTCAACCAGCGAGACTGTTTTCCCTAATCAAGCGAAAAAGACGCAGGGCATCGACACCAGAGCGGTACCCCTGTCAGCCGAGCTCTAATACTTTCCCGAGAAGTGAACGAGTAAAAACGAAGTCCCGGAGCATCCACACCTTTAGACCGCAAAACCGCAGGATTCGCGCTGCAAAACCGCAGGACATAGCAATCAAAAAATGCCAATGCTTCGGGGGTCCAAATAAGGTCGTTCACTTCACGGGAAAAGTATTAGACCTCAATTCGCACCAAGCCCAAAGTCACCCCAGGCAGCAGGCGCGAAGCGCCGAGGCCGCCGCCGGGACTAGGGCCCGCAACAACCACGTGCCCCCACATCAGCCCAGCGGCCCCAACCAGCAACGGCCCCATCGCAGGCCGCTCGCAGCCGAGTCACCGCAGGCGGGGGCCGGGCTTGGTTTTCAGAACATTCCGCAGACCAGTGTGGCGCCTTGTCCGCAGCTCCGAAGGAGCAGGACAAGGCGCCACACATGGTCGAGGACGTTCTGAAAACCAAGCCCGGCCCCCGCCGGACAGGTCCACCGCTACTCGCAGAGCAGCTTAGCGATCTGGACGGCGTTGGTTGCCGCGCCCTTACGGATTTGGTCGCCGCAGCACCAGAAGGTAATGCCACGTGCGGCCTCGGGGTTCGAGATGTCGCGGCGTACGCGACCGACCCAAATCAGGTCCTGGTCGGAGGTGTCCATCGGCATGGGGAAGCGATCGTGCGCATCCTCGGCACTCATGTCGTCAACCAGCTTGACGCCCGGAGCGGCAGCCAGCGCAGCACGGGCCTCTTCCACCGTGATGTCGCGCTCAAACTCGAGCGTAATGCTCTCGGAGTGCGAGCGCAGCACGGGCACGCGCACGCAGGTGCAGTTCACGCGCAGCTCGGGCAGGTGCATGATCTTGCGGCCCTCGTTTTGCAGCTTCATCTCCTCGGAGGTAAAGCCCTCTTCCTTGACGCCGCCAATCTGCGGAATCAGGTTGCTCGCCAGCTGGGCGGCAAACGCGCGCGGCTCGGGAATCTCTTCGCCACGGCCCAGGGCGGCCAGCTGGGCCTCAAGCTCGGCCATGCCGGGGGCACCAGCGCCCGAAGCCGCCTGGTACGTCGAGACGATCATGCGCTTCACGCCAGCGAGCTGATGCAGCGGCCACGTGGGAACCAGGCCGATAATGGTCGCGCAGTTGGGATTGGCGATAAGACCGTGATGCCACTTGATGTCGTCGGCATTAATCTCGGGCACGACCAGCGGTACCTCGGGATCCATACGGAAGGCATGGCTGTTGTCGACCACGACGGCGCCGCGCTTGACGGCCTCGGGCAGCAGCTCCTTGGCGATATCGTCGCCGGCAGCGCCGAGCACGATGTCGCAGCCCTCAAAAGCCTCGGGGCAAGCCTCCTCAATCACAGCCTGCTCGCCGCGGAACTCGACGGTCTTGCCCGCAGAGCGTGCGCTCGCCAGCAGCTTGAGCTTGCCGACCGGGAACTCCTGCTCGTTCAGGCACTCGAGCATCTGGGTGCCCACGGCTCCCGTCGCGCCCAAAATAGCAACCGTGTACTGTTTCATGCTTCCCCCTTTAAAGGTTGTGGCTATCGCCCGCACGCCAAGCAGGCCGATTATTGTTGCCAGTGTATACAAGAACGGGGCAGGCACGAAACCCGCCCCGTCGAAACGAAACCGAAACGAAACGCCCCGCCGTAGATTTTTGAGGAGAGTCCCAAAAATCTAGCGAGATAGCAGCTACTTGTGGAGCGCAGCCAGAGCGGGATCGACCGGCGCGGAAGCCTCCAGGTCGGAGACCTTCACAATGCCGTTCTCATCGGAGAAGGCACGGTAAATGGTCCGAATCGCCAGGTCGAAGTCCTTCTCCTCGACACCGATAATGATGTTGATCTCGTCGCAGCTCTGCGAAATCATACGCACGCTCACGCCAGCCTGGCCGAGCATGCCAAACAGATGGCCCGAGATACCTGCACGGCCGCGCAGGTTACGACCGACGGTCGCGATAAGCGCCAGACCCTCAACGACCTCGATCTCGAGCGGCTCGACCTCCTGCTGGATGTCGCCCACGAGTGAGTACAGCGAATCGTGCACATCCTGCTCCTGCACCACGGCGCCAAAGCGGTCGACGCCGGTGGGCATATGCTCGACGGAAACGTCATAGCGCTCGAAGACCGAAAGCGCGCGGCGCATAAAGCCAACACGGGGCTTGGTGCGGTCGCGGGCCACGTTGATGGCGACAAAACCGCGCTTGCCGGTCACGCCGGTAATGATGGGCTCTGCCTCGCCTTCATCAGCCGTCTCGCTAATGATGGTGCCGGGGTCCTGCGGCGCATTGGTGTTCTTGATGACCAGCGGAATGCCCGCCTCGCGCACGGGGAACACGGCCTCCTCGTGCAGGACGCTTGCGCCCATGTACGAAAGCTCGCGCAGCTCCTCGTAAGTAACGCGCGCAATGGGCTGAGCCTCGGGAACAATACGCGGGTCGGCAGAATAGAAGCCCGAGACGTCGGTCCAGTTCTCGTACAGGTCGGCGCCCAGGCACTTGGCCAGGATCGAGCCCGAGATATCGCCGCCGCCACGATCGAGCAGCTTGATCTGGCCCTCACGCGTCGCGCCGTAGAAACCGGGCATAACAAAGCCGCCCTGCTGACCGTACTCCTGCACCAGCTCGGAGGTGCGATTCATGCTGAGCGTACCGTCGTGATGGAACGCCACGACCGTCGCGGCATCCAGGAACGGCAGGCCCAGGTACTCGGCCATCAGGCGAGCGGTAAAGTACTCGCCGCGGCTTACGAGCTCCTCAGTAGAGTAGCCACCGGAGCGAGCACGCTCGGCAAAGGCCGCAAACTCCTCACGGATGGGATAGGTGAGCTCCAGCTCGTCAGCGATATCAAAATAGCGCTGGCCAATGTCCTCGAGCAGTTCCTCGCACGACACGTGGTACTTAACGTGCGCGTTAACCAGGTAGAGCAGGTCGGTCACCTTGGTGTCGCCCTTAAAGCGGCGACCGCAGGCGGAAACCACCACAAAACGGCGAGCCGGGTCGGCATCGACGATGGCCTTGATTTTCTTAAAGTGTTCGGCGTCGGCGACCGACGAGCCGCCAAACTTGGCAATCTTAATCATGGGCTGGAGGTTACCTTTCTAAAAAGCCTCTGCGAACCTATTTTGCGCGCTCTGATACCATGGTTTCACCGATTGGGACCAAGGCATCCGAGGAGCAGTGTTATATGGGAACTTATCATAGTACACGAGGACGCACTTTATCGTGCTCAAGTAAGGTGGCAATCCGCACCGGCATCGCTCCCGACGGGGGTTTGTTTGTCTCGGACGAGCTCGGCACCCAGCAGGTCGATATCAGCTCGCTTGCAGATAAATCGTACTTTGAAATCGCTCAAGATGTGTTGGGAATGTTACTGAATGATTACACGACCGAAGAAATATCGGCCTGTGTGAATGAGGCTTACCGCGGTACGTTTGCAAGCGATGAGGTCACGCCGCTCGTCAAACTCGACGCAGCACCGGGCACCGACGCTCCTCAAACCTATGTGATGGAGCTCTTTGGCGGTCCCACGAGCGCCTTTAAGGACGTCGCCTTGCAGATGCTCCCCCGCCTCATGGCCCGCACCTCCGCCAAGGACGGCGGCGCCGAGCGCATCATGATCGTCACCGCCACGTCGGGCGACACGGGCAAGGCAGCACTCGCCGGCTTTGCCGACGCCCCGGGCACGGGCATCACCGTCTTTTATCCCGAGGGCAAAGTCAGCCGCGTGCAGAATCTGCAGATGTCCACACAGGAGGGCGATAACGTCGCCGTCTGCGGCATCCGCGGCAACTTTGACGACGCCCAGAGCGCCGTCAAGCGCATCTTTGCCGATAAGGAGCTTGCCGAGCGCTTGGAGGCCACCGGCACCGTGCTTTCGAGCGCCAACTCCATCAACGTCGGCCGCCTGGTGCCGCAGGTCGTCTACTACTTTGCCGCCTATGCGCAGCTGCTACGCGCCGGCGCCATCGAGGCAGGCGACGCCGTGGAGTTCTGCGTGCCGACCGGCAACTTTGGTGATATCCTGGCCGGCTACTATGCCAAGCGCATGGGCCTGCCCGTCGCTAAGCTTATCGTTGCGAGCGACAAGAACAACGTGTTGGCCGACTTCCTGACCACCGGCGTCTACGACCGCAACCGTCCGTTCTTCACGACCATCTCGCCTTCGATGGACATCCTCATCAGCTCAAACCTGGAGCGCATGCTGTACTTCCTGTCCGATGGCGACTGTGAGCTCGTTGCCGGCCTTATGGAGCAACTGACGCAGACTGGTCGCTACGATGTTCCCGCCGACCTGCTGGCAAAGATTCAGGGCGTCTTTGGCTGCGGCTGGGCCAGCGAGGACGAGGTCCGCGCTGCCATCAAGAGCTGCTGGGATGCGAACGGTTACGTAATCGATCCGCACACCGCTTGCGGCTATCACGTCTTTGAAAAGGTCGCTCCCGCCGAGGGAGCCAAGGCCCGCGTGCTGCTTTCGACCGCCAGCCCCTACAAGTTCCCGCGCGCCTGCTGCGACGCCCTGGGCCTCGACGTTCCCAAGGACGACTTTGAGGCTATGCGTGTGCTCGAGCAGGCCACCAACACGGTCGCCCCGACCCAGCTCGCCGAACTCGAGTCCAAACCCGTCCGCTTCGAAGACGTCTGCGACGTCGATGAGATGGCACGCTACGTCGAGTCTGCAGCAAAACGAATGAGCACCAACTAGATCCCTTATTAAGCGCCGGCGAAAGCCGGCGCACCTTCTTTCATCAGATAACCCCCGGAATGATGACGAACGCGCACAGCGTGCCTGGCTGTTTAGTTCGTCGCGAGTTCCGCACGCAAAGGAAAGCACTGAATGTGCTTTCCGTCTTGCGCAGGACTGCCCAAGCAGCGAACTAAACAGCCAGGCACGCCAGGAGGACTCACATGATCAAGATCACCGTCCCAGCAACCAGCGCCAACCTAGGCATCGGCTACGACACCCTCGGCATGGCCGTCAGCCTCTACTCGCACTTTACCTTCGAGCGCGCCGATAAGCTCACCATCACGGGCTGCCCCGAGGAGTTCCAAAACGAGAACAACCTGGTCTACGTCAGCTTTGTCGATGCACTGGCCGCATGGGGCGAACCGGCCTTCCCCGTCGCCATCGACATTCAGACTGACGTTCCCGTCGCCCGCGGCCTGGGCTCCAGCTCCACCTGCGTCGTCGCCGGCATTATGGCAGCCGCCGCGCTGACGGACCACACCGTCGATCGCGCCGAGCTCGTCCGCATTGCCACCGAGGTCGAGGGCCATCCCGATAACGTCGCTCCCGCCATCCTGGGCGGCGCCGTCTGTTCCTTTACGCCGACCGATTCGTTGCCCCAGTGCCTGCGCTACGAGGTGAGCGATCGCTTGCGTTTTATCACCGTTATTCCGCCCTACGAGGTACACACGAGTGAGGCGCGCAAGGTCGTGCCGCAAGAGATTCCGCTCTCCACCGCCGTGTGGCAGATGGGCCGCATCGCCGGCATGACGCGCGGCTTGGAGACCGGCGACCTTGACCTGATTGCCGCCGCCAACGACGACCGCATCCAGGAGCCCTATCGCCGCCGTCTCATCCCCGACTACAACGCCGTGCGCGACACCTGCCTTAACGGGGGCGCCAAGACCATCTGGATCAGCGGTTCGGGCTCGACTCTCATGGCTGTGACCGATGACACCATCGTGGCAAAATTCCTACAGGTCAAGCTGCGCGAGCAGTTCCCCAAGTGTGCGACGCATATTCTGACGTGCGACACCGAGGGCGCTCAAATCGAATACCTGTAATCGCCGTCCCGTATACCCGCCGGGGAGGCCAGGGGCTTTGCCCCCAAATCGTCCTCGGACATGACAGGACCCCCGCTGCGCACTTCGTGCGGCGGGGGTCCTGCCGTCCTGCGGAAAGATTTGGGGGCAAAGCCCCTGGCCTCCCTACGTTAACTTCGCTGGCGGCGGCTACAGGGACCTTCGCTCTGTAAAGGCGCCGGGCTGATAGTTTGGCTTTTTATTGATAGGGGCTCTTACTAGGCTGGAGCACTTCCTAGAGGCGGGCATCGGCTGTGTGCTTGGTTTAGGCGGCGCTGGATTCTTTGAATTCAAAGACTGGTTCTAGGAGGTCTTCGATGTTGCAGTGGAGGGCTTTTGCTATGGCTCTTACGCTTGTTACCGAAGCTTCATTGATGTTTCTCTGGCGCTGCTCGTACATTTGGATTGAGCGGAGTGACACACCCGATTCGTACGCTAGGTCTTGTTGGGTTTTCTTAAGCTTCTTTCTCGCTAACGCAAGTTTGGTTTGCCTGGACGCTTTTTTCGCCATATCGCAGACGAGGCGAGCCACGCGTTCCTCCGAGGCTTCGTGCCAGGGGTAGTACAGACTGCGTAGCACATCGAATGGAACGACATGCAGCAAATCTTCGAAAGACTCTCCTAGGCGCCACTGCAGGTATGCCAGTATCCAGCCCGCCCAATATTCCGGCGTCTTCTCAAATCGATAGGCGCAGTCCGGTATAGGCCCGTTTTGATAGCCCGACCTTTCGGCGATAAGCGCGAACAGCTCAACGCCCGATTTTCCCGACACTACCCATGCGTTGCCGCGTTCGAACTCGCGAGCTACGCCGCTCAGGCAAAAGAGTTCAGCAACTTCCGATCCTTCTGCTCCGTAATCGTTAACGGCATAGTCGAAGCAATCCCCGAGGTTGTTCATTGCGTCCTCAAGGTAATAGACGGGATATGTCCTACTCGGCCCACGATCCGTTAACTCTTGGATCATTTAAATCAACCCTCCCTGACATCAAATCCCTAATGTCGACACCCTCGGTGTCAAATCCGTTTACCGTATCCAGGTACTTACGTCGAGCGTTCTGTTCTCGCTCAAATCGTTTGGGATAAAACTCAGCTCCCGAGGCCTGCTTCCAATCGCGAAACCTGATCGCCGAGAACGCGCGCTCACTCATAAGCGCATATTGAATGCCCAAATCCCCCAAAAACATAATGCGCTGCAATTGCCTGAGCGAAATCATGCCGTTAACGAACTGTCTTGCAAACGAAAAGTAGGAATCGTCAGCGCGATAGCCTCGAATAACGTCATAGGGAGAAATATCAATCAGGCAGTTGTCCAGCAAATACCGAAGTCCTTCGCGTGCCAGCGGCGTCGAGACATTAAACTCCCGGTTGTCGGCCAAAATCGCAAGCCAATTGAGGATTGAAAACTCCCCAGACTCTAAATCCAAGACCGAAAGGCCATCTAAATCAAGCTCATATCGATTGGCAATGCCATCAGACTCGGTCCGGCATGCCCATTCCATTGCCATTTCCTCATGTGGTGTGCAATAAAACCCGCGCCCATAGTCATTGAATTGCCTGCATTTATCCAACGATGGATGCTCGACAACAACCTCCGACCCGTGCCAAAGCTCCATATCGACCTCCTAAAAATATCACCCCAGTGATAGTTTACCAATAACTATCACTGGGGTGATATAGATGAGAGCTTTTGAGGGGCTGCAGCCTGACTAGAGGCAGGCCTCGGCGATGCGGCGCTTGAGTTCGTCGATGCCGGCACCGGTCTGGGAGCTTGTGATGATCACGTTTTCGGCCGGAACGTTGAGCTGCTTTTTGATGGCTGCTGCCTGGCGGGCCTGCTGGGTGCGGCTGAGTTTGTCGGCCTTAGTGAGGCAGACGATAAAGTTGAACTCGTTGCCCTGCAGGTAGTCGATCATGTCATGGTCGAGCCTGCTCGGGTCGTGACGAATATCCACCAGTGACACGACCAGGTTAAAGCTGCGTTCGGAGTCGAAGAAGTCGCCGATAAGTTTTGCCCAACGGTCGCGCTCGGCCTTGGAACGGCGGGCGAAACCGTAGCCCGGCAGGTCCACAAAGTGCACGTCGTCCGCCTCGAAGAAATTGATGTTGCTCGTCTTGCCCGGCGTGCTCGAAACCT
>CAUCTV010000046.1 GCA_958445895.1 uncultured Collinsella sp.
GTACGCCGGCTGCAGCGAGCGCGACGGGAAGCGTGAGCATCCAAAACGACGGCAGCGCGATCTTGTACTGGGGCAGCACCAAAAAGAAGAAGTAGATGAACAGCAGGCTTGGCACGCCGCGGAAGAAATCGGTGAGCACGCGGCAGACCAGCTGCAGCGGCTTAATGTCGCTGGTGCGGCCGAGCATAAGGGCTAAGCCCAGTACCAGCGCAATGACGCCGGCGGTGAGTGCGACTTTAACGGTGCCCTCAAAGCCGGCAAGCAAGAACTTCCAGGTAGTGAGGTGCGTAAAGAAATACCAATAGTGGACCGAAAGCTGACCGGTCACATAAAAGCGCTGCAGTACCAGGATGGCGAGCGCGGCGACAGCAACAAGCGAGATGGCGGTGCCGATGCGAATCTTGGCGCGCATCTTGGGGCCGGGAGCCTCGTAGAGCGCATCGCGCATGGTGAGCGCGGAGGTGGAATGCTTGCTCATCGGAGGATCCTCACCTTCTTATCGATGTAGTTGCCAATGTGGCTCACCACAAAGGCCGTGCCCAGGTAGCCGAGCGCCGAGATAAAGAACGCGGCGACGCCGCCGAGCGAGCGGGTATTGATGTAGCTCACCACGCCGGTGAGTTCCTGCGGCTTAAGCGGCACCTGGCTGCCGAGCGCGGTGGTGAGCATGACGGCGATAAAGAGGTTGGTCATGGGCAGCACGCTCGAACGCAGCGCCTGCGGAATCACGATCTTAGCGAGGATACGGCTGAAGCTCATGCCGAGCGAGCGGGCGGCTTCCACCTGGCCGACGCCGACGGTGTTGATGCCGCTCATAAAGTTTTCGGAACCAAAGGCCGAGCCCAAAAGGACCGTGGCGACGATAACGCAGGTGCGGTAGGGCAGGACGACCTTGAGCGGCGGCAGCGCGTAGACGATGATGATGAGCAGCGCGATGCCGGGGATGTTGCGGAAGACCTGGACATACAGGTCGCCAAAGACGCGCAGCGGCTTGAGCGGCGACACACGCATCACGGTGACGGCGACGGCCAGCACCATGGCGATGGCAAACGACTCAAGCGTCATGCCCCAGGTTGCTAGCAGCGCGTCAATGTAGTTCTGGCCATAGAGCGACCAGAGCTCGGAGAGACTCATGCGGACCTCCCGCCGATAAGGAAAGGGGCTCCCGTGTGTACGGAAGCCCCGACAACTCAGTGAGGAAACAGTTTACCGCAATAAAGCGCATCATGCGTTTCCATATGGTTTCGTTGCGGCCGTTACCAGGCTCGCTGCCTAGGCGCCGATCTCGGGCAGCTCGGGAACATTGGTGTCGCCCGTACGGTCGCCGATGCAGATCTGCCACAGCTCGGTCCAAGTGCCATCGTCCTCAATCCTCTTAAGGAAGTCGTTGACAAAGGCGACGCCGTCGGAATCGAGCGGCAGGCCGATACCATAGGGCTCCTTGCTGCCGAAGGGCTTGCCGGCGATCTTGTACTTACCGGGCTCGCGGACCAGGGCGCTTTGCTGCATGTTGTTATCGATGACGTAGGCGTCAACGCGACCCTGCTGGAGTGCCTGACGGGCCTCCTCGTCGGTCTTGAACTCCTGCTGGCTGGCCTTGGGGGCGAACTCCTCCAGAATGGCGGGGCCGTTGGAGCCGGACTGGACGGCGACGTTCTTATCGGCCAGGTCGTCGACGCTCTTGATGTCGTCGTTGTCGGCGAGCACTAGGATAGCCTGCTGGGTGTAGTAGTAGGGACCGGCAAAGGAGACGAGCTTCTTGCGCTCGTCAGTGATGGTGTAGGTGGCGAAGACAGCGTCGACCTGGCCGTTCTGCAGGACGGACTCGCGCGTGTCCGAGGTCACCTGGGTGATCTCGACCTTGTTCTCGCCCAGGATGTAGTTGGACAGGAGCTGCGCGATACCGGCATCGAAGCCACGGGTCTGACCGTCTTTCTCGTTGAGGAGGGAGAAGAGCGTGGAAGTCTGAACGCCACCGATCTTAAAGACGCCGGCGTCCTTGACGGCCGTGGCCCAGGTGCTGGCGGCGACGGCATCGTCATCGGCCTTGGGGCCGTTGCCGACGAGCTTGTCGAATGCCTTGGCGTCGAGCGTGGTGGAAGCCTCGGTATCCTCGGAGCTCTTGGAGGAACCGGCGGCGGAACCCTTGTCGGCCTCGGCGCTGGTGTCGGAGCAGCCGGCAAGACCAAGGCCGGCGACGGTTGCGAAGGTGGCGGCAACGAAGCCGCGGCGGTCGAGAACGACCTGCTGGGAGAGGTTCTTGCTCATGGTAGAACACCTTTCTCAATAAAATCCCTAGCGGTTGAGTAGAGTTATACCCTATCGCGCTCAAATGGGTCAACACGAAATAACTCAGAAACATACTTACCTTATGGGTTATTGTACCTACTAAAAAGGGACAGGTTTATTTTGGCAGGTTTTATCTGGGCAAACGTCGAATATTGCAGCTGAAATAGCGTTTTGCAGACGGCATGATCGATCACAGCGGTCGCTATAATGGCGGCAACGCGACGCATATATAAGTAAGGAGATCGCGTATGAACGGTTATTCGTTTTTCGCACCGACCATGACTTAAAACCACTACAAAGGGGACAGGCACCTTTGTGGTGGTTCTTGCAGATGTGGCGGCCCGCCTCGCTGTTTTGTCTCAATCTGTAACATCTGGAGGGCCAAAAGGTCTCTATCTGTTACAGATTGAGACAAAGGTCTGGGACTAAGACGTCTTATCTAGATCTGTAACAGTTAGACGGGAATTCGGGCCCTAGATGTTACAGATTGAGATAATTGAGCTGTGAAAACAAAAACCTCCGCAGGGGTGCTTCCCTTGCGGAGGTTTTTTACTCGTTGAGTAGCCTTACGGCCTCGGCGGCCATGTTCTCGACCGTCATGCCGTTCTGAGCGAGCAGCTCGTTGGGGTCGTAGCGGTCGGGGAAGCCTTTGGCGATGCCGAAGGTGCGCGTGCGCACAGGCGTGCAGGCCAGATAGCACGCGACGCGCTCGCCCCAGCCGCCGTCCAAGATGCCGTCCTCGAGGGTGACGACAACGCGATGCTCGGCGGCGAGACTGTCGAGGAACTCGCGGTCAAGCTCGGTTGCATAGCGCGGGTTGACGAGCGTGGCCTCGATACCGTACTCGGCAGCCAAGCGGTTTGTCACGCGCTCGCCCAGCTCAAAGAAATCGCCAAGTGCGAGCACGGCAACGTCGCGACCCCGGCGCACCACGTTGTAGCGAACGGCGCTGTAGTCGGTGTCTTCGGCGGGCGCAAGGTCGGGACGGCTTACCAGGCCGATGCCCGGTACGCGGATCGCCACGGGATGCTCGCGGTGATCGAGCGACCAGTTCAGCATGGACAGATATTCCTCCATGCAGGCCGGCGCCAAGTAGTGCATGTTGGGAAGACCGCCCAGCATGGAAATATCAAAGAACGAAAGGTGCGTCTCGGACGTGGTGCCAAAGATCGACGCGCCAAACACTAGGATGGTTGCGGGGGCGTCGTTGAGGCACAGGTCGTGCCACAGTTCGTCGTAGGCGCGCTGCAGGAACGTACCGTACACGCCAAAGACCGGCTTAGCGCCCGAGCGCGCAAGCGCGGTGGCAAAGGTTACGGCATGCTCTTCGGCAATGCCCACATCGACGAACTGTTTGCCAGCGGCAGCGCGAAGCTCGGGTGTAAAGCCCATGATGTAGGGCGTGGCGGCCGTGATGCCAACGACCTGCGGATCGCGCTCGATGGCGGCGCTGAGCGCCTCGCCCGTAATGTCGGCATAGGTGCGCGGCGCAGGCTCGCTCGGATGGCCCGGGCAAAGTTTGCGGCCGGTTGCCATATCGAAGGGCCCCACATGATGCCAGCGCTCGGGATCGCTCTGGGCTGGCTCAAAGCCCTTGCCCTTGGCGGTGGAAACGTGCAGCACGATGGGATGATTGATATTGCGCAGTTCCTGCAACGCGTCGACGAGGGCCAACACGTCGTTACCGGCGTCCAGGTAGCGGTAGTCGAGCCCCATCGCGCGGAAAACGTTGCGCTCACAGGTGCCGTTGCTGGCGCGCAGCTCGGCCAGATTGCGATAGAGGCCACCGTGGTTCTCGGCGATGGACTGGTCGTTGTCATTGACGATGATGATTAGGTTGCTATCGAGTTCGGCGGCATTGTTAAAGCCCTCAAACGCCAGGCCGCCCGAAAGCGAGCCGTCGCCAATAACGGTAATGACGTTGTATGCATCGCCCGCCAGGTCACGAGCGTGCGCCAGGCCGCAGCCCAAGCTCACCGAGGTCGAGGTGTGACCCATGGCGAACAGGTCGTGCTCGGACTCGTCGGGATTGGCAAAGCCAGAAGCCTCACCATAACGCTCCGGATCGATATAAGTGTACGCGCGCCCGGTCAGCGCCTTGTGGGCGTAGGTCTGGTGCGAAACGTCAAAGACAATCTTGTCGATGGGGGAGTCAAATACGCGATGAAGCGCAACCGTAAGCTCAACGACGCCCAAGTTGGGGGCAACGTGCCCGCCGACGGCGGCGGAGCTTTCGAGGATTGCCTGGCGGATCTCGCCGCAGAGCTGCGGGAGCTCGGCGCGATTAAGAGCCTTGACGTCCTCGGGCGTTGTCGTTTGCGTAAGCAGCATCGTTGTGGGTTACTCCATGCGAATCGTGCGCCGGCACTCCCTCGGCCGGCACAATTGCACAAAACAGTCTCGCACATTTTGGCGTTTGATATGTGACGGCGGCGCGGTAATTCGCCAACTGGTGGGGCAAAACGTTTTGTCCGATGCCATACTGATATGTTCCATGATGTTTTATCGATTGTGCACAGGCCGTGGCTTGTCGCCGTGAGTCGCTGGAAGGAGGCAGCATGTCCGATGCCGTTCGTGCCGAAGAAATCGCGCACGAGGTCGACTATGCCGCCCGCCAGCTGGCCCAGGCGGGCCGCTTGGACCTGACACACGAGTTTATCCAGCATGGCGACGTGACGGTCTATGCACATGTGACTTCAGTAGCGCGGGCGAGCCTGTCCTTTGCCGAGCGCTTGGGCCGTGCTGGCATTTCGGTCGACCGTGCTTCATTGCTGCGCGGGGCCCTGCTGCACGATTACTTTCTCTATGACTGGCACGATCCCGACCCAAGCCATCGGCTGCATGGCTTTCGTCACCCGTTTTTTGCCCTGGCACGTGCGGAGGAAGATTTTGAGCTGACGCCGCGCGAACGGAATATTATCGTGCGGCATATGTTTCCGCTGGTGCCAGTGCCGCCGACGTGTCGTGAGGCTTGGATTGTATGCCTGGCAGATAAATGGTGCGCTCTGCGCGAGACGGTCGCCGGTCGTCTGCGGCGCAAGGACGAGGCGGACGATGACGTGAGTGGCGAATCGAGCGAAAAGAGGAGAGGGTAGACGGTGGGGACCGCGATCGACATGGCATTTGACGGCGCGACGCTTGCCACCTGCCCACTCTCGGCACTGGTGCTCTCGTTTGCCTTTTACGGGTTTTGCGGTTGGGCATGGGAGTCGACAGTATGCGCCATGCTCAATCACGGACGATTTGCCAACAGTGGCTTTTTGCTTGGGCCGTGCTGCCCCATCTATGGCGCGGGCGGCATTGCCTGCTGGCTGCTGTTGCGTGGGATTCCGGATGCCTCGAGCCAGTTTGTCGCTGCAGCGCTCGTATGCAGCGTGATTGAGTACAGTGTGGGCCTTCTATTGGAAAAAACAACGGGCGCTCGCTTTTGGGACTATTCGCACCTGCCGTTTAACCTGCACGGACGCATCTGCCTGTACTGGGCATGCGCGTTTGGCCTGGGTGCGTTGTGTATTTGCCGCGTGGTGGAGCCGGCGGTGTTGGGCCTGCTTGCCCATCTGCCGGTGCTGATTGTGCGGCTGTCCGCGTTTATCGTCGCGGTCGCGATGATGGTCGACGCGGTGTGCTCGTTGGCGAGCTGGCGGCGTCTGTCTGATCAGCTGGAGCGCGTCCGGGCCGACCTTGCCGACCGCATTAATGAGTCGCTTGCCGATGCCTCGGACTCAATGCTTGAGCGCATTCCCGATTCGACGATTGACTCGGTGGCACAGACGCACATCCGCAGCCGTGCCGTTAACGCGTGGCTGGCGGAGCTGGGCGATGCGACGCTCGATGCCCTGCGCGAGAAGGCTTCGATGCCGACGTTTATCGCGGATGGTGCTCGCGGCCTGGCGCTCGCTGCCCGCCGCGTGGCCGATGCCGCGCCGAGCATGCCGCGTCCGTCGTTCAGTCGTCGCCTTGCCGGCAAGCGCATGAGCCGTCCGGTGCCGAGCGTGTCGCTCAGCCGCCGCGACCTGCGCTTTTTCAATGCCTTCCCGCGTCTGCGCATCAATCGCTACGAAGGTGTCATTCGAGCAACTAATCTCCGCGACCGCGCCCGCGAGCTGTTTCGGCGCTAGCCGGGATGGGCGTGCTCACGGCTCCCTTGCTCGCGTATTTCCCGTCCGTTTCGCGTCCGTTGCCGTGCCGTTTCCAAGATTGCGGCACCGTTTCCATTCGACAACGCAGCGTTTAACAACGCCGTATCTGGTCTACACCAGTTGCCCCTCGGCCGCATTATGGGCGCCGACAACGTTCATGCGATCAAGGGGGAGCGAATGTACGATACGGGATCGACAACGTTTATGCTCATCTGCACCATGCTCGTGTTTTTAATGACACCGGGTCTGGCGTTTTTCTATGGCGGCCTGTCTAGGCGCAAAAATGTCATCAACACCATGCTCATGTGCTTTGGCGCCATTGGCCTGGTTGGCGTGCTGTGGATTGTTGCCGGCTGGTCGCTGGCCTACGGCGGCGACGGTTCCAGCCCGTTTATTGGAGGCCTTGACCAGCTACTGTGCCTTCCGGTGCTCAACCAGGTGCTGCAGGCGGCCGAGGGCAATGCCACTGACGGCGCCGTCTACCCTCAGATCATCAACATCGCCTTTCAGATGGCATTTGCCATGATCACTGCTGCTATCGTCACGGGCAGCCTGGCCGGC
This sequence comes from uncultured Collinsella sp., assembly GCA_958445895.1. Taxonomy (GTDB): domain Bacteria; phylum Actinomycetota; class Coriobacteriia; order Coriobacteriales; family Coriobacteriaceae; genus Collinsella. Next base: position 6,990 of record CAUCTV010000046.1, read on the forward strand.
CGCGTTAAGTTTGGTGCCATGACGGCCTTCCTGGGCATTTGGCTGCTTGTGGTCTATGCGCCGCTTGCCCACATGGTTTGGGGCGGCGAGGGCTCCTTTATCGGTGACATTATCGGCGCACTCGACTTTGCCGGCGGCGACGTGGTGCACATTTCGTCCGGTCTTACGGGCCTGATTCTCTGCTTAATGCTCGGCCGTCGTCGTGGTTTTGGCATGGTGAGCTATCGTCCGCATAACGTGCCGTTTGTAGCGCTGGGCGCCGGCCTGCTTTGGTTTGGCTGGTTTGGCTTTAACGGCGGCAGCGAGTTTAAGGCCGACGCCGTGGCGGCACTCGCCATCCTCAACACCGTGACGGCCAGCGCGGCGGGCATGGTCTCGTGGCTTGCCGTCGAGCGCGTGCACACTGGTCGCCCCACGCTGGTGGGCGCCAACACCGGTCTGGTTGCGGGACTTGTGGTGGTCACGCCCGGCGCGGGCTTTGTCGAGCCGTGGGCAGCGCTGGTTATGGGCCTGATCGTATCGCCCGTCTGCTACCTGGCCATCAGCCATCTTAAGACCAAGTTTGGCTACGACGACGCACTCGACGCGTTCGGTTGCCATGGTATCGGCGGCATCCTGGGCGGCGTGCTCACGGGCCTGTTCTGCGTGCCGGAGCTCTCGTGGACCGGTAAGGGCGGCCTGTTCTACACGGGCGACGTGTCGCTGCTCGTTTCGCAGATTCTGGGCATTGTGGTGACGGTCGCTATTGTGCTGGTGCTCGATTTGGTAATCGCCGCGGTGGTCAAGGCACTGTTCCACGGCAGTCTGCGTGTGGACGAGGCCGATGAGGCGCTGGGCCTGGATGCGAGTCAGCACGGCGAGAGCGCCTATCCTTCTTTCTCCGGACTCGATTAGCAGCGCGGCTTTCCCAAGCACCCGACCTTGCCCCTCAAGCCGTCGCTTGCGTACCGAAGTACGCGGCGCTCCTCTTTCGGGGCAATCTCGGGCACTTGGAAAACCCGCGTCATTGAATGGCAATTCATTTCTTTACTAAAGAGAGGAATTTACTATGAAGAAGATTACGGCGATCGTTCGTGCCGAGAAGCTTGAGGTTCTTAAAGATGCGCTGTTTGCTGCCGATGTTCGTGGCATGACTATCAACCAGGTACAGGGCTGCGGCGCTCAACATGGCTGGAAAGAATACGTGCGCGGTAACGAGCTACTCGTCAATACCATCCCCAAGGTGCAGTTCACCCTCATCTGCGCTGATGAGCACGTTGACGGAATTGTCGACATCATCTGCAATGCCGCCCGCACCGGTGCCGTTGGAGACGGCAAGATTTGGGTCGAGCCGGTCGAGGAAGTTATCCGCATCCGTACCGGCGAACACGGCCCGGCCGCGGTGTAGAATCGACCGTCTGCCATCCGCAACGTTAAAATGCTGCAATGAGGCACAAGACTTGCGTTGCGGATGGGCGGATTATGGGTCGCAATAAATATCCCGAGGAGACGGTCGCGAAGATTCTCGACGCGGCACTGGAGCTATTCTGCGCACAGGGTTATGAGGGGACGAGTATTCAAGATATCGTTGACCGTCTCGACGGCATGACCAAGGGCGCTGTCTATCATCACTTCAAGAGCAAAGAAGAGATTTTCAACGCCGCGTTTGATCGGGCGATGACTCCGATTGTTGAGCGCCGCCGCTCGATGCTTGGCGTCGGTAATATGACCGGAGCCCAAAAGCTCAAGCGACTGTACGCTCCCGAGTCCGTTGTTCCACAAATTGAGCTATGGGCACGTATGCGTCCTGCAGCAGATCCGGTAAAAAGCTCGCGCCTACTGGCGATGCAGTACCAGGGTTCATTTGACGAGTCGGCCGATGGCTGTCTCTTGCCAGTGATCGAGGAGGGCATCGCCGACGGATCCATTGCGTGCGAATGCCCGCGCGAAGCGGCAGAGGCCGTATCGTTGCTGGCGAATCTCTGGTTGCTGCCACTGTTTCGTCCGCTTGAACCCAAGGATCGAATGCTCGCTCGCGCTCAATGTTTGGCGCAGATGGCCTCTGCGGTGGGACTCGATTTGGGCGAGGAAGTGCTCCAGACAACGGCGCAGATTTGGGACGTATGGGACTGCGCCGGGTGGTAATATAGATACCAACGGTATGTAATTGATTTGTGAGGGTAGCCACGGCTGCCCTTTTCAAGTCATTAAATACATACTAGTGGTATGTATAGGGGGTGGGCTTATGGCTGGGCTGAGAGACGTCGGTGTCTCGTTGAAATCAAAAACAGTGCGGTCAATCAGGCTCGCGGAACTTCTGGTTGCGCAGCTGTGCACGTATTCGATGCTGTCGGCGCTGTGCTTTGCGTATCCACTTTACTTGTTCGATCGCAGTGGATCGTCAACGTTATATGGCGTCGTCGCGGCGATAGCGTTCATACCCGGCGTACTTGCAACTCCGGCTGGCGGAATCTTGGCGGATAGGGGAAGACATCGCGAGGTCCTCGTGGCCCTCGGCATTGCTCTGATGACTGCATCACTGCTGTCTATCCCCATGAAGCGCTCGTTGCCTCTTGCGGTCGTCGTAGTAGCGATACTTTGTGTTCAATATGGTGTTCAATCGCTGCTAAAGCCAATGCTCCAAATTGAGACGGTGCGCATGGCGGGTGAAAAGAAGGTTGAGCGGGCCACTGCATTGGTTTCGCAGGTGACCATGGTGAGCAATATCTTGGGTCCTGTGGTCGGGACGGCAGTCTATGGGTGCTTTGGCATCGATGCTCTTTGCACAATCGCGTCGGTAACGTTTGCGATTTCAGCTCTGTTGTTTGGTGGCGTACTCAAGCAAAATGCCTCATCTGAAACGATGGGAGACGGCGCGACTCGCACGACATGCCGAAACGATTTTCGGGAGTCGATTCGGTATCTGTTGCAAAATGCAT
>CAUCTV010000047.1 GCA_958445895.1 uncultured Collinsella sp.
CGTCGATCGAGGGAATCAGCAGCAGGAACACCGCCGTGGGCAGCAGCACGTCAAAGGTGCGCCGGCCCTCAAAATCAAAGGCGTGCGTTGCCAAGATACCGAGCACCATATACTCGGTAAAATGCGCGCACTTGCGAACAACAAAGTTGGTCACCCATGCATATGGAAGTCCCACGCCGTGCAGGAAACCGCGGATAGCTTCCATGACCGTTAGGCTCAGTGAGCCCGACCCCGAGCCGGGAACCAGCGAATTGCCCCAGATCAAGAGCGCCATCAGGCAGGTTACGACCGCCCATTTTCGATTGATCTTAACCATGCAGAAGTTATGCCTCCGCACGAAGCGGCGCGAAGCTGGCGGTACCGCCCTCGATAACGCTCAGATAAGCACGGCCCGTACGCTTGGCGGTAGAGGACTGAAGACGCTCGATCTCTTCCTCGAGGATCTGATTGACGCGCTCGTGACGACGATTTTCCATAATGCCGGCGGCAATAGCCTCGGCCCGCTCGATGCTCTCACGCGAGATACGGGCAGTATCCTCGGGGAACACAGCGCTGTGACGGCCGACATAGGCGGGGGCAGCAGGCTGAGGGGCAGCGACGGGAGCGGGGGCTGAAACAGGAGCAGGCTCGTCAATCTCATCCAGAATCGCGGTGGCGGCGGCCCACATACCCTCGTGGCCCGAGTAATCGGCCATGGGGACATCAACCTCGAGCGAGGCGTCCGGAAGGTCGCCGGTGTCGATGCGATCTTGGGCATCAATCGATGCGGTGATGGCTGCAGGCTCATCGAGGTCATCGAGATCGATGCCCGCGGCACCGGAGATGATAGGCATGCTGGCGAGGTTTGCATTGTACGGCGCAGCCTCAGCCGCCTGCTGCTGGGCAGGAGCGCCCCAAAGCGAGCTTTCGGCGGCACGGCGGGCGGCAACAGCCTCCTCGTCCGCGGTCATGGCTTCATCAACGTACGAATTATCGGCAGAAGCGTTCGCGTCCGCCGAGGTAGCGCTGTAGGCGTTATTGACCGCCGCATTGGCAACGAGTGCCACGAAAGCCGCCGTGCTGCCCGCAGGGGCGGCCTGGGAGCCCGACACGGCGCGTGCCGCGGCGGCGATATCATCGCGATTGAAGGAGCCGGTCTGCCCGCCGTTGGTGAGCTCGTCGATGGCGACTTGATAGACGTCGCGCGAGCGCGCAGGGTCGCAGCTCACCGGCGAATCGTCGTCGAGCATGCTGTCGATCATGGACCAAGCCTCGGCCTCGTCCATAGCATCTGCGGCTCGAGCGATGGTAGGGACACCATCATCGGCATGACGGCGCTGGAACGCACCAGTCAGGCCGGAAAGGAATGCCGAGGTAGACTGCTCCGACTGAGCCTGAGAAGCAGAAGCCGCAGCGTACGGAATCGCATCCTGCTGCTGAGCTGGAATCGAGGCGGTCTTGAACTCGCTTTGATGCTGATTGAGATTGGCGGCACCGCCCATGGCATCGGGCTGGAACAGACGCTCTTCACGCTGCGCACGATACTCGGAGATACCCAGCGAGGCGGCATAGATACCCACGCCCGCCACCGCGCCCACGGCGAAGGGAACAGCGCCCGCGACAACCGTCTCGTTGACCGACGAGAACGGCAGCGTCGCGGCATACATAACCACGGGAGCGGCAAGGCCGATCCCGCACGAAAGTCCGGCAAGGACTGCTCGTTGTGTTGCATCAGAAGAAGCCATGAGCTCTCCCCATCTTCCAGCACCCAAATCGCATCATTCAGTTGGCTGCGCGAGAGAAGATGAAGCGGGGCTATGCCCCAAAGCAACGGTATATGGTTCGTTTCATCTGCGTTTTCCGTCGCGAAGCTTAAAAGTTATTATGCGAAACCGTCCTGTCGATTGCAAGTGACGATGTCGGATTGAAACGGGAAACCTGCTGCTCGTCGGTCTTACGGTCAAAAATAAGCGCGGAGCGGCGCTATGGAAAAGGGCCGAGGCTCAAAGCCCCGACCCTTTCTCGCATTGATGACTATCGCCGCGCGTGGATGACAACCTAGAACGTCTGCTCGTAGTCGCTGTGTTTTTTGGCCGAACGCACCAGGAACTCCTGATTGGTGTTGGTGCCCTTAAGACCCTTGATAAACGATGCGGCTGCGCGCTCGGTGTTGTTCATGCCGGCAAGAATGCGACGCAGACCAAAGACAAACGGACGCATCTGCTCGTCGACCAACAGGTCCTCGTTACGCGTACCGGAGGCAACGGGGTCGATAGCCGGGAAGATGCGGCGGTCGGCCAGGTCGCGGTCGAGCTTAAGCTCCATGTTGCCGGTACCCTTGAACTCCTCAAAGATGACTTCGTCCATCTTGGAACCGGTGTCGATGAGGGCAGAGGCCAGGATGGTGAGCGAGCCACCATTCTCGATATTACGGGCTGCGCCCAGGAAGCGCTTGGGCGGATAGAGGGCCGCCGAATCGACGCCGCCCGAAAGGATGCGGCCTGAGGCGGGCGCCGCCAAGTTGTAGGCGCGGGCAAGACGCGTGATGGAGTCGAGCACCACCACGACGTCGCCACCCAGCTCCACGATGCGCTTGGCGCGCTCGATGACGAGCTCTGCCACGCGAGTGTGGTTGTCGGCGGGCATATCGAAGGTCGACGCCACAACCTCGCCTTTGATGGAACGCTGCATATCGGTGACCTCTTCGGGGCGCTCGTCGACGAGCAGGCAGATGAGGTGCACCTCGGGGTTGTTAATCGAGATAGACTGGCAGATCTTCTTGAGGATCGTGGTCTTGCCGGCCTTGGGCGGGGACACGATCAGGCCGCGCTGGCCCTTGCCGATCGGTGACACGATGTCGATGGCGCGGCCGGTAATAGAGTCCTTGCCGTGCTCCATGCGCAGCGGCTCGTTGGGATAGACCGGGGTGAGGTCGCCGAACTTGGGACGGTTGCGAATCTGCTCGGGGTCCAGACCGTTGACGGTCGTGATTTTGGCGAGGCCGGCGCGCTTGTCGCCGCCGCGCGAAGGACGCAGCGAGCCCTCGATGACGTCGCCCGTGCGCAGGCGCGCGGAGCGGATGAGGTAGGCGGGCACGAAGGCGTCGTCGTTGGACTTCATGTAGCCATGGGCGTGGATGATGCCGGAGCTGTCCGGGCGAATCTGCAGAATGCCCTTGATGTCGCGGAAGCCCTCGGCCTTCGCAGCGGTGACGTAGATTTCCTCGACGAGCTCGGCCTTCTTCTTGCCGGTCGTCTCGATCTCGAACTCCTTGGCCTTCTCGCGAAGTTCGGCAACCTTCATGGCAGCGAGCTCCTCGCGCGAAAGCGTAGGCTCGGTGGGAGCGGCATTACGCTCCTTGTTGCGTTGCTTGCGATCGCGCTGGCGGTTGCGACGGTCGTTGTTGCGCTCGTCCTTGCGCTCGTTGCGCTCCTCGTTGCGCTTGTGCTGGCGACGGTTGGGGCGGGCGCCGTCTTCGCTCTCGGCGGGGGCGGCACCATCGGTTGCGGTGGTGTCAACATTGGCCGCAGCGGCGTCATTGGCCTCGGCGCCAGAATCAACCTGCGCTTCGACATCAGCATGCTGCTCGGCGGCCTTGGCCTTAACGGACTTCTTGCGACCGCGCTTGGGCTTCTCGGATGCAGGCTGTTCGACGTCCTGGGGCTCGGCGGCATCAGTCGATACATCGGCGGTCGTCTCGGTGGAATCCTCGGACGCGCCCTTCTTGGCAGCCTTAGCCTTGGACGTGCGCTTAGCAGCAGTGCGACGCCTGCGACCGGGACGGACGTCGGCGGGCTCGGCATCGGCAGAAACGGCCTCGGAAGTCGTAGCATCCTGGACGGGTTCATCGGCAGCAGTTGAGGACTTGGCGGTCGCCGCAGCATCCCGAGCGGCGGCGGCTGCGGCTGCGGCCTTCTCGGCCTCGACAAAGGCCTTAGGCTTGCGACCGCGACGGTGCGGGCGCAAAGCCGGATCGACAACGGGAACTTCGCTGGCCTCGACAGGCGCAGCGGGCTCAACAGACGATGCACCCTCCCCTGCCGCGGAACGGACCGAAGTCTCAGTGGGCTCGGGGACTACCTGTTCCGCAACCTGCTCGGCCTTAGCAGCCGTGCGACGGCGTGTGCGCGGTGCCAGCTTCTCGGTCGGCTGGTCGGCGGCAGGAACCTCGGTGGCGGCAGGGGTCTCGAGTACAGACGGAGCTGCAAGCTCGGTCAGAGCCGCGGCCTCGCGCTCGGCAGCACGACGGCGGGCGCGCACCACCTGAGCCTCGCTAATCTGCGCCAACGCACGTGCCTGCGCGACCTCATCGGAAATCGGCGCCGAGGAGTCAGCTGCAACGGTGAGCTTGGCGCGCGTCGTGCGCGTGGTACGGCGCTTTGGCTTGGTGACCTCCTCGCCGTCAGCGGCAGGCTTGGCCGTGCGGCGCGTGCGCTTGGGCTTTGCCGGAGCAGCCTCCTCACCAGTTGCAGGCACGGCCTTCTCAGCCGCTACAGGCATAGGCGTCGAAGCAGCCTTAGGCGTCTCAGGAGCCGAGGCTTGAGCGGGCGCCGCGACCTGGTCCGACGCAACCGGTGCAGCGGGAGCGGCCTGCGTCGTCGTTATTTCGTTTTCTTGCTGTTGATCAGACACAGTGTTTGCTCAACTTTCTTTTCAAGCCCTGTGATCACATGCTCCCTGCATAAACCTTCAGGGCGGCTAAACAGTCTAGTTCCGTTCAAAACGACGGACATCATTGATCTGTATCGAGATGATTGCGTCAACTACGCAGCGTTAGTGTAACACAACCGCCGCCACCTGCAACTTAGTCATTGGGGACGTTCTTAAACGACTAGTCAAAAGGGACACTCTTTGTTTGCCACCCACAAATCTGACTGCCTCCGCCAAAACTATGGCGGTTTACTACGATGAATCGCTCAACCGCGACCACTCCGAAACTTGTTGAACTAAAACCGCAGGTAGATGCCTTGCACTTTTTAGCAAAACGCCGGCGTGGTTAGAATTCCTCAATTCATCGTAGTAAACTGGCATAGTTTCGTATTTCCAGCAGTTCCAAATTCATCAATACGTCGGCGTTTGCGAAAAAAGCCCGACCTCCGTAGGAGATCGGGCTTATAGGGCTCAGTTAAACCAAACCTACACGGTCAAATGACCCGCAGATTACATCTGCTCGGGCGCGGAAACGCCAACGAGGGTAAGCACCAGGGCGAGCGTCACGCGGACAGCGTCGCAAGCTGCCAGACGGGCGCGCGAAAGCTCGGGGTCGACGGGACGGCCCTCGCTCGGCAGAACCTGGCAGGCAGCGTAGAAGCTGTGGAAGTCGCCGGCGAGCTCCTCGGCAAAGTGGGTCAGACGGAACGGAGCGCGATCGCGAGCACAGCTGGCGATCAGGTCGGTGAGCTCGTTGAGCTTGCGCGAAAGGGCGAGCTCGGTCGGGTCGGTCAGCAGCGAGTAATCGACGTTCTCACCGATGGCCTTGGCGGCAACGGCCTTCATGCCCATCTCGTCGGCCTGCTCGGCGGTAACGTCGGCGGCACGGCGCAGGATGGAGCACACGCGGGCGTGAGCATACTGCACGTAATAGACCGGGTTGGAGTTGTCGCGCTTCTTAACGGCCTCGATGTCGAAGTCGACCATCTGGTTGGAGCTCTTGGAGATGAGCGTGTAGCGAGCGGCATCGGAGCCGACCTCGTCGACGAGCTCCTGCAGGGTCACCATGGTGCCCTTGCGCTTGGACATACGGACGGGCTTGCCGTTACGCAGCAGGTTGACGAGCTGGCCCAGCAGAACCTCAAACTTGCCGGGGTAACCCAGAGCGTCGCAGACGCAGCGTACGCGCTCGATGTAACCGTGGTGGTCGGCGCCCCAGATGTCGATGACGTGATCGACGCGCTGGAACTTATCCCAGTGATAGGCGACGTCGGAGGCGAAGTAGGTGTACTCGCCGTCGGACTTGATCAGGACGCGGTCCTTGTCGTCGCCCAGATCGGTGGAGCGGAACCACAGGGCGCCGTCCTTGGTGTAGAGGTAGCCCATCTTGTCGAGCTTCTCAAAAGCGCGGTCGACGGCGGAGGTGCCGGCGGTCTCGCCCTCGGTGTCCTTCACATACAGCGAGCGCTCGGAGTACCAACGATCGAAGTCGCAGTTGACGGCGTGGCAGAGGTCGCGCATGTTATCGACCATCTTTACATAGCCGCGCTCGCGGAAGCTCTCCATGCGCTCCTGAGGATCGGCGTTGACCCACTTATCGCCGTCGGTGCGCCAGAACTCGGCGGCCTCGTCGATGATGTAGTCGCCGCCGTAAGAGTCCTTGCCCAAGGTCTCGGCAAAGTTGTCCTGATACGGATGGGTCTCGGGGTGCTCGTCGTTCTCGTCGGCAACAAAGGCGTCACGGTCGGCGATCAGCAGCTTGTGAGCCTCGTCGATATCAACGCCCTGCTTGGCGATGATGTCGGCAAGCTGCATATAGCGCGTGCTGATGGAGTTGCCGAAGGTGTTCATCTGAGAGCCGTGGTCATTGATGTAGAACTCACGCTGGATCTCATAGCCGGCGTGGTCCATAACGCGGCAGAGCGAATCGCCCAGCGCGGCCCAGCGGCCGTGGCCGATGTGCATGGGGCCGACGGGGTTGGCGGAAACGAACTCGACCTGGGTCTTCAGGCCACCACCGACGTTGGACTTAGCGAAGTCCATGCCCTTCTCGCGAGCCTCGCCAAAGATGGCATTCTTAACGGCAACGGAGAGGTAGAAGTTGATGAAACCGGGGCCTGCGATCTCAACCTTCTCGATCGCGGGATCCTCGGGCATATGGGCAACGATGGCCTCGGCGATCTTGCGCGGGGCGCAGTGGGCCAGCTTGGCGGACTTCAGGGCCATGGTAGAGGTCCACTCGCCATGAGAAGTGTCAGCCGGTCGCTCGATAGCGCAATCGTCAAGTTCAAATGCGGAAAGGTCGCCGGCCTCCTGGGCCGCAGCAAGCGCAGCGCGTACCAGCTCTTCAATCTTCTCGGGCATAGATCCTCCTTGTGTTAAAGCCCCCGAGCTCTTGGTCACTCGTAGGGCAAAAGCCAGAGTTTGTAGCACTCTATCACAAGCGAGGGGCACTGTCGCAGGGTAAAGCCAATCGAAATTGCATATGCACAAAATTGACTACAGCTTGTATGGAGTCACTCAAAGATGCCGGTCTGCCTGCAGATTATGCACGCGTTGAAAATGCATAAAGGTGTGAATGAGCTGTGTCTTTTATCGAATACTCTTACCTATCAGAGTTGTGTGCTTTTCCTGCATAAAGCGAGGATTTGCGCACGTCAGCGTGTTATTCTAGACATACGTAAATTCGTATAAGTTGGAGGTAGCATGTTCTCAATCGGTCAACACGTCATTCATCCGGGTCAGGGAGTCTGCACCGTCGTCGGTTTTAGGGACGACACGCCGCAGCCCATGTTGTTGCTCGAGGCCAAGCAAGGGCATGCGCAGACAATCCTTATGTACCCCGTGGCGCAGGCCGACCGTCTGCATGCCGCCATCTCTCAGCAAGATGCCGAGCATCTGCTGAGCCACTATGACGAGCTGGAGTGCGACACCTTTACCGAGCGCAACAGCTCGCTTGAAGAGACACACTTTAAGCAGCAGCTCAAGCTGGGCGCGCCCGAGACGGTCCGCGTGGCAAAGACCATGATGCACCGCATTCGCCAGGCCGAGGAAGCCGATAAAAAGCCCAGCTCTTACTATATGCGTGTACTCAAGGAAGCCAAGCGCCGCTCCATCGAGGAGTTCGCCGTGGCATTGGGCGTCACCGAGGAGGCCGCCGAAGCCCGCCTAGCCCAAGCCGCCCTCAACTAACCCATCCGCGCCAAAAACCACCACAAAGGGGACAGGCACCTTTGTGGTGGTTTTTTCGTTCTAGTCGTTCTAGTAGTATTCATTCTTAGCGATACCTGCGAGCACAAGGAGTCTTTTATGGCAGAGCCACTTTCCGCCGGAATCACCCGCGACCGTGCGTTCGAATTGCTCAACGAGCACAATAAGGACCCGTTCCACATCACCCACGGCGAAACGGTCGAGGGCACCATGCGCTACTTTGCGCGCGAGTTCGACCCCGAGAACGAGGAGTTTTGGGGCATCGTCGGTCTGCTGCACGATCTAGATTGGGAGGAGCATGAGGACGACCCCATGAACCACACCATCTATGCGGCCGAGATCCTTGAAGGCGAGGGCGCCTCTCCCGATCTCATTCGCGCCATTCAGACGCACACGTCGGACTTCAACACCTCGCTGCCCAAGCCCGAGCTGCAGATGGAAAAGATCCTGTTTGCCTGCGACGAGCTCACCGGCTTGATCGGTGCTGCCGTCATCATGCGTCCGAGTAAGAGCGTCATGGACTTTACGACCAAGTCGCTCAAGAAAAAGTTCAAGGACAAGCGCTTTGCCGCCGGCTGCTCGCGCGACGTGATTACGCAGGGTGCCGAGATGCTGGGCTGGGAGCTCCCCGAGCTCTTCGACCGTACCATCGCGGCCATGCAGTCCTTCGCCCCCGACCGCGACACCTTTCAGGCTTAATTCCAAAACCACCACAAAGGGGACAGGCACCTTTGTGGTGGTTTTTGTTTGCGCGGGCGTTAGGGGCGGACCTGGCCGGTGCCTCGGAGCTTGTATTTGTAGGTGGTGAGGGCCTCGGCGGCAAAGGGGCCGCGGGCGTGGAGCTTTTGGGTCGAGATGCCAATCTCGGTGCCCAGGCCAAACTCGCCGCCGTCGGTAAAGCGCGTGCTGGCGTTGGCGTACACGGCCGAGGCATCGACCGCGTCCAGGAAGCGCTCGCAAGCATCCGTGTCCTCGGCAACGATGGCCTCGGAGTGCATCGTGCCGTAGCGATTGATGTGTGCGATGGCCTCGTCCTCGTTTGCCACGACCTTCACGCTCATCTCGAGCGCCAGGTACTCGCGACCCCAGTCCTCCTCAGTCGCGGCAACGTAGTCATCGCCCTCGGCAAGCCCGGCATCGGCGCACGCGGCGCACGTGGCCTCGTCGCCGTGAATGAGCACGCCGTGGTCGTGCAGCACGGCAACAACCGCAGGCAAAAACACATTGGCCACAGCATGGTCGACCAGCAGCGACTCGGCGGCATTGCACACGCCCACGCGCTGCGTCTTAGCGTTGACGATAATATTGAGCGCTTTATCGAAGTCGGCGGATTCATGCACGTAGATGTGGCAGTTGCCCGTGCCCGTCTCGATCACCGGCACAAGCGACTCGCGCACGCAGCGCTGGATCAGGCCTGCACCGCCGCGCGGAATGAGTACGTCGACAATACCGCGGAGCTTCATGAGCTCGCCAGTGGCCTCGCGGTCGGTGGACTCGATCATCGACACGGCCTCGCGCGGGAAGCCCTTGGCCTCGAGCGCATCGGCCAGCAGCTCAGAAATCATGGCACACGAGTGATAGGCCAGCGAGCCGCCGCGCAGAATACAGGCGTTGCCGGTACGGATGCAGATGCCCGCGGCGTCGGCCGTCACGTTGGGACGCGCCTCGTAAACCATGGCGACCAGGCCCAGCGGCACACTCACACGGGTCAGGTCCACGCCGCTTGCAAGCACGCGGTGGTCGAGCACGCGGCCTACGGGATCGGGCAGCTCGGCGAGCTTTTCCAGGCCGGCGGCCATGCCCTCGACGCGCTCAGGCGTCAGCAGCAGACGATCGAGCAGTCCGGCCGAGGTACCCGCATCGCGCGCGGCGGACATATCGAGCTCGTTGGCGGCGACGATGGAGTCGACACCGTTGCGCAGCG
>CAUCTV010000048.1 GCA_958445895.1 uncultured Collinsella sp.
CAAGGCGGGGCCGAGGCCGCCTCGATCAATTTGCGAAAGAATCTTGACGGTACCGGAGCGCACCTGGCTGCGCTGCCACGTGCACATGTACGAGTTCTGGGGCGGCGTGCCACAGTGTTCAGTTGACCGTTGACACAAACACGCGTGCGCGGATGCGAGCGGTACTCAAGCGTGCCGCGGGCGGTACCGAAGGGCAATATTCACATTTTTGGATGATACTACCGAAGCGCGTTGCAGGTGGAACGGAGAAAGTCTATTACTCAAGAATAAACGACGCGCAACCGATCGGATGAATCGAGATATTGCACACCTCTCGTTACGTCTCAACATTTCCATAGAGAACAGCAGAAATCTCAAAACTCGACAAGGCGCTCAGATCCGGCATCTCTATTGCCATGAGCAACAAATGATTATTTACCTTTGCATTATCAAGTAACGGTTAGGCCATATCCAACTTTCTCCCTTTACGGTAAAGGTGAACAAATTCATCAGAGAATTTCTTTACGTAATCTCTATCGATGGCGGTCGCTAGCGTTTCATCATTATGTTCTGCTGTCTTTGTCCAGTTGTATGAGCCATGCATTACGTACTCAAAATCAATGATACAAAACTTATCGTGCATACGGTTCCATTCACGCCAACCAGAACGCGAGATGAGAACGGTATCAAAACCACTAAGCTGGCCATAGTAAGGACGATTGGCATCCTCGTCTGAGACAATCAATCTCACGGAAACGCCTTGCTGCCTTTTTGCTCTGAGCTCATTTATAAAGGCCCGATTGGTCAGCCATGCCACTGCAGCCCAGATGGAATACCGCGCATCCCGGATACCTTGGATAATTTCTTCTTGAATATTGGTAAACACGACATCATGTTCCGTGTATTCAACATCTTCGGATTGAATAATCTTTGGGCGAAGGGTCAATTCTCCTAAAGCATACTCATCGCTTTCTTCGTACACGTAATTGATTATGTCGTACAAATCGTCATATTGATTATTGGCTTCATTCAGAAGGGGTACGGGTATGCGCAGCTCAATATCTTCGTATCGCTGATTAGGGCGCCCATGCCGCACAAACCCCCATTGGGGTTTTCTATTCAGCGTGACTCTTCTGAGTATGGGCAATAAGTCGTCTTTTTTCCCTGAATACTTTTTATCGAATTTCAAGACCTCAATCATAGTCCTTACGAATAATTCGTCATCCATTACATCCTCCAACATAAGAAACTAGGCATTTAGCTGCATGGAGCAAGGATGTTTTTGAGTGCCTCAACCATCCAGCTTTCGAGCGCACCACTCAATAAGCCTCCGATAATTCCGAATGCAGCAATTTTGTAATCATGAAGCTTCTGCTACCTTTTCTCCTCTTTGTTCAGGGCAACAACGGTGGCGTAATCATCTACGAAATTAAATCCTCTTTGAGTGACTCCCCCAAAGAGGAATCCACCATCGCTACCATGGCCTTTTATCAAGCCCGCTTCGTGTAGGCCGTTGTAGAGCTCAATATACTTTTCGATGAAACAGTACTTCTCGCCCGTGAGATGAAGGTGATTCTCGGCAACAAAACCGCTACCCTCACTTCCCCCTCAGCCGCAACTAGCAGATTCAACCCCTCAAGCTCACTGCTCTGCAAGTCGACACCATTTACTGAGTACATCGGCACCGCCTGAAATTATCCTTAAAGCTCAACACTAGAGACATCGAATTCACCTGACATAAGTTTAGACAGCAGAGTGTCACGAAGCTCGATGAGAGCGACAATTTCTTTTCTGTTTGAGAGAAGCATATCGTATAGAGGGGCAACTTTTCCAGAGAAAGCTTGCAGGTCATCAACGTCGGAAATCACCTTCTTGCCATAATCTGTTCCTTTCTCTCGACTAATGGTATGGCGTTTCGAGTGTATAGGCGGCGGACCGCTGGGGCGCGGTACTCAAGCGCGCCGCTGGCGGTACTGAAGGGCAATTTTCACGTTTTTGAATGGCGGTACTGAAGCGCGTTATAAGTGGTACGGAGAAAGACGATTACTCAGTCAATGAGATTCCTTTCTCTAAATACAGAAAAAGGAATCAGTAACTCACAATTATGTCGCCGCAATAAGGGGGGCGGGGGAATGGAGGCCCCGTCCCCCTTATCTATATGCAATGATATTGCTTGCACCTATTGTGAGGCTGCATTTAGATCTCACAAGTGGTAATAGCGATTTCCAGGTTCTCCCACGGTGAAATTCGGGTTCATGTATGGATCGCCTTCGACATAGTAGTTTGCCCAGCGATAATTCATGTACGCGACCTCTTTGTGGAAGCGAATCTGCTTGTCCGTGTTGTTTTCAACGCCTCTAGAAATTGACTCGTAATGATACAGCTCGACTTCGGGCGTGTATACAATCAGATCGTTAATCTCGCGAAGCTTTAGGCAAAAGTCAACATCATTAAATGCGACTTGAAGCTCTTCGGTGAAACCTCCGACTTTTTCGTATTCGCTTCGTTTGGTCATAATGCAAGCCGCCGTGACGGCGCTGAAGTCTTGCTGCGCATCGTTGAGTGCAAAATAGCCCCAGTTGTCTTTTGGCATGCTTTGGCAGAGATGTCCTGCGACGCCGCCCGTGACGCATAGGCCAGCGTGTTGAATGGTGTTGTCGGGATAGTAGAGTTTTGCACCAACTGCGCCAACATCCTCGCGTGCGCAGATGCCAAGCATAGTTTCAATCCAAGTGGGCGTAATCACTTCAGTGTCGTTATTTAGCAGCAAGAGATAATTGCCCTTGGCATGGGACACCCCAAAGTTCATGAGCTTGGAGAAGTTAAATTCGTGCTCCCAGGTAACAAGGCGAACGAAATCAGGGTATTTGGCTTGTAACTTATCGTAATACTCGAACGTCGCATTTTCCGTGCTGTTATTTTCGATTATCACAAGCTCGTAATTGTCGTACGTGGATTTCTCGACAATTGACGTAACGCAGTTATTGAGGATATCAGCGTGATCTTTGGTCGGAATGATGATCGAAACGAGCGGATGGGAATCTGGCGCGGCGTAAGTCACTTTATATGTAAAGGGACGACGCGCTTGTTCAACTTTAGCATTGAGCCCAAGCCTGTCGAGGTGATTCTGAACCGCCTTAATGCCCGCAATGGTGGCATAAGGTTTGCTGTCGGCATTTGCCGCGGTTGACGTTTCGCTTAGGCGCCAGTGATATAGAACTTTTGCAACATGGTGGACGTTCCTAGCCTTTTCCACAGCCCGGAGAGTCAAATTGTGATCCTGGGCCCCATCGAACTCTTTCGTATTCGGTTCCAGAGTGTCAAGAAGGGACTTACGGATGGTAAGCATGTGGCATATATAGTTATTATTTCTGAGTAAATCGATATTGAAATCCGGCTTAAAGAACGGCTGCGCTAGCTTTCCATCGGGCATGAGTTTATCTTCATCACAATATAGAAGATCGACGTCATCATTGTTTTCAATTGCCTCGGCATATGAGAACAACAAGTCCGGTTCAAGAATATCGTCATGGTCAAAGAAGCTAACGAAATCACCAGAAGCGATGGCAACGCCGGCGTTTGTATTTTCGGAAATGCCCTTATTCTCGGAAAGTGTAATTGATTTAATTCTGTTGTCGTGGGCCGTCTCCTGCTCAACGCGAACCTTTAGTTCCTGATTGTCAGGACTTGCATTAACTAGGATGAGCTCCCAGTTTGCATAAGACTGGTTTTTTACGGATTCGGTCATATCGTTAAAGAACGAAATGGGTGTGTTGTATAGAGGGACAATAATGCTGAACTTCGGAGCACTGTTGAAGACGATTTTTCTCTGCTTCTCCAGAGCGCCGATGGTTGCCTTATGCTCCGTGAACCATTCGGGATATTCAGGGTCAAACTGCGCATGGGTAAAGAGAAAGTTGGTCTCCTCAAGAAGCAAGCCTAACTTATCGGGTGTTAAGCAGTCAAATGCACTGAATGATGGGTGATTTTGATCGTCAATAACAAAGTAGTAACGATCGACCGCCTTTGGCATTCGAATTGAGAGCTGCGTTTCAAGCTGCTTTTTTTCAGACGTAAATCCAACGCTTGTTACATTCGAACCGAAATTGACGATGCTCAAATTAACTTCATTAAGGGTTCGATCGAAACAACGAAGTTTGATTTGCGAGTCGCTACGATACGGCGTCCTCACCGTGCACCTAAGGATATAGTCGTTTGAATCTTCGATGCACTGCCAGAAATCAATAGTTGCCATGTCAAACTCTGAAACGTCATCGTAGTTTCGGAGTTTGCTGCACATATTGGGTTTAATTTTGTAGTTAAGGCGAGACTCCCATTTGATGTTCTTGCAATTGAGCGAAAGGGAGTCACTGCTCAGGACACGATCGTCTTGGCCGATTTCGTTAAACTCAATTTTAATGGCTCGGGTATCGGGGTCGGGGATTACAAGAACGTATGAGTTCGATTCGCCGTTATTGTCCTTGAATTTTAGAAGAGACAAAGGTAAGCGGCGGTCGTCATCCGTTGCCGCTTGAGCTTTTATGCTGGAGCCTTCATGGATGCCTTCTATTTTAAGTTGCTGGTAGATTTTCCAGTTTCCTCTGCATACTCCGGTTGTTTCGACTCGCATTGTTTGCCTTTCGTTTGTTGGACACTGCTCATTGTACTTATTCACTTCATGTCTCGCTATAAATGCAGAGAGGAGTTCCGTGATTTCTGGCATTCTTAGATGTGTCGCTATGAGTTCGTCAGACGCTCCGTTCCGCTGTGTTAACATCGAAGAGGACATCTACGTACATCACGCTTTCTGTCGCTGTTGAGGTTCAGGTTATTGTCCTCGCGGCGCTCTGCTTCCTAGTCGTTGCTCATTTCGGGTCCATTGACTTCAAGGGGGTTATTATGAAAGTTGTCTTGTTTGTTGGAGGGGCTGCAAGGGTCCTAGGCGGGGGCTGCGCCCAACGAACGGATTGACGTGACGTGCGAGGTGTGTCCTAGGCCCGGGGGTTCGAATCCCCCGGCCCCCTCCGTAAAGAAAGAACCGCCATTGGGGCGACCCTTATCTCCTGGGGTGGCCGATTCGGCCGCCGCCACTCTTTTCCAGGTCTGCGGACCTGTGTTCGTCCTGGAACGGAAACAGGCTCCTCGCTATCACCCAGAGTATTCCGATGATCTCGGCGGTCGTCGCGCCCATCCAGGAAATTATCACCTCGGTAGGGATTTCGCGCTGCAGCCACATGAGACGGGCGGTGTACGCGACGACGAGGGTGTTGCATGCGACCAGCTGCCACTTGACGCACTTGAGCGCGGCCTTTCCGAGTTCGGACCGAAGGTCGTTCTCCGCCTCCATCCTCTTGACCACGCTCTCGGCCTGGGCCGCCTTGGCTCGCCGTTCCCGCTCCTCGCTCGAGCATTCGACCCTGACCTCGTCTAAATGGGCGCTTTCGATGGGGAAGACGTTTGCTCTCCTTTGTGCCGAACCCATGAGGTCGATTGCCTCTTGTGTCCCTTTTGGTGACCTGCTTCCGCGCTGGTCTGCGCTATCGCAGCCCAAGGTTTTCCACCCTATGGCCCACGGCGGTTACGGATACGTCGAGTATGTCCGTCATCTCACCGATGCTACAATTGCCCGCCCAGAGTTTCGCTACGACCTGTGCCGGCATGAGGAGCGCGGCGGCAAACGAGTTCGCCCATATCTCCTCGGGGTCTGTCCCTCGAGACGAGAGGGCGTCCCTTCGCTCAATGACCCCAGCAACCTCCCCGTCTCCTAGGTTTTGGTACGAGTGGATGTAGAGGCGCTCCGTCACCTCGCACGCCGTTATGTGCCCACCGCCTCATCCAGCTCGTCCGCGACCCTGTAGTGCGTGTTTGTGTCAATGGCTAACTGAACAGCGCATTGGACCAAATATGGTCCAATGGTTGGAGTCTTGTGGTCCGTAAGGACGTGAACCAAAGAGGCTGCATGCTTGGCTCTCTCCGTCCTTCTTTTGTGCAGTTCTGCAACCTAGGTTCGGCCTCGCGTATACTTATATCATCTGTGTACACCCAACTCTGGAGGTCCAACCTATGAAAGGCATCATCCTCGCGGGTGGCTCGGGCACGCGTCTGTACCCGCTCACGCTCGTCACCAGCAAGCAGCTGCTGCCGGTCTACGACAAGCCCATGATCTACTACCCGCTTAGCACCCTCATGCTGGCGGGCATCCGGGATATCCTGGTCATCTCCACCCCGACCGACCTGCCCAACTTCGAGCGCCTGCTTGGGGACGGCTCGCGCTACGGCGTGAACCTGTCCTACGCCGAGCAGCCCTCGCCGGACGGCCTTGCGCAGGCCTTCACCATCGGCGAGGACTTCATCGCCGGCGAGCCGTGCGCGCTGGTGCTCGGCGACAACATCTTCTACGGCAACGGCCTGTCCCGCCACCTGACGCGCGCCGTCCAGAACGCCGAGTCGGGCCGCGCCACGGTCTTCGGCTACCACGTGGACGACCCCGAGCGCTTCGGCGTCGTGGAGTTCGACGGGGAGGGCAGGGCCGTCTCCATCGAGGAGAAGCCCGCCGAACCCAAGAGCTCCTACGCCGTCACCGGCCTGTACTTCTACCCGGGCGACGTGGCAGCCAAGGCGCACGAAGTGAGGCCCTCGGCCCGCGGCGAGCTCGAGATCACCACGCTCAACCAGATGTACCTGGAGGAGGGGACGCTGTCCGTGGTGACCCTCGGCCGCGGCTACGCGTGGCTGGACACCGGCACCATGGAGAGCCTGCACGAGGCCGCGGAGTTCGTCCGCGCCGTGGAGCACTCCCAGGACCTGCCCGTGTCCGTCCCCGAGGAGATCGCCTGGGAGAACGGCTGGATCTCCACCGCCGAGCTTGAGGAGGCCGCCAAGGCCTACGGCAAGTCGGTCTACGGGCGGCACCTGAAGAAGGTCGCCGCCGGCGAGATCGTCAACAGCCCGCGCGAGTACTAGCGCAAGCTTGTTTTCTTTTAGGGGTCACCGTTTATCTGGTGGCCCCTTTCGTTATGATTACGTTGACCATAAAGACAATATGATTGGGAGTGGATGTGTTAAGCGTCTACTTTGGCGATATGCCAGAAGCGATTTACAACACAGCGACATATTTCAAAAACTCTTACCGGTCTTCTTGGATTACGGATCCCTATGCAGTCTCGATAATTAAAGATGTTGATCGATCGGATGTTGTCTCCGAAAACGTCATCGAAAGCCCTGTGCTTGGATTCATCTCCCCACTCCAGCTTTCTGGTGGCGTGAAAACGCTGCTGCTTATGAGATTTGATCGTAAGCAAATTTTTAACGCTTCTACCTGTGGTGACAACTGTGCCAAGTGGATTCTCGACATGGCGAAAGACCGCAAGCTTGTTGTGAATCTCTATCATGTGATGGACTTTGGTCGCGAGGATTTTAAAATTAAAGTCGTGAATAGCGGCCGAATCGTTCACAACATGGCCGAATTGATTCACGAGTCGATTCCGTATCTGTAGGTACTGCTTATGAACGGTTCGCATCTCGTTAAGATTTCCCGCCGCAGGGGAACTAAGTACACATTTACCATCAAGCGGAACATCACTATTGTGCGTGGCGATAGTGGCACGGGTAAGACGACACTGTTTGACATGGTCGCAGACTACATGCGAACGGGCGAGCAGTCGGGCGTTTCCTTGCAATGCGATTGTCCCTGTGTCGCCCTGACCGATTATGATTGGCGAAACCAGCTTTCGTCCGTTCATGACTCGATTGTATTTGTCGATGAGGGCTTAAAAGAGATCCATTCTGATGAGTTTGCCCATCATGTGCTGTATTCCTCGAATTATTTCGTGCTGATCTCAAGGGCTGATTTCCCCAATCTTCCGTATAGCGTGGATGAGATTTACAAGATTAAGACGAGCGGAAAATACCATTCTTTCGTCCCTGTTTATCAAGATCGCGGGAATCATCGTTATGCTATTTCCCGGTCGGCGCCAAAACAGGACTTTTCTATCCTTCTATGCGAGGACAGTAAGTCTGGTTTCCAGTTCTTTGAACGGCATTTCGCTGACAGTGAGCTTACCTGTACTTCGGCCATGACGAACAGCGCGATTTTGGGCTGGTTGGATCAGCATCTCGACGATCGCGTGTTTGTTGTCGCGGACGGGGCGGCATTTGGGTGCTATGCGGACCGCGTCCTTAAGCTGCAAGACATTCACCGCGATACTGTTACGGTTTGTCTTCCCGAATCATTCGAGTGGCTTCTACTGAGCTCCGGCGTAATTTCAGAGCTAGATGTTAAGACGGTTTTGGAAACCCCAGAAGCCTTTGTAAACAGTGAGAAGTTTAAAAGCTGGGAGGATTTCTTCTATAAGTACTTACGTGAAATAACTGGGGATTCGGTTTTTCACTACGACAAAGACTGCATTTCGGAGGCGTTTTGTACAGGAGGTAATTCTGCGAAGGTTATGGCTCTTATCGCATGCCGAAATGTCCGATAGTTTTGTTGAATAGCGTCGCGGCGTCACTTCCTGCGGCATACTAAAGAAGCTGTACATGCTTCAGATTGGATTTTCATGTCTGAGATTTTCGAACCCAAGAATATCATCGTCACGGGCGGCTGCGGCTTCATCGGCAGCAACTTCGTGCACTACGTGGTCAACAACCACCCCGAGGTGCACGTCACCGTCCTGGACAAGCTGACCTACGCCGGCAACCCCGAGAACATCGCGGGGCTGCCCGAGGATAGGGTCGAGCTCGTCGTGGGCGACATCTGCGACGCCGAGCTGCTGGACAGGCTGGTCCCCGGCCACGACGCCATCGTGCACTACGCCGCCGAGAGCCACAACGACAACTCCATCGCCGACCCGGAGCCGTTCCTGCGCACGAACGTGGAGGGCACCTTCCGCCTGCTGGAGGCCGTGAGGAAATACGGCATCCGCTACCACCACGTCTCCACCGACGAGGTCTACGGCGACCTGGCGCTCGACGACCCGGCCAAGTTCACCGAGGAGACGCCCTATAAGCCCTCCTCGCCGTACAGCTCGACCAAGGCCAGCTCCGACATGCTCGTGCGCGCATGGACCCGCACCTACGGCCTGCGCACCACGATCTCCAACTGCTCCAACAACTACGGCCCCTACCAGCACGTGGAGAAGTTCATCCCGCGCCAGATCACCAACATAATCGACGGCGTGCGCCCCAAGCTCTACGGGAAGGGCGAGAACGTGCGCGACTGGATCCACACCGAGGACCACTCCTCGGCCGTCTGGGACATCCTCACCAAGGGCCGCACGGGGGAGACCTACCTCATCGGGGCTAATGGCGAGAAGAACAACATCACCGTCCTGCGCATGATCCTGGAGGCCATGGGCCGCGACCCCGAGGACTTCGACTGGGTCGCCGACCGTCCCGGCCACGACCGCCGCTACGCCATCGACTCGATGAAGCTCCAGCGCGAGCTCGGATGGAGGCCGGCGCACACCGACTTCGCCGGGGGCCTCAAGGCCACCATCGACTGGTACGTCGCCAACGAGTCCTGGTGGCGGCCGGCCAAGGAGGCCACCGAGGCCAGGTACAGGGCCCAGGGCCAGTAAGACCGCATCCCGGCGAACCGCGCCGCGGGGCGCCCGCGCGGGGCCGCAGGGCATGGGGATGACCCTGCGGCCCCGCGCGGGCGCCCCCGGTTACCCAACCTCTTCGATAGGAGCTTTTCCCACATGG
>CAUCTV010000049.1 GCA_958445895.1 uncultured Collinsella sp.
AGCTGCGGAAACGCGGGACCCGCTCAGGCTGTTGCGTTAAGATTGAAAATCAACCGGAAGAACAGGGGCTGCATCTCGTGGACCAAGGCGCCGGTCGTGGCGCGAGCGTCTTCGCGCTCGTCCTTGACGATCTCGTAGTCGGTGCCCTCGGCAAGCGGAGCCATGAAGTAATCGCGGCCCTGGATATAGCGCGACCAAGAATGCATGGCATTCTCGCTAATTTCCTCACCGTAGGTCTGGGCAACGTCGAACTGGCCGTTATCGAAGTACTTGGCAAAGCCCTTTTCTTCGGGCATGGTCTGAATGTCCTTGGAGTGGAGGCAGTTCTCGGTGTCGTCGAGGTTAACCTTGTAGTTAAGGTTGCCGATGTTGGGGTTGAGCGAGGCGATGTCATCGGCGAGCTTCATAGCAATCCACTGATGGCCGGAAAGCGCGGCGAACAGCCAGGTCTCGGTGCTGTCGGCGATGATGATCTGGTCGTTGGAGCAGACGCCCTGCTCGTCGATCAGGCTGCCGATGAGCTCGACGCCCTCGCGGGCCGTGGCACTCTCGCCCAGGATGACGCTGGCATAGCTGTACTCGCCAATGCCAGTCTCCTCGGTGATGGGATCGGCCTCTTCAGCCTTCTCGTTATAGGAGGTGCTCAGCGTGGCAGAGCAGGAAACGCCCTTCTCGTTGATGCCAGCCTCGGAATATGCGTCGTAGCGATCTTCCCACTGCGAGGGGTTGTCGCGAACGAAGGTGTAGCGGTAGGTTGCGCCCTTGGACTTGTATTCAAAACCGGACTCGACCGAGGTGTACTTGTTGCCGTCCTTGTGTGCGGGCTCAATGCCAAAGTGCTTGACATAGCGCGGACCGAAGTCCTCGGAACGGCCGTAGTACGTGTTGCCGTCTGCCGTAAGCTTGCTGCCCATGTAGATCTGGGTGCAGGCGAGCGCCGAAGTCGGCATGGCCATGATGGCCGCTGCTCCAAACGCAAGGCCGCAGCCGAGCTTTTTGAGCGTGTTGACAGGATGAGTAAACCTCATAATCCCTCCCAACCGTTGAAACCCCGCGGAACCGTGCAGGATTTCAGCTAATAAATACATCTATTAGCCTATCGGAAGTCTAAATAGTATTCATCTATTTCGATGAAATACTCGATGAGCGTCCTAAAATATGCGATGAGCGGACAAGAATACTCATTATCTAACTTTATTTAAATAAAGACGCCCTGCAATTACTGTACCTGAATAAAGCGCCTTGCACGGGGCACAAAGAAAAATCCCCCGCTGTCTGGCAAATGCATAAACAACGGGGGAGACGATAATTGGATGAATATCATACCAATGTGGAATTACTTCTTCCGGCGGTGGATCACGTTAATCGCATAGCCGACGAGCATGGCCAGAACGATGACGATAAAGCCAATCAGGGGGTTGTCGTTCATGGGGTCCTCCTATTTTCCGAGCGGGGAGAATTCGTCGACGATGAGGTCGAGGCATTGCGGAAGCGCGCGGGCTCCAAAGACGCCCGAGTTGCTGGAGATGATCTCGCCATCGAACTGCATGCCCAGCGACGGCGTGCAGGTGATTTTGGCTTCCTTTGTCTGGATGATCTTGAACTGCGGACGGCCAAGCACCTTGCCGGCGGGGTCGAGCGCGGCGGTGATCACAGTGGGCAGGAGCTGGACGGTTTTTACGGGCTCGATGACCGCGATGTCGACCATGCCGTCGTTCATGCGGCAATCGGGGAACAGGTTGATATCGTTTTGAATGACCGAGGTGTTGCCGGCCATGCAGCAGATGCCATCGAGCTCCTCGACAATGCCGTCATGCTCAATCGTAAAATGCGCCACCGTGGGGTTGGGTGTGGCGAGCGCCGACAGGAAATAGGCGATCTCGCCGATGTCGTTTTTGGCGGGGGCGGCCTTCATCATGATCTCGGCGTCGAAGCCCGAGCCGGCGATGATGATAAAGCCGTGGCGCTTCTCGTTGCCGTTCTCGTCGAGCCAAAAGAGCTCACCCATGTCCACTTTGACCGTGCGACCGGCGCGGCAAGCCTTGGCAAGCGCCGCTGCCTCGGGGGCATTACCGATGTTGTTAAAGAACAGGCAGGCTGTGCCGGAGGGGAAGACGAGCGTGGGGACACCGCACCCGCGCATTTGGTCGAGCACGTTGGAGACGGTGCCGTCGCCGCCCGAAACGACCACGCGATCAAACTCGCGCACGTCTGCCACGGCGTCCTCGGGTTCCATGCCATCGCCGATAAAGCGCATCACGACCTCGTCGCCGCCCTGCGCGAGGGCGTGCGTGAACGCGTAGATTTCATCTGAGCTGGGGCCCGATGCCGGGTTGTGGATGATAAGGCAGCGCATACTTACGTTCCCGTTCTGTGACTAACCGAGTATAGTTGTAGGGCAATGCCGATATCCTACCCGTGTTTTTCGGGCCTAACCTTATTCGATGGGTTGATATGTACATTTCCACACATCAGGCTCTGCTCGACTTTTGCCAGCGCGCCCGCGAGTTCGACGCGATTGCCGTCGATACCGAGTTTTTGCGCGAGCGCACGTTCCACCCGCGCCTGTGCTTGGTCCAGATTGCCACCCCTGCCGAGAGCGTCGCGGTCGATCCCCTGGTGATCGACGACCTGTCGCCGCTGGCCGAGCTTATGGCCGACGAGAGCGTGACCAAGGTCTTCCACGCGTGCTCGCAGGATATGGAGGTTATGCTCCATACCGTGGGTGTGCTGCCGCGTCCCATTTTTGACACGCAGGTGGCCGCCGCCTTTTTGGGCGAGCGCCAGCAGATTTCCTACGGCGCGCTTGTGCAGACGTTTTGCGGCGTCTCGTTGCCCAAGACCGAGTCGCTGACCGACTGGTCGCGCCGCCCGCTGACTGATAAGCAGGTCGAGTACGCGATCGATGACGTCAAGTACCTGATTGTCGCCTATACCGAGATGATGAGTCGCCTGCGCGAGCTGGGCCGGGTGGACTGGGTGCTCGACGAGCTGCGCCCGCTGGCCGACGAGTCGCACTACCGCGCCGATCGTCACGAGGCATTCCGCAAGGTCAAGCGCATCAACTCCTGTAGCCGCCACCAGTTGGGCATCGCGCGTGAGCTTGCCGCTTGGCGCGAGGACCGCGCCGAGCGCCGCAACATCCCGCGCAAGTGGGTCATGTCCGACGATACGCTGCTGGCCCTGGTTAAACGTAATCCCGTTCGTGTTGAGGAGTTCCGCAGCATTCGCGGTACCGACCAGCTGGGGGAGCGCGACGTGGACGGCGCGCTCATGGCCATTAAGCGCGGTGCGAGCTGCCCACACGATCGCCTGCCGCTCATGGTGCGCGGGCACCGTCAGATTTCGCCGGAGTTGGAGAGCGTGACGGATCTCATGTACGCGCTTATTCGTCTGGTTGCCGAGCGTTCGGGCGTGGCGACCTCGGTCATTGCCTCGCGCGATGACCTGGCCGACTATATTGAGCATCCCGAGCAGAGCCCCCTGCGCGAAGGCTGGCGCTTTGAGCTTGTGGGCTCGCGCCTGGACGATTTGCTCTCGGGCAACATGGGGCTCACCGTGAAGGACGGAAAGATTGAGTTGTTATAGGTATATAGTTACGCGGTTTTACCAAACCGCGTAACAGCTCGACGCTGCAAACGGCCGAGAGCGGCAATCTGACGTTCAATCGTCGCTCGCGTACCAAAGTACGCGTCGCTTCTCTTTCACGTCACCTTGCTCGCTCTCGGCCGTTTTCGCTGACATTGCCAAAACATTGATGTTGATTTGCTGGTCAGTCGAATGGGTAGAATGCCTCCAACGTGTAACTCGATTCGGAGGAATTCGCATGCCTTATTACTATGGATACGGCTTTGGCATTGACCCGCTGTACCTGCTGGTTGTTCTTGTCTGCACGGTGCTTGGCCTTGCCGCGCAGAGCTATATCAACTCGACGTACAGGACGTGGTCTAAGGTGCGCTCGGACGGCGATACGGGTGCCACGGTCGCTCGCCGCATGCTCGACGCCAACGGTTGTAGTGCCGTGGGCATCAAGGGCGTTGCCGGCGAGCTCACCGATCATTACAACCCGCAGGACAACAACCTGTATCTGTCGGATGCCAACCGTTCGGGCGGGTCGGTCGCAAGCGTTGCCGTCGCCTGCCACGAGGCGGGCCATGCCGCCCAGCGTCAAAGTGGTTATGCCATGATGAAGGTACGTACCGCTTTGGTCCCCGTCGTCAACTTTACCCAAAACACCTGGACGATCGTGCTGCTCATGGGCCTGTTCATGAACATCGCGGGGCTCACGACCCTCGCGCTGGTCTTCTTCTCGTTTAGCGTGTTGTTCCAGCTGGTTACGCTGCCGGTCGAGATCGATGCCAGTCGCCGCGCCGTGGCGTATATCGAGCAGTCGGGCATGAGTTCCAAGCAGGTCAACGGCGCCAAGAAGGTGCTGACGGCAGCCGCGCTTACCTATGTGGCCGCAGCGCTCACTTCGATCATTCAACTGCTCTACCTGATGGCTCGCTACAACAGAAACTCCAACCGATAACAAATAGGACAGGCAGGCGCCGCGGGGATTCGTGTCCACGCGGCGCTGTACTATGTGTTGGACTTAAATATGCACGGGGCCGGAGCCTCTGTGCGCGATAACGAAAGGAGGCTGCGTGGCAGGCTGGAATCTGACCGGCAATACCGTTTCCGCCGAGTTCGACGGATCGGACGAGCAAGAGCGCAAAGAGCTCAGCGTGAGCCAAGCGGTGGAGATCGCCGCCGGCGCGCTCGATGCCATTCCGCAGCTGAGCGTTTTGGGTGAGGTCACGGGTTTCCGCGGTCCCAATGCCCGAAGCGGCCACTGCTACTTCCAAATCAAGGACGACTCGGCGGCCGTCGACTGCATCATCTGGAAGGGCGCCTACCTTAAGCGCACCTTCGATCTGCGCGACGGCATGCAGGTGAGCTTTAAGGGCAGCTTCAATCTCTACAAGGCCACGGGCCGCATGAGCTTTGTCGCTCGCTCATTCTCGCTGGCGGGGGAGGGCCTGCTGCGTCAACAAGTGGCGCAACTGGCCGAAAAGCTCCGCCGCGAGGGCCTGATGGACGAAGCGCGCAAGCGCCGTATCCCGGTGTTCTGCTCACGCGTGGCGGTCGTCACCTCGCTTTCTGGCGCCGTGATCGACGACGTCAAGCGTACACTGCGCCGTCGCAACCCGCTCGTTGAGCTCGTCTGCGTGGGCGCCAAGGTTCAAGGCGAGGGTGCGCCGGCAGAGCTTATTGAAGGCTTGCACCGCGCCGCTGCCATTACGCCGGCGCCCGATTGCATTTTGCTCGTGCGTGGCGGCGGCTCCTTTGAGGACCTCATGACCTTTAACGACGAGGAGCTTGCCCGTGCGGTGGCAGCCTGTCCCGTGCCTGTGATGACGGGCATTGGGCATGAGCCTGATACCTCGATTTGCGACATGGTGAGCGACCGTCGCGCCTCCACGCCAACGGCAGCGGCGGAATCGGTGGCACCGGCTATGACGGAGTTGGCCGACGTGCTCGAGACGCGCCATCAGCGTCTGGGCGCCGCGATGGGATCGATGATTGGGTCGAATCAGGTTGATTTGGAGATGCTCGATCAGCGCGGTCGCCGTGCCTGGGATGCCTATACGGCTCGCGTGGGCGATGCGCTCGATGCGGCCGCGTGCCGCCCGTGCCTCAACGATCCAACGTTTATGGTCGAGCGTCGCGAGTCTGAGCTTGCCCTGACGGCCGATCGTCTGTCCGGCGCCATAGCGCGTTCGGTTGGGGCCTTCCGCTCCAACTTCGAGCGTCTGCCCGAGCGCTTGATCGCAAGCACCTCAGGGCTCGATGGCAAGCGCCATGCGCTCACGCTTGCGAGTTCCCGTCTGGAGCATCAGGGACGTACGATGCTCAGCAAACCCGCGTCCGACCTGGGCCGAGCTGCCGCGTCGCTCGATGCCCTGTCGCCGCTCAAGGTGCTTGCCCGCGGTTACTCCATCGCGTACAGCGATGATGGCGTGGCTACGAGCGCCAAGACCTTTAAGCCGGGCGACGCCATCCGCGTGCGCATGGCGGACGGCAACGTGTCGGCAACCGTCAACGCGGTCGAGTAAACCGCGTTTCATAGCGATAAACCTTTAGGAAAGGAAACAGATATGGCAGAGAAGACCCCGGTCGAGCAGCTTACGTACAAGCAGGCCTCGCAGGAGCTGGAGCTCATCATCCGCAGCTTGGAGTCGGGCGATATGGAGCTCGAGGAGTCGCTCGAGAGCTATACCCGCGGCGTCGAGCTCCTCAAGAGCCTGCGCACCCGCTTGTCCGATGCCGAGCAGAAGGTCTCGGTGCTCCTTAAGGACGTCGACGGCAACGACGTGCTCGCCGACGGCGAGGCCGCCAACACCGACGACAACCTCTCGTTCTAACCATCCCGACCAAATATAATTACCTTGGTCTGTGAGAAAGGAACCAACCATGTGTGATTGCATCTTCTGCAAAATTGCCAACCACGAGATCCCCTCGACCGTTGTCTATGAGGACGATCAGGTCATCGCCTTCGACGACCTCAACCCCCAGGCGCCGGTCCACACGCTCGTGATCCCCAAGAAGCACTACAGCGACATCGCCGACAACGTGCCTGCCGAGACCATGGGCGCCATGGCTCATGCCATCCAGGAGGTCGCCAAGGCCAAGGGCCTAGAGGACGGTTTCCGCGTCATTTCCAATAAGGGCGTCAATGCCGGTCAGACCGTCATGCACTTCCACATGCACGTCCTCGGCGGCAAGAACCTGGGCGAGAACCTCATCTGAGGACGCACGGCCCGTCGCCTTGGCTGCCTTTGGAGTAACCTATGCAGCTTTCTCAACTCGAATACCTTCAAGCGGTAGCGAACTACGGCGGTGTGCGCAAAGCGGCTCGCGCCGTTCACGTGAGCCCACAGGCCGTTTCGTCGGCAATTAAGAAACTGGAATCTGAGTATCAGATCGTTTTGCTCAACCGATCGGCGGGGGAGGCTGTTTTGTCTCCGGCGGGCAGAGAATTTGCGCGTCGTGCACGCGTGATCCTGGCACAAGTCGACGATCTCAAAAAGTACGCCCAATCGAGGGACGACGGCGTCTCGCCCGACGGCCACTTCCGTCTTTACGCCCCCTGCCTTCATGGGCGGGGGCGTCTTTTTGCCGAAAACTGGTATGACTCGTTTGAACGCTCGCACCCTCAGATTCATCTTGATGTGTGGCATCAGCCAACGGCAACATGCTTTGAATCACTTATACTTGGAATTTCGGACGCGGCTATCTCGTTCGAGGAACCACGGGATAGCGTTCTTTCTTCAAAATATTTGGGTGAAAAGGAGCTCAAGGTTCTTTCATGCTCAGCGGGTCATCTATCTGTGGGCGCCATGACCATTCGCGAGTTACTGGGCGGCAGGCTCGCTGTTCCCATTAATTTGTCACCCTGTCTCAATGCAATCAATCAATGCCCTGAAGCCCAGCTCGTCAATTTTCGCTTCCGTGATGTTGAATACGGAAGCAGGGCTCAGACCGAGTTTCTTCAAGCCGGGGGATTGATATTGAGTTTGTCTGGGTCCTCTCTTGCGTCGGATGGATCAGAAGTGAGTGAGTGCTCCATTGAAGGCTCGCGTGATGTAACCTTGCCTATTTACTTTTGCTATCGGCAAAATTCCTGGACTGATCGACACCAGACGGTTTTTCTGCACCTATTGCGTCATCTTGCTTCGTGAGATTAATTGGCTTCGAGACGTCAAGTGATTATTGACGCCTTGTAACACATAGCTGACAGTTTTGCCCTCATGCTTTTCCAAGATTCCGATTTAGATTGCTGGCTCTTGGAGGGCGGAGCATGAAAAACCATACGGTTTTGCTTTATATGACGTTCGTTTTACTGTCGAACTTCAGCACCATTTTGTATTTTCTGACGGTTTACCTTGAATTCGTCGGATTCTCGATGGTAGCGATTTCTAGCATGATGATTGCATACCAAGTGAGTAAGTTCATTCTTGAGGTTCCTACTGGTTATATTGCTGATAGGTTTGGACGAAAGACCAGCGGTCTCGTTGGCGTCGTGGGAATGCTTGGATACTACGCCGCCCTGCTTCTCGTCCGTTCTCCTCTGCTTTTAATCGGCGCGTTTGCTCTCAAAGGTTTTGCCGTTGCATGTGTGAGCGGATCCATAGAAGCGATTTACATTGACAGCGTCTCTCAGGACCAGCTCGTAAGACTTAATGTCGTTGAGCGATTTGTTTTCTATGCCTCTTATGCCATCTCCGCTTGTGTGGGCGGTTTCATTTCGTCCGTCGGTGCATACCTCATTGGTCTTTCGGCAGATATCATCGCAATGGTGCTGACGTTGGTTGTCGTTGTCTGCATTCCTGAGATGCGAAGAGGGAGCATTGTGGCGACACCTGAGCGTGGGGTTAGCCCGAAGATGATCGGTGCCGCTATTGCGTGTAATGGCATTCTTCGGTCAGCGTTCATTATGGACTGTTCTCAGGCATTTGCCTTCGTCGCCCTGGAAGACTTTTTCTCACTGTTGCTTGCGGGTCGCGGCATGAATGCCGTCGCTTCGGGCGTGACCATTGCAATCCAGCTCCTTGCCTCCGCCTCCATAGGGTTTATTGTGCCCAGTGTGATTGCTCGTGTCGACAAGGGCCGTTTTGCGCGTATTTGCGGCATCATGCACTTAGCATTGGCAGCTTTGTTTTTGATTCCCCTTACTCCGGCTAATTTGCTGCCCGTGTTCTATGTGCTGCAGGAGGTCGCTTACTCGTTATTTGCTCCAATTAAATACTCAATTTTTCAAAATGCTGCCGATTCTTCGATGCGCTGTTCACTGATTTCGGTTCAAAGCCAGATGGTGGCGGTGGGTGCCATCCTTTTCTATCTGCTCAATGCTGTGTTGAGCAGCGTTGCGGGCATTCGGATCGTATTGCTTGTCGCGCTCGGGATCTCTTCTTTGGTGTATATCCCCGCGCTCTTTCGTCTTACCAGTCAAAGGACAATGAGTATTCGGGCATCGATAACTTATATATCAACGCAATAAACCCGAGCGCGAGGGCGTTTGGGTTTATTATTGAAGCGTATGTAACCTGGCGGCGCCACACCGCCTGTTAGTAGGGAGACACATGAACGTTCTGGTCGTCAACGCGGGATCTTCGACCCTTAAGTATCAGGTCATCGATACCAAGTCCCACAAGGTGTCCGCAAAGGGCTCCTGCGAGCGCGTCTGCTTTACCGGCGGTACCTTCACCCACGCTGCCAACGGTTCCAAGAAGGTGACCGAGAACATCGAGTTCCCCGACCACAAGGTCGCCATCGAGGTCGTTCTGAAGGACCTCGAGGCCAACGGCGTCAAGATTGAGGGCATCGGCCACCGTATCGTTCAGGGCGGTTGGTACTTCGGCGATTCCTCCCTCGTCGATGCGGACGTTCTTGCCAAGATCCGCGAGGTCGCTCCGCTTGCCCCGCTGCACAACAACCCCGAGGCCAACGTTATCGAGTACTGCCTCGAGCAGTATCCCGACCTGCCCAACGTCACGGTCTACGACACCGCCTTCCACTTCAATATGCCCGAGGTCGCCAAGACCTACGCTCTGCCCAAGGACGTCTGCGACAAGCTGCACATCCGTAAGTACGGCGCCCACGGCACCAGCTACCGCTACATCTCCAAGAAGGTCGCCG
>CAUCTV010000050.1 GCA_958445895.1 uncultured Collinsella sp.
TTAATAAATCGGGTGTGAAAGTAAGCGGTTGGGCTCGGTAAGTTTCCGATGCATAAACCGCTCGCGGATTTAATATTGAGGGGTTAAAATGATCGATCTTAAGAATGACAAGATCGACAATCCTGAAGATAAAACTCAGGAAAATGAAGAGGTTGAGAATTCTTCGAATAAAAAGCGAGTAATTATTGGTGCCGGTATTGTTGCTCTGCTTATTGCTGGTTGTGTCGGTGGTTATGCTGGTTACAATTACAAACAAGCATGTAGTGAACATAATCAGCAGGTTGAAGTTTTGTATTCAAAGGCTAGCGATAGTGTTGCTGCCTTTAAAGCTGATCCTAGGCTGCTAACTTTTGAGCAACGTCTTGATGCCATTAAAAATGCTCAAAATAATAAAGAGATTTTGAATAAAGAAATCTCTGATGACAGTTATAAGTATGCTGATGGTACTTCCCCTGATTGGACGAAGTTGCTTAATAAATACGATTCCATCATTACAGACTGCCGTAATGCTCAAAATAATGAGTGGAATACTTCTCTAGCTGACCATGTTAATTTTGATGTAAATTCTACTGAAGATACCGACTCTCTCCAACAGCATATAAATAGCCTTAATGGCCTTCTTAATGATATTTCTAATAAAGACAACCAGAAGCTTATTTTTGAAGATGCCAAAAAGGATTCTAAGAAGTTCATTGATCAAATCAATGAACAGATCAGTCGTTATCAAACTCGTATTGATGATGTAAATAAGGCCAAGGCTGAAGATGAGGCTAAGGCTCAAGAAGAAGCAACTAAGGCTCAGCAGCAGGCTTCTCAGCAAAACAATTATTCCAGTAATTCTGGTAGTAATTATTCTGGCGGTAGCGGCTATTCTGATGGCTCCTCTAATAGTGGTTATTCTGGCGGCTCCTCTAACGGCGGCAGCAAAATAGTCATTAAAACCATGGACTTTTATGACGAAAATGGTAACTATGTTGGATCGACTCATTGGTATAGCGATGGTACCTGTGACGATCCCTATTCTGCCGGTATGGGCGGATTTTAAATTATGCTAATTATTAAAAATTAATTAGCTACCTATAGCGCTAAGAAACAGCCCCGCGATTGGTGTCGGTCGCGGGGCTGATTGGTTTCTAGTGGCTGTGCGGGCAATTGGCGCAGCAGCCGCTGGTGGCGCTGGTGCTGGAGCCGCCGCTTCGCTGGTCGGTGTTGTAGAAGCCGCTGCCCTCAAATTTAATACCACTGGCCGAGAACGTCTTGGCGGCCGGAGCGCCGCAGTTGGGGCACACGACCTCGGGGGTCTCGGACATGGGATGCTCAACCTCAAACACGTTGCCGCAGCTCGAGCACTTGTAATCGTAGCGCGCCATAATACTTCCTTTTCAGCACAAAGCGGGCAGATTACTCTGCCCGCAAAAATTCAAACGTCTGTAACTGTACCCTATATCGGGGGTTTTATCACGCTTCGCCCCAGAATCTATGCGTGTTGCGCAGGAGCTGTGCGGTTTTGCCCTCAGCGGCCGCAACGTCGGCCTCGTCAGCCTGCCAGGTCCAGTTGCCCGTGGCCACGCCCGGTACGTTCATGCGCGCGTCGTCGCCCAGCCCCAGCACGTCCTGCAGCGGCATCATCACCAGGGGAGCGTCGCTTGCCAGCGCGTCGCTCATCAGCTTGGCCGCCACCTCAACACCGCTTGGTTCATCGCCGCCCGCAAAGGAACGCGTGCTCCAACCGGCCAATGTCGACGTATCGTGCGTTGAGGTGTACAGGATCTTGCCAGGCGTGGGGTGCACGCCGCAACGGACGTCGTAGTCGCTAAACTCCAGGACGTCCATGCCGGGGAAACCGCAGGTCGAAGCCATGGCGCGAACGCCGGGCGTCAAATAGCCCAGGTCCTCGGCAATAAAGTTGAGCGGACCCAGCTCGTCGTAGGCGGTCTGGAACAGGTCCTTGCCCGGGCCCGCTAGCCAGCGACCGTCGGCGCAAGCCTTGCCCGCGGGGATACTAAAGTAGCTATGGAAGCCCAGGAAGTGGTCCAGGCGCACACGGTCGTAGAGCGAGAACGCGCGACGCAGGCGGTCCATCCACCAGCGGTAGCCGTTCTGCTTCATGTGGCCCCAGCGGAACGTCGGGTTGCCCCACACCTGGCCCTCTGGCGCAAAGTTGTCGGGCGGCGCACCGGAAATCTCAATCGCTTTGCCGGTATCGGACAACCAGAAGTTCTCGGGCTCGCTCCATGCATCGGCCGAATCGTCCGAGACATACATCGGGATATCGCCGATGACCTCGATGCCCTTCTTGTGCGCGTAGTTCATGAGCTCGCACCAGGCTAGGTCAAAGCGGTACTGCATGTACGCCTGCAGCTCTGCCTCGTCGTGGAAACGCTTGTCGTCAATCAGGTGCTCGTTGTAGCGCGCGACATCCGTCGGCCAATCGTGGCGCGACTCGCCCTTAAAGTACTTCTTAACGGCCATGTAGACGCAGTATTTCTCGAGCCAATCGGCGTTGCGATGTTTAAACGCGGTGTAGAGCGGATCGGCATCTTCGCCGCCACGGGCCTTCCAAGTCTCAAAGTTGGCCGCCAGCTCCTCGTGGCTCTCGGGCAGCAGGTCAATATTGCCCGCAAAGGCCGAAGGCCCGGCGTAAGGGGAGCGGAAGAAGTCCGTTGGGTTGACAGGCAGGACCTGCCAGTAGCGCATGCCCATAGCGGACAGATGGTCGATAAAGCGACGCGTGGGTGCGCCGATCGTGCCGGGCTTGCCGTCATCGGTCGGTACCGAGGTGATATGGCACACAACGCCCGCGCCGTGATCGAGCGGCTCCTGCAAGCGCTGCTCGGCATGGTGATAGATGATCGACGAGCCCAGCGGATACAAATCGAGCGTGACCGTGCCGTTGTGGATCTCGCACTCGTGACCGCTGATCACGTCACTCGCGCATTCGTCGAGCGCCGAAATCGTCACGCGGTGCGAATTGCGCAGACTACGATTAATGATAACCGTCGCGGACTCGCCATCCTTGCCCGTGCGGTTGTATGCCAGCACCTCGTCGTTGAGCGCGAAGGCCTTGATCTCGCCGTCGATCATAAACGGTAGTGCGCGGCGTACGGCGGAGGCGTTTTTGACAATAGCCAGCGTGTCGAAGTCGTGCAGTTGGTCCTTGGTCGGCAGGGTGCGGCGGTTGCCCGGATCGGTTAGACCCTCCAGGCCGTACTCATCGCCATAGTAAATCGAAGGCACGCCCGGGAACGTCATCTGCATGAGCGTTGCGAGCCAAAAACGGCTCTTGGCCAGGCCCATCGAGTTCTCGTCCAGACGCCATTTGCTGCGCTCGCACTCGGGCAGCTGCGACTCGTCGGGGCCGCCGCCGAGCACCGAAATAATGCGCGGACGGTCGTGGCTTGAAAGCAGATTAAGTGCGCAGGACAGGGCCTCACGGGGATAGTTCTCGCGCAGGGTTTCGATATCCTCGGCTGCCTGGTAGGCGTTCTTGTAGCCCATCAAAAAGCCGATGACCATGTCGCGGAAGGGGTAATCCATAGCAGAGTCCAGCTCGGAGCCTTGCAGATAGCGGCGCAGATGGCCGTAGCTGATCTTGTTGGAGGCGTCTTCCCAGACTTCGCCGAGCAACAGTGCATCAGGCTTCTCGGCGAGCACGGCCTTTTTGATCTCGGCCAGGAAGTCATCGGAAAGCTCGTCGGCCACGTCTAGGCGCCAGCCATGAGCGCCGGCACGTAGCCATTTACGGATCACGCCGTCCTTGCCCAGGAGCCGCTCGCGTACCAGCTCAGAACTCTCATTGATGGCGGGCATATTGCCCACGCCCCACCAGCAGTCGTATGAGCCGTCCTCGTGGAAATAAAACGCATCGCGCCATGGCGAATCCTCGCTCTGCCACGCGCCCACGCCGGGGTAGTTGCCGTAGCGGTTGAAATAGATCGAGTCGTCACCCGTATGGTTAAAGACGCCGTCCAGAATGATGGAGATGCCCAGCTTCTCGGCCGCCTGGCACAGCTCGGTAAAGTCCTGCTCGGTGCCCAGGATCGGGTCGATCTTGGTGTAGTCGGCCGTGTCGTAGCGGTGGTTGCTCGCGGCTTCAAAAATGGGGTTGAGGTAGATGGCTGTAAAGCCCAGCTCGGCGATGCGAGGCAGGTTTTCCTGGATGCCCTTGAGCGACCCGCCGTAGAAGTCCCAGGTTTTGATGGAGCCGTCTTCGGCGCGCTCGTACACGGGCGGCTCGTTCCAGTCCTCGACCATGCGGCGCTGGATTCCGTTGCGTGGTTTTTCGACCTCGGCCAGCGTGCGCTCGCGCCAGTTTTCATCTCGGGCGTAGCGATCGGGGAAGATCTGGTAGACCATGCCACGCTCGTACCACTCGGGACGCACTTCGCGGTGCTTATAGACGGTAATCTGGAAGGACGGCACCTCGGCGTAGTCGTAGGTTACGCCCTCGCCGCCGGTGCGGCCCTGCGGTGCGCCCAGACGAACCTCGGGCTGGCCCTCGATATTGCAGATAAAGCTGTACCAGATAAGACAGGGCTCGGTGCACTCCAGCTCGGCGGTAAAGATGCCGTCGCCCTCGTGCGTCATGGGATACAGAGTTTCCCCGATCTCATCGACCCAGGTTCGCAGCGTAAGCGTTGCCTGGTTGGGGTCGGCATCCTCCAAAATTACCGACAGCGAAACGGAAGTTCCTATGGTCACAGCGCCAAACGGAGTGCGAAACTGCGGCAGACGGCTGTTGTGTATCAATCTCATAATACGATCCAGTTCAATAGAATCACGGCCTGCGGGCCATGGCTTTACGCACAGGATGTAAGTATATCTGTTGTACATAGGCTGTATAAACAACATCCGTTTACCATCGGCGAACGGTTGTCCTAGAAAATCGTTTTACCAACTATTAACAGAGAAGGGGCGCCCGGTTGGAGCGCCCCTTGCTTAGGGTTTGATGAGGTTTTGGATCGTCTGGATTAGCGGCGCTTGCGGGTGGCCGTTGCCTTGCGGACGGAAGTCTTCTTGGTCGGAGCCTTTTTCTCGGTCGGAGCGGCAGGGGAGACCGGGGTCTCCTTGGCAGGCTCGGGCTTAGCCTCCGCCTTCGGGGCAGCCTTGGTCTTAGCCTTGACCTCGGCGGCCTTCGATGCCGGCTCGGGCTTGGTCTCCTCTTTGACGGCGGCGGGCATAGCCTCTGCCTTAGGAGCGGCAGCCTTTGCCGTGGTCTTCTTGGCCGTCGTCGTGCGCTTGCGCGTGGTGGTCTTGGCGGTCGGCTTGGCCTCGACGGCTGCTTCGGCCTTGGGCTCGGCAGGCGTCTCCTCGACCTTGACGGCGGGCTTTGCGGCAGCCTTCGGAGCGACCTTGGTCGCAGTAGCCTTGGCGGCCGTCGACTTCGTTGCCGTGGTCTTCTTGGCAGCTGTTGCCTTCTTGGCAGTCGTGGTCGTCTTCTTGGCAGCGGTCTTTGCCGGAGCCTTGGCGGCCGGTTTGGCCTCAGCGACCTCGGCCTTTACCTCGGGAGCAGCCTCGGCCTCGGCGGCCTTCTTGGCAGCGGCGGTCGTGCGCTTGCGCGTGGTCGTTGTCTTGGCAGCCGTTGTTTTAGTCGCGGCAGCTTTGGTCGTCGTAGCCTTCTTAGTGGTCGTCTTGCGGGTCGCGGTCTTCTTAGCTACGGGCTTTACAGCAGGCTTGACCTCGACCTCTGCCTTGTGAGCAACCTCAGCCTTCACCTCAGGCTCGGCCTTTGCTGGCTCAGCCTCAACCGGCTTCTCTTCGGCCTTGGGCTCCTCAGCGGCCACCGGCTCAGCAACAGCCTCAGGCTCGTCGACAACAGCCGCCGGCCTCTCAATATCCGGATGCATAAAGAAGTACAGGTCCAGATACTTGTCAGCCGAGCGCGTCCAGCTAAAGTCCTGGCTCATGGCCTGCGTTACCAGCTGGTTCCAGGCATCGCGGTTGTCCCAGAACAGGCGTGCCGCGCGGAACACGGCGTCGCCCATCTCGTCGCCGTTAAAGTTGCTGAACGAGAAGCCCGTGCCCTCGCCGGTAAACTCGTTATACGGAATCACAGTGTCCTTCAGACCACCGGTCTCGCGCACGATGGGCAGGGTACCGTAGCGCATGGCGATGATCTGCGACAGGCCGCAGGGCTCAAACTTCGAAGGCATCAGGAACATGTCGGCTGCGGCATACATACGCTGCGACAGCGCAGGATCGAACTCGATGCGTGCGGCCATGGTGCCGGGGTACTTGTCCTGGAAGTATCGCAGTCCGTCCTCGTAGTCGCGGTCGCCAGTGCCAAGCACCGCCACCTGCACGCCGCCGGCCAAAATGCGGTCGAGCGCGTACATGACCAGGTCCATGCCCTTCTGGCGCGTCAGGCGCGTGACCATCACCATAAGCGGACGGTCGTCGCGAACCTCGAGCCCCAGCTCTTCCTGCAGCTTAGACTTGCACACGGCCTTGCCGGAACGGTCCTCAACCGTGTAGTTGGCGGCAATGCGCTTGTCGGTCGCCGGGTCAAAGCCTGCCACGTCAATGCCGTTCAAAATGCCCTGTAGCGCATAGGAGCGCTCGCGCAGCACACCGTCCAGGCCCTCGCCAAATTCGGGCGTCTGGATCTCGTTGGCATAGGTGGGGCTCACCGTGGTGATGGCATCGGCATAGCGCAGCGCGCCCAGCATGTAGTTGATGCTGCATGCGTCGCAACGCAGCTGCGAGGCAGCAGCGGGAATATGCGCCACACCCAGGATGTCCTCCATCACGGTGTCGCTAAACTGGCCCTGGAACGCCACGTTGTGGATCGAGAACACGGTCTTGACGCGGTCATACAGCGGCAGGCCCTGGTAGAACTCGCGCAAGAACACGGGCGCTAGTGCCGTCTGCCAGTCGTTGCAGTGCAGGATGTCGCACTCAAAGCCGGCCGGCAGGTGCTGCAGGCTCTCGGTGATGGCCTTGGAGAAGAACGCAAAGCGCTCGCCGTCGTCAAAGAAGCCGTACGGATAGTCGCGCGCAAAGTAGCGTTCGTTGTCGATGAACATATAGGTGACGCCGTCGTGCTCGAGCTTCTCGAGCCCGCAGTACTCGTTGCGCCAGCCCAGGCTCACGTAAAAGTCGGAGAAGTGCTCCATCTGCGCCTTGTACTCGTCCTTGATGGTGGCGTACTTGGGCACCATCACGATAACTTCGGCGCCGGCGCGCACAAGCGCCGCGGGCAGCGAGCCCGCCACGTCGCCCAGGCCACCGGTCTTCACAAACGGTGCGCACTCGGCCGAGGCAAACACGATCTGCATCTTTTTGCTGGAATCAGCCATATTGTCTCCCATGTTGCAATTCGAGAATAGCCGCCTGGCGCTAACCGGGCGGCTATTCTACATGTTACGAGCGATGTTGCGGTGCCAACGTTAACGTACGATGGTGGTGTCGGAAGTTAACGGAGCCTTGCCCAGCACCAGGATGTTCTCGGGCGTGCCGCGAAGCTCGGTGTTGGTGGGAACCACGTTGTTCTTGTCCAGAATGGCATTCTCGACGCGGGCGCCGCTCTTGATGATGCAGCTCTGGTTGATGATCGAGTTGGTCACCGAAGCGCCTTCCTCAACCACGACGCCGCGCGACAGGATCGAATTGCGCACGGTGCCCTTGATGATGCAGCCGGCCGAGATGATCGAGTTGCAGGCGTGGCTGCCGGTCGCATAGCGCGAAGGCGGAACGTCGTGGGCCTTGGTCAGGATCGGGCGCTCGGGGTCAAAGAGCTGGTCGGCCACAGTCTGGTCGAGCAGGTCCATGCTGCGGCGATACAGCGACTTCTCGCTAAACACGCCCACGACCTCGCCCTTGTACTCGTAGCTGCACACGTCGATGTTGCCAAAGTCGCCCTGGAGAGCCTCGAGCAGGTCCAGATAGTCGGCGGCCTGGTAATGGTCGATAATCTCGAGCAGCGTCTCGCGGTTGACGATGCAGCAGTCCATAGACGCGTTGTCGCCGTACACGACGCCGGCGCTCACGCCCGTCAGGCGGCCGTTCTCGTTAATCTCGAGCTTGGTCTCGTCATCGACGTTGCGCGTGGCCTTGCAGTACACTACGGTCATCTGGGCGCCGGAGTTCTCGTGCGCCTCGATGATGGTGTTGAGGTCCATGTTAAAGATGATGTTGGTGCCCATCATCACGACATAGGGCTTCTCCGAGCGCTGGAACAGCGTCTTGTTGGAGATGATGTCGCGCAGCAGGAAACGCATGCCGCCCTTGGTGGTGCCATACGCGTTGCCGGGCACCATGAACAAGCCGCCCTTCTTGCGGTCCAGGCCCCAGTCCTTGCCAGAACCCACGTGGTCGATCAGCGAGCGGTAGTTGCCCGGCATGACGACGCCGACGGTCTTAATGCCGGCATTCATCATGTTGGACAGCGGGAAGTCGATCAGGCGGTAGCGGCCCAAAAACGGAACGGACGCGATGGGGCGATCCTTGAGCAGCACGCTGCCGTAGGTCGAAGAGTAGTTAGCGGTGATATAACCGATGGCCTTGCGATTGATCATCGGATCATTCCCCCTTCCCGATAACGACGTCATTTCCAACGACGGCCGTATCCTTGGTGGTATCGACAGAGCCGAGCTTCACGCCCTCTTCGACCGTGGAGTTCTCGCCCAAAATAGCGCGGCAGATGTGCGCGCCGCTCTTAACGTGCGCACCCGGCAGCAGCACGGAGTCCTCGACCACGGCGCGCTCCTCGATGATGACATCGGTCGAAAGGATCGAGTGGCGAGCGGTGCCGTAGATCTTGCAGCCGTTGGAGACCAGGCAGTCGTCCAGGCGGCCGTCCGGGCCAATGTAGTGCGGCGGACGCGTGGTGATGTTGGACATGATGGGGAAGTTCTTGTCAAACAGATCGAACTCGGGGTTGTTGCCCAGCAGGTCCATCGAGGTCTCGTGGAAGCTGGCGATGGTGCCAACATCCTTCCAAAAGCCGTGGAACTCGTAGCTGTACAGGCGCTTATTCTCGCCGAGCAGCTTGGGGATGATGTCCTTGCCAAAGTCGTGGCTCGAGCGCTGGTCCAGAGCGTCCTCCTCGAGCGCATCGATCAGCA
Source organism: uncultured Collinsella sp. (assembly GCA_958445895.1). Taxonomy (GTDB): domain Bacteria; phylum Actinomycetota; class Coriobacteriia; order Coriobacteriales; family Coriobacteriaceae; genus Collinsella. The sequence goes on from CAUCTV010000050.1 coordinate 9,066, forward strand.
CGTCGGCCGAGAAGATGTAGATGCCCATGGACGCGAGGTTCGAATCGGGCTTCTCGGGCTTCTCGGTGAACTTGGTGATGCGGCCGTCCTCGGGGTCGGTGGTCAGGATGCCAAAGCGGCTGGCCTCCTCCCACGGCACGGGCATAACGCTCACCGTGAGGTCGGCGTTGTTCTCAATGTGCGTCTTGAGCATCTTGCGGTAGTCCATGCGATACAGGTGATCGCCCGAAAGAATCAGGACGTACTTG
>CAUCTV010000051.1 GCA_958445895.1 uncultured Collinsella sp.
CTCACGGCACGGCACAGTTCGTCATTGGACGAGAGGCCCGCAACACCAAGCGTCGAGGGCGCCTCGAGCGCACCGACATAGGAGATCTCGCTCATCAGGCGTGCAAGGTAGCCGCCGGCCGTGGAGTCGCAGATCACATAGTCGACCTCGCCGGACTCGAGCGCCTCAAAGCACTCGTTGATGTTGGGGTAGGTCTTTTGGTTGGCGGTGATGCTCTGCTTAGCAAGCGCCTCCTGCGAGGCCGAGGACATCTGGACACCCAGAGTAGACGTGTTAAGGGTATCGGTGGAAACGCTTAGCGACCCACCATCGCTGGTTTTACCGAACACGGAAGCGGCATCGTACAGGCAGGTGCCGAGCGAGCTAACGTCCCCGTCCGTGGAGTTGATCTCGCCGATAAAGATATCAGCCTTTTTGTCGCCGAGCGCGGAACCTGCCGAGGACGCATCGACAAAGGCGACCTTAAGGCCCATGCGGCTTGCGAGGGCGCGGGCGGCGTCGACCGCATACCCCGTGAGCTCGCCGTCGGTGCCCTGCATGGCCTGCGGCGCATCGGAAGTATCGAGGGCGACCGTCAGGGTACCGGGGGTGACCAGGGCATCATCCGACACCGTGGGCGTGACGGTCTCGTACTCGATCTGGTCGATCGTGGGAGTCGTGAACGTAGACAGCGGGTTGAACGCGCATCCGCTCAGACCCAAAACGGCGATGACCGCTGCGGTCCCAGCACCTAACCGAGCCGCGTGCATCAAGCTGCCCCTCACCATGTCCACTACCCTGCCTTCTGTGTCGTATACGATCCGTGCGATGCGCGGAATATCAGATTGTTCCCACCAGCTGACCTGGTATTTGACCCCACACTTGCGCACCGGGGTGTTTGCTCGGGAGGCCGCAGCCACCTTCACGACTGGCCCGCTCGCCCGCGAGGCGGTATTGCCCCAAAGAAAGTAGAACGGACGGTGCGGCTTACATCTAGGACGCGCCATGATCGCGCCGCGCGCACGCGGTCGCTTACGTGGATCCCTTTGACCGCGTCTGTCTTGGACTAGGACGGGCATTTCGTCCGTCCGCAACCACAGCCTGGTAGGAACGTAGCGCATTATAGCTAAGTTCAAGCTAAAGTTTAAGGTTAGGGGCGTCATTCGCATCGCGAGTACAGATTTCGCAGGTCGGAGTGGGCTATTCGTGCCCCTGTGAAGCCCGGAGCTCCCCTATGGGGAGCTCCGGGGCACCCTTCCTAGGGTGCTGTGGCCAAAAAATGGCAAATATGAGTACTGTCACCAATTTAGTAACAGGCAGTTTTAGCCTCTCGGACAGATTTTGCGCTCAGTGTCGCCAACCTGATGCTTAGTTATTCTACATTTGTTTATTATCTTCTTACTTTATGACGCCTCCGAGTCCTAAATTCCTTGATTTTGCTGTTACTGATTTAGTGACAGTACTCATATTTGCCATATTTTGGCCAGGGCATATGATTAACCCCCTATTTTCGACGTGAATTAGACCGGCTTAAGCCCAAAACACGCCCGCAGCGTATTAAGCAACGCCTCTTGCTTCTTCCTGCGGGCATCGACACGATTCCGGTACCGCTTTCGCATACGCTGGTGCATGCGCCATGCGAGCGCTTCCATCGCTTCCATGTCACAGAGCATTTCGTTGTTGACCGTCGCGACCTCGATTCCCATAGTAATCAAGCCCGTGTTGCGCTTTTCATCATGGATACGTCCCCTCCGAGAGGAATGGCCCAGCTCACCGTTGTATTCCAGGTCAAACCGGGCTGCCTCCTGATATGCATCGCAAACTGCATGGGGCATCCCCGAGATTGCCTGCGCACGGTCATCGAACTCGATCTTGTAGTCGGTCTTAAAAGGTCCGCAGGCAAACCCGCCATAGGAAAACGGAAGCGAAAACAGGGCGAGCATGATGCACTCCATGGGCGAGAGCAGGTTTTCCGAAAGATAGGGACACAGACGCAGCAGCTGTTTGGCCACATTCCCCTTGCATGCCGCAAGGTAATCTGCCAGACGATCGGGCATCAGCACCGGCTCGACTTCAAAGTAGCCCACGTCTGCTGGCTGGTCCTTGTCCTTTGCAAGTTTATTCGTAACAGGCGAGGTGTAGGGAGGCAGATACTTCCCGCGGTCGCTCAGTGAAATCTTAGAGCACAGCTCCTGGGCCAGGGCAAATGCCTGGATACAGCCAAGTTCGCGCGCAACGGCAAGGCAGAGGGCCTCGGGAGACAAGCTGTACACCCCCGGTTCCACCTCTAGAATCGAGCCGGCGGGCAACCCGGAACACACGGACCAGCCTACGCTAGGCATGCGGCGGCGCTGCGCCGCAGATCCCACCAGCAAGCACAAATCCTCTTGCACCTCGCCGCTTGCGGCTCCAATTCGCACCAAGTCAGGAAGATAGATATCCTCGGTCGAGGGCGACGACGTGCGCAGCACACGGCGCTCTTCATCGGGATTAAGGTCCTTCCAGCTGATATAGCCCATCTGCCGGCGCTCGGCGCGCATCATGCGCAGCGCTGAAGCGCCTGTTAGGATTACGGAAGCCGCTAGCTGTTCGCCTGTCGGCTCGTTGCGCCGCTCAATCTTCACTGCCACAAAACCACCCCTACCAAACACGTGCGATAGCAAGGCCATCGACTGCCGCAGCGCCGGCACGCTTGAGCTCCGCCGAGGCCGCTGCCATGGTCGCGCCCGTGGTGATAACGTCATCGATAAGCAGTAGACGGCGGCCGCGCACGTCCTCAACCGTCTCGTACATGCCTTGGGCACGCTCGCGACGCTCCTCACGACCGAGTTCGCGCTGGTCGCCATGCCCGTACTTGACGAGGGCATCGAGCAGGGGAACGCCCGACAGCTCGCAAAATGGGCGCGCAATGGCCTCCATATGATCAAAGCCACGCCGCCGAAACGCTGCCGCCGTCGCAGGCACAAACACCACCGCATCCGCACCGGACAGCACACCTCCTAAGCGATCGGGCGCTACGACCTGGGCATGCAGGGCGGTGTCGTAGAGCAGCTCCGCCAGATACGGCGCCAGGCGTCGCTCGCCCGCGTCCTTGTACGCTTTAATGATGCGCGGCAGCGGATGCGCATAGACGGAGCACGCCAGGCAGCGGTCGAGCGCCTCCGCCATTGCCGAGGACGTGCCCTCGACCGAACACTCAGTGCACAGCAAATCCCCAAACGGGGCGCCGCATCGGGTGCAGCTATGACGTGGGTCGATGAGCGTGAGCGCGGCCAGGCAGTCTTGGCAAATAAGCGCACCGGCGCGCTCGCAGCCGGCACATCGTGTTGGCGACAATGCCTCGAGTGCCTCGCGTGCCGCCCGCTCGGCAAACGGCAGCAATTCGTCCGCAAACGGTAGGGCGCCGGCACCCTGCAGACGGCTCAATTTGTTCAGATGGCTCTTCAAGACACAACCCTCCCTACATTCGGTCGCAGGGAGGGTTGTTGATTCAGCGCTATGGTACCCCGACGCGATTGGGGTAAGGCGGGTTAAATCCGCTCGCGGGCGTTATTCGCCGGCGGGCGGTTGTGGTGCGGCCGAAGACGGGGTCGAGCCCTCGCCACCATCCTGGCGCGGCTTGCGGGAACGGCGACGACGACGGCGCTTTTGACCCTGGTCGGCCGAGCCCTCGCCACCGCGATCCTCGCGCGGCTCGCGCTCGTCGCGAGCCGCGCCACGCGAAGCCTTGGCAGCCGCTCCCCCGCCATCTCCGGGACGCCGGCGCGTGACCTTGACCTCGCCATCCGAGACCTGATCGGCCACGGAGGGCACTGAGGGCTTCTGCTGCGCGCCCGAGGAATGGCGACGGCGCGGACGCGGGGCGCGCTCCTCCTCGCCACGTGACTTGCCGCCCTTGTCGGCAGGCGCATCGGAGGCCGAGGGACCCTTGGAAGCGGCACCAGCCTCGCGAGCAGCTGCAGCGCGGAAGGCATCCTCGCGCTCCTCGCTCGACAGGTGACGGCGGCGACGGCGCGTGGGGTTCATGCCACCGCCGCGGTTTTGCTGCTGGGGCTGTTGAGCCTCGCGCTCGCGGGAAACGTTCTTGCCCGCGGCCGCAGCCTCGGTAGCATCACCCGAGCCCGCGCGCTTGCGACGACGACGGCCACCAGCGGCCTCCTCGGCCTCGGGCGTTGCGGCATTGCCACGGCCCTTTCCGCGGCCACGGCCCTCGCCCTGCCCCTGACCGGCGCGAGCATCGGATTCAGCATCGCGACGACGGCGCTTGGGCATCGACGTGCCAGCAAGACGGTCGGCGCTCGACAGGCCATCGCCCACGTCGACGCCGTTCTCGCGGTCGAGCTCCATGAGCGCCAGGCGCATCTCGGGCGACTCGATGCGCTCGAGCACGTCGTGCGTCACGCAGTCGGGGCGGCAGTTGCAGCCCTGCTCGGCGGCCTTCTTTTTGCAGCCCTCCGAGCAGGTCATATCGGCCAGGTTGACCTTAAAGACCTTGCCGTTCTCCAGGCGCAGCACCAGCTGCTCACGCGGCGTGTCATATTCCTGAATACGCGCCTTGCCGAGCGGCGTATCGATGAGCGTCTTCTTTTTGGGCGCACGGCTCTTAAAGTCCTTGTACGCTTCGAACTCATAGCGCAGGCAGCACATCAGGCGGCCGCAAACGCCGCTGATCTTGGAGGAATTGAGCGGCAGGTCCTGCTCTTTTGCCATGCGGATCGAGACGGGCTCAAACTGTCCGCCAAAGCGCGTGCAGCAGAGCTCCTGGCCGCACTGGGCATAGCCGCCCACCAGGCGAGTCTCGTCGCGCACGCCGATCTGGCGCATGTCGACGCGAATGTGCAGCGTCGAGGACAGATCCTTGACGAGCTGACGAAAATCGACGCGCTCCTCGGCCGCAAAGTAGAACACGGCCTTCTCGCCGCCAAACAGGTACTCGACGCCGACCGGCTTCATCTCGAGGTCGAGCTCCTTGACCAGGCGACGGAAATCGACCATGGCCTCGTCGCCTTGGATGGCCAGATCATCGGCAAGCTGCAGGTCGATGTCGCTCGCCACGCGCAGCACGGGCTTGAGCGGCTGGCCGATCTCGTCCTGCGGCACCTCGAAGGGATCGGCCGTGACCAAGCCGATCTCGGTTCCGCGCTCGGTGGAGCAGATAGCATAATCGGCCTCGAGGATATCCAGATCCTGCGGGTCGAACCACAGGTCGCGCGAGGCGTAGGTAAACTTAACGGGTACGACTAACGGCATTTCAGTGCCTTCCTGATATCGAACAGCATGACCTCGATGGCCAGCTGGGGAGTAACGTTTCTGGCGATGTTGCGCTCGGCGGTCGCGACCGCCTCGAGCGCCTGGGTGGCACCCGCAACATTGGTCGCGGCGGCAAGCCGACCGATCGTGTCGCGCACGTCCTCGTTCACCACGTCGGCTGCCTCGTCCTGAAGTGTCAGCAGCACGTCGCGCATGAGCGTCCGCGCGCTCGCCAGCGCTTCCATGATACCCGAACGCTCGCGCGCGTTGAGTTCGCGCTTGTTGCGGTCCTCAAGCTGCTTCAATGCTCCACGCGACAGGTAGTCGGCGTTTTGCTCGAGTACCTTTTCCTGCGTGGACTTGACCTCGGCGAGCGGCGCCTTGACGGCGACGATGAGCGACTTGGCGCGACTGAGCACGTCGGCCTCGTCGGCGGCAATGAGTGAGTCGATGGCACGGATCATCTGGCGACGGGCGTCCTGGCGCTCGGCGCTCTTGAGGAACTCGATACCACGCGTGGGGCTTCCCGCCACGGCGACGGCCATGCGGCAGCGCGCGGGATCCTGCCCGGTGGCGCGGCTCACGGCCTGCGCGGCCACGGTGGGAGACACCAGCCGAAACGGCACACACTGGCAGCGGCTCACGATGGTGGGCAGCATCACGTCTGCCGAGGTACCCAACAGGATGAACATGACGCCCTCGGGCGGCTCCTCGAGCGTTTTGAGCAGTGCGTTGGCGGTGTTGGCACGCAGTTGCTCGGCACGGTCGATGATATAGACCTTGGCCTTGGCACGGATGGGCGCCAGCGGCACGTCATCGAGCAGCTCGCGGGTCTGGGCAATGAGGTAACCCGTGGCGCTCTCGGGCGTGTAATAGTGCACGTCGGGATGCGTATGCCGAGCAACGCGCACGCAGCTGTCGCATGCGCCGCAGCCGTCCTGCTCGCACAGGAAGGCTTGGGCAAGCGCCCACGCGGCGTCGAGCTTGCCCGCGCCGGGCGCGCCCAAAAACAGGTAGGCGTGCGATGCGCGACCGCTAGCGACGGCATTGGTCAAAAAGTCGCGCACGCGCTCTTGGGTGTCGAGCTTGGCCAGCAGGCTTGCCTGAGCGGGGGCCATGCTACTCGGCCTCCTTGGCAAGCGCGGCGGCAACGGCTTCCTGCGGAATGTCGAGACCATACGCGCGAACCTGCTCGACCGTCTTCTCGAAGACTTCCTCGACGGTCGCAGTGGCGTCGATGAGCTTTACGCGGTCTGGCTCCTCGGCGGCAATGGCACAAAATCCCTGATAGACACGCTCCTGGAAGGCCATGCCCTTGGCCTCCATGCGATCGGTCGCACCGCGGGCCGCCATGCGCAGCGCCGCCTGCTCGGGCGTGATGTGGTAGACGAGTGTGAGTGCCGGGTGCGTTCCCGCGACGGCCAGGTTGTTGGCGTCGCGCACCATCTGGCGATCGAGGCCATCGGCAAATGCCTGGTAGCAGGTCGTGGAATCGTAGAAGCGATCGCACAGGACCACCTTGCCGGCCGCAAGGGCGGGCGCGATGACCTCGTGCACCAGCTGGGCACGCGCCGCCTCGTAGAGCAACAGCTCGCAGGTGTCTCCCATCGCCGTGTTGGCGGGGTCGAGCAGCAAAGCGCGAATCTTTTCGCTGATGGCGGTGCCGCCCGGCTCGCGCAGGCTCACAACCTGGTAGCCGGCAAGATCGAGCGCGCGGGCAAGCAGACGCGCCTGCGTGGACTTGCCGGCACCGTCGACGCCCTCGAGCGTGATAAAGCTATGTTGAGCAGGCTCAAAAGCCATGGGCGCAGCCCCTTCCTACAAGGCGCGTAAATGCAGATATATCAACTAAGCCATGATACCCCAGTGCTCGGCGCGTCCCCAATGGCTAAAGGCGCCTTTCCAAAGTTGCGGTGAAATAGGGACTGATTGAAGCTCTGAGATCGCCAAACAGTCCCTATTTCACCGCAACGTATGATGGGGAATTTTGGATGCTGGGTATAATCGTCGTATTACATTGAAATGTGGCGAAAGGAGTGGCAATGTCTCGGTATTGCGCCTCGTGCGGCAAGCTTCTTGAAGATAATGCCAAGTTCTGCACCTCGTGCGGTGCACCCGTTGAGCAAACAGCCGCGAGCGATAGCCAGCCCGCTTTTGAGCAGACCGGCTCCCTTGATACGCCGCAAGCCAAGGCGGACGACCCCCTCGCCTATAGCCCCGACCCCGCCGTAAGGACCGAAGCCGTCGAGACCACGCAGCGCATACCCGTCGCGAGCGGCTCGCCCCAACAGCAGCCGGCTCCCGCATACGCGCCCGCTTCGCCACAGACCCCCGCTCCCAAAAAGAGCGGCACCGGGCCGCTTATCGCCGTTATCGTTGTGCTGGTGGCGATCATCATCGCCCTGGTCATCTTCTTTGCGATCAGACCGTTCGACAACGCCGCCACGCAGACGACTGCCGAGGTAGCTAAGCTGCACCATGACGTCGACGACGATGACCTAAAGCCTCTCGGCAATCCCAACAGCCTGTACGACGATGATGACGATGACGACGAGGATGGCGGCGAAGCAACGCTCTCCGAGCAGAACCTCTACCGTCGCCTGAGCGAATACTACGACTTGCTCGAAGATCTCGACAGCCAGGTCCGTGGCTGCGCGCAGAACTTCAACGGCAACTATCTGGAAGAGGATCGAACCACCCGTCAAAATCTCGCCGACGTCGCCGAGCGCACGGAGGACACCATCGAGCAGTATTACGACATCGTCGAGGACCTGGACGTCCCGACGAGCTCCAAGAACTACAGCTCCTGGAAGGATATCATCGCCCTGTACGACGACCTGGATCACCGCATTGACGCAATCTGTGATGCCTGGGAGATCAGCCTGAAATACGCCAAGCCTGCGGACCACAAGAATGAGATCGTGGCGCCGCTGTCGCGCGACAACGTGGCGGGCACCAATGACAATAAGTACCGCCTAGACTTTGAGGAGCGCTATCCCGGCGCTAAGCCTGTCGAGGTGAACTAGCGCTTTGTCGTTCCCGAGCCGGCAGTTAGGGACGTTCCTAAACTGCCGGCAGAAAAGGAACGTCCCTAACTGCCGGTCAAAAAAACGAGCGAGGATCGCGGGGTCCTCGCTCGTTTTTTTGGGCAATGTTTCGACTGCGCCGTTACTTGTCGGCGGCTGCTTTCTTGGCAGTCGACTTCTTCGCGGTCGTCTTCTTGGCGGCAGTGGCTTTCTTAGCCGTCGTCTTCTTTGCCGTGCTCGCCTTGGTTGTGGTCTTGCGACCGCGGGCGGGCTTCTTCTCCTTGGTCGGGCAGTCCATGTTGACGCAGATACGCCACGGACCGCGCGCCGTGTTGACCACCACGATGGGGGCGCCGCACTCGGGGCAGGTCTCGCCCGTCGCCTCGAGCTTGCCGCGCGCCGGCAGCGGATAGCTCACGCCGCAGTCATCGTAGTTGGTGCAGCGGATAAAGCGCTTGCCGCTCTTCTCGCTCTTGTGCGCGATCAGGTCGCCGTGACGTCCGGCCTCGGCACACACCTTGCACTCGCCCACCTTAAGGTCGGGCTCGTAGTTGGTGGGGCATGTGGGGTTCACGCAGATCTCGAAAGCCTTCTGGCGGAACGGCTGGCACTTAATGCGCGGTGCGCCGCATTCGGGGCACACGGCAGCCTCGCCCTCGAGCGGGCTCACCTTGACGCCGCTCGGCACCGGATAGGTCACATCGCAGTCGGGCCATCCCATGCAGCCGATAAAGCTGCCGCGGGTCTTGGCGCTCGTCTTCATAACCAAGTCCTTGCCGCACTTGGGGCAGGCGCCCACGCGCGCATCGGCCGTGACGGCGTCGCTGATGGCGTCGCCCAGCTCCTGCGTGTGCTTGAGCAGCTCGTCGAGCACGCCGGCCAGCAGCGCGCGCGAGTGCGTCACGACATGCTCTTCGGTATCCTCGCCGCGCTCCACGCGGGTCATGTCGCCGTCGAGCTCACTGGTCATATCGG
>CAUCTV010000052.1 GCA_958445895.1 uncultured Collinsella sp.
ATGATTGGTTATTGAGCGTTGGTCAAAATGGTTGTTTTTACAGTAGCGCTAACAAATACCTCCTCCATGGCGCGCTCGAGGTGTGCCTCGCCGTGCGGGATTGCCTCCGCGTAGTCCTGCAGCCTGTATATGTCCAGCCGCTCCGACCGCCTGCGGAACGAGGCGACGGCCTCCCGGTAGAGGTCGTAGGGCAGCTTGTTGCGCGAGCGCATGAGCTCGAGGAGCATGCGCTCGGGGTCGTAAGCGGCAAGCTCGGTCCCGTCCACCGAGACGGTCGACCTCCCGACGCCCAGCCATCCCTCCGGGATGAAGTGCTGGCGCACGGCGGCGTCGCGTATCTTGGTCCCACCGCGCTTCGTGGCCAGGTCGATCCGGTCGGGGGGCGCGGTCACGAGCCCGTGGGCGTAGAGCGCGGTCTGCCCGGTCAGGATGCCCCCGGGGTAGCGCTTCGCGATCACGGCGAGGGCGTCCTCGTCCCGGTTGGTCGAGTACATCCCTCGGCCGACGGGGTGGAGCGTCCCTTCCGACACCGCCTTGCGAACGCGGTACCTGCTCCCGAGTTCAGCCAGCGCCTCCCGGTAGGTGATCACCATGCCGGCCTCCCCTCGAAAGCCATATAAGCCTACATCTGATGACAATTGTAGGCTTATATGGCTTTTCATGGAACGACTCATTGCGGCACCTCCCTCGCCATGACGGTGCCTTACTTTGATGGCCCTTTCCTCGTTTGCATCTGCTATATGAAGGAACGTCGATTCTGGTGCTCGGGCGAAGGCGCTACGCGATGAAATTCTCCACCAGCGTAACCATGGAGTCCTTCTCGCTTGGGTCAGAGAGGGCAATCATGAGCGTCATGGCCGCGAGCGCGTTGCCCTCCACGCGGAGTCTTTCGCCGTTGCGCAGTATCCCGTTCTTGTCGAGGAAGTGAATGAAGAGCGCCGCTGCAGAGCGCTTGTTGCCATCCAAGAATGGATGGTCCTTCACTACGAGGTAGAGAAGGTTGGCGGCCTTTGCTTGAACGGAGGGATATAGGTCTTGGTCGCCAAAGCCCTGATAGAGGGCGCTGATGATTCCGGCGAACTGGTTGTCCCGCTCTCGTCCGAACAGGGTGGACGACGAGTAGAACGGTAGGCTGCGGATGACTTCGAGGGCTTCGGTGTAACCGAGCTCCCAGTTGGGCTCGTTGCCCCGGGGCGCCTTCATCCTTCCCGTGTCGTATTCATCGAGCAGAGTCAGGCTCGGAAGGTACTTCTGTAGAATTTCTGCCGCACCGGAGAGTTCCGGAGTACTCGACCTCTCGAGGACCTTGAAGACCGTTCCGAGCGCCTCGAGTCTCTTTTGGTTGATGGAGTATCCCTGGAGTAGATGCTGCTTGAGCACGCCATTTGCCCACCGGCGGAAGTACACGCCCTGCTGAGACTTCACGCGGTAGCCAACCGAGATGATCATGTCGAGGTTGTAGTGCTCGACCTGACGTTTGACCGTTCTTGTTCCCTCTAAGCGAACTATTTCAAAAAATGAAATAGTTCGAATTCCGGCAAGCTCTTCCTTTGCTGCGGAATGAATGTGCTTGGAGATAGTCGGCACTCCGCGCCCGAACAACGTCGCCATCTGCTGCTGGGTTAGCCAGACCGTATCGCCGTCGACGCGCACGTCAAGGTGGACTGCGTGGTCGGGGTCCTCGTACAAAGCGATCTGCTGGCTTGCGTTGGAATTGTCCATGATGTATGCCCCTTCGGTTTAGTCGACATGCTATGATCCGCACGCCGGAGGACGAGTGGTTTCAACATGCCGGTATTGCGTAGCTTCAACCGGCATCCCGCCGGTCAGTCGGCGTCGCGTGCGCCGGCTAAGCCAGGGTCGGGGCAGCGGGGATCCGCGGCGCCGGCGCTTCGTACCATTGGGGGCCTCCGAAGCGACTTTCACTCTGTCTTATTCTGGTAGATACAGTGTACCACGAAACGCGAACATGCGTACGTATTTCTGTTTAAATTTTAGCTGGACGCGGCGGTGTGTCGTCCTCTGCCTTGTTCTCCGAAGCCAGCTGTATTCCGGGCCGCGGTTCTACAAGGCAGGGGGTAGCCAGATGGATAGGATTATCCTTCTCCTACTTCTCTTGACCTTCCTGGTCATCCTGAGCAAGTAATGGGCTTTAGTGGGTGCCAAGCTCTACTTTGCTGGCCATCTGGTTCAGCTAGCTGGCATTGTGGTCGGCGTGCGCGGCGCCCTTGCCCATGCCAACTGGGACTTTTCGGCAAAGCGCGAGGGATATCTTGCCCGTGCCGTGCACCCGGGCAACTTCAGCGCCGTTACGGGCGCCTGCCAGATGGTCCGTCGCGACGTTTATGAACGGGTTGAAGGCTGCGACGAGAAGTTTGCCGTCGGTTTTAACGATGCGGATTTTTGCCTGCGCGTATGGGGGCTACCGCACCATCTTTACACCTTATGCTGAGCTGCACCACTACGAGTTCACTTCGCGCAGCAGGGAAGAGGCCAGCGAGGAAAAGCTGCGCCGTTGGAAGCGCGAGCAGGCACTGTTTATGCAGCACTGGCTGGAGTTCTTCTTGACGGGTGATCCGTGGCTGGGGCCGAACCTTAGCAGCGAGTGCGTGTATGGTGCGCTGAAAATTACTGTGCTTGTTCTGGCTTGTTGCTAGGCGTAGCGCGCGTCCCGCCGGTTGAGAAGCTCGCAGTAGTTCGACACCGCCTCTACCTGCGGCGCCTGCTCCTGCGGCTCCTCCGGCTGCCCTTGCTGCCCTGCGGCTTACCATCCTACTCACCCACGTATGACTCCCATGCCCCGAGCGGGCAAAAGGAAATGCCCACAACGTCTCCGTTGCGGGCATTCTCCGGGCCGGCCACAAATAGCTTTATCGAATCCGATTGCTCTTCATCATCCGGATCGTTGGCGTCTCGTCGGCAAAGTCATCGTCTATCTGTAGTTCAAGGGGCACCGTAATGGAGCTTCCCAGCGCGGTCGCGGTTCCCGGGGCGAATGCGGGAAGGCGCATGACCTGGCCATTTGATATGGAAGGGATATTGCGGCGAACGTAATCGAGGTCGTAAGAGTTCTGAATGCGGTGGATTATGAAGGTTCCCGTCTGAGAGAGCACGACGCGGGAAAGCTCACTGGGGATTTGGCTGATGGCGGTAAGGTAAATGCCAAACTTACGGCCCTCCCGTGCAATTCGATTGAACACTGAGTCGTCTGTCAGGTCTGCATCCCTGATATAGCGATGCGCCTCGTCAAAAATGAGATAGATGGGTGTCGAGGAGCCTCTTCCTGCATCTAGGCTAGCCTGAAAGAGGGTGCGCGCAACGTAGTGGGAAAACAACTTCAATCCTGACTCGTCGATTATCTGAGATACGTCTAGCACAAGAATGCCATGCCCCTTGTTTAAGAGGGCAGCAATTGACTCGCCCCGCTCAAGTGAGAAGAGGTCTTGCGAATACCTTTCCCTAAGGTTTCTAAGCTGAGTAACCAGCCCCTCTGAATACGACCTTATCTGACGGTTGCCCCGCACTTCTTCTTCGTCGAACACGAAGTCAAGCGCATCAACGACGTCAGAGATTGAGACCTCGCTTTTAGGTTTTTCGTACTCACATAAGATGCGTTCGATATTGGGAAGTCCATCGGACATGTATTCGTCCTCGATGAACTCCTTCAAAAGGGACTCAAGCCCTTCGACGACATCTTTCGATATGTTTCCGTATTCCAGGTTGAAAGACACTAACAGGTTATGAGCGGTCTGAGGGCGAGAGAAAGGTCCGGACTCGCGTTCGAGAATCTTGTTAAGTTCTCCCTCAATCGGCTGGTAATACTTTGAGACCTGAAACTTCCTCGCTGCGTGGCTATCGATGCTCGTGTCCCGAATTGCGGTATATGCAAAGGCAGCAAATAGCTTCTTCTTGCCCTCCTCGTTGAGGTGGGAGTATCTCACGGCCCTCTCAAGCAGAGGTTTCTGGATGCGTCGCGAGGGGTCGAGAATAGCTGACCAGTCATCCATCGACAACTCTCCGGGCGCGAGGTGGTACTCATCAGCGCCGATTCGTCTCGTGCAGCCGTAACCGCCGCGCGTGAGAAAGTCATAATCGCCGTGCAGATCGAAGACGAAGAATCGGGGCTCTGCATCGAGCGCGTCCTCGGCATCTAAGAGCGATGCCGCCCTATCAAGCAGGAGCCGCGCGGTTGAGGACTTTCCCGAGCCGGTATTACCGAGAATAGCGAGATGACCAGAGAACAGGGAATCGATATCAAAAGTGGGTCTTACTGAATCGTACCCAGCGAGGGACCCAATCTCGACTCCTTCCCGCACGCAAAAGACCCTCTTGAGGATTGATTCATCGCAGGCATAGACATTGGAGCCGACCATGGGGAGGTCAACTACGCCGGGCACGTAGGAAGATCCTTCAATCTCTCCAATGGGGACGGCGGTGAAGATATAGCTCGTGCTAAACCTCGACGAAGGCTGGTCGGAATACGGCCTCTCGGCCTCTTCTACGGAAGTCACGCGAAAAATGATCTTTGTCGAGATAGAGAGATAGGAAAAGAGATATTGATTGAGCCCGTTTAGATGCCTTGGCTCGCCATCGAGCATCCGGTCTGAAAAGTCGGAACGTGATGCGCGTAGTCTTATCTTCTCCTGATCCATATAGCAGATGGTGCCGATGAGCCAACCCGGATTGGGAACCTCATTAGTCATTCTTGTCACCAAGCCCCAAAGATCCAGATGCCACATCGTCTCCGAAGGTGATCTCGGGCCCGATAAAGTCAGCAAATTCCGAGAAGTATAGCGGGCGCTTGCGGTCCAGTTCCCTTTCACTTGGATATACGAAATAGGTGTTCGCGCCACCTGCCTTATCGTAGAACACACGTGTAGGGGAACCGACATCTGCTTCTGCCGGGTTGCCGATAAAGGCGAGGAGCGTGAAATCGGGCCTCGCAAGAGCCTGGCTGATAAGGTTTGATATGTGAGAGTCCGCGAAGCTGAATCCACAAGTCAGAAGGACTGTGTTGGGGACGGCGAGGGCATTTACGAACTCGCGGAACATATCGCTATAGGGGGAGCCCTGGGTCAAGGCGTATTTGGAAGTCATCGGGGCGATAAGTTGTCTGTCGCCTTGGTACTCGTCGGTGATGTCGGGAAACCTGGGGACCCTTACGACGTTTCCGTCATAAATCCTCCAGTTGATGGACCCGTGCATCTTGTAAAGGCGAAAGAAGGGGTTCACCGGTTCGTAGTGATCCCTGAATCTCTCGTCGAGGTCAATCGGCCTGCGATGGTATTCCCGCGGGTTGAATGTGGGTATCAGCCCGTTCGAGAACCCGTCCACATAGGCGTAGCCGCTCGATTCAAGGGCCATCTCATGAAATAGGTCGTAGTTTGTTGTGAAGAGATTAACGACGTCGAAGGCAGCTTGACCACCGCGCGCAAGGATCTGTCGCGATACGCCAAGTCCCTGAACAAACTTACGATAGCTATCAAGGACGTCGGAGTGCTCCGCGCTGTATTTGATGTCGACGGACTCGAGAAAGGCCTTGCGAACTGCATCGGAAACCCTCTTGTCGTCATCGGCGCTATCTAGAGAGCCCTCGATGCGCTGACTCAGCCACGAGAGGAGGTTCTCTATGTTCGAGTACTTCGCAGGGTCTTCGTTATCTCGACAGGCAATTTTAGTTATCCGACTTTCCAGAAGGATAGATAGATCGGGATCGTTGAGCTTGAGGTCCGCTCGCAAGTTCCTGAAGGTTTCACCCATCAGGGGAATGGCCGGAGTAGATGCGCCAGAGCCGATAAGCGTGGCTAGGTTAATCGACCTGGAAAGAATGCCTTGAACAAAATGTCTGGCTTCTACCGCGTTTACCTCACGCCTTGTTGCACCCCTCTGCAAGGTAAAAAGGGGTTTGGAGGATTCTTTCTGCATATCGGAGGACACGTTGCCCGGTATGTTTATTGCGTTGTCAGACATGCATGCTCCCAATAAACTCAAGAACTCCTGCTCGAACGCGCCCGGGAACTGAAACATCCGCTCCTTGCCCCCGATGCTCACGTAGATCGAGCCGCCGTCTATCCTCGTCACGGTGCCGGCGCCCCATGCCTTGTGGCGCACCTTGCACCCGGCTCCCAGTGCGTTCAACTGGGCCTTGTTCGACGCCGGCCGCGCCGCTGTCGGCCGCGGTTTTCGGCTTCTCTGCGCCAGCCTTTCTCGCCGCGACGGCACCGTGTATGCAGTCGGTCGCGCTCTTGCGGTAGCGCGAGGCCACCACGGAAAGCTTGCGTCGCAGCACCTCAGCGAGGAAGTTGCCGTTGTCGTACGGCGGCTCCAGGAACCGGGAGTCGATGCGCTCCGTCTCGGATTTCACCATGTCAAGCATGGCGTTCACCTCGCACTCGTTGGTGAAGACCTCGCCAACGTCCTGAACGCGCTCCTTTGATTTACCCTGTACAGCCAAAAAACACCCCTTAGCCCATGCCGGCGGATCAGAAAACCGCAGCATAAAACACTAGTGAACAATTCTAACAGAAGGTGCGGACGCAATATTGCATCTGTTCCCAAGCGGAGCCTTTGCAGCAACCGCCACGGGACGCAGGCCAACCGTTCATTATTATGCCCCCCCCAGCGGAGCAACCACTGCCACGTGCTCACCCGTCGGGGGCCGCCCGCGCCGAACTTGCGTTCGCTCCGGGTGCCGAGCTGGGTCGGTCGCGCCGCGGGCCGCCCATGCGCGTGGAATGGCCTCGTAGCCGAGTCCCAGGTACGCGAGCACCGGTGTCGCCGCCGCGCCCGCGATGCCCAGCCAGAACGCCAGCGGCTTCGTGCGGACCCTCCAGTTGATGCCCATAGGTCTTCTCCTTCCATGGGCAATTCAAAGGGGCTGGTCGCCTGCGCGCCGCGGAGGAGGCGCAGGTACAGCCCGTACGTGGGCGAGGTCTACGTGGCGCCTGGGAACACCTGCCTGGACGAGAGGGGCAGACACCGCTTCGCGGCCAGCCAAACGGGCTGTGGGTCACAGGCATCACGGAATTCCGCATCCCCGCCGGCAAGTGCACCTCTCGCCGGCGATCAATTGCTTCAACGGAATGCCCGTCGGCTGGTCCATCGGCACGCCCCCGAACGCGGTGCTTGCCAACTCATCGCTCCTGCGGGCCTGCTCGCAGCTTGCGTATGGTGAGCACCACTGGGTGCACTCCGACCGCGGCAGCCATTACCGGTGGCCCGGTTGGATCGCCATCTGCGATGGGCACGGCATCGTGCGCTCGATGGCGAGGAAGGGGTGCTCACCCGACAATTCAAGGGCGGAGGGCTTCTTCGGCAGGCTGAAGGTGGAGTCCTTCCACGGAAGGGGCTGGGACGATGCTGGCATGGGGGAGTTCATGGAGATGCCGGACGCCTATCTGTTCTGGTACCGCGACAAGCGCCGCAAGAGCGACCTGGGCTATATGAGCCCGATGCAGTTCCGAAGAAGCCTAGGTCCTGTAGCGTAGGAACACAGTCCGGGGTTTCCGCTGCAGTCCCCGGTGTTCAGTTTAGCCTTGACAGAAGCAGTCCACCTGGAGCGCAACGTCGCGGAGTGGTGCCGCCACAAGCGCGTCGGGGGCGCCACCGTTGCCGCGCTGAAGGCCGCCTTCATGGACAAGCTCGGTAAGGTCGCGTAGGATAACGGCCGACGACGGCCCTGGAGGGAATTACGCCTCTTTTCGTGACACAACTTGCCCTCCAGGTGTAATTGGCTAAATTGTTGGTATGCAGGACACGTTGGCGACTCATAAAAGTTGCACGGTTGATGGGGGAGAGTTTGGGACGATCAAAAGAGCGCAATTCAAAGGTTGAGCTTCTGCGCATCATCTCGATGTGGTTCATAGTAGCTCATCATTTCGTGATTCATAATGCTGAGCCTATTTCCGTTTTCCCCGGGACCGTTGCACGCATGGTGCTGCATGGCGTGTTGTACCCTTCGGGGCGTATTGCCGTTGCCGTGTTTTTTATCATTACGGTGTGGTACCTGGCCGACGCGCAACTGACACTTAAGGGTCAGCTGCGAAGGGCTTGGACCCTGCTGGGGCAAATGCTCTTTTATAGTGTGCCACTCGTCCTGTACTTCGGCGTGTTTAAGGCGGGGGATGGTCTGCAAGCTGAAGAGCTAATGGCTGCCGTCTTTGCTCCGCTCGCCTCTCTGTGGTGGTTTCCTACGGTGTATATTTTGCTGATTCTTGTGGCGCCCTATCTGTTCGACGGGTTGCGTACCTTGACGAGCCGGCGACTGGGTGAGCTCTGTATGCTGCTGGTCGTGTTATATGGGGTCTTGCCCGTTGTGCCGTATTCGACAATTGGTGGCTTTGTTTCCTCCCTGACGGGTCAGACGGTCGTGATCGCGTGCGTGACGTGTTGGTTTAAGTGGCATTATCGCGGTGGGGCGGGTGCGAGGGTTTTGGTGCTGCCCGTTCTTTCGTACGTTGCTGTGTATGTTTGCTACTTTGTGGCTCAAAAGGATGTGCTCCTTTTGAGCGCTTTCGCTTCCAACGTGTACGAATCGGTGGTGACTAATCCCGCAAGCCTCTTGTCGCTTACGATCGCACTTCCGGTGTGCTTGTTTGTCTTTAACGCTCAACCTGCGCATTGGCCTGTTGTCAATTACTTGGCCACGTTGTCGTTTGGCGTGTACCTTGCCACGGACAGCGCGTACATGCAGGAGCTGCTGTGGAAGAACTTGCTTGTGTTCTCCCACTGCCACCCAGCGTGGGGACTGCTGTCGGTGGTGCTCGTGGTGACCGGCGTGTATGTTGCCGCTTCCTGCGTCGAGGCGGTTCGACAGGTTCTGTATCGGGCGTTTTTCAAGCATCCGGGTAGGGTGTTTGATGTTTTGTGGGACAAGATTGAAGGGGTTTCTTTGCCGAAGTAGGCCATTGTTGGGTCAAGTCCTAAGCGGTGCGTAAATTCGTAATCGCGATTCTCCTACGCTGCCTTCCTCAGCTCGGTTCCGATAATGGGGTAAGGGTGAAAATGGGTTAACGGCAGGTCAAGTAATTCA
>CAUCTV010000053.1 GCA_958445895.1 uncultured Collinsella sp.
GCGCGAGACCGTCCCGGATGCCTACCTACTCGTTGTCGCCGGCAGTAAGCTGCGTTGCGGAGAGCGCGCCGTCGGCAGCAGATGCGGCTGCGGCGTCGGGCCAGACCCAGCTGGTAAAGGCCGGGTGATCGTAGCCCTCGTCGCACGCGAACTCAAAGGCCTCGGTGCGGAATGCCTCCCACTTATCAATCTGCTCGGCAAACTTATCAGCGTCGATCATGCGCAGCACGTCGGCAGCCAAAGCCCAGCGATCCATGTTGTTCAGGCGCAGCATGTCAAACGGCGTGGTCGTGGAACCCTTCTCCTCGTAGCCGTGGACGCGGAAGGCATCGTGGCCGGAGCGGTTCCAGATCAGACGGCGAATCGTGCCGGCATAGGCGTGGAACGCGAAGAGCACGGGCTTCTCGCCGCAGCCGAACAGCTCTGCCCAGCGCTCGTCGCTGATAGCCTGGTCGTTCTCGCAGACGTTTTGGATCTTGAGCAGATCGACCACGTTGACAAACCACACCTTAATGCCCAGCCCGCGCAGCATATCGGTTGCAGCAAGAGCCTCGAGCGTCGGCACGTCGCCGCACGTGGCGACCACGACGTCGGCCTCGGCGAGTGAGTCGGCGGTCGATGCCCACTCCCACGTCGCAACGCCCTCGGCGAGCTCCGCCTTGGCCTCGTCGACCGTCTGGAAGGTCGGAGCAGGCTGCTTTCCGCAGAAGATGGCGTTGACGCAGTCGGTGGACTGGTAGACGCGCTCGGCCACGGCAAGCGCCATGTTGGCGTCAGCCGGATAGTATGCATTCACGATATGCGTATCGTTGGCCTTGTTGAGCAGCAGGTCGATAAAACCGGGGTCCTGGTGAGAGAAGCCGTTGTGGTCCTGGCGCCAGACATGGCTCGACAGCAAAATGTTAAGGCCGCTGATGGGGGCACGCCACGGAATCTCGCGCTTGGTGGCCTCGAGCCACTTGCAGTGCTGGTTGACCATGGAATCGACCACGTGGACAAAGCTCTCGTAGGAGCTCCACACACCGGAGCGGCCGGTGAGCACGTAGGCCTCGAGGAAGCCTTCGCACTGGTGCTCGGAAAGTTGCTCGACAACCTTACCGGAGCCTGCCAGCAGCTCGTCGTTGGCCTCGTCCTCGTAGAAGCCGGCGTCCCACTGCTTCTTGGTCACCTTGTAGGCAGCCTGCAGACGGTTGGACGCGGTCTCGTCGGGACCGAAGATGCGGAAGTCATCCATGTTCTTGGCCAGAACGTCGGCAGTGTACTCACCAAAGACGCGGGCGGCCTCGGTGGAGCCCCAGCCATGACCCTTAGTTGCGATGGGGACCTCGTGGGCATGAATATCGGGCAGCTCGAGCTCGCGACGCACCTTACCGCCGTTCGCGTTGGGGTTGGCGCCGATGCGCAACTCGCCGGTCGGCATAAAGGCCGTCACCTCGGGGCGCACCTGGCCCTCGGGCGTAAAGAGCTCCTCGGGCTTGTAGGAACGCAGCCACTCGCGCAGCACGCGGAAGTGCTCGTGGGTGTCCTTGGCACTCGCCAGCGGCACCTGATGCGCGCGCCAGGAGTCCTCGGTCTTCTTACCGTCGATGTGCTTGGGGCAAGTCCAGCCCTTGGGCGTACGGAACACAATCATGGGGTAGGCCGGGCGGACCACGGTCTCGCCTGAGGCGGCCTGGGCCTTTGCGGTGGCCTTGATGTCGCAGATCTCGTCAAAGACCTGCTCAAACAGGGCGGCAAAGCGCTCGTGGATGCTTGCGTGGCTCTCGTCGTCAAAGCCGGCGACAAAGAAGTGCGGCTTGTAGCCCATGCCCTCGAAGAACTTGGTGAGCTCCTCGTCGGACACGCGGGCAAGGATGGTGGGGTTGGCGATCTTGTAGCCGTTGAGGTGCAGGATCGGCAGGACGATACCGTCGGTTGCCGGGTTCACGAGCTTGTTGGACTGCCAAGAGGTCGCGAGCGGACCGGTCTCGGACTCGCCGTCGCCCACCACGGCCACGGCCAGCAGGCTCGGGTTGTCCATGACGGCGCCGTAGGCGTGGCTGAGCGTGTAGCCGAGCTCGCCGCCCTCGTGGATTGAACCGGGCGTCTCGGGCGCAAAGTGGCTCGGGATGCCGCCGGGATAGGAGAACTGGCGGAAGAACTTCTGCAGGCCGGCCTCGTCATTGGTGATGTCGGGGCGGATCTCACGGTAGGTGCCGTCGAGCAGCGACTGAGCAGTACCGGCGGGGCCGCCGTGACCTGGGCCCATCAAGAAGATAGCATTCTGGTTGTGGTCGGCAATGAGACGATTGACGTGACCAAACAGGAAGTTGATGCCGGGCGTGGTGCCCCAGTGGCCAACCAGGCGGTGTTTAACGTCCGGACGACCAAAGTCGCGCACCTCACCGGTTTTCTCATCAACAAAGTCGGGGCGCATCAGAGGGTTAGAGCGAAGGTAGATCTGACCGACGGACAGATAGTTCGATGCGCGCCAATACAGGTCGACGCCCTCGAGCTCGGAAGCCGGCACCTCGTGGCCCAGCTTTTGCCACGGCGTCCCCAGTGTTTTAGCCATTGTTTATGTCCCTTCGCTGTGCGGTCACCCTCCAATACGGCAACCTTTCGTTGGGACCAGTATATTTGCTAAAACGTTTTATCATGGTGAAAAAACGTTTTACCACCCTTATCAATCCCATCGATTAGCAAAACGCGACATTCACCTGCGGCGTTGATTGTCACAGGTGCTCCACATTCGGTCTCTGCAAATTGGTAAACGTGTTTAGTTGTGTTTAGTAAGCTCGAGCACGCTGTCCTTAACGATAAGCTCCGGCTCCAGAACGACCTCTTCGGCACGCCTGCCGCCCCTACCGGCAAGACGCTTGGACATGCAGCCAAAAGCATGCTCCGCAAGGACACCAGGGTCCTGCTCAATCGCGGTCAGCGCCGGCTCAAAGAGAACGTCGGCCGCCGAGTTGTCATAGCTCACCACCGAGATATCGCCCGGGATGCTCTTCCCCATCTCGTGCAAGCGCTTGAGCAAACCGAGGGCAATGTTATCCGAGCTTGCGAACACGGCAGTGGCGTCAGTTGTGAGCACTGCCTCCGAGGCCTCGTATGCGCTCGGAATGTAGTACTCGCTCTCAAACTCCAAACGCGCGTCGATCGGCAGGCCAACCTCGCGCAGCGCGCGCTCATAGCCGGCAAGTCGCTTGCGACCCGTATTGGAACGGCGGGCATTAACCAGGCAGGCAATACGGCGGTGGCCTTGCTCGATCAGATAGCGGGTGGCCATATAGCCGCCCATCTCGTGGTCGAACATCACCTTGTCGCACTCGAGCCCCTCAATGGCACGGTCGACCATTACGGCCGGGATGGGCAGGTGGCTGACTTCTTCGCGCAGGGCGCGGTCATCGGAGAACTCGTCACCCACCACCAGGAAGACGCCATCAACGCCGCGCGTCACCAGCTGGCGCAGCAGCTCCAGATCGTCATCGGCGCTTCCGCCCGAGCTGGTAATGAAGAGCGCATAGCCGTCCTCGCGGCAGCGCTTTTCCAGGCTACCGGCGAGCGAGGCAAAAAAGCGGCTCTCGATGTTAGGGACGATAAGGCCCAGCGTGCGCGACTCGCGCATGACCAGGCTGCGCGCAATCTGGTTGGGAACATAGTGGTTGCGCGCCGCGACCTCTTTGATGAGCTTGCGGTTTTCTTCCGAGATGCGACAGGGCCGATTATTGAGAACAAGCGAGACCGACGAGGGGGAAAGCCCCACCTCCTGGGCGATCTGCTTGAGGGTGACTTTGTTGGCCATCTCGCTCCTTCCGGGTTTACGCGCAATCTCTTGAAAGTATAGCGACTACCCCTCTACCTCGGTGATAAACACTTTACCAATCCGGTGGACGGCTGTTTTATCGCCGCCAGCGCACCAAATCCGTCCGGGTGGGGTATATTGCAATCGATTGATGACAACGACCACCAAAAGGCGGATATTCGTATGCACGAGAACGATTTTTTTAACGAGGACCTGCTGTGCGCGCTCGCTGGCGTTGCCGGCGAGGATAACGTGCTGATGAGCGAGCCCATGCGCGAGCACACCACGTTTAAGATCGGCGGTCCGGCCGACGTCTTTGTCACGCCCGATACTGAGCAGGGCCTCGTCGCCACGCTCGATACCTGCTATCGCTGCAATCTACCACTCACCATCGTGGGCAACGGCTCCGACTTGCTCGTCGGCGACAAGGGCATCCGCGGCGTCGTCGTAGCGCTGGGCGAGAGCCTCTCCGACATTACGGTCGACGGCACGCACGTCACGGCGGCAGCCGGCGCCTTGCTTTCCGATGTCGCAGCCGCGGCAGCCGAGGCCGGCCTTACCGGCATGGAGCCCATCTCGGGCATTCCCGGATCGGTCGGCGGTGCCTGCTACATGAACGCCGGAGCATACGGCGCTTGCATGGCCGATGTGCTGGAGTCCGTGCGCGTCTACAAGCCCGCCCGTATGCTCGACGACGGCACCCGCGGCAGCGGCAGCATCATCGAGTTCGATGTTGACGAGCTTAACCTGGGCTATCGCAAGAGCCGCATCGCCGACGACGGCTTCATCGTACTTTCGGCCACTTTCAATCTCGCCCCGGGCAATGCCGCGATGATCAAGGCCGACATGGACGACTACCGCCAGCGCCGCGAGGACAAGCAGCCGCTCGACATGCCGAGCGCCGGCTCCACTTTCAAGCGCCCCGAGGGTTACTTTGCCGGCAAACTCATCATGGATGCCGGCCTGCGAGGACACGCCGTTGGCGGCGCGCAGGTGAGCGAGAAGCACTGTGGCTTCATCGTCAACGCCGACCACGCCACCGCCGCCGATGTCGACGAACTCATCCGCCACATCCAAACAACCGTCAAAGACCAATTCGACGTAGACCTAGAACCCGAAGTCCACCGAGTAGGCGAATTCCTCTAAAAAAGAAGGCCCCGAAAGGGGCCTTCACTTTCTTTAATTCAGACAACCAGTCCGGTGTGTCGCGCCCCGAACCCAAGAGGGCCGGGACTGTCCGAGAGGCATAAGGTTGATCGCGAGTTCCGCACGAGCCGGAGAGCACTTAATGTGCTCTCCGTGCGAGCAGGACTGTCCGAGCAGGCAACCTTATGCCTCTCGGACAGTCCCGGCCCAACTTGCGTTACGACAGCGCAATACCGCCAAGCCAGCCCCAACGCACGCCAGAGCCAGTACCATAAAAGCTAATGAACGAATCGAGCGACTTCGATGTAATGGCACCCTCGTTGCTCATAACGATGCCGCCGCCAACGTAGATACCCACATGACCGTAGATAAGGCCCGGAGCACCCGTGCCACTGTGCGAGGAATCGGCCACGATCATGCCCACCTGCAGCGCCGAGCGATCGGAGCTATAGCACCAGGCGTTGAACATGTCGCAGGCGTTGCCGCCAAAGTAGCCAACGCCGGCGTTACGGAAGACATTGGTAACCCACGCCGCGCACCAGTTCTGACCCGGCGAAGGCGTGGAGTAGCACGCGTTGACGACGGCCTGCTGCTTGCCCGAGCCGGCATTCTGCTGCGGAGTTCCGGGCGCATACGATCCACCGCCCGAGCTCGAACCACCCGAGTAGGAATTGTTCTTGTTCGCGGCGGCCGCGGCAGCGGCGGCCTTCCTAGCGGCCTCCTCAGCCTGGGCGGCAGCGAGAATCTCGGAATCACGCTGAGCCATGAGCTCCTTGACGTCGTCGGAAAGACCGTTCAGCACGGTCTGGACCTCTTGCTGCTTGGCCTGCATATCCTGCATCTGAGCCGTCTGCTGATCCTTGAGTTTCTCCAGGTCAGCCTTTTGTGCTTCGAGCTCGGTCTTCTGTGCGTCGAGCTCGGCCTGAATCGTCTGGATGTCCTCGATGGCATCGCGGTCGCTCTTGTTGATCTTCTCAACGTAATGCGCGTTGGCAACGAGCTCCTCAAACGAGCCAGAGGCCAGCAGCAGCGACAGGATGTTCGTGCCGCCGGACTTGTAGCTGGCGGCCACGCGATCGGAAAGGTCGTTACGCTTCTTCTTGAGCTCGGCCTTCTTTTCATCGATCTGGGCCTGCGTGTCGTCAATCTTGCCCTGGACATTCTCGATGTCGTTGAGGGTCTGGGCATTCTTGTTGGCCAGCGCCGCATACTCATTTGCGATGCTGTCGAGCTGGGCCTGAACCTCGTCGAGTTGGGCCTGGGCGGCATTCAATTTATCGGTGGTTTCTTTGGAAGCCTCCGCCGCATGGGCGCGAGTGGGCAGGCCAAAAAGAACTGCCGCAGAAGCGGCGCCGAACAGGGCCTTAAGGGCAGTGCGGCGCGAGAGCTCCTGGGAAAGGATGGAATCGCTGTTTGGTGACATATGTACTCCGTTACATGCTTATTTATATGTCGCTCAACTCATACATATTAGCGTACATATGGCGCGTCCCAACGATTTCCACGAACGGCAGGAAACTACAAGGTCGGCGGCTCGTAAGCAATTGTCAAATTTGAGGTAACAATTGAGCAAGCTCTTATATGAGTACGTTAACATAATCCTCTGCTTTTCCTACAGTGCACCATTTGGGCGTCCCCGCCTGCGCTATACTCCCCTCTAGAAGTGTTCCTGATTCGATAGGAGACTACATGTCCAAAGCACTCGACCCCAAAGACACCTGCGTCCTCGTTACCGGTGGCGCCGGCTTTATCGGCTCGCACACCGTCGTTCAGCTGCTCGAGGGTGGCTACCAGGTCGTCATCGTCGATGATCTCTCCAACTCCAGCGCCGTCGCCGTCGACCGCGTCAAGACCATCGTGGGCGACGAGGCCGCCAAGAACCTCACCTTCTACGAGGCCAACGTGCTCGACCGCGATGCGATGAACAAGATCTTCGATACCCATCAGATCGACCGTGTCATCCACTTTGCCGGCTTTAAGGCCGTCGGCGAGTCGGTGAGCAAGCCCGTCGAGTACTACCACAACAACATCGAGAACACCCTGGTGCTCATCGACGTCATGCGCAACCATGGCTGCAAGTCCATCATCTTCTCGAGCTCCTCGACCGTCTACGGCGACCCGGACAACCCGCCCGTCACCGAGGAAGACCCCAAGAAGCCCGCAACCAACCCCTATGGCTGGACCAAGTGGATGATCGAGCAGATCCTTATGGACGTCCACACCGCCGACCCCGAGTGGGACGTCGTGCTGCTCCGTTACTTCAACCCCATCGGCGCTCATCCGTCGGGCCTGATCGGCGAGGACCCCAAGGGCATCCCCAACAACCTGGTGCCCTATGTCGCCCAGGTCGCCGTGGGCAAGCTCGAGGCCGTTCAGGTCTTTGGCAACGACTACCCCACCCCCGACGGCACCGGCGTGCGCGACTACATCCACGTGTGCGATCTGGCCTCTGGTCACGTTGCCGCCCTTAACTGGATGAACGGCAAGACCGGCGTCGAGATCTTTAACCTGGGCACCGGCACCGGCACCTCGGTACTCGAGGTCGTCGCCGCCTTCTCCAAGGCTTGTGGCAAGGAGCTGCCCTACGTGATCCGCGAGCGCCGCGCCGGCGACATCGCTGCCAACTGGTGCGATGCCTCCAAGGCCGAGCGCATGATGGGCTGGAAGGCCCAGTACGACATCGCGGACATGTGCCGCGATAGCTGGAACTGGCAGAGCCACAACCCCAACGGCTTCACCGACGCCGAGTAGCAAAAACCTACATACCGTTCTTGCCCCGATCTCACGTTGTGAGGTCGGGGCTTTTTCATGGCATGTAGCCATTCGCCGAAAATCGACCAACTTTTTTATCTTGCCTGTACATGTTTAAACAACATGTTTTACAATAGGCGTATCGAATCAGAACATCGGAGGCGGACTGCACACCCATCGGCAGGCCGACCCCACAACAAGAAGGTTGGTGAGCGCATTCATGGAGCGTGCAAGCGGCGTCCTCATGCCCGTCTCATCTCTGCCCGGACCATACGGAATCGGCGGCTTTGGCTGGAATGCCTACGACTTCGTCGATTTTCTCGCCTCGTGCAAACAACATTACTGGCAGATTCTGCCCCTTACGACGACCAGCTATGGCGATTCGCCTTATCAGTCGTTCTCGGCCCGCGCAGGCAACCCCAACTTTATCGACTTTGCCGAGCTTATCGAGGCAGGGTATCTGGAGCAGCGCGATATCGATGGCGTGTATCTGGGATCCGACCCCAGCAATGTCGACTACGGTGCTATCTTTGGCGGCCGCCGTCAGATTCTCGACCGCGCCGCTGAGCGCTTTGCTGCCGACAAGCCGGCCGATTTCGATGACTTTATCCAGGCCAACGAGGACTGGCTCATCCCCTACTGTGAGTTCATGACCGTCAAAGAGGAGTGCGGTCTCAAGGCGTTTTGGGAGTGGCCCGCGGAGCTCCGCACCCGCGGCGAGGCTTCCGCCAAGGTCTGCGCCGACCATCCGGCGCGTATGCTCTACCACCAGATGACGCAGTACTTCTTCGATCGCCAGTGGAGCCGCCTCAAGGCCTATGCCAACGAGCGCGACATTCTCATCATCGGCGACCTGCCCATCTATGTCTCGCGTGACTCCGTCGAGATGTGGGCGACGCCTGAGCTCTTTAAGATCGACACCGCCGGCAATCCCGTGAGCGTCGCCGGCACGCCGCCCGACCAGTTCTCGGCCACCGGCCAGTACTGGGGCAACCCCATCTACGACTGGGACGCCATGGAGTCCGACGGCTTCTCCTGGTGGGAGGGCCGCATTCGCGCCGCCCTCGACATGTACGACGTCATCCGCCTGGATCACTTCCGCGGCTTCGAGGCCTATTGG
>CAUCTV010000054.1 GCA_958445895.1 uncultured Collinsella sp.
CGGCATGCGCCCGTGCGGAGCAAAACTGCTTCG
Source organism: uncultured Collinsella sp. (assembly GCA_958445895.1). Taxonomy (GTDB): domain Bacteria; phylum Actinomycetota; class Coriobacteriia; order Coriobacteriales; family Coriobacteriaceae; genus Collinsella. The sequence goes on from CAUCTV010000054.1 coordinate 34, forward strand.
ACCCGTATCTGCAGGTGAGCGCTCGCCTGACCGCGCTTTCGCAGATGGGACATGCGACCGATAAGATTGAGCTCATCGTGCTCGGCGGTACCTGGAGCGACTATCCGCAAGGCTATCAGACGTGGTTTATGTCGGAGCTTTTCCGTGCGCTCAATGACGATGCCGTTGCCGGCGTGGCTGCTAACCCCATGTTGGCGCGTCCGGGCATCAGCCGTGCCGAGGCAGGGCGCCTGCTCGATGGCGCTCCCGCCGATACGCTGCCGCCGGTGGTGGCGGAGCGACGCGAACGCTATCGCGCTGCCGGTATTGCGACCGATGAGGCTGAGCTTGCGAGCGGTGTTGCCGGCGAACAGGAGCGCGTGGATGCTGCCGTGGGCGGCTATAACCGCGCGGTGCGTCGTCTGTACGGCCCCGGTACGCCGTGGGGCGAGGTCACCGAGTGGCAGACGGCAACGATGGAGGAGCTCGAGCGTCAGCAGCGCATCAACGAGACGGCGAAGCATCGCGTGGTGGGACTCGTTATCGAGACGCGCCCCGATGCCGTAACGCCGCAGGCCCTCACGCTCATCCGCCGTCTGGGCTGCACCAAGATCCAGATGGGCATCCAGAGCCTCGACCAACACCTGCTCGATATCAACGAGCGTCGCATTTCGGTGGCGCAGATCGAGCGGGCGTTTTCGCTTGCGCGCCTGTTTGGCTTTAAGATCCACGCGCATTTTATGCTCAACTTGCTGGGCGCCACGCCCGAGGGGGACAAGCGCGACTACGAGCGCTTTATGACCGAAGGGGCCTTTATGCCCGACGAGGTCAAGGTTTACCCGTGTGCGCTCATCGAGGGCTCGCGTCTGGTGGGCTGCTATGAGCGTGGCGAGTGGCGCCCCTATACCGAGGAAGAGCTGCTCGATGTGCTGGCCGACGACATCGTGGTGACGCCGGCGTTCTGCCGCATCAGCCGTATGATTCGCGACTTTAGCTCCGACGACATCATGGTGGGCAACAAGAAGCCCAACCTACGTCAGCTCGTCGAGAACCGCCTGGCTGCTCGGGGTGACGGTGCGACGGTGCGTGAGATTCGCTATCGCGAGATCAGCACGGCGGGTGCCGACCTGGACGAGTTGACCCTTGATGAGGAAGTGGCGTACGAGACGCCGGTGACTTACGAGCACTTTTTGCAATGGGTGACGCCGCGGGGCAAGATCGCGGGCTTTTTGCGGTTGTCGCTGCCCGATCGCGCTTTTGTTGCCGCACATGCGGACGAGCTGCCGACGATGCCGGACGAGGCGATGATTCGCGAGGTGCACGTGTATGGCATGGCGGCGCGCGTGGGGGATCAAGGCCAGGCGGCGCAGCATCACGGTTTGGGGCGTTTGCTCGTAGAGCATGCATGCGAGATTGCCCGGGATGCGGGTTATGCGCGCATCAACGTGATTAGCGCGATTGGCACACGCGAGTACTATCGCCATCTTGGATTTTATGACCATGGCCTTTATCTGCAAAAGGAGCTCTAGATGAACAAGCCGAGTGTTTCTGCCGGCGTCGTTGCCGGCGTTGCTCTGGGAGCCGCGGCGCTTGGTGCGGCCGCTGTCGCTGTTCGTGCTGCCTGTCTGCAGGTTGCGCGAACTCGCAATGGGTTGGCGCGCGTGAAGCGCATGCACGATGAGAGCGGTGACGAGGTCCGTGTGCTCGTGCAGGGCGGCGTCTACCAAAGCGCGAGCTACGTTGGCGAGCGTTGGGCAGAGCCCGTCTTTACGTACTATCGCGCGTTTGATGACGTGTTTGAGGCCGAGGGCGCAATGCGTGATGCTTACGGGCATGGTATCGACCGTATGCTCATGCTGGGCGGCGGCGGGTTTGCCTATCCCAAGTTTGCGCTGATGTCGCACGAGGGCTTGCGCATGGACGTTATTGAGTATGACGGAGAGATTACGCGCCTGGCGCGCCGCTGGTTCTACCTAGACGAGCTGGAGCGCGCGGTGGGTGACCGCTTGCGGGTGATTACCGCTGAGGCTCGCTCGTATCTGGGCGTGACGAGCGTGGGTCATCGTCGCTACGACGTGGTCGTGAGCGATTGCTTTGGCGGTGCCGAGCCCGTGCGCGAGCTGGCAACCGTTGAGGCGTTGCGTTTAGTGCGGGGTAGCTTGAACCCGGGCGGCATCTACGTGGCTAATATTGTGAGCGCGAACGAGGGGAGCGACGTGACGTTCCTGCGCGATTGCGCCGCCACGGCGCTCGAGGTGTTCGACCACGTTTGGGTGGTCCCATGTGGCGATACGGAGTTCGGCGGCGAGGAAAACCACCTGCTCATTGTCAGCGACGGCGACTACGCCTTTGCCGAAGCCGTGCCCTTCGACGCCGACTTTCTCGGCGCTACCCTCCATGACTAGCGCGTTTCCCTGCGACCAGTCTTTCTGGGACGGGGCTTTTTTAGCTACGGGCATGATTTTTCTGGGACGGGGATTAAAAAATCATTAGGTACAGAATGATTTTTTAATCCCCGTCCCAGAAAAATCATGCTGCCGGCGCCTGGCCAAGAAGTAGCTCAACAAGCCCCGTCCCAGAAAGACTGGTCTCAGGCGTGGTCGCGCCAGCTGCGGACACGCTGCTTCATGCCCTCTATGTCGAGCACGCCTTCGGCAAAGCCCTTGCGCACGAGCTCTTCGGGAACAAACTCGTCGTAGCGGTCAAAGTAAGGCACCTCGCCAGGATAGACGAGCTCGATGGGATCGAAGTCCTTTTCGGCCTCGGCGGCGAGCACCTCAAAGAACGTCTCCTCGTCGGCCTTCATCTTAAACTGCATAAAGTACGGGCGTGACGGGTCGAGTCCGCGAAGGCCCAGCTCAGCGGCGCATTTGATTTTAAGCATGCGCTCGAGTGCTAGGAAGGCGTAGCTGCCCAACCAGGGGAAGAGCACCCAGGTGTCGCCACCCAGATTGATGAGCGGCTTAGTTCCCGCGCCCGAAATCTCGGCGGTATGACGAGCCTGCGCCAAGCGAGCCCGTGCGTTACCCATAAGGTACGGATATGCTGCGTGCTCAGTGAGCGCTTGGCGCATACGCTCGAGCACATGCGTGTTAATGTCGCCGGGGCAGTCGCCAAAGTAGGCCGGCACCCGGCCCTTGACCTGCGTGGCAAAGACAGTGTGGCGCTTCCAGTCCACTTCCTCGACAATCCAACAGTGTCCGGCGATGGCGATGCGCTCACCGGGCGGGGGCGGATTAACGATCGTGCCCAGCTCGGCCGATTCGCTCCGGACGGTAAACTCCTCGTTTTCCTGGAACACGGCGTAGAACTTAAAGTTGTTGATGATGCGCTCGCCCGCGAGACCCACGATGAGCCCGCCACCTTCGGTGACCTGGATATGGTCGATCTTAATGAGGTGACGTAGCAGCACACGGTAATCGTCTGCCGAGACACGGTGGAAATAGCTGAGCGTGAGCACGCGCTGGGCAAGTTCGGCCGGCGTGAGCTCGCCGGTGCTGGCGAGGGTCGACATAGTCTGGTGATAGAGCAGGCTGTAGGGGAGACGATCGAGCTCGGGTGGCTCGACCCACTTTTCCTCGCGATAGAGTTGTACGAGCGCGATACCCTGCAGGAGCTTCCAGGGAATGGTTTCGGGCATCATCGTGCGCGGCTCGGGCTCTTCCTCGCGCATGACAAACCACATCTCGGGCGGAAGATCGCGACGGCCCGTGCGCCCCATGCGCTGCAAAAAGGAGCTAACGGTAAACGGCGCGTCAATCTGGAAGGCGCGCTCCAGGCGGCCGATATCGATACCGAGCTCCAACGTAGAGGTGGTGACGGTTGTCTGCGTCTGCTCCTCGTCGCGCATGAGCTCCTCGGCCGTCTCGCGTAGCGATGCCGAAAGATTGCCGTGATGGATGAGAAAACGGTCGGGCTCGTGCCGGCTCTCGCAGTAGCTGCGCAGCATGGAGCACACGGCCTCTGCCTCCTCGCGCGAGTTGGCAAAGACCAGGCATTTGCGGCCGCGCGTATGCTCAAAGATATAGCCCATGCCGGGGTCGGCGTTGTCGGGCGCCGTGTCGGTGGGGTTGAGAAGCGCCTGCTCGGTCGCTCGTGGGATGTCGACTTCGCCCTCGGGGGCCGAGGAAGTGCGACGGTCTTTGGGAGCGGCCTTGCCCCGCGCCTGCTCACGACGTTGACGGTGTTCTTCCTGTGTAAGCTGTCCGCTGTGGCACATGTCTTGTCCGGATGCGGGCAGCGCCGCGGGCGCCGCCGTCTCAATACGCTCGCAAGCAAGCACCTCGGCTTCTTGTGGACCTGTGCCTACGAATCCTCGTTGCTGAGCCTGGGGGCCCGAGTTGTAGAAGTGCTCCATGGAGATGCGCCACACGCGGTGCGGTTCCTCAAAGCGGGGGATAACGCAGTCGCGCCCCGTTCCCTGCGAGAGAAAGGCGCCCGTGCGCTCGGGGTCGCCGATGGTGGCCGAAAGGCCAATGCGGCGGGGCTGCACGCCTGCCATGCGCGAGAGGCGCTCGATAAGACAGAGCGTCTGCCCGCCGCGGTCGCCGCGCATGAGCGAATGGACTTCGTCGATAACCACATAGCGCAGGTCGCAAAACATGCGCGGGATCGCCATGTGCTTATGGATCAGGAGCGCCTCGAGCGACTCGGGCGTAATCTGTAGGATGCCGCTCGGTTTTTTGATGAGTTTGGCCTTGTGTGATTGCGAGACATCGCCATGCCAGTGCCAGACGGGGATATCGGCTTCTTCGCACAGGTCGTTGAGGCGGACGAACTGATCATTGATGAGCGCTTTGAGGGGGCCAATGTAGAGGGCGCCCACGCTCGTGGGCGGGTTCTCCCAAAATTCGGTCAGGATGGGAAAGAAGGCTGCCTCGGTTTTGCCGGAAGCCGTGGATGCCGTCAGGAGCACATTATCTTGCGTGTTAAAGATGGCATCAGCTGCTGCAACCTGGATAGAGCGCAAGCTCTCCCAATCGTGGGAGTAGATGAAGTCTTGGATAAACGGGGCGTAGCGGTCAAAGGCGTTCACGGGGCCTCCTTTCAACAACGAATCTCTCAACGCTGCCGACAACGGCTTGCTGCATTACAGTCTCAACGTTTGCCCAGATAAAACCTGCCAAAATAAACCTGTCGCTTATTGGCAGGTTAGATGGTGAATTCGGCGAAGTTACGGTCGCCGCCTGCGGTATCGGTGTCGCCTGTTGCGGTTGCCGACGCCAACGCGTCGCCGCCGACGCTTTGCAGCAGCTCGGCCACGTTAGCATCGGGGTTTTGACACAGGATATCGAGCAGTTCGATAAAGTCGCGGATGACCTCGCGGGGCGTCAGATGCGCGTCGGCCCCCACGCGGCCAAACTCAATCTTGAGAAAGTCCACCAAGTCGTTTTCGGTAAGCGTGGGTGTCCAGCCAAAGTAGCCGGCGTGAATTTGCATGAGCTTTTCGATGAGCACCAGCAGCTCCTCGTAGGTGAGCGGCTGCAGACGGATGATGGGCGCGAGCATGTCTTTGAGATCATCGCGCGCAAAACGACCCTGAGCGAGTCGGCTGCGCAGGGCCTCGTAGGAGAACACGCCGCGGCGACGGTCTTCGATGGAGGTTGGCGTGCCGCCCATGATCACGCCCAGGTACTGCGCTTTGCCCTGGAGCGTGTCGTTGTACATCGTTAGGATTTTCTCGTAGTTGTACTGTCGCGTGATCGCGTTGGGAATCTTGTACAGATTCACGAGCTCGTCGATGAGTACCAGCATACCCTTGTAGCCGCTGCAGACCAAAAAGCGCGCGATGAGCTTAACGTAGTCGTACCAGTCGTCATCGCTGATGATGGTCGAGGAGCCCAGCTCGGCGCGTGCCTCGCTCTTGGTGCGGTACTCGCCGCGAATCCATTTGGTCACGCGACTCATAGCTTCTTCGTCACCCTCCGAGACGGCCGTGCGATAACGGCGGAGCATGCGGGCAAAGTCAAAGCCGTGGACCATCTCCTCGAGCGGGGCCAGTTGGGCATTGACGGCAGACTCGTCGGCCTCGGCACACGAGGCGACCCAGCGGTCCAGGATAAGGTTGAGCGCGCCGCCCTCGGGGCGCGTCTTGGTCGATATGTTGCGGATGAGCTCGCGATAGGTGGCGAGGCCCTGGCCCTGGCCGCCCTGTAGGCGGCGCTCGGGGGAAAGGTCGGCATCGGCGACCACGAAGCCCTCGCCCATGGCATGCGTTCGGATGGTCTGGAGCAAAAAGCTCTTGCCGGCGCCGTAGCGACCGACTAGGAAACGGAAGCTTGCGCCGCCGTCGGCGATGAGACTCAGGTCGGTGAGCAGGGCGCGGATCTCGACCTCGCGTCCTACGGTGATGTAGGGAAGGCCAATGCGCGGGACAACGCCGCCCTTGAGCGAGTTGAGAATGACGGCGGCGACGCGCTTGGGCACACGGGGTGCTGCGGATGCGGTATCACTCATGGTCTAAGTATCCTCTCACGTCTGCTTCGTAGTCCTCGATAATTTGCGGTCCTGCTGATCCAAATTCAATAACGGTGTCGCCCACCAGGTCAAAGAGCGCTTCGTTGATGCTATCGACGAGCATGTCCTCACTCTTGCCCGACTGTTCCACCGCCGATGCCGTCTGTGCTGCGTTTTGCTCGAGTAGCGCTCGAAGATAGGCGTCTGCGGCGGGATCGAGTGCGGACGCGGTGTCGGCGGGCGCGGGCGTTGGCGCGAGGAGCGGGGCTACGACGCCAAACTGCTCGGTGGAGATGGTCGGCTCGTCGGCTTCGTTGCGCTCCGTGGGCACCGTGACCGCCTCGGCAATCACGTCGGACGCGGGCTTGGCTTCCAGCTGCTCGGAGCCCGCCACGTCAACCTGTGCGGGCGCATCGTCCTCGCGCTCCTCGTCGATCAAAAGCGCCTCGCGCGTTTGCGCGGCGGCGCTCCGAATGTGCCCCAGCTGACTCAGATCGATATCGATCTTGACGGGCTGGTGTGCGGCGTCCCACGAAAGCCATGCCACAATCTCGTCATCGATAATCTTGGCCAGATATTTGGGGACCTTTTCTTCCTTAAGGGGATGGGCGGGGTCCAGCGCCAGGCGCAGGCGTTGGTCGCAGGCGCGCATCATTTCACCGAGCTTGCTGCTCTTTTGCCTGCTACCGTGAATCCGCATGCATTCCCAAAAACCGTTTTGGCAACGGTAGATATGGATGGGGTCCAGACGGTATTCGCAGTCCTCGTGGCGCTCGGGCGCAAAGAATACGGCCGAGGCAAACATGGTGTAGGGCATGGCCGTCTCCTCCCCAAATAAACTTGCCACGATGCCGGTCTTTCGGTGCGTGTCATAGTAGCGCGCCATGCGGACATACACGGCGCACGCCACGTGGCGCAGATCACGGTGGTGGCTGCGGTCGAGCCGCGAGCTACTTAGGTTGTACGTGGAGAGGGCGTTGATGGCGGCCATGAGTCGCTCCTCGCGCACCTCATCGGGCGGAAGGGGGAGCGTGGGCTCGGAGGTTTTGCGACGCTTAGGGGTCTGGCCGGACGGTGCCGGTACAAGGTCTCGTGCCGCGCGCCGCAGTTCGATAAGGGCGTTATCGAACATGACGGTTTTAGAGTCGCGAAGCAGCTTGGGGTCGAGCCCGTGGAACACGGCGTAATCTTGCAGCCACACGCGCGCAAACCGGTCGATGCCGGGCTCGAAGGCGCGATAGACATCCCAAAAAGCCTTGATCTTGTTAAAACCATCGAGCGGATCATCTACGCCAATGCCGCAGATCAGCTCGTAGAGATACAAGAAGGCAAACGAGGTCGATGTCTCCTCGATATTCCCGCGGCGCACTTGGGCACGCCAGGTAAAGTAGCCGCGCAACTGCCGGTCGCTCATGGCGTTGTAGGTGGGAAAGTACGACTTAAAGGTGCCGTTGTAGGGACAGTCGTCCTCAAAGTCGGCCATCAGCAGGCCTTGGCGGTAGAAAAGTTCGGCTTCCGAAAGCCAACGGCCCGCGCCGCCCTTTGGGTCTTCTTGCCAACGCGATATCTCACGCATCTTGCGGTATTGGTCGGGGAGGAAGTTCTGCATCTGTCGGCCGGTCTTGAGAATCGGCTCGTCTGCGTAGATTTCGTTTGAGAAGCGGGCGGACTGATGGGTCCGAGCCTCGGCCATAATGCGCTCGATGAGCATCTTGATGTCCTGGTCGGCCACCGCTCCTCCTCTCGAACGCAGCTACGGTGACCTCATATCATAGCACAGCATCAAACAGATGTTCGAGATACCGCTGCGTTGCTAGATTTAGAACAGGAGGGCGTATATGACGGCGATGACGACGGAGGGAAGCATATTGGCCGTGCGGAAGGTCTGAGGACGGATGAGGTTGACGCCGACGCAGAAGATGAGCATGGAGCCTACGAGCGAAAGGCTGTTGAGGGCTGCTGTGGTCATGATGGGGGAGAGCGCGCCGGCAAACAACGTGATCGTCCCCTGGAACACGGCGACGGGCAGGGCGGAGAAGATGCAGCCGCGGCCAAGCGAGGCCGTCATGGTGCAGACGATGATGCAGTCCAGTGCGCCCTTGAGGGCAAGCG
>CAUCTV010000055.1 GCA_958445895.1 uncultured Collinsella sp.
TCTCGGAAGGCACGTGCAGACCTTTCGTCATGGCCTCCTACCTTTCTTTCGGGCCTTACTGGCCGAATGTATCAGCGCCCCTCCATATGGGACGCTGCTTGCTGACAGCTCTAGTTATATCCAAAAATCACCCGCAATTCCACCTCGCCCCCGAACGGTCAACAAAGTGCGATGAACGGTATATCGCATGTGATTCCCCCATGATGTACTTCGGCGTTCTAAAGTAACTTTTCTAAGGTAAACGCTCTTTTTTCTTAAAACTCATTCGCAATTACAACACCAATCTTTCTATTAAGGATTGCATATCTACATCGGTTTTATGTATATAAATGACACTCGTTCGTGTTTCTGTCTGTATTCGATGATATTCAGCTACCTATCATTCTTATTCATACATACTCACCAGTTGAGTGAGGATATAGACCGTTTTTCACAACGCGACGGGCGTCAGCTCTATGGCTTGTCAGCGTTAGAAGTAGGTAAAGATACCGTTCGCGCGATACGCCCGTGCCATAGGTCGACTAAATTGAGACAATAGAGAACAGTGTTAGGCAACCGTCCCCTGCGGGGACTGAACGGACAGATGCATATGCCGAGCAAAATCGAAAAAAAGCAAGCCGCCGCAAAGCTGCGCAAACCGCCGCGCGACTTCTCATACACGCAGAACCGAGAGCTCAGCTGGCTACGCTTTGACAACCGTGTGCTTGACGAAGCCTTCGACGAGACCGTTCCGCTGTTCGAGCGTCTAAAGTTCGTGTCGATTTTCGAGTCTAACCTCGACGAGTTTCTCATGGTGCGCGTGGGCGGCCTGTCCGATCTGGCAGAGCTCAAAAAACAGCCCGTGGACAACAAGAGCAATATGACCGCCTCCGAACAGGTCGATGCCGTCATGGCCGAAATGCCCGGACTCCTTACCCGTTGGGAGTCCATCTTTAAGAGCATCGAGGGCAAACTCGACGCCCTGGGCGTTCACCGCGCTCGCATCGATTCGCTTACGCCCGAGGAGCACACCTTTGTCACCCGCTACTTCCAGGCCTACGTGTCGCCGGTCATCTCGCCGTTGGTCATTGACCCGCGCCACCCCTTCCCCAACCTGCGCAACGGCGCGCTCTATCTAGCTTGCGGACTGGACGGTGTCACGGACGAGGAAAGTCTGCTGGGCCTCATCGAGATTCCCGCCTCGATGAACCGCGTGGTCGAGATTCCCTCGCCCGCCGGCACCTACTCCTACATCTTGCTCGAGGACGTCATTCTTGCCTGCTTGGACAGCTGCTTTGGCTCCTATAAGCCGCTCGACCGCGCTCTGATCCGCGTCACCCGCAATGCCGATATCGACCCGGACGGCGAGGGCGTCGAGGAGGAAGAGGATTACCGCCAGCACATGAAGCGCATCCTCAAAAAGCGCTTGCGCCTGCAGCCGGTGGTGCTTGCCGTCTCCGGTTCGCTCGAGAAGGCGACGCTCAAGACCATTCGCAAAGCGCTCGAGCTTTCGCGCCGCTCGGTTTTTACCTGCGATATCCCGCTCGACCTGGGCTACGTCTTTGGCATCGAGGGCAAAATTCCCGAGCACCTGCGCAACGAGCTCCTCTTTACGCCGTTTAAGCCGCAGCCCAACCCCACCATCGACATGTCCCGCTCCATTCGTGAGCAGGTGCTGCAGGGCGACAAGTTGCTCTTTTATCCCTATGAGGCCATGAACCCGTTCTTGGACCTGGTGCACGAGGCCGCCTATGACCCCGAGTGCATCTCGTTGCGCATCACGCTCTACCGCGTGGCCAAGCAGAGCCGCCTGTGCGAGTCGTTGATCGATGCCGCCGAGAACGGCAAAGAGGTCACGGTGCTCATGGAGCTCCGCGCGCGCTTTGACGAGCAAAATAACATCGAGTGGGCAGAGCGTCTGGAAGAAGCGGGCTGCACCGTCATCTATGGCTCCGAGGGTTTTAAATGCCACTCAAAGATCTGCCAGCTTACCTATCGCGAGGGTATGGCGCTCACCCGACTCACGCTTTTGGGTACCGGCAACTTTAATGAGAAGACGGCCAAGCTCTACAGCGACTTTATGCTCATGACCGCCCATCCCGGGATCGGCGAAGACGCCAACCTGTTCTTCCGCAACCTGTCGCTGGGCAACCTGCGCGGCGACTACCGCTTTTTGGGCGTGGCGCCCGTCGGTCTCAAGCCGCTCATCATGCGCGGTCTGGACCGCGAGATACAACGCGCTCTCGCCGGCGAGCCCGCGCGCGTATTCTTTAAGCTCAACTCGCTGACCGACCGCGAGGTCATCGACAAGATCGCCGAGGCATCGTGTGCCGGTGTGCGCGTGGACATGATCATCCGCGGTATCTCGTGCCTGAAGCCCAACATTGCGGGCAAGACCGAAAACGTGCACGTACGTTCTATCGTCGGACGTTTCTTGGAGCACGCGCGCGTCTATGCCTTCGGCGTGGACTCGGACATGATCTACCTGAGTTCTGCCGACATGATGACGCGCAACACCGAGCATCGCGTAGAGATCGCCTTCCCCGTGCTCGACCCCACCTGCCGCGCGCTGGTGCACGAGTACATGGGCATGCAGCTACGGGACAACGTGAAGGCCCGCAGCCTCACGAGCGACGGCACCTGGGTCCCCGTGGAGCGTGCAGAGGGTGAGAAGCCCTTTAACTCGCAGGAGTTCCTGTTGGAGCGCGCTTATCGCAACGCCGAGTCCGCAGCCGTGGCTTCGGAGCCCGTCGCCAAAGCAAAACCGGAATCCGCACCTGTTCTGGGCCCCAAGCCCGAGCCACAGCCGGCAGCCCCTAAGGTACAGAAGGTCCAGGCGACCGTCATCGAGCCCGACCTGGAGCCCGAGCCCGAGCCTGCACCCCAGCCTCAGCCGCAGACCGCCAAGCCCGCGCCCCAGGCAAGCGCCCGCCGCGAGAAACCCGCCGGCAAGACCAAGGCCATCGAGCGCCATCGCCCCGGTCGCGTGCGCATGGGCTTGGGCCTGATCGGCCTGGGTCTTAAGACGCTCATTACCGGTAAGACGAAATAGACGTTTGTAGAAGCGCCCCGTATTTGAGGAATGCCTCAGGTACGGGGCGCTTTTCCCTGCTACCATGGTTGCGGACAACAACGCGAATGACGGGCAGGAATATGAAGCTCACCATAGAATCGATGACGTATGGCGCCGATGGCCTGGCGCATGCCGATAACGGCAAAGCCGTATTTGTGCAGGGCGCCGTGGCGGGCGACACCGTCGAAGCCGAGATCGTGCAGGACGGCAAATCGTTTATGCGCGCCCGCGCCGCCGAGATTCTGGAGCCGAGCCCCGATCGAATTCAGCCTCCCTGCCCCTTCGTGGGCATCTGCGGTGGCTGCTCGTGGGGCAACCTCTCACGCACCGCTCAGCTTGCCGCCAAGGAGCAAAACCTGCGCTCCACGCTCGAGCGCATCGGCAAGTTCACCCCCGAGCAAGTCGACGAGCTGGTGCAGCCCATCCGCCACACCAAGGACGATTGGGGCTACCGCAATAAAATTGAGCTCGAACCGACCGTTGTAAACGGCCGCGTGCGTCTTGGCATGCACGGCGTCGATCCCAGCAAGATCGTGACCGTCGATTCGTGCCCGTTGTTCGACAAACGCTTCCCCAAGGCACTCAAATCGGTTGTCGGCGCGCTCAATTATCTGAGCGGCAGCCACGACCTGGGCTTGGAGCGCGTGGGTATTCGCGCCTCGCGTCGCACCAAGGCACTCGAGGTAGCGCTCTGGACGCCTACGGGCTCTTTCCCGCGCTCGCAAGTCTCGCGCGTGTTGGCAGACGCCGCACACCCCACGAGCATAGTGCGCGTTATGAGCAAGGGCGAAAAGAAGGCCCGCCGTGTCTCCAAGGTCGAAATGCTCGCCGGAGAGGGCTCATGGACCGAGAATATCGCCGAGGGTCAGATGCGCTTGTCTGCCCCGTCTTTTTTCCAGGTCAACACCAAGGGTGCCGAGATTTTGATCGAGCTTGTCATGGAAGCGCTCGACCCGCAGGAAGACGAGCTTGCCGTGGACCTGTACTGCGGTGCCGGCACCTTTACCCTGCCGCTCGCCCGCCGCTGCGACTTTGTCGCCGCCGTCGAGGCCTACGGCCCGGCCGTGCGCGACCTGCGCCGTAACCTGGAGATCAACAAACTCGATAACGTCGACGTCATCGGCGGCGACGCGGTGCGCGAGTTCCCCGATCAGGACGCCGATGTCCTGGTGGTCGACCCGCCGCGTGCAGGCCTCGCCCCCGAGGCGATCGACCTTATCGCCAGCACGAGTGCTCGCGATGTCGCCTACGTGAGCTGCGACCCGGCCACCCTGGCGCGCGATCTCAAACGCTTTGTCGAAGAAGGCACCTTCTCCCCCGTCAAGATCACGCCAGTCGACCTGTTCCCGCAAACCTTCCACTGCGAGACCGTCGTCCACCTTAGGCGCAACTAGCCACTTAATCATCGCTCAGAAAAATCATTGGGAAATCGAGCGTGGCAAGCGGAGGTCTTCGGGGTATAAGACGGCTAATTGTATGCCGCCTATGAAAGGAACCCTCATGCCCAGCGTTGCCGTTCTCGCCGCCGATGGCTTTGAAACTATTGAATGCCTGACCATGGTCGATGTCATGCGTCGCGGCGGCGTGCGTGCCACGCTCGTCTCGATCATGCCCACGCGTGAGGTCGTAAGCTCGCTGCAGATCCCCGTGACCTGCGATGCGCTCTTTGATGAGATCAATTTTGACGAGTACGACTGCGTCGTGCTGCCCGGCGGCCTGCCCGGCGCCACCAACCTGCGCGCCGATCAGCGCGTCTGCGACGTGGTCTGCGAGTTCGCCGCGACCAAGCACGTCGCCGCCATCTGCGCCGCCCCGTTTATCCTGGGTGAGCTCGACCTGCTCGAGGGGCGCCACGCCACGTGCTTCCCTGGCTTTGAGAAAAGCTTCCCCGAAGGCGCCTATACCGGCGAGAAGGTTACGCAAGACGGCAACATCATCACCGCCAACGGCATGGCCCAGTCGCTCCCCTTTGCGCTTGAGCTGCTGCGCACGCTCGCCGGCGACAAGGCCGTCGAGAAGGTCGCCGAGGGCATTCAGCTATGATTTTGGCTTCGCAATCACCGCGCCGCATCGAGTTGATGCGCGAGGCGGGCTATGACATTCGCATCATTCCTGCCGATATCGACGAAACGCCGTTTGATGGCGAGGCCCCGCTTACGCTCGTTGAACGCTTAGCACGCGCCAAAGCCGCCGCCGTTGCCGCCGAGCATGCCGAGCCCAATGAGCTGACGGTCGCGGCCGACACCATCGTCACCTTTGACGGCAAGATTCTGGGCAAGCCGGCAACCGAGGACGAGGCGTGTACCATGCTCCGTGAGCTTTCGGGCCGCACACACCAGGTCGCAACCGGCGTCTGCATCGTTAAGGCAGGCGATACGGCCGCCCCACATGCCGCCGAGAGCCTGTCCTTTGTCGATGTGACCGACGTGACGTTCTACGAGCTCAACGACGAACAGATCGAGCACTACGTCGCCTCGGGTGAGCCCATGGACAAGGCCGGCGCCTACGGCATTCAGGGCACAGGAGGACGCATGCTCGTGCATGATATATCGGGCGACTTCTATAACGTGGTGGGCCTACCCATCGCTCGCGTCGCGCGCGCGATTCAAAAACTCTCGTAATTGCATCTGGCGCTGGGTATCCCCCAGCGCCTACAATTTTGGCGTACCGTACGGATCCCGACCGGGCACATGGCGCGGCGGAAAACCGATAGGAGTTAAACATGGATACACTGCTCGAGGCCATTGACGTCTGCGATGTCGATGGCTTTTGCTATGGCAACTATACGGACGAGGAGGCCGGCACCGGTTGCACCGTAATCGTGGCACCCGAGGGCGCCACCGGCGGCGTTGACGTTCGCGGCGGTGCTCCAGCATCGCGCGAAACCGACCTGCTGCGACCCGAGAACACCGTCGACAAGGTCCACGCCGTCTGTCTTTCGGGCGGATCGGCCTTTGGTCTGGAGGCCGCAAGCGGCGTCGCCCGCGAGCTCGAGAGCCGCGGCATCGGCCTTCCCGTCGGCCCCACGCAGGTGCCTATCGTGTGCTCCAGCTGCATCTTCGATCTCGCCTTTGGCGACCCTACCGTACGCCCCGACATTGAGGCCGGCATCGCCGCCGTGCGCGAAGCACTCGACAACACCCCCACCAAGCTCGAACAGGGCAATGTAGGTGCCGGCACGGGTGCCACCGTCGGAAAGCTCATGGGGCCCACCACCTGCATGAAAGCCGGCCTTGGCGCTGCCGCCGTGGCGCTCGGCCCCGTTAAGGTAGGCGCCGTGGTCTCGGTCAACGCCTGCGGCAACGTGGTCGACCCCTTCACCGGCGAGTGGGTCGCCGGCATGCGCGCCGCCGCCGATAGCGACCAGATCGTCGACATGGAACTCGCAGCCTTTGCTGCCGCCGGATCCATGCAGATGCCGCTCGACCGCACCAACACCACCATCAGCTGCATCGTCACCAACGTGGAGCTCACTAAGGCCCAGGCTACCAAGGTCTCCCAGATGGCCGCAGACGCCTACGCACACGCCATCCGCCCCACACACACCACCAACGACGGCGACACCATCTACACCCTCGCCAGCGGCAAACTGGGCGCCCAGGCAAGCGCCGCCGTTCCCCTAGACCTGCTGGGCATGCTCGCAGTAAGGGCCCTGGAAACTGCCATCGTAAACGGAGCAAAAAACGCCAAAACCTCCCACGGCATCCCCGGCGCCGCGAAGTAGCCTAACCTGAACGGTTGCCCGGTGGGGCTTGGTTATGTTTGCTGCTCTACAGTCCTGGCTCGCACGAAGAGCACATTAAGTGCTCTTCGGCTCGTGCGGAACTCGCGACAAACATAACCAAGCCCCACCGGGCAACCTACCAACCAAAATCTTTTCAGCCCAGGCCCCTGTGTACCGCGCGTCTAAGATCTTCAAATTCAATTAACCTGACAATCGATTCTTATAGCAGAGGCCCCTTGGCCTTTAGTTTGCTACAAGTTCCGCACGAGCCGGAAAGCACTTAATGTGCTTTCCGTGCGAGCAGGACTGTTCGCAGTAGCAAACTAAAGGCCAAGGGGCCCAGTCAACCTATCAGCAGCGATTACTCAGCAGCTAGTTGAATTTGAAGATCTTTGAGGCAAGACGGTATAGGCCGAGTGTGGTTTTGTCTCCGGCCCGTCCGCGCAGGTTGGTGAAGAACCCGACCACGCCGTAGCGGGCACGACGATACATGCGCTCGTCGTAGGCCTTCAAATCATTCCACAGCGTCTTTAGGCGCTCGTCGGCGCAATCTTCCTCAGAAAGCTTGGTGAGCACCGAGCAGATCGCCATCATCATGGTGAAGTAGCCCATCATGTACGAACGCAGGCGCGACGACTCGACATCGCTGTACAGGTGGTACGACTCCATCATGATACGCGTAACACGGAACTGCTGGTCCAGACGCTTGACCATCGTTGCCTCGTTGACGCTCTGACCTTCGCGACCGATAAAGTAGCGGTAGAGGTCGATGTCGGCGTAGTACATGGTCTTGCAACGCGGCAGCGGCACGTAGGCGTAGATGTTGTCCACATAGAACGTGTGCGGCGGCATGGGAAGGTTGGACTCGCGCAGCACATCCGTGCGATAGCACAGGCTGTGCATGAGTAGGTTCTGGTCCAGGCGGAAATGACCGATCTGATCCCAGGAAAAGATCTTTTTGCGTGGCAGGGCAAATTTGTAGCCAATAGCGGTATGCGTGCCCTCGTAAACCTTCTCGTACACGTAGTTCGAGATAAACAGGTCAACGCGCTGGTCGCGCTCTTCAAAGCCACGCAGAATCGACAGCATGGTCGAAAGGGCAGCGCCGTCAAGCCAGTCGTCCGAATCAACAACCTTGTAGTAGGTGCCCTGCGCCTCGCGCAGACCCGAAAGGACGGCAATACCGTGACCGCCGTTCTCCTGGTGCACCGCGCGGATGATTCCAGGATAACGGGCCTCCCACTCGTCGGCCTTGGCGGCCGTCTCGTCCTTGGAGCCGTCGTCCACCACGATAATCTCGATATCGGTGGCGTAATTGCTCCCCTCCAAGATGGAGGTGATGCAATGGTCCATGTCCTTGGCGGCGTTATACGAGGGAATACCGAATGTTATGACTTTATGCATGGCAGGCGATAATCTCATCCGAAAGATCGAGGGCGGAATTGGTCACGGCGTCCATATCGTAGTAACGATACTCGGCCAGACGACCCACCGGGTGGAAGTTCGTCAGGTTCTGGACGCGCTCAAGATAGCGCTCATAGAGCTCACGGTTCTCGGGCTCAAGAATGGCGTAGTACGGCGTCTCGCCCGAGCCGGGCGTATAGGCCTTGGAGTACTCCTTCATGATGGTGGTCTTGCCGGGCAGGACCTGACCGGTCATGTTCTTGAACTCGGTGATACGCGTGTAGTCCTCGCTCGTGGTGTAGTTGACGGTGCCCACGGGCTGGA
>CAUCTV010000056.1 GCA_958445895.1 uncultured Collinsella sp.
CTTGCGGTAGTCCATGCGATACAGGTGATCGCCCGAAAGAATCAGGACGTACTTGGGGTCGTTGGCCTTGATGTAGTCGAGGTTCTGCGTAATGGCGTCGGCCGTGCCCGCATACCAGGCGCCGCCGGTCTGCGTCTCGTACGGCGGCAGGATCGACACGCCGCCGTCGCGGCTGTCCAGATCCCACGCCTCGCCGGAACCCACGTAGGCATGCAGCAGGTAGGGGCGATACTGCGTCAGAACGCCCACCGTGTCGATTCCCGAGTTGGAGCAGTTGGAGAGCGAAAAGTCGATAATGCGGAACTTGCCACCAAAGCTAACCGCCGGCTTAGCGATCTTTTGGGTGAGCGCCCCCAATCGGCTGCCCTGTCCTCCTGCGAGGAGCATCGCGATGCATTCTTTCTTACTCATCGATTTCTCCTTCTGTCATCGATGTTCCTAAACCCATTAGCGACGGGCGCGGCGCTCGGTCGCGCCCGTCGAATAATGCCGTGCTGCAAAGGGAGCTCGCGCGCTTTATGCGTGCCAGATCTCGTCGCGGTACTCGCGAATGGTGCGGTCGCTCGAGAACCAACCCGAGGAGGCGGTGTTGAGCAGGGCCTTGCGGTTCCAGGTCTCCTGGTCGCCGTAGCTGCCGGTGAGCTTCTCCCATGCATCCACGTAGCTGCGGAAGTCCGCCATGACCAGGTCGGGGTCGTTGTTGTTCATGAGCTCGTTGTAGATGCTCTCGAAGTTGCCCGAAAGACCCGCAAAGGTGTTGTCCTTGAGCTCGTCCATCACGCGGCCCAGACGCTCGCGGTCGCCGTTGAGGGTGTCCCACGCAAAGTAGCTGTTGGATGCCCAGAGCTGCTCGACCTCGGGGGCGGTCAGGCCAAAGATGGCCTCGTTCTCGCGGCCGGCCAGGTCGGCGATCTCGATATTGGCGCCGTCGAGGGTGCCCAGCGTAATGGCGCCGTTCATCATGAGCTTCATGTTGGACGTACCCGAGGCCTCCTTGCCGGCCGTGGAGATCTGCTCCGAGATCTCGGCGGCAGGGTAGATGAGCTGGGCGTTGCTCACGCGGAAGTTGGGGATAAAGCAGACCTTCATGACCTCGTTGACGCGGGCGTCGTTGTTGATGACGTCGGCAACGGAGTTAATGAGGCGGATGGTCTCCTTGGCAAAGGTGTAGCTCGAGGCAGCCTTGCCACTAAAGATGAAGGTCGTCGGCGTCACGTGGAAGTTAGGATCAGCGATGCGACGGTTGTAGATGTCCATCACCTTCATGATGTTCATGAGCTGGCGCTTGTAGGCATGGAAGCGCTTTACCTGGACATCGAAGACGGTGTTGGGGTCAATGACCAGACCGGTCTCGGCCTTAACGTAGGCGGCCAGGCGCTCCTTGTTAGCGCGCTTGGAAGCACCCACGGCCTTCAGGAACTCGGTGTCGTCCTTAAACTCCTTGAGTTTCTCAAGCTCAAAGGCGTCTTTGAGCCAGCCATCGCCAATGGCCTCGGTCACGAGCTTGGCGTAGGTGGGGTTGGCTTCGGCAAAGAAGCGACGGTGCGAGATGCCGTTGGTCTTGTTGTTGAACTTCTCGGGCGTCAGGGCATAGAAGTCCTTGAGCACGATGTTCTTGATGATGTCGGAGTGGATCTTGGCCACGCCGTTGACGCTGTGGCTGCAGATCACAGACAGGTTGGCCATGCGAATCTCGCCGTCCCACAGGATGGCGGTCTGGCGCAGACGCTCCTGCCAGCCCTCCTGCGTGGTGTCGAACGACTCGTGCCAACGACGGCTGATCTCGTCGATGATCTGGTACACGCGGGGGAGGAGCTTGGAGAACGTGCCGATGGGCCACTTCTCCAGAGCCTCGGGCAGGATGGTGTGGTTGGTGTAGCTCACGACCTGCGTCACGATGTTCCAGGCGTCGTCCCACTCGAGCTTCTTCTCGTCGATGAGGATGCGCATGAGCTCGGGGCCGCACATGGCGGGGTGCGTGTCGTTGGTGTGGATGGCCACAAACTGCGGCAGCAGCTCCCAGTTCTCACCGTGCTCCTTCTCAAAGGTGTCGAGCAGGCTGTAGATGCCGGCCGAGACAAACAGGTACTCCTGCTTCAGGCGCAGCAGACGGCCGTGCTCGCCGGCGTCGTTGGGGTAGAGGATGGCGCTGATGGCCTCGGCCTCGGCGCGCTCGGCGTCGGCCAGGGCGTAGTCGCCGCGGTTGAAGGCCTCCAGATCGAAGTGCTCCTCGACCGGCTCGGCGGCCCAGACGCGCAGCTTGTTGACGGTCTCGCCGGCATAGCCCACGACGGGGATGTCATAAGGGACAGCCAGGATGTCCTGCGTGTCCACCGTGCGGTAGAACGTGCGGCCGTTCTCCTCAAAGCCCTCAACATGGCCACCAAACTTGATGGTCACGGCCTTGTCCTGACGACGAACCTCCCAGGGATAGCCGTGGGTGAGCCACTCGTCGGTGGCCTCGACCTGGCTGCCGTTGACAATCTCCTGCTTAAACAGGCCGTAGCGGTAGCGCATGCCGTTGCCGTAGCCGGCAATGCCCTCGGCTGCCATGGAATCCAAGAAGCATGCGGCCAGACGACCCAGGCCACCGTTGCCCAGGGCCGGATCGGGCTCCTGGTTCTCGATGACGGACAGGTCAAAGCCCATGTCGTCGAGCGCCTCGGCGACCATGTCGCGCACGCCAAAGTTGAGCAGGTAGTTGTCGAGCAGGCGGCCGATCAAAAACTCGATCGAGAAGTAGTACACGCGCTTTTTGCCCTCGGCGGTGACGCGGGCGTCACTCTTGGTGGCAACGGTGCGCGCCTTCTCGGCCACGAGCTTGGCCAGGGCGTTAAAGCGGTCGAGGTCGCTGGCGGCCTCGACGCTCTTACCGCTGATGCTCATGACGGCATCGCGATAGAGCTCGGTAAACTCCTGCTTGTTGTCGAAGATCTTATTCATACGTTCCTTTCCCCCGGGGATGTTTCTCCCGGAACGGTTATGACTTGTATCCTACGCCTCGTCGGGGCGGGTAATTACAGCTGTAACGGTTTTGTTACGCATCCTTGGCAGACGGCTTAACAGAAGCAGACTTGGCCTTGGTAGCGGCCTTTTTGGCAGCCGGTTTCTTGGCTGCGGCCTTAGCAGCGGGCTTTGCGGCAGCCTTGGCCTTGGCCTTGGCCTTGGTCGTCGTAGCCTTGGCCTTAGCCGGAGCCTTCTTAGCAGCCGCGGGCTTGGGCTTTACCGATGACGTGCGCTTCTTGGGCGCAGCCTTGGGCTCCTCAACCACCGGCGGCTTATAGCTGCTGGGACCGCGGCGCTTAAGCACAACGCCAGCCAGGCCGGGCACCTTAATCTCGATGGAGTCCATCTGCCCGTTCCAGGGATAGGGCTCGCTCGAGCAGGTGTAGGGCTCCTTGCCGGCATAGCCGCTGCCGCCAAACTCAGGACGGTCAGAATCGAAGATGACCTCCCAGTCACCCTCGCGCGGCACGCCCACGCGGAAGCTCTCGTAGCTCGCCGGGTCAAAGTTGATCAGGATCACCAGGTCGTCATCGACGTCCTCGCCCTGACGCACAAAGCTCACGATGGACTGCTTGGAGTTGTCCGCGTCGATCCAGGTAAAGCCGTCGTCGGTGTAGCCGCGCTCGTACAGGGCGGGCTCGGCGGTGTACAGGTGGTTGAGCGCCTTGATAAACGCCTGATGATGACGGTGGGTCTCGTACTCCTCGGTTAGGAACCACTGGATGGACTCGTAGTAGCGCCACTCAATAAACTGGCCGATCTCGTTGCCCATAAAGTTGAGCTTGGCGCCGGGGTGCGTCATCTGGTAGAAAGCCAGCGTGCGCAGGCCGGCAAACTGGCGCCACCAGTCGCCCGGCATGCGGCCGATCAGCGAGCACTTGCCGTGGACGACCTCGTCGTGGCTCAGCGGGCAAATAAAGTTCTCGGTAAAGGCGTACATGATGGAGAACGTGAGCAGCCCGTGGTTGCCGGGGCGCCACGGAAAATCGGTCTGCATGTAGTGCAGGGTGTCGTTCATCCAGCCCATGTCCCACTTGTAGTGAAAGCCCAGGCCGCCGTCCTGAGGCGGATAGGTCACGAGCGGCCACGCGGTGGACTCCTCGGCCATCATCATCACGTCGGGGTGGTGCGCCTCAACGGCACAGTTGACCTGACGGATAAACGCGCTGGCGTCCAGGTCCTCCTCGGTACCGTACTTGTTGAACTTCTTTTGCCCCGGATCGTCGATGCCAAAGTTGAGGTACAGCATGCTGGACACGCCGTCCATGCGAATGCCGTCAACGTGGAAGTTCTCGAGCCAATACAGCACGTTGGAGACCAGGAAGGAGCGGACCTCGCCGCGGGCGAAGTCGAACTTGTGCGTGCCCCAGTTGGGGTGAATCTCGTGCTCAAACAGCATGTGGCCGTTAAAGGTGGCAAGGCCGTGGGAGTCGGCGCAAAAACCGCCGGGCACCCAGTCCATGATCACGCCAATGCCTGCCTCGTGGCACGCATCGATAAAGTGCATGAGCTGCTGCGGGTCGCCATAGCGGGATGTGGCGGCATAGTAGCCGGTCGTCTGATATCCCCAGGAGCCATCGAAGGGATGCTCCATAAGCGGCATGACCTCGATATGCGTATAGCCCATATCGCGCACGTAGTCCACGAGCTCCACCGACAGGTCGTCGTAGGTGTAAAAATCGCCGCGCTGCGCGGGGAAGGGATCCATGGGGCCGGGGTAGTTGCCGTACTCGTCCGGCTCGCCCTGCGGTGCGTCGCCGTGGCGCTTCCACGAGCCAATATGCACCTCGTAGATGTTAAGGGGCTGCGACATGTGGTTATGACTGGCGCGGCGCTTGAGCCATGCGGCGTCGTTCCACTTGTAGCCATCGAGGGTCCACAGCACGCTTGCCGTTCCCGGAGGGCACTCGGCCTTGAAGGCGTACGGATCGGCCTTGTAGAGCTTCACGCCCTCGTTGGTCTCAATGAGATACTTATAGAGCTGACCTTGTTCTGCGCCAGGAATAAAGCCTTCCCAAATAGCGCTCGTATGCACGGGCACCAGAGGGTTGGCTTCCTCATTCCAGTTGTTAAATTCGCCAATGACATGGACGCTCTTTACGTCGGGCGCCCAAACGCAAAAGCGCCAACCGCGCGTACGGTTCTGCGTGTCGGGGTGCGCGCCCATCTTTTCCCAGCTGCGCTCCCACATGCCAATGCCAAACAGGTAGACATCGTCTTTAGAGAGCTCCGGTGCGTGCGGGGCGGCTTTACGGGTAGCAGGCTTTTTGGTTGCTGGCTTTAGCTTTGTATCGCTCACGTTTGATCCCATCATGACGCGGCAGCGTGTTGCCTTGGTGACTAGATGCGAAAGGTCCAAGGCTGCACGAATCGAGGGGACGGCGATAGTTCTATGATTCGTTCCACCTCGCGTGCTCGGTGGAACTTTCGGCACGAAATACGATAACACCTGTTCGTTACTTTTATGGAGAAAAGTGGATTTGCGGCGGTGTTTAATCGGCGAGCGCCATGTTTAGACCACTAGCAGAATTGCGATGGTAAAACTCTTGACAGTTTTACCAATTAGGGTTTCAAGATTGTTAGTCTGACGTTTGGTAAAACGTTTTTAACAGGATGTTTACCATTTGACATCGAAAGGTTCGTTTATGTCCCAGACCGCTGCTCCCAATGTCGCTTTTATTTTCGATTGCGACGGAACACTGGTTAATAGCACCCCCGTTTGGGCCTATGCCCAGCCCGAGTTATTGCGCCGCCACGGAGTTGACGTAACAGTCGACGATTTTGCCCAGTTTGAGCATTTGTCGCTCGAGGATGAGTGCCAGGCATACCACGACACGTGGGGCATTGGCACGAATGGCGAGGAGCTCTATCGCGAGTTGAGCGACATCTTGATCGATGGGTACTCCAAGGTGCCGCCGCGCGAGGGGCTCTTGGCATTTTTGGAGCAGGCAAAGGCGGCCGGCTTTGCCATGTGCGTCGCCACGTCCACGCCGGCCGAGCTGGTGCAGTCCGCGCTCGCTGGTGCCGGACTCGACGCATACATGGAGTTTGTTACCACGACGGGCGAGGCGGGGCGCTCCAAGCAGTTCCCCGATGTGTACGAGTTGGCGCTGCGCCGCCTGGAGGAGCGTCATGGGTGCAGGTTTGAGCGCGCCTGGGTGTTTGAGGACGCCGTTTTTGGCCTAAAGAGCTCTGGGGTCGCTGGCTTTAAGCGCGTGGGCATCTATGACCCGCACGGCCGCATGAAGCGCGACGAAGTGCGTGGCAACTGCGATATCTTTATCGACAGCTATGAGGAGCTGGATTTGGACCGCGTGCTTTCGTTTGAGGGATAGGCGAGGGTTGTGGCTTATAAGGTATTAGTGGTCTGCGGCTCGCCCGTGGTTGCGAGCGCGGATCTGTTGCGTAGGCTAGCGGGGGAGTGCGACCACGTTGTCGCCGTGGACCGCGGGCTCGACGCGCTGCTGGTCGCGGGGCTGGGCTGCGACGTATATGTAGGAGATGCCGACACGGTGAGCGACGCGGGCCGTGCGTTGGTCGATGCCGCCGAAGCCTTTGAGGTAGAACGCCACGACCCTTACAAGGACTATACCGATCTGGCGCTGGCGCTCGATGCCGTCCGTCGCCGCTGGCAGGGTGCCGAAGTGGTTGCGACTTGCGCTACGGGCGGCCGCCCGGATATGGCCCTGTCTGTGTTAGCGCTATTGGCAGGCTATGCGGACGCCCCCGTCTGGATTGAAGAAGACGAAGTGACGGCCAGAATCCTGCACCAGGACGAGACCTGGACCATCGAGGGCGCCGAGGGCAAAACCTTCTCCATTATCGCCATATCCCCCAACACCGAGGTTAGCGAGCATGGCTTAGAGTGGGAACTAGATCACAGCCCCCTAGCCCTACTAGCCGACACCGGCATCAGCAACATAGTCCGATCCACCGCAGAGATCGAAGTCCACACCGGCACCGCCATCGCTTACCTTTACAAGTAGGGACCATCGCATCAGGGTTTTATCGGGACGGTGGATAGAAATAATCGCTCGAAGAGTGATTATTTCTATCCACCGTCCCAGGAAAACCCGTAAGGCGGAAAATCAATTCAAAATTCCCCCTTGCATCCCCGAAGATCTTCCCCTATAGTACTACCTCGTCACGGGGGCGTAGCTCAGCTGGGAGAGCGCTTGACTGGCAGTCAAGAGGTCAGGGGTTCGATCCCCCTCGTCTCCACCATCGTGAATGCAAAGGCCTTCGGAATTCCGAAGGCCTTTTTTCATGCGAAAACACCACACGCCACTAACCCCACCTACGCCAACAAAATGTTGCACAATTTATTTCCCATGTCTGTACATAGTTTGTTAGACAAACGCAATTACCAGTGCAGCTCGACGTTCCATTTGTGCTTCAGGAGCATCCCTAACCACCGCTCGCACCCTAATAACCAGCAGCAACGTGAACAACATCCCAAAACAACCCCCTTAAGCACGTCAAATGAACGATATGTTGTCCAACACAACCCAAATCAGTTTCGCTATCAGCTTGTGCTGGGATACTTAGCGTTACATGAGTTCAACTGCGCTCACGGCTTCAGCAAGCCATAAAGCGCAGGGTCGATCAGCATCCGGCCGTAACGGCGGTGCCAGAAACACCACGAGCTCCAATAAAGAAGTCATGCGACCTAAATTGTTTGCATTAAGTTATGTCTAAGGTGTAAATGAGTAGTGGTTTGCGTGTCAATGCGTAGCAGTCCTACAGCTGTTTGCGTGCGGTCCAGTTTTGAAATTACTTGACCGGCTCGCACGCAGCCAGCTGGAGATGCGGTCATTTTGCGATACACGTCCGCGTCTCTAGCAACTGCTTTTATACATACCGTTCACGGTGGGGCAGAGCCACGTGCTTGTCTGACTGGGCTCAGGGTTTGAATATGGAGCGCCTTCGCGCACAAGCGC
>CAUCTV010000057.1 GCA_958445895.1 uncultured Collinsella sp.
CCTGCCGTTTTATCGAGGAAGGCGCTGCCGTCACCGTATTTGGCTCGCGCCAGGAAACTGCCGACGCAGCCGTTGAGAAGCTGGCGGCCGCCTATCCCGAGGCCAAGGTCTGGGGCCGCTCCTGCGACCTCACCTCGCTCGAGGCCGTAACCGAGGCCTTTACCCAAGCTGCCACCGATATGGGCGGCCTGGACACGGTCGTCAACAATGCCGGCATCTCCCAGCGCTCGCCCCTTTTGGACTACACTGCCGAGGAGTTTGCAAAGGTCATGGACCTCAATGTCGTCGCCGTCTTTAATGGCCACCAGGCTGCCGCCAAGATCATGACCGAGGCCGGCCACGGCGGCACCATCACCACCACGAGCTCGATGGTCGCCAAGTACGGCCAGCCCTCCGGCGTCGGTTACCCCACGTCCAAATTTGCCGTCAACGGCATGGTCCAGTCGCTCTCGCGCGAGCTCGCCCCCATGGGCATTCGCGTCAACGCCGTCGCCCCCGGTGTGACCAAGACCGATATGGTCGCCAACCTGCCCGAAGAGGTCATCAAGCCCATCATCGCCACCATTCCGCTGGGCCGCATGGGCGAGCCCGAGGATGTCGCCAACGCCTTTGTTTTCCTGGCGAGCGACATGTCCTCCTATGTCACGGGCGCCGTGCTCCCCGTCGACGGAGCCGCCCGCTCCTAAGGAGCCACAAGCTTTGGCTTCAAGCTTCAACATAGCTCAACCAAAAAGGCGCGCCGTCTGAATCAACTGCAGACAGCGCGCCTTCTCCTGTTATGAAAGGGAAACTATGTCCCAGTATTTCGGATCAGAACGGGGCACGGTTTCCCCCAGGACCTCCTTGCGGAAACTGCATCCCACTCTGAGCGCCCATTCCGGGACACAGCTTCCCAACGGCCCCCGTTTCGGAAACCACATCCCGTTCCGAGCCTTCAAAGCGGGACGCGGCTTCCCCGAGAAAGTATCGACTACTTACCGTCGTCGTCTTCGGCTTCTTCGCGCGCATAGAGCTCCAGCATGCGACGGCGGTATTCGCGCACAGCGAGCTTGGCGCGCTCCAGGCGGCGGCGCTCACGCGGAGTCAGCTCGGACGGGTCGACCTCGTCTCCATAGGTCTTATCGGCAAGCAGGTGCGCCGCGTCCACGATGCGGGCATCGATGTGGCCGCTCGCTGCCTCGGCGGAAAGACGCTCGGCAATCGTATCGAGCGTAGGCAGGCCCTCGAATACGCGACCATGGCCATGCGAGGTCAGCAGCTCGTGCTCGCGCGCGAGCAAGCTCGCTAGGTCGTGGTGGGCGCGCAAGATGTCGAGCGCATCGGATGGATGCTCGGCAACCTCTGCCACGGCGGCGACCGGTGCGGCATCCACCACGCGGTAGAAGAGCTGCGCGAGCAATGGCATCAAGAACACCGTGATGGCGCCGGCGGCAACCATAACCGACGCGATGTCTTGCGACAGCGCGCCCGCGTTGACGGCAACGCTCGTCACGGCAACGATGATCGGCAGCGCCGTGGTGCAGTACAGGGCCACGGTAATGCGACCATACGCCGACACATCGCGCGTCGCAGGACAAATGCTCATGGAAATAAGAATGGGCACGGCACGAATAATCAACAACGCCACGATAAAGCCCGCGAGCAAGCCCGGGCGCGACGCCACGGCCGTCAGGTCGATCTTTGCGCCCGACACGGTAAAGAACACCGGAATCAAAAAACCGTAGGCCAGACCGTCGAGCTTGGTCTCGAGCGTATGGTTGCCCTCGGGGATGATATAGCGCAGGACAAAGCCAGCGGCAAAAGAACCCAACACGATGTCGAGATCAAAGACAGCCGAGAATGCCACGAGCGTGACCAGGATGAGCACCGTCAGGCGCACGAAGGTCTGCGACGTGGTATCGGCGCGCTCCTCAACAAATGCAAAGAAGCGGCTGCCGACGCGCTTGGAGCGGCTCGGGACCACGGCCAGCAACACGCAAACCACCGCAAACAAGCCAAGGATAACGAGCGTTTGGATGCCAGTGCGGGCAGACAACAGCACCGACATGGCGAGCACGGGACCGAGCTCGCCCCAAGTGCCATACGCGAGAATCGAGTCGCCCACGCGCGTGCCGGTGAGCGAGCGCTCACGCA
Source organism: uncultured Collinsella sp. (assembly GCA_958445895.1). Taxonomy (GTDB): domain Bacteria; phylum Actinomycetota; class Coriobacteriia; order Coriobacteriales; family Coriobacteriaceae; genus Collinsella. The sequence goes on from CAUCTV010000057.1 coordinate 2,134, forward strand.
TGATGGGCACAAGCGTACCGAGCGCCGTCGAAGTGAGGGCAAGCGTCACGGCGATACCGTCGAAATGACTGACTGAGAACCACGGGGTAAAGCGCACGGCAAGCCAGGCGATACCAAACGTGACGACCCACGTCGCCAAGCCGTAGCGCCCCTCGACGCCCGTGATGCTCTTGGGGTCGATCTCAAAGCCGGCAAGCAGGAACAAAAAGGCCAGGCCCAGCTCGGACACAAGCGAGACCTCGGCATCTACATGGATGACGCCGAGCATATGGGGTCCCAGCACCGCGCCGAGCACGAGCAAAAAGACCGTCTCGGGAACAGGTTTTCCGGGAATCGCCGAGGCGATGAAGGGACTCGCAAAGGCCACGAGTGCGATGATGGCGAGCGAAACGAATGCCATGTGATGCCTTTCTCTTGTTTGAGCCCCACTGTAGCACCCTCGCCGTCCTCAACGCGCCGCGAGCTGTCGTATCATAGTGAGGTTTACAAACATGTGGCTCAAGGCGACCGCGAGGCTTGCCCCGTAAACCGACCGCTGCCGCATACCGCACCGTACGCCCAACCGATCAGGAAGGCAGGAACCAATGGTCTCTCGTATCTACGTGGAGAAGAAACCCGGGTTCGACGTCGAGGCTCAGCAGCTCAAGGGCGAGCTGACCGAAATTCTCGGCATCAAGGGCATCGAGGCCCTGAGGATCATCAACCGCTACGACGTCGAGGGCATCGACGAGGAGCTTTTCCGCTCCTGCGTGCCGACCGTCTTTAGCGAGCCCCAGGTCGATGTGACCTACGACGAGCTCCCCGCAAGCGATGACGCCGTCTTTGCCGTCGAATTCCTGCCTGGCCAGTTTGACCAGCGCGCCGACTCCGCCAGCGAGTGCGTGCAGCTCATCAGCCAGGGCGAGCGCCCCGCCGTGCGCTCCGCCAAGGTCTATATGATCTCGGGCGCTCTGGACGAGGCCGCCATTGATGCCATCAAGCACTACGTGGTGAACCCCGTCGAGGCGCGTATCGCCTCGCTCGACCTGCCCGAGACGCTGTACATGGAGACCCCCGAGCCCCAGCCCGTCGAGGTGCTCGACGGTTTCCGCGAGCTCGACGAAGCCGGCCTTGCCGCCTTTATTTCCGAGCGCGGCCTTGCCATGGACGAGGCGGACATCGCCTTCTGCCAGCAGTACTTCCGCGATGAGGATCGCGACCCCACCATCACCGAGATCCGCGTGATCGACACCTACTGGTCCGATCACTGCCGCCACACCACCTTCGGCACCGTCCTGGACGACGTGACGATCGACGACGCCGTGGTGCAGCAGGCCTTCGACCGCTACATGGAGATGCGCCACGAACTCGGCCGCGACGCCAAGCCCGTCTGCCTCATGGACATGGGCACCATCGGCGCTAAGTACCTTAAGAAGACCGGCGTCATGACCGATGTCGACGAGTCCGAGGAGATCAACGCCTGCACCGTCAAGGTGAAGGTCGATGTCGACGGCGAGGACCAGGACTGGCTGTTCCTCTTTAAGAACGAGACCCACAACCACCCGACCGAGATCGAGCCCTTCGGCGGTGCCGCCACCTGCGTGGGCGGCGCCATCCGCGACCCGCTCTCGGGCCGCAGCTACGTGTACCAGGCCATGCGCGTCACCGGCGCCGGCGACCCCACCGTCCCGGTCTCCGAGACGCTCGAGGGCAAGCTGCCGCAGCGCAAGCTCGTGACCACTGCCGCCGCCGGCTACTCCAGCTACGGCAACCAGATCGGCCTTGCCACCGGTCAGGTCAACGAGCTCTATCACCCCGGCTACGTGGCCAAGCGCATGGAGGTTGGCGCCGTCGTGGGCGCTACCCCGGCAAACCACGTTCGTCGCGAGTGCCCCGCCCCCACCGACAAGATCATCCTGCTGGGCGGCCGCACTGGCCGTGACGGCATCGGTGGCGCCACCGGCTCCTCCAAGACCCAGAACACCGAGTCCATCGAGACCTCGGGCGCCGAGGTCCAGAAGGGCAACGCCCCGGTCGAGCGCAAGCTGCAGCGCCTGTTCCGCCGCGGCGATGCCTGCCGTCTGATCAAGCGATGCAACGACTTTGGCGCCGGCGGTGTCTCGGTCGCCGTGGGTGAGCTTGCCGACGGCCTGTATGTCGACCTTGATACCGTGACCAAGAAGTACGACGGCTTGGACGGCACCGAGCTCGCTATCTCTGAGTCCCAGGAGCGCATGGCCTGCGCCGTCGCCGACGGTGACGTCGAGGAGTTCATGGGCTACGCCGCCGAGGAGAACCTGGAGGCGACCGTTATCGCCGAGGTTACCGCCGAGCCGCGCATGCGCATGGCCTGGAACGGCGTCGCCATCGTCGATCTGTCCCGCGAGTTCCTCAACTCCAACGGTGCGCCCAAGCACCAGGTCGCCCACGTCTGCGCCCGCAGTGTGTGGCAGCCCAGCTGGGCCGGTACCACGCTCGCCGAGCGCATGACCTCGCTCGTCACCGACCTCAACGTCGCTTCCAACAAGGGCCTTTCCGAGCGCTTCGACTCCACCATCGGCGCCGCGACCGTGCTCATGCCCTTTGGCGGCAAGACGCAGCTCACCCCGAGCTCGGCCATGGTTGCCAAGTTCCCCGTGGACGGCGAGACCACCACGGCGAGCGCTATGGCATGGGGCTTCAACCCCTACCTGATGGAGGCCGACCAGTTTGCGGGCGCCTACCTGTCCGTGGTTGAGTCCATCGCCAAGCTCGTGGCTGCCGGCTTTGAGCACAAGCGTGCCTATCTCTCCTTCCAGGAGTACTTCGAGCGTCTGCGCACCGAGGCCGAGCGCTGGGGCAAGCCCATGGCAGCCGTCCTGGGCGCCCTTATGGCCCAAGTCGATCTGGGTGCCGGTGCCATCGGCGGCAAGGACTCTATGAGCGGCTCGTTTGAGGACGAGGCCGGTGAGCTCAACGTTCCGCCGACCCTGATCAGCTTCGCTGTGGCCGTGGGCAAGGCCGCCCGTGCCGTCTCGCCCGAGTTCAAGGGTCTGACGCATCGCGTCGTGCGCATCGCCCCCGCCACCTATGGTGAGGACTACCGCCCCGACGCTCAGCAGCTGCTCGCCGCGTTTGACGCCGTCGAGGCGCTCACCGCCAACGGCGACGCCCTGGCCGTCTCCACGCCCGGCTACGGCTGCGGCGTCGAGAGCCTCTTTAAGATGTGCGTCGGCAACCAGATCGGCATCGAGCTTGCCGAGGACGTGGACGTGGAGAGCCTCTTCACCCCGCTCTACGGCAGCTTTATCGTCGAGCTCGCCGAGGACGCCGAGCTGCCCGAGGTCGCCGACGGCGTTGTCGTCGAGCCCCTGGGTACCACCGTCGAGGGCTATGTCATCGACACCGGCTCCGAAGTCATCGAGCTCGCTGAGCTCCAGGAGGCCTGGGAGAGCGGCATCGAGGGCGTCTTCGCCTACCGCAGCACCGGCGAGACCGCCGAGGTCGAGACCATCGACTTCCGCGCCAAGGATATCCACGTGTACGGCGGCGCCAAGATCGCCCGCCCGCGCGTAATCATCCCCGTGTTCCCCGGCAACAACTGCGAGTACGACAGCGCCCGCGCCTTCCGTGCCGCCGGTGCCGAGGCCGACACCTTCGTGATCAACAACCTCACGCCCGAGGCCGTCGCCGAGAGCACCCACGAGCTCGCCCGCCGCATCCGTGCAAGCCAGATCGTCATGATCCCCGGTGGCTTCTCGGGCGGTGACGAGCCCGATGGCTCCGCCAAGTTCATCACGGCGTTCTTCCGCGCTCCCGAGGTCACCGAGGCAGTCCGCGACCTGCTCAAGGCCCGCGACGGCCTGATGCTGGGCATCTGCAACGGCTTCCAGGCTCTGGTCAAGCTCGGCCTGGTGCCCTACGGCGACATCGTCGACGCCACGCCCGATGCGCCCACGCTGACGTTCAACACCATCGGTCGCCATCAGAGCCGCCTGGTGCGCACCCGCATCTCGTCCAACCTGTCCCCGTGGCTGTCGCAGTGCAGCCTCGACGACCCCTACACCGTCGCCATCAGCCACGGCGAGGGCCGCTTTGTCGCCAACGACGAGGTGCTCGCCCAGCTGATCGCCAACGGCCAGGTCGCCACGCAGTACGTGGGCGAGGACGGCAAGCCGAGCATGGACCTTTCCATCAACCCCAACGGCTCCGCACTTGCCATCGAGGGCATCACGAGCCCCGACGGCCGCGTCCTGGGCAAGATGGGCCATGCCGAGCGTCGCGGCGACAACCTGTACCGCAACGTGCCCGAGCATGTCCCCGGCGACAAGTTCATGCCGATCTTTGAGAGCGGCGTAGCCTACTTCGCTTAAACCTTTCCCATCGGGTACAATTCCCTCGGGTAACAACACCCGCCACCGACACATCCGGTGGCGGGTTCTTTTTTGCTTCGCGCATATAGGAAGGACATCATGGAAAGCCGCAAGCCGTATCTCGCCACCCTGCCCGGACTCATCCTGGGCTGCCTCGTCTGCTGCGCGCTCTGGGGATCGGCTTTTCCCTGCATCAAGATCGGCTACGGCCTCTTTGGCATTCCCGCACACGACAGCGCCTCGCAGCTGCTCTTCGCGGGTCTGCGCTTCACCCTTGCCGGCATGCTGGTCATTGTTGGCATGAGCGTGGCCCAGCGCCGTCCGCTCGTTCCGCAAGTGCGCGATATCAAGCCCATCTGCATCTTGTCGCTCTTCCAGACCATCGGGCAGTACTTCTTTTTCTACCTGGGACTCTCGCGCGCCAGCGCCATGTCGAGTTCCATCATCGAGGCCAGCGCCAACTTCCTCGCAATCCTCTTTGCCGCCCTGGCATTTCACACCGAGAAGCTCAATACGGCCAAGGTGCTTGGCTGTGCGCTGGGCTTTGCCGGCGTCGCGCTCGTCAACCTCTCGGGCGCAGATGGCACCTTTGGCTTCAGGCTCGATGGCGAGGGCTTTATCCTAGCCTCCACTGTCGCGGGTGCTCTTTCGACCTGCCTGATCGGCATCTTCTCGCGCAAGCATGACGGCGTCTTGCTCGCCGGCTGGCAGTTTTTAGTCGGAGGTTTGGTCCTTACCGCCATCGGGTTTTTGATGGGCGGCGCGCTCTCCCCCACCGCGATCATCCCCGCCATCGCACTCATTATCTATATGGCACTCATTTCCGCCGTCGCGTACTCGCTATGGTCGCGTCTGCTTGCCGTCAACCCCGTCAGCCGTGTGTCGGTCTTTGGCTTTATGAATCCAGTCTTTGGCGTACTGTTGAGCGCTCTGCTGCTCGGCGAGGGCGCTGGCACGAGCCCTGTTACCGTACTTGTTGCCCTGCTGTTGGTCTGCGGCGGCATCATCATCGTCAACAGGCCCAAAAAGGCCTAGCGAGCTCACCTTTTTAGGGAGGATGTTCGCACACTTTAGCTTAATGGAGTACATCGGAGAGCCGAGGGCCGCCACGCCCGCCAGCGTGCGCCCTTTTTCTAGCGTATCTGGGCGCCGGCTTTCTTCTTCTCGCGCTTTACGCGGTAGAGCTCCGCGTCGGCAGCACG
>CAUCTV010000058.1 GCA_958445895.1 uncultured Collinsella sp.
GCTGCAAACGCCTAAATAGTACTTAAGTGTTTGCGTATAACCTAAGAATCAATACGCCCGGCGCTCTGTCGGGCGTATTCTATTGCGGACTATGTTTCCTAACAAGGAGTAACTGATATGGGTCTGATTCAAAAGAAGGACGAGAAGGACGAGATCGACGGCATCCAGATCATCGAGCGCGGCGAAGGCCCCGACGGTGACGAGACCGAGAAGATCGATCTGGTCGCCGGTACGTCTGCCGAGCACATCGCTGCTGGCACGACGGCCGAGGAAGAGGACGCCCGCCTGGAGGCTCAGATCGCCGCGGACGCCGCTGACGAGAATCTGATGCCCGAGGAGCAGGATGAGGACAACGACCCCGACGCGGATGACCACGCATCCAGGCACAAGAAGACGATGATTGCCGCCTTTGTGGTCGCAGTCGTGATCGCTGCTGTGGTCGGCTTCTTTATTGGCAATGGCGGCTTTGGTGGCAAGGGCGTCGGTTCGTCGACCCTGACCGAGGGCCAGCTCGATTCGACCGTGGCAAGCTATAGCTACAACGGCAAGAAGAGCGACATCACTGCGCGCGAGGCCATCGAGAGCCAGTACAGCCTCGATACCGTCAAGGATAGCAACGGCAACTACACCGCCCCCTCTGCCGACGTCATCCTGTCTTACGTGCGCAACAAGATTCTGCTCGATGCTGCCGAGGACGAGGGCATTACCGTCTCCTCTAAGGAGATGAAGAAGTACGCCGAGGATTCTATCGGCACCTCGGACTACGACACCATGGCCAAGCAGTATGGCGTGTCCAAGGACCAGGCCAAGCAGATCGTCCGCCAGTCCGCGACGCTGCAGAAGCTCTACAAGAAGAAGGTGGGCGATGCTTCCGCGAGCATGCCGACCGCTCCGACCGAGCCTTCTGACGGCAACGAGGACACCGCGAGCAAGGATTACGCCGATTACATCATCAACCTTGCCGGTGACGAGTGGGATAGCTCTAAGGGCACCTGGAAGGACGAGAACAGCACCTACGCTAAGGCCTTCGCTAACGATGCCTTTACCGCCGATAGTGCCACCTATAAGCAGGCCATGACTGCCTATTACACCGCCTATCAGCAGTACTCCTCGCAGGCCTCGAGCGCCAGCTCCAAGTGGACCGAGTATGCCAACGGCCTGTACGCCAAGGCCAACATCAGCATCTACGGCCTGTTTGCTTAAAGGTTGCCCGAGCTTTCGAGCACGAAGTCGAAATATCTGATTGAGCCCGCTAGAACGCATCGTTCTGGCGGGCTTTTTGCGTTGAGGGCGTGATTGGCGGCTTAATTATGGCTATTCATCTTTAAGTCCAAAGAGGTTATCGGCTTCATCGTCAGGCATATATTCCAGCACATCGCCCGGTTGGCAGTCGAGAGCCCGGCATATCGCGTCAAGAGTTGAAAAGCGCACGGCAGAAACCTTGCCCGTCTTGATACGCGACATATTGACCTGGGAGATACCCACGCGTTCCGCAAGCTCTTTGGATGAAATCTTGCGTTCGGCAAGCATGCGGTCGAGCCGCAGAATAATCATGGATTCCCCCTAGAGCAACTCGTCATCTTGTTTTTGCAGGATACACCCGTACTGGAAGACGCTGGCAATCAGGCTAATAATCAGGCCTGCAAAGACCATAGAGAGGTCGAGGTGCTGGCCACCAAGCGCATCCGTAAAGTTGCCGCCAAATCCTGAGAGTATCAGCCCCGTGACTATGGCACCAAGAAGCTTCACAGCAACGCCGCCAATAAGGAACAAATGTCCTACTTGACGTAGTATGCGGATGCATTCGAGGTCAAAGGGCCTGCCCGCCTTTTCAATGGCGGAGAAAAACCTGTATGCGCTTAGCGCGATGGCAAGCGCGAGGCATGCCATCATGCCGCTCCCTATGGCAGTATGACCGTCGTGCGCGACAAGCATAAGAGGAGTCTGTTCATTGGTGCCGACGAGAGCGAGAATTGGCCCTTCGCTAGCCTCAAGCTCTACGGATTGGAGACAGAACCCTTGGGAGAGGCTAGGCAATATGAGTAGATCGTAGATTGCAATGACTGCGAGGAGTCCCAGAGCGAGCGCCACGATGGTGCAGATTGTGCCCCATTTGCAGTAGCGAGTGAGCTTCCTCAGTTTGGCTATTGCCTGTTCACGGTCGATGGCTTCATTCGATTTGGATACGTTCCAGCGGAGCATAGCTCCTCCAACCAATGTCTTGGATGATACTTGTATCTTATATCATACTTAATGACAAACGATAAACAATTACATAATAGAGTAAGTAATATTTGTACGACGAATAGCGAGAGCTTATGGCACATTCAGGGAGTGGGAGTTTGGCGCGCGGGGGGATGGACGAGTATTGAAATATCCTGCAACCGCGCAAGTGCTTCATCGGGTATCCTCAATTCATCCGGGAAAACGGCCGTAAACGATTGCAAATAACCGGTGAACGGTCGAAAACTACCGTTCACCGATAATATCGAAACTGGTTCTAACTGGTATTAAGTCAAAAAGACCAATTCACAAATCTTCACAATGACCTGCATTTTTTCTACACGCCATTTTTAGCCACCCTGCGTTGTTTAGACACGAAAAAAGTTCCGATCTTTCGTCAAATCATTTCGAAACGGTTTCAAAACCGCAGGTAGAAGTGTTAATGAGCGGTAAACGGTCGATTTTTCGCCGTGAACGGTGCAAAAACGTTTTACTGTATGAATCAACGAAAGCAACCTCTTCTGTGGTGATATAGTGACAACAACACGTCACGTGGTTACTACCAGTTGAGAGACCACTGGTCTTCAAAGAACGCTTTCCAAGAAGCTTTAAGGGCGTCCGCCCGCTGGCTTCCGAAAACATCGGACTCAGATCGTACACACCTTCGGAAGGGAAATTTGAATGGTTGGCTTTATTCTTACCGGTCATGGACAGTTCGCACCCGGCCTTGCAAGCGCTATCGCTATGGTTGCCGGCGACCAGCCCGCTTTTACCGTCGTTCCTTTCGAGGGCGACCAGGCTGCTTCCTACGGTGAGGATCTCCGCGCCGCTATTACCGCCATGCGCGAGGAGTGCGATGGCGTGCTCGTCTTTACCGACCTGCTTGGCGGCACCCCGTTCAACCAGGCAATGATGATTGCCCAGGATGTCGACAACGTCGAGATTCTGACTGGAACTAACCTTCCCATGGTTATTGAGCTTCTGTTCCTCCGCGGCAACGCCACGCTCGCCGAGCTTGGCGAGCAGGCCGTGACCGTTGGCCAGACGGGCATCACCGCCCAGACGGTCGCTTCCGTCGCTGGTGCCGAGGAAGAGGATATCTTCGGCGACGAGGACGGCATCTAATGGCCGATTTCGGAGCCAGTGTTCTGAGTTCCTCGGTCGCTCTTTTGGGCCTGCTTGTCATCATGGGCTTGATTTACACCATCTGGTCGCAAATCAACATGAAGAAGAAGCAGAAGTACTTCAAGGAGCTGCACACGGAGCTCAAGCCGGGTCAGGAGGTTCTTTTCGCCGGCGGTATCTACGGAACCGTCAAAGGCATCGAAGGCGAAAAGGTCCAGATCAAAGTCCGATCCGGTGCCGTCGTAGATGTTTCGCGTTACGCGATTCAGGAGATCAAGTAACTGTCGTCAGCAAATAACGAAAGGAAGCTGATCAACATGGCAGAACCCAACATTCTTCTTACCCGCATCGATAACCGACTGGTTCATGGTCAGGTTGCCACCCAGTGGAACTCCACCCTGGGCTCCAACCTCATCCTCGTCGCCAACGACGACGTGTCGAACAACACCATGCGCCAGAACCTCATGAAGATGGCCGCTCCCACCGGCGTTGCTACGCGTTTCTTCTCCCTGCAGAAGACCATCGACGTCATCGGCAAGGCGAGCCCGCGCCAGAAGATCTTTATCGTGGCCGAAACACCGGAAGACGTGCTTACGCTCGTCAAGGGCGGTGTGCCTATAAAGAAGGTAAACATCGGCAACATGCACATGTCGGAAGGAAAGCGCCAAGTCGCCACCTCCGTCGCAGTTAACGACGAGGATGTCGCTGCGTTTAAAGAGCTGCAGGAATTGGGGGTGGAGTTGGAGATCAGGCGCGTTCCGAGCACGCCTGTTGAGGACACGAGCAAGCTCTTCTCGTAATCCTCATGATCCACGTTGTCAGGAGTGAAACCCTGACATTCTGTACGTGTTATCCAAAGTGCGTACATACATTTTGAAAGGAGGAGCAAGATGGAATACTCGATCATCCAGGTCGCTCTGGTCTTCGTCGTCACGTTCATCGCGGCAATCGACCAGTTCAACTTCCTCGAGTCTCTCTATCAGCCCATCGTCACCGGCGCCGTCATCGGTCTTATCCTTGGCGACCTCAACACCGGTCTTCTCGTGGGTGGTACTTATCAGCTCATGACGATCGGCAACATGCCGATCGGAGGCGCTCAGCCGCCTAACGCCGTCATCGGCGGCATCATGGCAGCCATTCTCGCTATTGCTACGGGCCTCGAGCCCAACGCGGCAGTCGGCCTTGCCATTCCGTTCGCTCTGCTTGGTCAGCTCGGCGTTACCCTGGTCTTCACGCTTATGTCGCCGCTCATGTCCTCTGCGGACAACATGGCTCACAACGCTGACACCAAGGGTATCGAGCGTCTGAACTACTTCGCCATGGCTCTGCTCGGCCTGATCTTCGCTGTCGTCGTCACCCTGTTCTTCATCGCTGGCGCCACCATCGGTCAGACCATCGCTTCCGCCATCCCGACTTGGCTGCAGACCGGTCTCTCCGCTGCAGGCGGCATGATGCGCTTCGTCGGCTTCGCCGTCCTGCTCAAGGTTATGATGAACCGCGATATGTGGGGCTTCTTCCTCATGGGCTTTGGCCTCGCGCTCATCACCGTTGCCAACGAATCTCTGGCAACCCCTGCCCTGCTCATCCTCGCTCTCATCGGCTTCGGCATCGCTTTCTGGGACTTCCAGCAGCAGACCGAGCTGAAGGGTGCAGCTGTTTCTGACGGAGGTGACTTCGAAGATGGCATCTAATGAGTATGTGATCCCGGAGCACTACGAGGATCTTACTCCTGCTCCGCAGCTCGACCAGAAGACCCTCAACAAGATGGCTTGGCGCTCCTGCTTCCTGCAGGCATCGTTCAACTACGAGCGCATGCAGGCCGCTGGCTGGCTTTACTCCATCATCCCCGGTCTGGAGAAGATCCACACCAACAAGAACGACCTCGCGGCTTCCATGAGCCACAACCTGGAGTTCTTCAACACCCACCCGTTCCTCGTCACCTTTGTTATGGGTATCGTGCTTTCGCTCGAGCAGAACAAGGTTGACATCCCCACGATCCGCGCCGTCCGCGTCGCCGCAATGGGCCCGCTCGGTGGTATCGGTGACGCCCTGTTCTGGCTGACGCTCGTGCCTATCACGGCCGGCATCACCTCCAACATGGCCATCAACGGCAACGCCGCTGCGCCGATCATCTTCCTGGTGATCTTCAACGTCGTCCAGTTCGCTCTGCGCTTCTGGCTCATGAACTGGTCCTACAAGCTTGGCACCAGCGCTATTGACGCTCTGACTGCCAACATGCAGGCCTTCACGCGTGCCGCTTCCATTATGGGCGTCTTCGTCGTCGGTTGCCTGGTCGTCACCATGGGTGGCACCCAGATCAACCTCCAGATCCCCAACGGCACCACCCGTGGCCTCTCCGCTACTACCGTGATCGTCTCCGAGAAGGAGGCCGAGAACTTCACCGGTATGGAGGGCATCGATACCGAGACCGCTGAGGCCGGTACCATCGCCATGACCGATGAGGACGGCAACGCCCTCACCGCTTCCGATGCCGACGGCAACGCTGTCGAGTGCGGCGTCACCGATCTGGGCAACGGCATGGAGTCCGTTACCTACGGCACCGTCACCGAGGATCCGGTCAACTTCTCTGTTGCCGACACCCTCAACACCATCGTCCCGAAGCTCGTCCCGCTTATGCTTACGCTGCTGCTTTACTACATGTTCGCTAAGCACAGCTGGACCCCGACCAAGGGCATTCTGCTGCTCTTCGTCCTGGGCATCCTGGGCGCTGGCCCGCTTGGTCTCTGGCCGAGCATCTGGTAAGGCTCTAGCTTGAGGGGTGTGTCCCTGCGCGGCTCACACCCCGACCCCTTAAGCCATGTGTATGTTAAAAGCCGCGTGCTCGAAAGAGCGCGCGGCTTTTGTTTTCTTGATGAGTCGGGTGTTGCAGAACGATAATGCTTAACACCCTAGGTAGTTAGCCGAATTCGAGCAAAAGGGAGGATAGGATGGCGATCGGAGCGCGTAGGCAGCCGCTGTACGATCAGCTGGTCGATATTCTGACCGAAAAGATTGACCATGAATATCGCGCCGGTGACATGATTCCTTCCGAGCGCGAACTTTCGGAGCGCTATGGTCTCTCGCGCACTACGGTACGCCTGGCTCTGCAGGAACTGGAGCGTTTAGGACTGGTGGTTCGGCAGCACGGTCGCGGTACCTTTGTGACCGACCGTTCGGCAAAAGCAACCAATCTTATGCAGTCCTACAGCTTTACCGAGCAGATGCGCGCGATGGGTCGAGAACCCGAGACCACGATTCTCGAGTTTTGCGAGATGGAGGCCGATAAGAATCTGGCCGAGCATATGGGATTGCGTATCGGTGATCGCATTTTTAAGCTTAAGCGCCTTCGTTCTGCCGACAACATGCCCATGATGGTCGAACGCAGCTATCTACCGGTTCGTCAATTTCTGTCCCTAAAGCGACCGCTGCTGGAGCGCAAGCCGCTTTACGATGTGATTGAGCAAGACTTTCAGCAAAAGATACGCGTGGCTGAAGAGGAGTTCTATGCGAGCATAGCCCGTCCCACCGACGCCCACCTTTTGGGAATTGTCGAGGGCTCGCCTGTGCTCGATTTGGTCAGGACTACGTATAACGAGTCAAACGAGGTTGTGGAGTATACACTCTCGGTTGCTCGTGCCGATCAGTTTAAATACAAGGTTTACCACCAGCGTAGCAACTAGTGTCCGCATCGGTTCCATATGGTGATTCTTTGCATTTAACTGGTTACTACCAGATAACCAACCGAAGTGTATAATTGCACGTCAGAGGATTACTTCTAGAGAGAGGTATTAGAAATGTTCGAGAAGAGTGTCGAGGAGCTCACCGAGCTCGGCGCCCAGATCACCACGGCCGAGATTGCTCAGCAGCCCGAGCTTTGGCGTGATACGCTCAACATCTATCGCGAGAACAAGGAGGCCATCGAGGCCTTCCTGGCCGAGGCTCGTGCTATGGGCGAGGGCCGTCTGTCCGTTGTCTTCACCGGTGCCGGTACGTCCGACTACGTTGGCGATACCTGCGCCCCGTACCTGCGTCACGCTGGCAACACTGATCTCTACGACTTTAAGCCCATCGCCACGACAGACATCGTGAGCGCTCCGCGCGATTTCCTGCGCGCCGAGGATCCCACGCTCGTGGTTTCCTTTGCCCGCTCTGGCAACAGCCCCGAGAGCCTTGCCGCCGTTGCCGTTGCCAAGGAGCTCGTTCACAACGTCAAGTTCCTCAACATCACCTGCGCTCCCGAGGGCAAGCTCGCCGTTGAGTCTGCCGATGATCCCA
>CAUCTV010000059.1 GCA_958445895.1 uncultured Collinsella sp.
GATGGACCTGTAGCTCAGTTGGTTAGAGCGTCCGGCTGATAACCGGGAGGTCACAAGTTCGAATCTTGTCAGGTCCACCATCAAAACTGTGAAGAGCCTTGGGGCGTTGCCTCAGGGCTTTTTTCTTGTCTGCGATAAATCTCATTTTGGTTTTGTGTGCTGTGCGAAAGATTGGGTAGTATAGCTATTCAATGCGGCGCGCTGCCGCGTGTTAACCGCTACGTACCGGAGGTGTTCCATGGTTCGCGTCGACATAGAGACCATCGTCATGGCCGCCGGTCCCGTGCCATCGCTTATCGTACTTCGTGAGCGCAGCAGCAAATCGGACTCGCCCGCGCCGCTGCGTTCCCTTTCCATTCAGACTGGTTCGTTTGAAGCTGCTGCCATCAGCCGCGGCATCGATAGCGGCCGCGCCGAGCGCCCGATTACCCATGACCTGCTGCTCGATACCGTTGACGCCCTGGGCGCCAAGCTCGAGCGCATCGAGATCGTTCGCGCCGAGCCGCCGGTGTTCTACGCGACGATCGTCGTACTGGCCGATGGCGAGGAGCGCAAGATCGACGCCCGCCCCAGTGATGCCATTGCCCTTGCCGCGCGCAGCAATGCCCCCATGTTTGTGGAGGACGACATCATGAATCGCCTGGGCACTGTTTCCACCCACGCCGAGGATGTCGACGACGAGCAGGAGTTCGAGAAGTTCGACGAGTTCGTCCATACGCTCTCCCCCGATGATTTCTAAATGTCTGGCACGCGAGCGGAGAGGTCGCTGATGGGTACCCGCGTATCGGCTGAGGCGGCGGCCATTGCGCGCGAGGCCCAGATGCGCTCGGAGGCTTCTGAGGCGGCTCGCATTGCCTATGTGACGCAGGCCCGCACGCTTCGCGAGCGCCGCGGCTCGTTTATCAAGATGGTTGTCGTCTCCGCCCTTGTCGCGGCAATCTGCTCGCGCCTTCGTGGTACAGTTGGTGCGCTTGGGTTTTCGATTTCAACAGGCTTGGTAATCTGGGGTGTGGTCGATGCGGTCATGCTGACCAACCAGATCAAGGTACTCGACAAGCGCGCGATGGATATGATGCGCGCCCGCGACGCTGCCGCCAAGATCGCTGCCGAGGCACAGGAACTGTAACGACGCCAGACTCGATGGGAAGGTCTAAAGATGGCACAGGATATGCAGGACGCCGGTAACGTCTCCGCCGAGCTCGACGCCATGGTGTGCGATCTGATCGGCGCGTTCTTGGACGACCTTGCCGCCGGCGAGAATCCGGGCGTAGTTGTGGCGATCGAGGACGCTGCTTCCAACCGATATCTGGCGGCGCTCGACGAAGATGGCGAGGAGGCATGCCTCGAGGCTGCCACCAACTTTATCTCCGAGCACAAGATGGGTCTTAAGGACGAGGGGCTGGGCCGCATCGCCCGCTATGCCATCGGCTACACCGGTTGTGTCGAAATTGACGGCGGCTATCACGACGCCCTGCTCGTGAGCTTCTTCGAAAACACGCTCGAGAGCGGTTTTTCGGCATACGTGCTGTATGAGGGCATGGGTGCCGGCGATGGTTTTATGTGGAGCGACCCTGAACCTGCAGGTGAGGAAACCCCTCTCATCTAAAATCGCTAAAATAAACGAGTTTTCGGTAAAAGGCTCAATATTCCCGCTGAGCGTTGTGTCGCTGGGCGGGCCGCATACGCGTGCCGTTTGTATATGGATAGAAGATAGGGGAACTACATGCGCGTAGACAATCTGAGGAACATCGCCATCATCGCCCACGTCGACCACGGCAAGACGACGATGGTCGACAAGCTCCTGCGTGCCACGGACGCCTTCCGTGCCAACCAGCAGGTCGAGGACCGCGTCCTGGACTCTAACGACCAGGAGCGCGAGCGCGGCATCACGATTCTCGCCAAGAACATCTCTATCGAGTACAAGGACGTCAAGATCAACGTCATCGACACCCCGGGCCACGCCGACTTTGGCGGCGAGGTCGAGCGCGTGCTGCGTATGGCCGACGGCGCCCTGCTGCTGGTCGACGCTTTTGAGGGCCCCATGCCCCAGACCCGTTTCGTGCTGCGTCACGCTATCGACACCGGCCTCAAGATCATGATCGTCATCAACAAGATCGATCGTCCGGGCGCCAACCCCGAGAAGGCCTACAACGACTGCCTGGACCTCATGGCCGACTTGGGTGCCACCGACGACCAGCTCGAGTTCGCCATGGAGCACGTGGTCTACGCCAGCGCCATGAATGGCTTTGCCCGCCTTGACCCCAACGACGGCAACATGGACATGTACCCGCTGCTCGACATGATCATCGACGACATGCCCGCACCCGAGGTTGACGAGAACGCCCCGCTCGCCATGCAGTGCGTGACCATCGACCACTCCAACTTCGTCGGCCGTATCGGCATCGGCCGCGTGTACTCCGGCACCATCCACCAGGGCGACCAGATCCTGGTTGTCAAGAACGACGGCTCCAGCGCCACCGCTACCGTCAAACAGCTCTTTACCTTCGACTACCTGGGCCGCACCGAGTGCCAGGAAGTCGGCGCCGGCGACATCGCTGCCGTCGTGGGCATCGACCGCACCGATATCGGCGATGTCTACACCGATCCCGAGAACCCCGTTGAGCTCGAGCCCATCGAGATCGACCCGCCGACCCTGTCCATCGTCTTTGAGGCTTCGACCTCCCCGCTCGTCGGTCGCGACGGCGACATCGTTGGTGCCCGTCAGCTCAAGGAACGCCTGTTCAACGAGGCCGAGAACAACGTGACCATGAAGATCGAGGAGCTCGAGGACAAGAGCGGCGTCGAGGTCTCGGGTCGCGGCATCCTGCACCTGTCCGTTCTGATGGAGTCCATGCGTCGCGAGGGCTTTGAGTTCCAGGTTGGCCGTCCCCGCGTTCTGTTTAAGAAGGACGAGAACGGCAACAAGATGGAGCCCGTCGAGCAGGCCGTCGTCGAGTGCCCGGACGAGTACTCGGGCAAGGTCGTTGAGGTCTTCGGTACCTCCGGCGGCATCATGACGAGCATGGATACCTCGGGCATCGTGACGCACCTCGAGTTTAAGATCCCGACCCGCGGCATCATGGGCCTTAAGAACCGCATCATGAACGTCACCCACGGCGAGGGCGTGTTCTACCACACCTTCTTGGAGTATGGCCCCTACGCCGGCGAGATCGGCAACCGTCAGAACGGCGCTATGATCTCCATGACCACCGAGAAGGCCGTTGCCTACGCCCTGGGCACGCTGCAGGAGCGCGGCCAGCTGTTTGTTGAGCCGGGCACCGAGTGCTACGAGGGCATGATCGTGGGCGAGCGCAGCAAGGCCGGCGACATGGTCGTCAACATCGCCCGCACCAAGAACCTGGGCAACCAGCGTTCTTCGACCTCCGATATCTCCGTCCAGCTGGTGCCGCCCCGCACCTTCTCGCTGGAGGAGGCGCTGGAGTACATCGCCGACGACGAGCTGGTCGAGATTACCCCCAAGAACATCCGCCTGCGCAAGCGTCTGCTCAATGCCACCGACCGCAAGAAGGCTGCCGTCCGCGCCGGTCAGGTCAACAAATAAGCGCTGGGGCTTATAACCGCCAATAAGAAAGGGCGTCGACCGCGATGGTCGGCGCCCTTTTTGGTGCAAGGGGGACGGGTCCGTTTGCACCATCATAAAGGCGCCTGTCCCCTTTGTGGTGGTTGGCGGCTAAGCGGTGGGGAGTTCCGGCGCATTAACCGGCTGCTGCGGCTTGGGGTGGGCGTTGCGCCAGATGATCTGGATGATGTAGCCGAGTGTAAAGACGAAGGCCACGCCGCTGATGAAATCGCCTACGAGGGGGATTGCCGTAAGCGCACCCGCGGCGATGCCGCCCACGACTACCATGGCGTAGCGGTTCTGGTTGTGTCCGACCATGCGGGCGATTGCGCACCCCGCAAAGGCACTCGACACCAACGCTATGCCGATAACGCCGCACAAGAGGGCTCCGGCAAGCGACAGGCCAGCGATAGAGATAATCAGCAGTAGGACGGCGGGGACGACAGCAATCGTACCCAGAAGACCGCTCACCCACAGGGGCATGGGGCGCTGGTGGAGCATACCGGCGGCGCTGGCAGTCGCACGCGGAAAGACGAGCTCGAGCAGCAGAGCGACAAAGCAGGTCGAGAGTGCCGCGGCGACGATACCGCCGATGACATCGTTAACAGTGGAAGTATCCTCGTTCTCGGTGCGGTCGATCTTGAGCGCGCCGACCTCGGCTCCCGCAGCGCGCTCGGGGTCCTCGGAGACGTGCGCGTTCACGGTGCCGGTGATGTGGGCGTTTTTGCCCAGGATGAGCTTGTCGGCCCAAACCTCAACATCGCCCTCGACGGTGCCATCGATGGTCACCGTATCGCCCGCAAGCGCTGCCGACTTGGTAGAGCCGCGCAGGGCAACCGTCTCGCCTATCGCATAGAAACAGTTGGCAGTGCTGTCGGAATTGAGCACGACATGCTGACCGGCTACCGTCACACTGCCATCAACCGTGGTCTTGGCAACGTCGATGGTGCGTGCCGCCAGACGGACGGCGCCGCCCACCGTGCAGTCGCGGATGGAGAGGCTCTCGCCTGCTGCAATTATGTCGCGGCCGATGGACGCATCGTCCAAGTTGAGGGCCTGACCTGCCCAGTACAGGTCACCTTCGACGCCGGACGAATTGGCGTCATTGTCGGTCGCAAGTACGTTGCCTGCGGTGTCTGTGCCGGCGAACGACGCCGTGGGAAGCGCGGTGATCGCCAGCGCGATGAGTGCGAATAGGATGGTGATGCGGCCCCACGCTTTACAGCGCTGGGTCGACGGGAATTGATTGCGGGGCATAGTGAATCCTTCGTTAGATGCTCGATATGCATCTAACAGGGTACCCAACGCGTGGGCGCTCTAAAAGAACCTCTCGGTTGTATTTCGAAGGATGAGCCCGCGCAATCTACTTTTTGCGGTGCAAAAAGCGCGCGATGTCCTCTTCGGTGGGGCTTTTGATGTCAAAGCGCAGCGAGAGCCAGCGCAGACCCATGGTCACGACAACGCATACGACCAGCGCGGCG
Source organism: uncultured Collinsella sp. (assembly GCA_958445895.1). Lineage (GTDB taxonomy): Bacteria > Actinomycetota > Coriobacteriia > Coriobacteriales > Coriobacteriaceae > Collinsella. The sequence continues at coordinate 5,062 of CAUCTV010000059.1, forward strand.
ACATTGCTCATGATGCCGCTCATAACGAGACACACATAGCTTGTCGATCCGGCGATGGCGGCGATGGCATAAAAGTTAGTACGTTGGAAAATGCCCGGAACCACGCCCATAAAGCCGTCGCGCAACATGCCACCGCCCACCGCGGTGAAAAAGCCCATCATGATGCACACCGCCGGCGCAAAGCCGTAGACCAGCGCCTTGTCTGCGCCGGTTGCCGCATAGATGCCGACCGAGATGATATCGAGCAGGGGAATGAGTTTTTCGGGCTTGTCGACGATTGCCGGGAAGATGTAGATGATTGCCGCCGTGGCGATGGAGAGCGGCAGCGCCATCGGCTGGTTGAGGATGTAGACGTTGCCCACCTGCAGCGTCATATCGCGCAAAAGACCGCCGCCCAAGCCACAGACCACGGCGAGCGCAACTGCACCCACCAGGTCGAGTTTGTGCTCGCGCGCGACCAACACGCCCGAGATTGAAGCCGCGACGACGGCGAACATTTCGAGCCAAAACGGGATGGCGACCATGGCATCCGTGGCGTGTGAGGTAACGGTCATAGCGGCGACGACGGGCAAGATGGAATCCTTTGAGTTGCAGGTTTGGACAATGCCCGTACATAGTACATGGTTGGCGGCGATTGCGACCCTATTGCTCGGCAAACGGTAGGGGTTGGGTGCGGTCATAGGTTCCAAACATGTATACCAGCCTCCAAAGATGTCGAAAAATGTCGTTTATGGCGGATGATGTACATGTTTTGGCGCGCGCCGAGCGGGCGACGTTACTCGGAGGGCGTCTCTATGTCCTTCGTGCCCTTCCAGTTGCGGATAAGTGCCTTTCGCAGTTCGTTTTGCTTTCGCTGATACTCGGCATCCGTGCAGCGGGGCATACCGAGTGCTTCGCGGATATTGTTCATGGCACGGTGAAAAGCGAGTTGACTGGCAAATTGCGCTGAGGTGAGTGTGACAATGCGATAACCCATTTGGGCGAGCACAGCTTCGCGTTCCGCATCTGCTCCCTTACGGCCAGTCTCGTCGTGAAAGCCACCCTTATATTCGATGCCGAGCTCTCTGCGCTTATAGGTAATGAGGGCATCGATTTTGAGTGTTCGGGCTTTGGTGCAATGCCAAAGACGTTGAGGGATCTCGAGCGGTCGGTTGAGCTCGATGCCTCGAATGCCAACGCCGCCTTCGCTTGTTGGAAGTGAAAGTGCGATTGCCGATGCAGCCTCCATAGGCGAGACCGAGTGGTCGTAGACATGTCTGAGCGCGAGTCGCGCGCGTGTGGCACCGGGTTTGCCAGGGTGTTGATCGAGCAGTTCGACAATTTCGTCCTTGGAGGTGGTTGCTGGTTGCTCGGTATAAGGGTCAGAGGGATTAAGGCCCATGCGATAGTCGCCGCAAACTTCGTAGCCATACTCGAGGTATTCGATTCTATCCATCCACTCGGCGGCGAGCACGAAGGTGAAGGCTTCGTCGGTGATAAAGATGCCGGGCGTAAGCTCGTCAATATGGCCATAGGGTAGGCTTTGGCCGAGAACATGGCAAGTGACGCCGTTGGTGCGAATTCGCTCGAAAGCAAACACTACGGAGATATCGATAGTCTTGAACATATCGGGCGGAATGCCGCAGTCGGTGAGGGCCTGTCGTATGCGCGCGATGCGTTGCTGGGTGGAGAGACCTCTTGCGCCTATCTGGTAGTCGTGTTGCGCGACCGCTTGAACCCGGCCTTGCGGCGCGTGATGGACGAGCCATGCAGTTTTATGCGAAATGAGAACAGGGGTATCCATTGGGGACCTCTCGCTCTGAGTCGATACCCAACTCTTATGTCCGTTGAGGTGGGGAAATATACCGAATGCGAGTAAGCCGACTCATGCACGGCGTGTGTCATATACAAACGTGTACACCACCCTCCAAAAACGACATTTTTTGACATCTTTGGAGGGTGATGTACATGTTTGGGATGTTGGGTTGGGATTGAACGTGATGGGGGTGTGGGTTGAAGAGGAGGGATGTCTAAATTTTGAGCGGAGCTCAAAATTTATTCGGTCGGCTTGCGCCGACCGCGCTGCGCTAAAAACGCGCCACTGGCGCGTTTTCTTTACGCTTTGCGCCCTGGCGGGTTCGAATCCCTCCTCCTCCGCCGTATTTGCTTGTAAGGGACTCTAAACAAAAAAGCCCCCGTTTTCGGGAGCTTTCTCAACCAAAATGGCGGAGGAGGAGGGATTCGAACCCTCGTGACCTTATACAGGCCAAACGGTTTTCGAGACCGCCGCATTCAACCACTCTGCCACCCCTCCGCGTGGGGTAAAAACAAAGCAGGCTCGAAGGCCTGCTTTGGAATTAACTGGCGGAGAGTCAGGGATTTGAACCCTGGAGACGCTTTTGACGCCTACACGATTTCCAATCGTGCTCCTTCGGCCACTCGGACAACTCTCCGTTAAATGCGAAAGTCAGTATACACGAGGAATCGCAAAGTGCAAACAGAAAAGTTGGCATTTTTTGAATCGCTTGGCTTCGT
>CAUCTV010000060.1 GCA_958445895.1 uncultured Collinsella sp.
CAAGGCGGGGCCGAGGCCGCCTCGATCAATTTGCGAAAGAATCTTGACGGTACCGCTCCTGACCGCTACGGTCTCGCTCCTCACGGCCCTTGTCGGCCTTTCCAAGGCACTCAAGCAGGGCTCGAAGCCCAAAAAGAAAGGCCACCGTCGCTAAGACGATGACCTAACTCTATTAAGCAACGGCTCTGCCCAGCTCACTACAACTTGGGCTGCCGTCGGCACCATTCTACCCTCCTGACGAGGAATTCGTCCATATTTCAAAAATCGAATCCTGTTCGCGCGTGGGCCCTTGATTCTCATTTTCATTGCAACAGCCTCAGGACTCAGCGCAACGCGTTGCGCTGAGTCCTGAGGCGCGAATCCGGGTAGGCAACCCCAGAGGGGCCGGAATCCCCCGGCCCGCGATGGAGGGAGGCCGGCATGTCCAGACCCAAGCCGTCCGGAAGGTCGTACGGGAGGCTCACGAGGCACGAGAGGAACACGGTCGAGAGGATGCTCGACCGCAACCGCAGCGCCCGCGAGATCGCCGCGGAGCTCGGCAGGTCGCCCTCGACCGTGACCAGGGAGGTTGCGGCGCACCGCTACGTCACCGCGCCGCGCTCGCGCTACGGCGAGCCCGCGCCCGCGGACCTCTCGGGGGCCTGCCCCAGGCTCTCCGCGTGGCCGAGGTGCTGCAACGGCTGCTCGCACAGGAGGGGCTACGGCTGCTCGAGGAGGCCCAGGGTGTTCTACAGCGCCAGGAGGGCGCAGGAGGCGGCCGACGCCGAGCTCTCGGCGAGCAGGTCCGGGATCGACGAGACCGAGGAGGGCGCCGCCGCCAAGCTCGCGGCCATCAGGGACGGGCTCGCGCGCGGGCTCTCCCCGCAGCAGATAGCGGCGACGACCCCCGGGCTCAGCGCCTCCACCGTCTACAGGTGGGTGGACGCCGGCTACGACGGCATGACGAACATGGAGCTCAGGCGCAAGGTCGGCTACAGGCCGAGGTCGCGCCGGGCCCCGAAGAGGGCGACGTCCCACTCGTCGCGCAGGTCGCACGCGTCGTTCCTCGCGCTCGGCGAGGACGCCTGCGCCGCGGCCTGGGAGATGGACACCGTCGAGGGCCCCAGGGGCGACTCCGCCAGGCTCCTCACGCTCCTGCACCGCCCGAGCCGCTTCCAGCTGGCCCTGCCGCTGCCGGACGGCACGTGCGCCTCGGTCCTGGCGGCGCTCTCCTCCCTGCGCGGGGTCCTCGGCGAGGACGGCGCGAGGCGCGCCTTCGGCGCCGTGCTCACCGACAACGGCAGCGAGTTCGCCGACGAGGGCGCCATCGCGGCGCTGATCGGCGAGCGGGACGGCGAGACCAGGCTCTTCTACTGCGACCCCCGGCAGAGCCAGCAGAAGGGCGCGTGCGAGAAGAACCACGTGGAGATCAGGAAGCTGCTGCCCAAGGGCGCCGGGGCCAGGTTCGACCGGCTGACGGCGGCGGACTGCGCGCTGCTCATGTCGCAGGTGAACTCCGAGCCGAGGGGGGCGCTCGGGTTCCTGACGCCGGCGCGCGTGCTGCGGATGGCCCTCGGGGAGGACGCCTCCGCCCTCATGGACGCGTTCGGGATAGAGGAGCTGGCGCCCGGCGAGCTCGACCTCACGCCCGGCTGCATCGACAGGGCCAGGGCCGCGAGGGGCGAGGGGCCGCTGGCGGGATAGGCGGCGGGCCGGGACATGGGCCGGAGGGCCCGTTGCGCTGAGTCCGGAACGGCTGCGCGGCGGGCTGGCGGAGCATGCGGCGGCGGCATGGGGGCACCGGCCTCCATAGCCTCTCCACCTGCGGAAACGGTGCGACGGCCAGGTGCCGGGAGCTATTCCCGCGTTGCGCTAGCTGCGGAAACGCGGGTCCCGTTCAGGCTGTTGCGTTGAGATTGAAAATCAACCCAAACGACCCGCGAACGGTCGCCATGACGGAAAGGAAATACCAGAGAGCCTATTTATCCGAGTGGACAGAAGCCACGCGATTCACATGCATGATCAGATAGACGAGCTCCTCTTGGGCCAATGGCTCGCCAAAGGTCTCTTGAATCAGATCGTCGACACGGTGAGCGCAACGCGATGCCGCCGGATACTGCTCCACGAGCACGTCGTAAAGACCGGAGTTCTCGGTATCGATCGGCTCTTTCTTTGCCACGCGGTCGAGCAGATAGCGCACATGAGTGGCAAAGCGGGCAAAGGCGAACGACGAGCGATCGACCGTCACACCCAACTCTTCTTGAATAATCGCGACCGTCATATCGAGCAGTCGCTCCTCGTGCTGCTCGGCAAGCACGCGCCGCTCGCTCGGCTTAACCGATGCGTTGACAATCGACATGGCAATGCCCGCGGCCTCGCTTCGGGGCATACGCACACGGAAGCTTTTCTGGATGCCGCGAACAGCCAGCTCGCCCAAGCGGTATTCGATGGGATGCAGCTGCTCCAGATCGCGCTCGAGCGGCAACGACACCACCATGTGTTCGCGGGCGCGCTTAATGGCAAACTGGATATGGTCCGCCAGTGTAATGGGGAGGTTAGGGCTCAATTCGTACGAAAGCTGTCCGGTTGCGATATCAGCCAGCTGAGCAGAAAACTCCAGCACCTCGGGGTCGACCTCATCAATAAACGCCAGGTACTTTGAATCAATGCCGTAAAAGGTACGCGTGATGACATCCAGGTCGACCTCATGCGGCATATCGCCAAAGCCGATACCGCGACCCAGCGCGATAAGCTGACGCCCCGCGCCGTCTTCGCAGATGGCAGCGTTATGGTTAATGCGCTGGATAGCCCTCATGGATTCATCGCTCCTACTGAAACGCGCCGCACAGACCATCCGCGCGGCGCGTTCATTCTACCTGCACTTACAGCTACAGTCCAAAGAAGCCTAGGATTTGGTCACGGCTTACGGGCTTGTAGTTGTTGGCATCGAGGCCAACGTCGTAGCGCAGAACCGGGCGCTCGCGATCGCGGTTGCGCGCGTTGGTGCGGTCTCCCCTGCTGTGGATATGCCCGTGCAACATGATGGCGCCACGCGCCTTGCCGTTCCAGCTGAGCATGGGGTAATGGCTCATTACCAGGCGATGGCCCTTCGCGTAACCGGGGGCGACCTCCAGATAATCGCGCACCTCATCCCAAATGTGCGGCGCGTCTGGATCTTCCCAGTCGCCGTCATGGTTACCGCGGATGAGCGTTACGTTCTGACATTCGATGCGCTCGCGCAGGCGCACCGCCTCCGCCAGGGGCAAACGATAGGTAAAGTCTCCCAAGATATAGAGGCGGTCGTCCACAGCCACGCACTCATTGATGGCATCGATGACCTTGCGGTTCATCTCCTCGACCGAATCAAACGGTCGATCCATGTCGTGCAAGATATTCGTATCGCCCAGGTGCAGGTCGGCGGTAAACCACATCATCGTCTCTGTCCTCATTTCGCAACGCGTATAAGACCTGTTTAGTATACAGACGCGGCGATGAGACAGTCACCCAAAGAGCCCGCCGAACAGACCTCGGCGACGCTTGTCCTGCTTTTTCGAAGCGTCATCCCGCGTCTTCTTGCCCTGCCGCTTCTTACGGTCCTGCTCCAACTCATCGTCATCGAGTAGCATATCCCACTCAAACGGATCGTCTGTCAGATCGAACAGGTCATCGTCATCAAACACGTGCGCCTCCATTACCGATTAGCGAGCATCCACAACGTAGTTGAGAAGTCTACGGGCCCGTGCGGACACAAATTCATCCTGTCTGCGTCTTTCAATCGTTTGCCGCAACGCTTGCGCAACGGAACGCTTGCAGATAAGATGGGAACACGGATGGCACCCGTGGCAGCGGGTCTTGCCAACTCCGATACACGTTTTCATCGTGAGAAATGGCCGTCTTCGCTTACGCGGGGGCGGCCACTTTGTTTATCCCTATGTCATCTGATTCTAATGCACAAACATGCGCACGAACTTGCGCTTCCAGCTTGCGTAAGGGGCATAGCGGAACGGCACGTCCAGCCACGTTGCCTTGTTCACGATGCTCTTCTTGTGGCTAAACGTATCGAAGCTCTCGCGTCCATGGTACTGTCCCATACCGCTCGCCCCCATGCCGCCAAAGCCCATATGGCTCGTGGCCAAATGCATAATGGTGTCATTAACACAGCCACCACCAAAGGGCACGTAACGCACAAAGCGCTGCTGAACCTCACGGTCTTGGCTAAAGATATACAGGGCCAGCGGCGTCGGACGATCCGTAATAAACGTCTCGGCCTCGTCTAGGCTCTCAAACGACAGCGCCGGCAAGATGGGGCCGAAAATCTCCTCCTGCATTACGGCGTCCTCAGGCGCCACGCCGTCCAAAATCGTCGGTTCAATCTTGAGCGACGACTCGCGCGCGGTACCTCCCAGCACAACCTTGTCGGGGTCGATCAGCCCGCGTACGCGCGCGAAATGCTTGGCGTTGACAATATGACCGTAATTCTCATTGTCGAGCGGATGCTCGCCAAACATGCGGCGGGCCTCCTCCTTGATGAGGTCCAGCAGCTCGTCGTGCACGCGCGCATCGACCAGCAGGTAGTCGGGCGCCACGCAGGTCTGCCCCACGTTGAGCCATTTACCAAAGGCGATACGGCGTGCCGCGACCTTCAAGTTAGCCGTCGCATCCACGATGCAGGGACTCTTTCCGCCCAGCTCAAGCGTCACGGGTGTGAGGTTTTTACTTGCACGCTCCATGACGAGCTTGCCGACCGGAACGCTACCGGTAAAGAAGATCTTGTCCCAGCACTCATCGAGCAACGCTTCGTTTTCGGCACGTCCGCCTTCGACGACCGTCACCAAGCGCGGATCAAATGCCTCTTCACAGATTTGCTTGAGCACCGCGCTCGATGCCGGAGCATAGGCGCTCGGCTTGATGACCACGGTATTGCCCGCGGCAAGGGCGCCGGCGAGTGGCTCGAGCGTCAGTAAAAACGGGTAGTTCCACGGAGCCATGATGAGTGTGACGCCATAGGGCACGGACTGCGTCTTGCACACACTCACGGCGTTGGCGAGGTCACACGGACGCAGGCGCGAGCGACTCCATCGAGCCACATGCGCAATCTGATAACGAATCTCGGAAAGCGAGGTGCCGATCTCGCACATATACGCCTCGTCATGCGACTTTCCCAAATCGGTCTTGAGCGCATGGGCAATATCGGCCTCGTGGGCCCGCACCGCATCGCGTAAACTCACGAGCGCACGACGTCGAGCATCGACATCAAACGTGGCGTGCGTCTTAAAATAGGCGCGCTGATCGGCAACGATGCGCGCGATTTCCTCGGTGTTCATGGGCCCTCCTAGTTCTCGTCTTCAAACATACCACCCGCAACGACCTCGTACATATGCTCGAGCTCCAAACGGTCCATTAAAAGCGGAACGGGGTACAGGGGATTGGCCTCGGCATCGGCATGCGCCGCCATCTCAGGAATGTCGGAGCGGCGAATGCCCGTCACATATTTGGGTATGCCCAAGGCGGCGTTCATGCGGTCGACCCAATCGATAAAGGCCTCAGCAGCCACGTTGTCCAGCGCATTAGCCGGCGCAATGCCGGCCATGCGGGCGAGATCGGCGAGCTTGGGAGCAGCAGCTTCGCCATAGGCGCGAAGCATGTGCGGCAGGATGATGGCGTTGGCCAAGCCGTGGGGAATCCCGTAACGCCCGCCCAGGCTGTGCGCGATGGCATGGACGTATCCAACATAAGAGCGCGTAAAGGCAACGCCCGCTTTATACGCCGCCGAAAGCATATTGCGGCGCGCACGCATGTTGCCACCGCACTCATAGGCCTCGAGCAAATTGTCGTGGATGAGCTGCACCGCCTGGCGCGCCATCTTGCGCGTATAGGGCGTGGTGCTGCGCCCGATAAAGGCCTCGACGGCATGTGTCAGGGCGTCCATGCCCGTTTGCCCCGTAATGGAGGCGGGCAGGCCGCGCGTAAACTCGGGGTCGTGCACCGCAAAGCGCGGGATCAGCACAAAGTCGTTAATGGGATACTTGTAGTGCGTCTCGTCGTCGGTAATTACCGCTGCAAGCGTGACCTCGCTTCCCGTGCCCGCCGTGGTGGGAACGGCGATGAGCAGCGGCAGGCGACGATGGATACACAACAGGCCGCGCATCTTGTTGATGGGCTTCTTTGGCTGCGCGATGCGCGCGCCCACGCCCTTGGCGCAGTCCATGGCCGAACCGCCGCCAAAGCCGATAATGGCCTGGCAGGCGCTCTCTCGATACAGAGATGCCGCTTCCTCCACGTTTGAGACCGTGGGGTTCGCACATGTTTCGGCATAGACCGCAGCGCTAATTCCCTTGGACGCGAGCGCTGTCTCGAGCGGTGCCGTGAGCCCCAGACGGGCAATGCCGGGATCTGTCACGATAAGAACATGGTGTATTGAACGCTTTTGAAGCACTGCGGGCACTTCCTCAGCGTGCTCTAAAATGCGTGGCTCGGTATAGGGCAGCACCGGCAATGCGATGCGAAAAACCGTTTGATACGTTCGGCACCAGGCGCGGCGGGCTAGATGCATAAAGGAAGCTCCTTCATTTGTTGATTGGTCAACATTTGCTCGACCGATTGTACTCATCGGAGGTCGCACGAGGTCTAGCAATCGTTAATCAATCAACATCTACACATGCTTAAATTGTTTTATTAAAAATCATTCCTAATAGGCTTCACATTCGGTCTCATTTATGGATAATAGAACTCGTCAAGACGCACGTCCGGAGAGGGCCCTTACGGGACCGGACGAGCGCACCATCGCCATCGATCGAAAGGATCGAATCATGAAGTTTGTTTGCCCCGTTTGCGGTTATGTGGAAGAGTTCGACGGCGACCAGCTGCCCGAGGATTTCAAGTGCCCCCAGTGCGGCGTTCCCGGCTCTCGCTTCCTGAAGCAGGAGGAGGGCCAGCTCGAGTGGGCTGCCGAGCACGTCGTGGGCGTCGCCAAGATGGAGGGCGTCTCCGAGGACATCGTTGCCGATCTGCGCGCCAACTTTGAGGGCGAGTGCTCCGAGGTCGGTATGTACCTGGCCATGGCTCGCGTTGCTCATCGCGAGGGTTATCCCGAGATCGGCCTGTACTGGGAGAAGGCTGCCCACGAGGAGGCCGAGCATGCCGCCAAGTTCGCCGAGCTCCTGGGCGAGGTCGTGACCGATTCCACCAAGAAGAACCTCGAGATGCGCGTTGAGGCCGAGAATGGCGCCACCGCCGGCAAGACCGATCTTGCCAAGCGCGCCAAGGCCGCTGGCCTCGATGCCATCCACGACACCGTGCACGAGATGGCTCGCGACGAGGCCCGCC
>CAUCTV010000061.1 GCA_958445895.1 uncultured Collinsella sp.
CCGAGGAGGGCAAGTGGGTCCAGGCTAAGGAGATTTCCGACATCTCCGGTCTTACGCACGGTGTGGGTTGGTGCGCACCTCAGCAGGGCGCCTGCAAGCTCACGCTGAACGTCAAGGACGGCATCATCGAGGAGGCCCTCGTTGAGACCATCGGCTGCTCGGGCATGACCCACTCTGCCGCCATGGCTTCCGAGATTCTTCCCGGTAAGACCATCCTCGAGGCCCTCAACACCGACCTCGTCTGCGACGCCATCAACGTTGCTATGCGCGAGATCTTCCTGCAGATCGTTTACGGCCGCAGCCAGACCGCGTTCTCCGAGGGCGGCCTGCCCGTGGGCGCCTCCCTCGACGACCTCGGCAAGGGCCTTCGCTCTCAGGTCGGCACCATGTTCGGCACCAAGGCCAAGGGCGCTCGTTACCTCGAGCTCGCTCAGGGCTACGTCACCCGCATGGCTCTCAACGACAAGAACGAGATCATCGCGTTCGAGTTCCTGAACCTCGGCAAGTTCACCGACGCCGTCAAGGCCGGCAAGACCCCCGAGGAGGCCATCGCTGGCGCTATGGGCCACTATGGTCAGTGGGAGAACGCTGCCAAGTACATCGACCCGCGCACCGACGAGGAGACTCACTCCGTCGCCAGCGTGTTCCCGGTTCACGAGTAGAAAGGGAGGGAAATAACTATGACTGTTACGTTCGAAGGTTACGAGCGCCGCGCTGACAAGATCAACAAGTGCCTCGCCGACAACGGCATCGCCTCCCTCGAGGAAGCTCTGCAGATCTGCACCGACAAGGGCTTCAACCCGCGTGAGATCGTCAACAACACCCAGTCCATCGCCTTCCAGAACGCCGAGTGGGCCTACACCCTCGGTTGCGCTCTCGCTGTCAAGCGTGGCGCCAAGTCCGCTTCTGAGGCTGCTGCCATCATCGGCGAGGGCATCCAGGCCTTCACCGTTCCCGGCTCCGTCGCCGAGGACCGCAAGGTCGGTCTGGGCCACGGCAACCTGGGCGCTATGCTGCTCTCCGACGACACCGAGTGCTTTGCCTTCCTGGCCGGCCACGAATCCTTCGCTGCCGCCGAGGGCGCTATCGGCCTGGCTCTGAACGCCAACAAGGCTCGCAAGAAGCCGCTGCGCGTTATCCTCAACGGTCTGGGCAAGGACGCCGCCCAGATCATCGCCCGCATCAACGGCTTCACTTATGTAAAGACCCAGTTCGACTACTACACGGGCGAGCTCAAGGTCGTCGAGACCATCCCCTACTCCGATGGTCCCCGCGCTGCCGTTAACTGCTACGGTTCCGACGACGTCCGCGAGGGCGTTGCCATCATGTGGCACGAGAACGTTGACATCTCGATCACCGGTAACTCCACCAACCCCACGCGCTTCCAGCACCCCGTCGCTGGCACCTACAAGAAGGAGCGCCTCGAGGCTGGCAAGAAGTACTTCTCCGTCGCTTCTGGTGGCGGCACTGGCCGTACCCTGCACCCGGACAACATGGGCGCCGGCCCTGCCTCTTACGGCATGACCGACACCATGGGCCGCATGCACTCCGACGCCCAGTTCGCCGGTTCTTCCTCCGTGCCTGCGCACGTCGACATGATGGGTCTCATCGGCATGGGCAATAACCCCATGGTCGGTGCCACCGTCGCCTGCGCTGTCGCCGTCGAGGAGGCCCTCAAGGCCTAGTCGCGCCCGCGCGATGCTCACATAGTTGAGCTTTGGAGCCGCTACCTTTCGAGGTAGCGGCTCTTTTTGTTTACGCTGTCGCAGGGTAGCTAATGCCGATATACCAGTTGGGGCGAAATACGAGATGAGACGAGATGGAACGTCAAAGTGTCCATGACACCCACCTGCCATAATTGCCCTTTACCGATTTGCCGAGTCTTTGCGGCCCCATTGCCGATCACCCGTGCGACAATGCGCCGGACGAGAAAGGAATCCGATGGAATCGACTGATGTACTGGTAATTGGATCTGGCATTGCGGGCCTTTGCGCCGCCATCGAAGCGGCGCGCGCGGGCGTGACCGTCACTGTGGCAAGCGCCGGCAAGACTATGAGTGGATCAAGCTTCTTCCCCGGAACCTGGGGCTTGGGGCTTATCGGACCCGTTAACGAAGACGACGAACAAGACCTTATCGATACCATCCAGACCGTTGGTGGCGGCGTCGCCGACCCCGATCTTGTCCAGACGTTTGTCCACAGCATTCCCCAGGCAATTGAATGGCTCGAGCAAGACCTGGGTGTTGAGCTCCAGCGTCCGCAAAGCGCTGAAAGCGCTCAGCAAAAGCAATTTATCCCCTGCTTTGACCACAAGACGCGCATGTGGCGCGGCCTCACCCGCAAGCCCCTTGAGGACGCTCTGACGACCCGGATCGAGTCGCTCGGCATTCGCCTGCTCCCCCGCCATGAGCTTATCGACCTTGTTGAGGACACGAACGGCAGAATAACCGGAACCATGCTCTACGACCTCACCGAAAATCGAATCGTGCCCTTTGCTGCCAAGGCCACGATCATCGCAACCGGTGGCACAGGCGGCCTGTTCGAGCGCAGCCTTACGTCGGCTGATGTGCTCAGCTCCTCGCAGGCCATCGCGCTGGCGCACGGCGCAACACTTACTAATATAGAGTTCATGCAGATGATGCCCGGCTTCATCGAGCCCAAGCGCAACCTGGTCTTCAACGAGAAAACCTGGCGCTACGTACATGTAGACCAGCCGGTAGATATTGCCGACGACAAGCTGGACGACCTGCTCGAGCAGCGCTCTGGATATGGTCCCTTCACGTCACGCTTGGCCTCCCGCGCTATCGATCTCGTCATCGATCAGGCAGGTGTCGAAGGCCTGGCACTCCACTACGACTTTCCCCGCGAGGATGTCCCAGAGTTTGTGCAGACCTTTGCCACCTGGCTGCAAGACGAGCACGGCATCGCCCCGACTGACGAGATGCGCGTTGCGATGTATGCCCACGCCGCTAACGGCGGCATCAAGATCGATAAGACCGCGCAAACGGGCGTTGAGGGCCTCTACGCTTGCGGTGAGGCGACAGGCGGCATGCACGGCGCCGACCGCATTGGTGGCTTGTCAAGCGCCAACGGCATCGTGTTCGGGCGCATCGCGGGCGCATCGGCAGCCCAAGCAGCACAGAAAGAGCCCGAGACAGCCCTGAAGGCGGATATCGCCCTCCCCCAGTACGGCATAGCCGCAACAGATGCCGAACGCCTGACACACAGCCTAAGGCACACGATGAGCACCTATTGCATGATCAACAGGACCGAAACAGGCCTATCCGAGGCACTACACGAGCTTGAGGGCTTGAAGACGGAGGCAACGACCTTGAGCACACAGAAAGCCCAGGACAGCGAAGTCGCAGCCCTCGCCCGCCTGCAATCGCAGATTCAACTAGCACAGGAAATGGTCAAAGCCATGCGCAAACGAACCGAAAGCCTCGGATCGCACTATCGAGCGGACTAATTCGAACACCCATCTAAAGCAGAACACAACTAATCGATATCTATGGGCCCCGTGAGCTCGAAGTGGCACGGGGCCCATTCGTGTCCGTACGGCAGCGTATCCTTATTCTGAATACGGAGCGGGCAAAGCCCGCATAGACAATAGGCCAGCGAGGAGGAGATATGGACAGTAGAGATATCGAGAAGTGGCGTGTCGAACTTGATAGCTACGCCAATGTAGAAGACGGCGTTGAGTATTGGCTCGCACGAGATTTAATGGAACCCATGGGGTACACGCGATGGGAAAACTTCGCCGAAGTTGTTTAGAGGGCAAAAGTCTCGTGCGAAACAAACAAAACTCCAGTTGATTCCCATTTTCGTGACACCACGAAAATGGTAATTGCCGGTGTCGCCGCTCGCGCGGTTAAAGACTACAAACTTACGCGCTATGCATGCTATTTAATCGCCCAGAACGGAGATTCAAACAAGCCAGAGATTGCACTCGCCCAAGCATACTTTGCCGTGCAGACGCGCCGCCAAGAGCTCATAGAGCAGCGCTTCGCAGAGATTCAGCGCTTGCAGGCGCGCCACTCGCTATCCGATTCAGAGAAACAGCTCTCGGGTATTGCATTCAAACGCGGCGTGGACTCCAAAGGATTCGCGATCATCAAGTCGAAGGGCGATGAAGCGTTATTCGGCGGCAGAAGCACGGCGGAAACGAAGCAGCAGCTCGGCATACCCAAGAGCGCGGCATTGGCGGACAGGTTAGCCGATGTCCTCATCAAAGCAAAGGACCTTACGAACTCGATGACGGCCTTCAACGCCGAGGAACACGACCTGTACGGTCTGGACCAGATCAAGCAAGAGCACGTCGAGAACAACACAAGCGTGCGTGGCAGCCTCATCGACCGCGGAATTGTACCCGAGAACCTACCGCCTGCCGAAGATACAAAGAAGCTCGAACGTCGCGTGAAAGCAGACGAGAAAAAGCTCAAGGAGGGTACAGACGGATTCACCGACCCCCAGGGCAGGCTCGACTTGTAAAGCGTCTGTGCCCTTACGGGTTCGGCCCCATGCGAGGTTAATAAAAAAGACGGCCAACCGAAGTTGACCGTCTTAACAATCTTTGGTGGGCCGTCAGGGGGTCAGCCTGCTTTGCAGGCGGCCGCTTCGGCGCTTTGCGCCTTGCGCGCTGCGCTGGTAAATGCTTACGCATTTCCTCAGCTTCGCGCCCCGACGGGTTCGACCCCATGCGAGGTCAACAAAAAAAGCGACCAGCCTAAGCCAGTCGCTTTAACATACTTTGGGTGGGCCGTCAGGGGGTCGAACCCTGGACCTTGGGATTAAGAGTCCCCTGCTCTACCAACTGAGCTAACGACCCAAAGCTAAAGTCCGTCGTAGCGGACTTTAGAGGAGATATCGTGTGGTGGGCCGTCAGGGGGTCGAACCCTGGACCTTGGGATTAAGAGTCCCCTGCTCTACCAACTGAGCTAACGACCCGATATCAACACGAAGCAAGAACTGGGGTGGGTAAAGGGACTCGAACCCTCGACCTACGGGACCACAACCCGTCGCTCTAGCCAACTGAGCTACACCCACCGTGTCCTGTGCGCTTCGCGCTCGACTATTATTGCAAGGAACGCCACGCGATGCAAGCCCCAATTTTCAAGAATTTTGAAAAGAGTTTTTCGAGACCATTTCGAGCAATTCCCACCGGTTTCATAGGAGTAAACTTGCCCCACTGCAAATGCTCGAAAGGACAAGCATGAAAGAACTCTCCAACCGTACGGCAACGTTTACCGATTCGGTCATCCGCCGCATGACGCGCATCTCCAATAAGTATGGCGCCGTCAACCTGTCGCAGGGCTTCCCCGACTTCGATCCCCCGGCGCAGCTGCTCAACAGCCTGAGCGCCATCGCCAGCGACCCCAAGCCGCTCTATCACCAGTACTCCATCACCTGGGGCTCCCAGGCCATGCGTGAGGCGCTTGCCGCCAAGCAGGAGCACTTTATGGGCATGCCGATCAACCCCAACGAGAACATCGTGGTCACCTGCGGCTCCACCGAGGCCATGATGGCCGCCATGATGACGGTCACAAACCCCGGCGACAAGGTCGTCATCTTCTCGCCATTCTACGAGAACTACGGCGCCGACACGATCCTCTCGGGTGCCGAGCCCATCTACGTGCCGCTTAACCCACCTGCGTTCGACTTTGACCGCGAGACACTCGAGGCGGCCTTCCGCGACAACGATCCCAAGGCCATCGTCCTGTGCAACCCTTCCAACCCCTGCGGCAAGGTCTTTACGCGCGAGGAGCTCACTTTTATTGCCGACCTGTGCAAGAAGTACGACGCCTACTGCATCACCGACGAGGTGTACGAGCACATCGTCTACGCTCCCCACGAGCACGTCTATATGGCCACGCTGCCCGGCATGTTCGAGCGAACCATCAGCTGCAGCTCGCTGTCTAAGACGTACTCCATCACCGGCTGGCGCCTGGGCTACACCATTGCCCCAGCCCAGATCACCGAGCGTATCAAAAAGGTCCACGACTTCCTCACCGTCGGCGCCGCCGCGCCCCTGCAGGAAGCCGTCGTCACTGCCCTCAATTTCGACGACAGTTATTACCAGGAGGTCCTCGACCTCTACACCGCCAAGCGCGACCTATTCTGTCAGGGACTCGACAGCATCGGCCTCACGCACAACGTGCCGCAGGGCGCGTACTACGTGATGATGGACATCTCTGAGTTTGGCTATGACAGCGACCTCGACTTCTGCGAGGATCTGGCCTCCAAGGTGGGCGTGGGCTCCGTTCCGGGCTCTAGCTTCTTCCGCGAGCCCGTCAACCACCTCATCCGCTTCCACTTTGCCAAGCGAGACGAGACGCTCAACGCAGCACTGGAGAACCTCAAGTTCCTGCGTGATAAAATCAAACCGCGCGGGTAAGGACGGCCCGGCACTAAATGCACCCCGAGGCCGGCCACATCCTGGTCACGCGCGACCCGCGCGACACCATCGGCGAGCACAGCGGCTGCCCCTTCCACGACAACTGCCTCGAGGGCCTCATCGCCGGTCCCGGCGTCAAAAAGCGCTGGGGTGGCAAGAGCGCCGGAGAGATGGCCGATGACCCGGAGGCCATGGACCTGCTCGCCGGCTATCTGGCGCAGGCGCTCATGACCTACATCCTGTGCTACGCACCGCAAAAGATCGTCATCGGTGGCGGCGTGGCCGACCACACCCCCATCGTGCCGCTCGCGCGCAAGAAGTGCGCCGAGATGCTCAACGGCTACATCGTCACGCCCGATATGGCCGACATTGATAGCTATATCGTCAACAACAGCCTCGAGGGCAAACAGGGCATTATGGGCTGCCTGGCCCTGGGCGCTCAGGCGCTTCAGTAGCAGACGCACCCACAGGGCGTGGCGCGCCCGGCAAATCCGACCTACGGAACGACGCCACCACGCCTCATATAAGCCCTCAAATAAAAAAGGCCGCCTAGGACCAAACAATACGTCCTAGGCGGCTTTTTTGGCGCGCATCAGCGGCCGTAAGAGATATCGGAGCACAACGCCCGTTGCCGCACCACAGCAGTCGATCATCACATCGGTGATCATGCCGGCGCGTCCCGGCACAAAGAGCTGAATCGTCTCGTCGATCGAGGGAATCAGCAGCAGGAACACCGCCGTGGGCAGCAGCACGTCAAA
>CAUCTV010000062.1 GCA_958445895.1 uncultured Collinsella sp.
GCTATCGGTGGCATTACGGGACATATCGAAAACTCCAATCGTGGGTGGTGCCGGTACGCGGGAGCGTCCGGGCTAGTCGCGGTATCTAAAGTACGCCGCGCAGCTGCCTTCGGAGCTCACCATGCAGGGGCCGACGGGGTGTTCGGGCGTGCAAGCGCGGCCAAACAGAGGACAGTCGCTCGGCGTGATGGCTCCGCGCAGCACGTCGCCGCAGCGGCAGCCGCGTGGCTCGACCGTCGGTTCAATGGGTACGTCAAAGCGGGCGCCGGCATCAAAGCGCACGAATTCGGGTCGGATGGAAAGACCCGAAGCCGCAATCGGTCCCAGTCCGCGCCACGTGGTGTCGCACGGCTCAAACACCTGCTCGACCAGCTGGCGCGCTACGGGATTGCCGTCTGCATTGACGCCACGGCGGTAGGCGTTGTCGATTGCGGGCCTGTGCTCGACAACCATCTGGACCAGCATGCAGATGCCCTGCAAGATATCGACCGGCTCAAACCCGGTGACTACACCGGGGGTCTCGAACTCATCGACCAAAAACCTAAAGGGTGCCAGGCCCGTGATGGTAGCGACGTGACCAGGCAGGATAAAGCCGTCGATGGTCGTTTCGGGGTCGTTGGAGATCGCACGCAGAGCCGGCGGCGTGGTCTTGTGAGCACAGTAGACCGAGAAGTTCTGGAGCTCGCGCGCGTCGGCCTCTAGGATGGCGGCGGCAATGGTGGGCGTTGTGGTCTCAAAGCCGACGCCCATAAAGATAACCGGGCGTTCGGGATTTTGCTCAGCAATGTCGAGTGCGTCGAGCGGAGAGTAGACGATGCGGATGTCGCGTCCCGCCGCCTTTTGCGCGGCAAGCGAGGTGGACGATCCTGGCACGCGCATCATGTCGCCAAAGGTGGTGATGATGGCGCCGTCCATCTTGGCGAGCGCGATTGCATGGTCGATATCGCGGTTGGCGGTAACGCAGACGGGGCAACCCGGACCGCTCAGCAGTTTGAGCCCGGCAGGCATAATGGAGCGAAAGCCATAGCGCCCGATGTTCACGGTATGCGTGCCGCAGACTTCCATAAGGTTGATGCTGCGGCTGCCGACAAGCGCATGAATACGATCGATGAGCTCGCGAGCCAGCCTGGGGTCGCGAAATGCCGAAAAGTCGATACCGGAACGCGCCGGCTGTCCGGCCGCCACTAGTATGCCTCGGCCGGATTGCTGGCCAGTTGGTCTTCTTCGGCCAGTTCGGTCATGGCGTTAACGAGCTCGAGCGTTTCTTGCGCTTCCTGCTCGTCGACGATCTGGATGCCAAAGCCGGCGTGTACGAGAATATAGTCGCCAACCTGCGCCGTCGGTACGAGACGCAGCGAAATGGGGCGCTCGATGCCCATCATGTCGACGGTCGCCTTAAGGTCGTCGTCGCGTTTGACCACTTTACCGGGAACGGCAAGGCACATAATGTTCCCCTTTTATACGTTTTGCGCTGGATAGGCGCCTAATTACCCATCAGTTGATGGTAGCGCTCGCGGAAGTCACGAGCAAACGCGTTACACCTGTGAGACGGCGGCGCGCAGGCTGGCAAAACAGCCTATCGCAACGCCGTCTGCGCGAGGCGAGCGCGAGCGATGGCGGCCTGACCGTAGGCGATGCAGCCGTCGTTGGCGGGTACAGCGTGGGGGACCAAGACGGCAAGACCGGCGTCTTTGAGTTCGTGGGTAAGGAGCTGAAGCAAAAGCCGGTTCATGAACACACCGCCCGAGAGCGCGACGGTGTCGAGGTCTTCACGGACGCAGATCTCGCTTGCGATGCGGGCCGACGCGCGTGCGATGGTGACATGGAAGTCGAGCGCGAGCTTGCCGGCGGGCACGCCGGTCCTGATTCCCTCCAAAAGCGCCTCAAAAAGCGGTCTGGAGTTCAGAACATGGAAGTCGTCCGGACGGGATGATTCGGTTACGGAAAAGCTGGCCATATTGCCGGTGGGGCAGGCACTTTCACTGCTGAACGCGCGCCAGGCGGCGGCTTCGAGTTCTATGGCAGGCTCGCCCTCGTAGGTTGCCTTGTCGCAGATGCCCAGAATTGCTGCCGCGGCATCAAAGAGACGCCCCATGCTGCTGGTACGCGGGCTGTTGATGCCGCGCTCGATCATCGTTGCCGTTACGCTGCGCGTTTGCTCGTCAAGGCTGTTCAAAAGCCGAGCGGTACCTGGGTGCTCGAGCAGGCCGAGCTCACTGAGCAGGGCAAAGGCGTTGCGGCGGGCGTCGCGCACGGAGGCCGCCCCGCCGGGGAGCGCCCAGGTGAGTAAATGCGCGGCGCGCTCAAAGCCGCCAAGGCCGGCAACAAGAAACTCGCCGCCCCAAATGGTCCCATCGGTGCCGGCGCCGGTGCCGTCAAAGGCGATGCCAAGGACACGCGCGTCGGTTGTAAGCTGGCCCGCGGCGATGGCCTCGGCCATTACGCTCGCGATATGCGCATGATGGTGCTGCACCTCGACGAGCGGCAGATTGTGCTCCCGTGCCTGCTCGCGCGCCCACTGGCTCGATAGATAGCTGGGGTGCAAATCGCAGGCCAAGGCGGCGGGCGCCAAGTCAAAGAGATCTTCCAAGCGCGTGCGCGCGGCGTTCCAGGCATCGAAGGTCTCGCCGTTTTCAACATCGCCGATATGCTGCGACACAAAACAGGTTGCCTCGCCGTTCGTCCCTTCACGCGTGAGCGCAATCGTGGCCTTTTGTTGTGGCCCGCAGGCGAGCACGCAGGACGGAGCGCCGTCGAGCGCCGGCAACGGCAACGGCTGGGGTGCATATCCGCGAGCGCGGCGCACGGGCATAACGGCGCCGTCGACCACGCGCACTACAGAGTCGTCGTAGCGCGAGAGGATCGCGCGGTCGTTGCCGAGCAACGCATCGGCGATGCCGGCGGCAACGAGGTGTTCCCAGGCAAGATCGTCGTCGGTTTCTATGGGTTCTTCGCTCAGGTTTCCGCTGGTCATGACGAGCGCGTGCATACCGCAGGCTTCTGCCGCGGCAAGCAACAGATGTTGAAGCGGCGTATAGGGGAGCATGATGCCGAGCTCTGGAAGGTCGTGCGCGACGGACGGCGCGAGCGCGAGGGCGTCGGGGGAGCCGCCGCTCTCGCAAGCAGCACGTCGGCGCAGCAGCACAATGGGGCGAATGCTGCCGGCCAGCAAGCCGCGCTCAACGTCGCTGACATGGCATAGGCGTTCAACGTCGGCAAGGTCGCGCATCATGACGGCAAGTGGTTTGTTGCTGCGGCGTTTGCGACGGCGCAGCTCGGCCACCGCCTGCTCGCTGGCGGCGTCACAGGCTAGATGAAATCCGCCCAGGCCCTTGATGGCGACGATGCCACCGCTGGCCAGCAGCTCAACGCAGCGCTCGATAATGGCGTCGCTGGCCTCGCGTGTGGTGCCGACTGCCGGTGTCGCGGACGAATTCCCGCACGCATCGCCGTTCACAGCCTCGCGCCACGTAATATGCGGCCCGCAATCAAAGCAGGCATCGGGTTGCGCGTGAAAACGCCGGTCGAGTGGGTCGGCATACTCCGCGGCACACTTGGGACACATGGGAAAACAATCCATCGACGTGGCCGCTCGGTCATAAGGCAACGATCGGATGATGGTAAAGCGTTGGCCGCAGTTAGTGCAGTTGATAAAGGGGTAGTGATAGCGTCGGTCGGCGGGATCGAACAACTCACGCAGGCAATCGTCGCAGGTAGCGATGTCGGGCGAGACGAGCGTGGTATGCGCGGTCTGATCCTGCGATGCCACAATGCGAAAGCCCCGCTCATCGGCAGTGCTCCAGCCGCCAGGCCCCAAATCCGCAATATCGACTCGCTCAACGCGAGCCGCCGCGGGCGCATGCTCAGAAAGCGCGGCAACAAAAGCATCGAGCGCATCGGCCGGAGCGTGCGCCTCGATATGTACGCCGTCGCCCGCATTGAGCACCCATCCGCAAATGCCATGCGCCATGGCCTCGCGATACACAAATGGTCGCATGCCAACGCCCTGCACAATGCCCGTCACATGAATATGCACATGCCGCATGCGACACTCCTCATCAAAACCGACCAAAAAGGGACAAGTTTATTTTGGTAGGTAAAACGCTAAACCTGCCAAAACAAACCTGTCCCTTTTTGGTAGGTGCGCTACAGCCCCAGGCTCTGCTTGGTGGCGGCGCACGTGAGCTCGCCGTGCTTAACGCCGCGCAGGCCCAGCAGGCGATCGGCTAGTTCGTAGACGCGCTCGCCGCGACCCTTGAGTGCCAGGATCTCCAGACAGTTGTGGTGATCCAGATGCACGTGCATGGTCGATACGATCTCGCCGGTGTAGTCGTGCTGCACTTCGTCCAGACGGCGCGTCAGGTCGCCGGTATGGTGGTCGTAGATCATGGTGAGCGACCCGATAACATGCTCGTCGGGCGTGCGCATCTGCTCCTTGGCGATCGAGGCGCGAATCAGGTCGCGCACGGCCTCGGAGCGGTTGGCCACGTCGCCGCGGCGCGCGATCTGTTCGTCAAAACGGCGCAGCAGGTCATCCGGTGCGGTAACCGAAAAACGGACCAGCTCGGAGCCGGAGCCACTACAGTGGCAGCCCGCGTCACCGTCCGCCCCGTGCGGATGCTCGTGCTCGTACCCGCAGCCGTGCTCGTGTTCGGCCACCTTACACCAGCTTCACGGAGCCGACGGAGTTGTGGTCGGCCTCGATGGCTTCCTCGTAGCCCTCGAGCGCGTCATGCGCCTCGTGCAACGCGGCCATGGCGGCCTCGAGCTTGGCGCCGATGCGCTCCATGTCAAAATTCTCGGTCGCATGCAGCAACTGATGGCTCCATTCGTGAGCGAGCTCGATGGTGTCGTCGACCTGTTTGACGCTCATGGCAAGCTGGCTCATGTTCATTCCAACATCATGCATGGGAAATCTCCTTTTGTATGGGGCAGTTCAGTGGTTCAGATTTTACTACGCCCGCTTTGCGCGCAGCTGCATAAGAAAACGGGTGCGAGCCTGTGCGACCCGCACCCGTTCACTGGGGGCTGTTTGTAACTACCATACTATCCGTGGTCGCATGCCTTGCGTTTGGCACTCCGGTGAGCGGTGCGAAACCGCTCATGGACGGCAGACAAGTAACAAGCGTATTACAGATGTTTCTCCAGCAGTGCCTGAAGTCTTGCCTTGGGTAAGGCGCCAACCGAGCGGTCGACCTCCTCGCCGTTCTTAAAGACGATCAGCGTGGGGATGCTCATGACGCCAAACTTCATGGCCAGGTCCTGGTTGTCGTCGACGTTGCACTTGGCCACAGCCAACTTGCCGGCCAGCTCGTCGGCAACCTCGTCTACGATGGGCGAGAGCGAGCGGCAGGGGCCGCACCACGGGGCCCAAAAATCAACCAGTACGGGCAGGCTATCGTTGACGACAGCGCCGAAGTTCTCGGGGGTAATCTGCTTAATGTCAGCCATGGTGACCTCCATAATACGACGCGGCTCGGCCGCGTAAAACTCAGTACGACCGTGCTTATACCCAGCCGCCCGCAAAGCAACCACTCGCGGGCGGCTCTTTTATATAATGGTGGGCACGCAAACGATTGGAGAGCGCATGCCCACGTCACAAAGCCAGAAAAAAGAAGCCATCGCTCAGGCGACCGAGCAGGAGCTCGCGTCGCTTGCAGATCGCGGTGTGCGTATCGCGGGCAACGCGTGCTCGCCGATTGTGCTGGTCAAAGGCGATTTGGATGAAGCCGAGTGCTCGGGCGGCGAGCTGGCCGCCGGCGCGGATGGCGCCGCGTTGCGCAAGGCGCTCGGTGCCATCGGATATGCCCCCGAGGATTTTTGTGTGCTGGCAAGCGTCGCCGGCGCGGGCGACGGAGCGGTCGCGGCGGGCGAGGCCCTGACGTGCGACCTGTTCCGCGAGGCGCTGGAGACCTTGGACCCCGAGGCGGTGCTGCTGCTGGACAACAGTGCGGCCGATGTCATGCGCGAGACCTATGCCGATATGCTTGTGGCAATTGATGACTTTGACACCGCCATGCTCAAGCCCGGCCTGGTCGCCCATGTGCAGGGGCGCCGCGTGCTGGCGCTCGACGGTTTTGAGGCGGCGCTCACCGACAAGGCCGCCAAGCAGCGCATGTGGGCCTACATTAAGCAGCTGACCCCGGCGGCTGCACCGCTGTAGCGAGGTTGGCGGCAGCCCCTACATCACGGCGCGCAGCTCAAACCGGTCGCCGTTAATGCGGAACTGGCAGTTGCCGTTCATGCGCTCGACGGCAAGCATAATGCTCTTGGTGCCAAAGCCGTGCCCAGTGTGCTGAGTCACGGGCATGCCGTCGACCATGTGCGGCGCACGGCCAAACGTGTTGGAAACCAGCAATAGAAGCTGACCGTCTTCGTAGCGAAGGTCCAGGTCGACAAACCGCTTGCCTTCGGGGGCGGCGCTCGCCGCGGCGATGGCATTGTCCAGGGCGTTCGATACCACACTGAATAGATCGACATCGCCCACGTGGACGGTTTCGGGCACGGCGGCGTGCAGGTCGGCGGTGATGCCGTGCGCGTTGATGTCCGCGGAAAGCGACGAGAGCGCAATGTTGACCGTTTCGTTGGCGCAGTAGCGGCGCACGGCGGTGCGGTCGTTGGTCTCGCAGAGCGCGTCGATGCGCTCGAGTGCCTCATCGGTGTGACCCTCTTCGATCAGGGCCGCTAGACCGCGCAGGTAGTGGCGCATGTCGTGGCGAAGAATCGACAGCTCGCGCCCAGATTGACGCCAAGC
>CAUCTV010000063.1 GCA_958445895.1 uncultured Collinsella sp.
CCGAGCCAGATCAACTCCGGTGTCGACGCCGACCTTGAGCGCATCATCCTCAAGTGCATGGAGAAGGACCCGGCAAACCGCTTCCAGACCGCCGACGAGCTTCGTCAGGTGCTCAACAGCTACCTGTCGGGCCGTGCCGTAAACATCTCGGAGCCCACACGCATCATCGGTGCCCCCGGTGAGTTGGGCGCCACCAAGACTCGCGAGCTTTCCGATCAGACGCGCGCTATGGTGCGTCCCGTCTCGGGCGTGAGCGGCCAGAATACCGCCCGTAGCTCGGTTTCGGGCTCCACCGGCTCCTACGAGGTCGAAAAGCCCAAATCCAACAAGAACAAGATCATCGCCGCCGTGGTGGCAGCCGTTGCCGTCATCGGCATCGTGGTGGCCTTTGCCACAGGACTCTTTGGCGGCGAGCAGGTCACCGTGCCCGATGTGCTGGGCAAGGACCAGCAGACTGCCGTCGAGCAGATCAAGGAAGCCGGCCTCGAGGTCGGCACCATCGACCAAAGCTACAACGACGATATCGACGAGGGCAAGGTCGCCGAGCAGACGCCCAACGGCAAAACCAAGAAGGCCAAGGGCACCAAGGTGAACCTGGTAATCTCCAAGGGCCCCAAGCCCTCCGAGAAGGTTGAGGTTCCCCAGCTTGTCGGCCTGACCAAGGACCAGGCAGAAGCCGCGCTGGCAAGCGTTGGCCTGAAGGGCAACGCCTCCGAGGAGGCCAACGAGGCCGATGAGGGCCAGGTCTTTGAGCAGGGCACCAAACCCGGTAAGGAAGTCGAGAAGGGCACGACCATCTCATACAAGGTCTCGAGCGGCCCGGATACCACGTCCGTCCCCGACCTAACCGACATGACCGAGGCCCAGGCGCGCAACGCCCTCGATATGGCAGGCTTTGGCGTCGACGTGAGCTACCAGGAGAACGACTCGGTTACCGAGGGCACCGTGATCAGCTGGAACCCCAGCGGTAAGCAGAAGCCCGGCGCCACGATTACCGTCGTCATTGCCAAGAAGTCCGGCAAGGCCAGCGTTCCGGGCAACCTGTACGGCAAGAGCATCTCCGCCGCCGTTACCGCGCTCAACAACGCCGGGTTCTACAACATCGCATTCTGCGATCAGAACGGTAACCCCGTGAGCGGCAACGAAAACGCCACCGTTACGGGCGTCTCCCCCACCGGCAAGCAGTCTACCGACAGCACGATTACGCTGACGGTCGCACTTTCTGGCTCGGGTTCGGGTTCGGGCTCGGGCACGGGCGACGATTCCGGTACGGTCAACTAGTCGCCACCCCACCGCCCATTACGGCTCTCGCCGCAAACATATTCACTCACAGGCGCCCGCTTGCTCCCCCAGCAAGCGGGCGCTTCGTTTTTGACATGGCATGAACCAGAAGAGCCCGGCACCGTGGCGGTGTACCGGGCTCGATCAATCTCTGGTGCCCCCGGGCGAATTCAACCCCCCCCCCGCGGGAAATTGGTGACGCGGGTGTCGACGGCTCGAACCCTGCCCTTAGACCAGAAGAGCCCGGCACCGTGGTGGTACCGGGCTCGACAAATCTCTGGTGCCCCCGGGCGGATTCGAAAACTCCCCCCGCGGGGAAATTGGTGACGCGGGTGTCGACGGTCCGAATCCGGCCTTTAGACCAGAAGAGCCCGGCACCGTGGTGGTACCGGGCTCGGCAAATCTCTGGTGCCCCCGGGCGGATTCGAACCGTCGACACCCGCTTTAGGAGATATGATTTAATGCTACCCCCTACTATTCATCAAGCATCATTGAACACCATATAACCGCAGATAAACATAGCAGTTTGTGTCTTTTACCTCCGGTAGCTGCGCCTACGCTTTTACAAACATATTACTAACAGCTTTAGCTAAACTGCACTCAATGAATTGTTGAAAACTATTCAAAGAAACGGAGTGCAAAGATGTCAGAACAGCCACTAATTAGCGGAAGAGGCACGTGTTGGAAAGACAAGAGATCACCTAACACCTATCGCTATTATTTTTCCCTTGGGGTCAAGGACCCTAAGACAGGGCGTTACAAACGATCCCCAACTTATACGGTTCGTTGCAAGACTAAAACAGAAGCTAAGGCTGCAATGCAGGCCAAGCTGGCTGAAATCAACTCCTCTGGCACGATCACTAAAACTAAAAAGCCCACTTTGCTTGCGTCCTACTGCTGGGCCTTTCATGAAAATAGGGACACCGAGCTTGCGCCAACGGGCTATGAAAGAGAAGCGTACGATTGCAGGCATATCGAAGACCTATTCGGTGCGTTTCAGACAATTGAGGGGCTAACTCCCGATCTAATCGAAGAAACATATGCCGAAGCTCGTCGTACGGGAAAATACAAACCATCTGAGCTTGTACGAATCAATGCGAAACTGCACCAGATTCTGTCGAATGCAGTCGCAAAGAGAATAATTGACCGAAACCCCTGCGCTACCGTTCATGTTCGCAGACCACGCAACAAAAGAGAATCACTGACAATCGAGCAAGTAGCTACCCTATGCACACATCTTCAACACATTGAGCTCACCGCCGAAGCTGTTGGTACGCTAGTACTAGTGTATACGGGTATGCGAAAAGGCGAGATGCTGGGCCTCGAATGGCGCGATTGGGACCCTGCCAATAAAACCTTGAAAATTGACAGGCAGTACACCAACGATCATGAACTGAGGGCACCAAAGTCACAAGAAAGCCAACGCAAAATCCCCGTTGGAGAAACCCTGGCCGAACGTCTTCAATCATGGTCAGCCATACAAAAAGAGCTCCTGGCCTCTCTGGGGCTGTCCCAGACTGGCAGCACTCCCATCATTAGCGATATTGCTGTCGAGCAAGGGGTCCCTACTGTCTGTCACATGAAGAACTACATCTTCAACCATTGGTTTCGCGATTTCGCAGTTAGCTGCAATCTTGGAATCTATGAGCCGAATAATTCGACTGGCGGAAAACTATATAAGGGCATCTGCCCGCATCGGCTCAGGCATTGCGTAAGCACTTTTATGCTGGCGAACGGATCGGACGTTAGAAGCGTGCAAGGTATTCTTGGCCACGCGGACCCCAATATCACGCTCAAAACGTATACAAGCCTCGTTCAACAATCAGAAATAAAAGCAGTTAAAGGCTACGAAGACTTCATCAACGCCTATATACAGAGAAGCGAGAAATAGCATGTTTTTCATTCATCGTTTTATTCATAATATTACGGTACTATAATACCGTTTCCGCAGGTAGATGCTTTATTTGGTTGACATTTAATGAGTTTTATTACATGCTAAAGCTGTCAGATGGCTACGCACGTAGTCATAAAAACCGGCCCCCCAAGTGCTTATGAACCTGGTAATTCTTACAAGCACAGGGAGGGCCCTCATTGGAAGGATAGCTCATCATGGCTACTCCAAAGATTAGCACTCAGGCGTCCACACCGACTTTCCCCACTGGTGCCGCTCAGTGCGATCGGTTGCTCCGCGTTAACGATATCCGCGAACTCACTGGCTGGAGCGAGAACACCGCACGCAAATTCATGCGCGAGTCCGGCAAGCTCATCCAAATCCATCGCTCGAATTACATGTTTGAAAGCTCATTCTATGAGCTTTTCAAGCAGCTTGAAGGTCGTACCGCCCACCTTGACTAGGCGGTAAACATGAGCGAGCTACCGTCAATTTCCGACATATTCAACGATGATGTTACCGAGCAACGAAAGATTATAGAGAAAATGGATAAAGCTATTTTTATTTCAGTGCCCGAGTGGGCGTGCTGCGTCACCACCGTTGCCGCCGAGCGTCTCATCCTCGGCCTCGTATGGAAGTTTGGAAAACCTTCCAAAAACAAACGGCCCATGGGCTTTTGCGCTAGAAGCAAATGGATTGAGGATCACTACCACTTGAGCAAGAACACGATATCCCGAGCCTATACTTCTCTAAAGGATAAGGGGTATATTCAAAAAACTGGTGATGGCAGCTGGATGCTTAATTACGCTGCAATCTACCGCGCCGCGATCGAAAACGCTTGGGAGCCCCCGAAATCTTAAGTCCACAGCCCGACTATCGAGGTCGTGAAGGTCGGTAATCGCCGAGCGTCTATAAGAGCATGCCGCGGATGTAAAATGAAACAGGGTCGAACCGAAACAGTTCCCGGACAATTGGCGTCCGGCCAGACACTTCGATTCGACCCTTTTTCATGCCCGCATCTAAAACAATCCCATAATCATTCTCGACATCTTTAACGCCATCACTCTCCCGCCACCAACACGACGTAGGTGCCATTTTCAACGAATCGATATGGCCGTCCATTCATGGTCTTTAAGGCGCGTGATACCATGAAAACGTGCGGTATTTCTCCAACCGAAAACCTGCGTGAATGCATGACTTGAGACGCCTTTTAGAACTCACCGATTGCAGGGCGAACACAAATCAACAGCGGCCGTGCATTGTTCCCAGCCATATGGCATGGCGGAGCCATGCCCGTTGTTGATTGGAGTGCCGCACCATGGCAGACGAGAAGAAAATCAGGGAGATCTACGGCGTGAAGTCCGTCCTCGATGAGGCCGCCGAGCGAATCGAGGCGACGTGGCGGGAGAAGCTGCTGCGCGAGACCGCCGATCTCAAGACCGAGAACGCGCTGCTCAGGGCCCAGCTCGACGAATTCAACCGCAAGCTCGTCGAGGCGAGAGACCGGAACGAAAGACTTGAGGCCGACTGCAATGAGCGGGTCGCCTTTATCGAGGAGAAGTTCGAGCTCGACACCGCGAGCATCGAGCTCGAGAACAATGAGCTCCACGCCGCGAGCGTCAGGTATCTCGCCGACGCCAGGGAACTCGACAGGCAGATCGTCCAACTCCATGCCGAGGCCGTGGCCATGGTCGATGAGATTGAGCGCCTGCGCGGCGAGCGTGACGCCGCATTGAAGGCTCAGGCCGAGCTGAACGACGCACTCCTGGCCCAGCGCGATCTGATGGCCGAGGTCGTCGCCCTCAAGGACCGCCTTGCCGCCTCCGAGCAGCGTGCGGCCGTGGCCGAGGCCAAGATCGAGGTCATGACCCAGATGAAGGGCGAGTAGCCCCGCGCCTTTCCTGCCGAGTGGCTGATTTCTAGGAACCTTCTAGAGCGCTTCTAGAAGGTTCCTAGAACCGAGCGCGGCATCTTCGATCGGCACGATGTCTTGGTAGATCAGGCGATGCTTGGCGTCGCACCATTTGTCGTCGTGGTAGTGGCCGAAGAACCAGGCGCGGTAGTCGAGCCGTTCGTCGAGTTCGCCCAGGAATCGTTGCAGCAGGTCGTCTCGATACTCGCGTCCGCGCTCGCAGCACAGCTTCTCTGCCAGGGCGGCAGGGGCCTCGTGAGTTACAACGTAGTCGACCTTCCAGCCCACGCGATTGAGCGAGGAACGGCAGTGTTCCGTCTCTTTCTCGCTCGGCATCTCCTCGGGCCACCAGCTCCTCCCCTCCTTGCGATACTGCCTGTCGTTGCTCGCGGCGCCGCCCATGGCAAGGACTGTGAGCCCGTCGATATCGAACACCTCTCCGCGCATCAGGTGCAGCACGTGCGGTCGCGCCTCGTGGACGAACCCGCCGTTCCACTCCCGCACCGGCAGCCCAGCCAGGGCGTGGTGATTCTCATGGTTGCCGTCTACGAAACACGTGGTCCACGGCTTCGACTCGAACCAGTCGAGCCAGTATTTCTCGGCGTTGGATCCATCCCAGACAAAGCCGAAGTCGCCGGCCACGATCACCACGTCATCGCACGTCAGGGTCCGGCCCAGCGGCCAATTTTTGAATGCAAACCGGCTGGACCCGTACTCGGCCCTGCCGTGCACGTCGCCTGTCACATAGACCGTCATCAGTACGCACCCCACGGCAGGAGTTTGTCCCCGAGCCTCACGATCCGGTCGTACAGCACCGTGTGCCGTTCGTCCGGGTTGCCGTCTCGGTGAAAATGGCCGTAATACCAGTGTTTATAGTCCAGGCGGTCCTCGAGCTCGTCGAGGAATCCGGTCAGCCGGTCCACATCAGGGCGTTCCCAGCCCGGGTCCGGGTAGAGCGTCGGCGAGAGCATGCGCGTCGAGCAGGTATGGGTGATGACGCAGTCGACCTTCCAGCCGACCTCGTCGAGCTTGGCCCGCGCGGCATCGAATTCGCGCTCGTCCGGCAGCTCCTGAGGCCACCAGCTGGAATACGGCACGCGGTATTCCCTGTCCACGCTCGTGGCGCCGCCCATGGTGAAGACCGTCGAGCCGTCAAGCTCGAAGACCTCGCCGCGTGTCAGGCGCCGAATGGGCGAGGTGTCCGACAGGCGCTGCGTCAGCCCGCCGTGCCATAACTCCATGGGGCGCTCCTCCCAGTGATCGAAGCGCTCGTGGTTGCCGTCGACGAACAGTACCGTGTAGGGGCGCGACTCCAGCCAGGCGATGTCGGCGCATTCCTCGGCAGAGAAGTCCCACGGAAAGCCAAAGTCGCCGGCAACGATGAGATAGTCGTCGCTGGTAAGACTGTCGCCAAGCTCCCAGTCGCGGAGCTTTTGCATGTCGAGCCCACCGTGGATGTCGCCCGTCACATAGACCGTCATCGAATCGCCTCTTCCCTCTTGTACGCCGCCAGCTCGCGCTCGACCTGCCTGTCG
>CAUCTV010000064.1 GCA_958445895.1 uncultured Collinsella sp.
GATAGCCCGAAAGCACAAAGAAGATCGTGACGCCGAGCAGGCCGCCCTGAGCCCACGTGAGGTTGAGGTGGTAGAGCACCACCGCGACGACGGCAAGCGTGCGCAGACCGTCGAGCGCAGGGATATAGCGGGACTTGGGGCGAGCGGGCGTCTGCTCCGCGGCGGGAGTATTGGCGCGGCCCTCGTTGTTGGCGGAAGCGCGATGGGGGCTCGCGGTGCGTCGCGGCTCGTTGGCACGGCGTTCGCCCTTCACGCGTTCGTGCGGCGCCGGCTCGTTGCCCGTGCGGCGTCGGCCGCGCGAGCCCGATTGCGAGAATTGTTCCATAAAACATCATCCAATGACGAGAATAATCAGCACACATTCATTGTAACTGCCTGCTCCTGTGAATGCTTGCTGCTGGCGCAAGCTCAAGCGCGCGTCCACATCAAAGTGAACTAAAGTTATAGAGGTGCGAGAGCACACGATTGACGGCCGACAGCGGGCGCAGAGCCCACGGACGAGGAGGTTTCCATGGCGGATCACAGCATCGTTGCGGTGTTCGGCAGCATGAACATGGACCTTTCGGTGGCGTGCGAGCGCATGCCGCGCGCGGGCGAGACGGTCGGTGGCAGCGGTTTTATCACCAACGCCGGCGGTAAGGGCGCCAACCAGGCCGTCGCCGCCGCGCGCATGGGCGCGCGTACGTGCATGATTGGCGCTGTTGGGCGCGATACCTTTGGCGATGTGCTCGTGGCGGGGCTTCAGGATGCCGGCGTGGGCGTTGAGTTTGTGGCGCTTCGCGATGACGTGGAGACGGGCACGGCGACCATCATTCGCTGCGAAGGCGACAACCGCATCGTGCTGTCGCCGGGCGCCAACCATGCGCTTGCGGGCGAGGACGTTGCCTGCGCGCTGAGGCACCTGGTGGCCGATGAGTTCGATGGCGATGCATGTGAGTTCGCTCCGGCGGCTGGCAGCGTCTTTATCGCCCAGGGCGAATGTGATCTGATGGCAACGGCCGCGGCGCTCTCTTGCGCTCACGAGCTGGGATTCTATACGATCTTTAACCCGGCACCCGCCTGCGGCCTGCCGGCAGGAGCGTGGCCTGCGGTCGACCTGGTCTGCCCCAACGAGACCGAGTGCCAGGTGCTGACGGGCATTCTGCCCACGGATGATGCGAGTTGCGTCGCCGCGCTCAATGCGCTGCTCGACAAGGGCGCCGGGGCTGCGGTCATCACGCTAGGCGGTGCCGGCTCAGTTGCACTTGGCGATGACGGTGAGCTGCTGCGCATGCCGGCACTTTCGTGCGCGGTGGTCGATACGACGGCCGCGGGCGATACGTTTATTGGTGCGCTTGCCGCGGCTCGTCTGGAGGGCTTGCCGCTCTTTGAGTGCATGGCGGCGGGTGCACGTGCCTCGGCGGTGACGGTGTCACGTTTGGGCGCGCAGCAGTCGATTCCCACGCGTGCCGAAGTTGAGCGCATGTTTGATTTAGACGATTTAGTACAAGACGGAGAAGCGGAGTAGAACAATGGCAATCAAGAAGCTGATCCTTGATCTGGATATGGGTGTGGACGATGCGATGGCGCTGGCCTATGCCATCGCGAGCCCCGAGGTGGAGCTCGTGGGCATTACCACGTGCTTTGGCAACGTGCGCGTCGAGCAATCGGCGCACAACTGCCTGGCGGTGCTCGACCTGTTGGGTCGTCCCGAGGTGCCGGTGTACCTGGGTGCCGACCGTCCTCTGCAAGCGACCGAGCCCTATACGCCGCCGGCGTCCACCACGCTCATCCACGGTAAGAACGGCATCGGCGGCGCGAGCGTGCCCGCGTCGCCCTACGAGCCGGTGGGGGCGACGTCGGCCGATGGCAACGCTGCGGTCGATTATCTGATCGATGCCGCGCGTACCTATGGCCCCGATTTGGTCTACGTGGCGACCGGTCCGCTCTCCAACTTGGCACTTGCCCTGGAGCTCGATGCGGCGGCGATGATGTCTATCGGCCGCGTGGTGGTGATGGGCGGCGCCCTGACCGTGCCCGGCAACGTGAGCGCGGGTGCCGAGGCCAACATGGCAAGCGACCCCGAGGCCGCCGACGCCGTGCTGCGCTCGGGCCGCAAGCTCACCATGGTGGGCCTGGACGTGACGCATCGCGCGGTGCTCACGCGTCGCGACATTGCCGGCTGGACGGGCTCGGGCACCATGGCGGGCTGCGCGTTTGCGAGCATGGTCGAGCACTACATTGGCTCGTACGAGATGAACGCACCCTACCTGGGCGGCTGCGCACTGCACGATCCCCTGGCCGTCGCCGTGGCGATCGACCCCACACTCGTGGGTGCACTCGGCTGCAATTTGCGTGTCGACTTGCTGGGCGAGTACCGCGGCCGCACCATCTGCGATGAGCGCCGCGTGGCAGATCCCGACAAGAGCGCACTCGTGGCGCTGACCGTCGACGCCCCGCGCTTCCTGTCCGAGTTCAAGGCCCGTATGGCCCGCGTCCTGGGCTAAATGTTTTTCACGCCCCGTCCCGAATTGGCTACCGAGTAAATGTGCCCGTTGGGGGAATAGTCGCACCACTTCGCTTGACAACAGGCTAAACTAGCTATTAAACATTTACTATTCTGTTTAGATTGAATTTGCGGTCGTTTAGTTGTCGAGTCACGGGGCGGTCAGGCCACGATGCTCGACCGCGACCGTTACTAGGGGGAACAATGGCCAAAGCAAGTGTTCGCGAGATCAGCCGCATCACCGGTTTTTCGCCTGCGACCGTGTCCAACGCGCTCAACCGCAAGCGCAGCGTGAGCGAGGAGACCGCCAAGGTCATCCTGGAGTGCGCACAATCGCTCGGCTACCAGCAGTCGACGCAGCTCGAGAGCATCCAGTTCGTGCTCGCGCGCAAGACGGGCGCCATCCTGGACGAGAGCACCTTTCACCCCGCGGTCATCGAGGGCGTGGAGCGCCAGGCGCGTCGCCACGGCATGAGCACGAGCTTTGTCTCGCTCGACTTTAGCGACTTGAACGCCGTGCGCCCGCAGGTCGAGGGCCTTATCGCCGACCCGGCTGCCGCCATCGTGCTGATGGGCACCGAGCTGGGTGAGGAAGATTACGCCTTGTTCGCCAACGCTGCCGCCCACCTGATCGTGCTCGACGGCTGGAGCGACCGCCAGTACTTTGATGCTGTAGTCATTGCCAACACCGATTCGGTACTGCGTGCCGTGGATTACCTTATCGAGAAAGGTCACAAGCAAATCGGCTATCTGGCGGGCGACCTTCGCATCCGCAACTTTAAGGATCGCGAGCGCGGCTATCGCCAAGCGCTTGAGGATGCGGGCCTCGAGGCCAATCCGGCATGGCGCGTCACGCTGAACACCACGCTCGAGGGCGCTTATCGCGACATGGGCGCGTGGCTCGACGGCGTTTCGCGCGACGACCTGCCGACGGCTTTCTTTGCCGAGAACGACGTGCTTGCCGTGGGCGCCATGCGCGCGCTGAGCGAACACGGCGTACGCGTGCCCGAGGATGTCTCGATCATCGGCTTTGACGACCTGTCTCTGGGCGCCTTCTCCAACCCGCCGCTCACCACGGTGCACGTTCCCAAGCACGAGGTGGGCGAGATCGCGGTGCGCCGCCTGGTGGGCAACATCCGCAATCCCAAGAGCTATACCTGCAAGACGGCCGTATCGACGTATTTTGTCGAGCGCCAGAGCGTGCGCGAAATCTAGGCGAAGGCAGCATCGCTCGCGGCGCGTCAAAGCGCGCGAGGGCAGTAAGTGCAACACCGTTCAAAAAGGGGGTCCTTCGGGACCCTTTTTTGTTCTCCTTGTATGTTCAGTTTGTTTACATACCGTTTAGGCTGAATTCTCTACCGTCCACGGGTATTTCGCGCTAAACTCCTAAACAGAATAGTAAAACATTTAGTAAACAGAACAAAACGAAACACGCGTCTGTTTACTGAACATGTGACTAGGGGAGGACGTACATGGATAAGATCAAGCTCGGCTTTGTGCCCACGCGCCGCAGCATCTTTAGCGCGCCGGACGCGATCAAGTATCGCGGCCTGACGGCTGATCGCCTGCGCGAGATCGGCGTCGACATTGTGGACATCGACGACATCAACGACGAGGGCCTGCTGTTTGACGACAGTCATATCGAGCCTATCGTCAAGAAGTTCCGCGCCGAGGGCGTCGACGGCATCATGCTGTGTCACGCCAACTTTGGTACCGAGTACGTTTGCGCCCGCCTTGCCCGTGAGCTCGGCCTGCCCGTGCTGCTGTGGGGTCCGCGCGACGAGCGCCCCGAGCCCGACGGCACCCGTCTGCGCGATAGCCAGTGCGGCCTGTTTGCCACCGGCAAGGTCCTGCGCCGCTTCCAGGTTCCCTTCACCTATATGACCAACTGCCGCCTGACCGATCCCGAGTTCGAGCGCGGCGTCTGGGACTTTTTGGCCGTGTGCAACGTGGTCAAGACCTTCAAGCACACCCGCATCCTGCAGATGGCCACCCGTCCGTTCGACTTCTGGTCCACCATGTGCAACGAGGGCGAGCTGCTCGAGAAGTTCAATATTCAGCTTTCGCCTATCCCCATGACCGAACTTGTTCAGGCCGTGCGCGACGCCCAGGCCGACGAGCAGGCCATGGCCGCCATGCTCGACCACATTCGCGACAGCTTTGAGATCTGCATCCCCGAGGACAAGGTCCCCGCGGTCGCAGGGCTTGCTATCGCCATGAAGCGCCTGGTCGATAAGTACGGCTGCAGCGCCGGCGCCATCCAGTGCTGGAACGCCCTGCAGGACGAGCTGGGCATTATGCCCTGCGCCGCCAACGCCATCCTCAATGAGATGGGTATCCCCGTCGTGTGCGAGACCGATATCCATGGCGCCATTACCGCGCTGATGGTCGAGGCCGCCGACCTGGGCCGTCACCGCGGCATGTTCGCCGACTGGACCGTGCGCCATCCCGATAACGAGAACGGCGAGCTGCTGCAGCACTGCGGCCCCTGGCCCTGCAGCTGCGCGGCCGTCAAGCCCAAGCTCACCTATCCGCTGGCTTTCGATCACCCCGGCGCGCTGACGGCCGAGGCCAAGCACGGCGACCTCACCCTTGCCCGCTTTGATGGCGACAACGGCGAGTATTCGCTGCTGCTCGGCAACGCCCGCGGTATCGACGGGCCGGCCGGCATGGGCACCTACCTGTGGGTTGAGGTCGAAAACCTCAAGCGCCTCGAGGCCAAGATCGTCGAGGGCCCCTACATTCACCACTGCGTCGCCATTCACGCCAACGTGGTGCCGGTGCTCTACGAGGCGTGCAAGTACATCGGCATCCAGCCCGACCTATACGACCCGATTGAAGAAGACGTCAAAGCCTACCTGCGAGGAGAGTAGAAATGGCAACTATCGAAGAGCTTGAGTCCCTGCGTTGGGATCTTCGCCGCGATTGCGTCGATATCATCATGGCTGGCGCCGGCGGCCACATCGGCGGCGACATGTCGGTGATCGACGCCCTCATGACCCTCTATGCCAACCACCTCAACATTTCGCCCGAGACCGTCGACGACCCCAACCGCGACCGCTTTGTGCTCTCTAAGGGCCACGCCATGGAGGCCTACTACGCGGTGCTGTGCCACGAGGGCTATCTGGACCTCGACGACGTCAAGGCCCGCTTCTCCAAGTTTGGCAGCCCCTACATCGGCCACCCCAACAACAAGCTCAAGGGCATCGAGATGAACTCCGGCTCGTTGGGTCACGGTCTGCCCGTGGCCGTGGGCATGGCACTTGCCGGCAAGATGGACGGCCGCGACTACCGCGTCTACACCATCATGGGCGACGGCGAGCTTGCCGAGGGCTCGGTCTGGGAGGGCGCCATGAGCGGCGGCAACTACCAGCTCGATAACCTGTGCGCGCTCGTGGACCGCAACCGCCTGCAGATCAGCGGTAGCACCGAGGACGTCATGAAGCAGGATTCGCAGGAGGAGCGCTGGGCCGCCTTCGGTTGGAACGTGCTGTCCATTCCGGGCAACGACGTCCAGGCCATCGATGCCGCGCTGACGCTGGCCGCCGAGACCAAGGGTAAGCCCACGGTCATCATCCTCAACACGGTGAAGGGCTATGGCTCGCCCATTATGGAGGACAAGGCCGCCTGGCATCATCACCTGCCCAACGATGAGGAATATGCCCAGATCATCGCCGATTTCGCTGCCCATAAGGAGGCCATCAATGGCTAACAAGATCGCCAACCGCAAGGTTATCTGCGACACGCTGCTCGAGGCCGCCGAGACCGATAAGGACATCGTCGTCCTGTGCTCCGACTCCCGCGGCTCCGCATCGCTCACGCCGTTCTTCGATCAGTATCCCCAGCAGTCCATTGAGGTCGGCATCGCCGAGCAGGACCTGGTGAGTATCGCCGCCGGCATGGCTTCGTGCGGCAAGAAGGCCTGGGCCGCCTCGCCGGCGTCCTTTGTGACCACGCGCTCGTATGAGCAGTGCAAGGTCGATGTCTCGTACTCCAACACCAACGTCAAGCTTAT
>CAUCTV010000065.1 GCA_958445895.1 uncultured Collinsella sp.
GCCACGGCCAAGGCGATTGTCGATGCCGGGTGCGAGATCGGATCCAACAGCTACAGCGACGATTCGCTCAAGGGTCAGGACCGTGAGACGGTACGCGAACAGATCACGAAAGGCACCGATGCGATTAAGTCGGCGACCGGCGTGAAGACGATGCTGCTGCGTGCCCCCTACGCTGCCTTTGACGAGCAAAACTGGATTGATGCGGTGGACCTGGTCTCCGCCGTGGTCTCGTGGAATATTGACTCGGGCGACTGGCTGCTCAACGGTGCCGACGAGCAGGTCTCGACGGTGCTCGATTCGGTGACGCCGGGCAATATCGTGCTGCTCACCGATAGAGACGAATGCGCCGAGCAGACGCTTGAGGCACTGCCGCAGATCATCGACGGCCTTGCCGCCGACGGCTACAAGATCGTGACGCTCAGCGACCTGGTCAAGACGGACACGTCGCTGAGCAAAAAGCTCACCTCGCTGACGAAGGCCACCATGCCCAAGGACGCCGTGTTCCCCCAACTTGCCGAGGACAACGACACCACAGAGTAGTTATTGGGTAGTCGTTTAAGAACGTCCCCAATGGCTATGTCACGGATACGTCAGCGTTTGGTATGCCTGCAATGTGCAGCGCATAAATTCGGTGCCGCAGCGCGATGCTGATGCTATAGTTACTGCGGTTAATGAGGGTCAAGAGAAAGGTTACAGGTGAAATCCAAACCTCGACCATACAGTCGATGACCCCATGCAGGTGCTTTCTGCGCGTGCACGGGGTGTGAGCGCCGAGCGGCGTGCCGCCCGCGCATGCGTATACATATCTAAAAGTCCACGGATTGCGTGCCGGCATGGTCACGCGGTCCGCAGGAATAATGATGGGGAGCACCATTGAATTATCTGAGTGAGATGCTCAAATTGCCGGTCTTGGACGTCGACGGCGAAAAGCTCGGCGTTGTGAACGATTTTGGCATTGCTACCGGCGAAGTTTTTCCACACGTGACGTCGCTCGCGTTCCGCGGCCCCGGCAAGACGCCGTTTATGATCAGCTGGCGCAAATGGGTCGACCGTATCGACGAGACGGGTGTACACCTTAAGACGTCGGCCACCGAAATCCGTTTTTCGTACCTGCAGCCGACCGAGCTGTTGCTGGCGCGCGACGTGCTCAACAAGCAGATCGTCGATACGCAAGGCATGAAGGTCGTGCGCGTCAACGACATCAAGTTCTCCATGTCGGGCGAAAATCAGCTGCGTCTGCTGGGTGCCGAGGTCGGCGCCCGCGGTCTGCTGCGTGCCATCAGCCCCGCGCTCGAGCATATCGTCGAAGGCTTTATGAAGCACCTGGGCAAGCCGCTCAGTGAGGACATCATCGCTTGGTCCTACATGGACTTGCTCGATCGCTCGACTAAGAACATCCAGCTTTCGGTGTCGCACAAGACGCTTGGCGAGCTGCATCCTGCCGACATCGCTGACATCATCGAGCAGCTCGACCCGCGCCTGCGCGCGCAGGTGTTCGCGCAGCTCGATACGGCACAGGCCGCCGAGGCCATCTCGGAGTTCGATGACGACGAGCTCATGACCGAGATGCTTGAGGGCCTG
This sequence comes from uncultured Collinsella sp., assembly GCA_958445895.1. Classification (GTDB taxonomy): domain Bacteria; phylum Actinomycetota; class Coriobacteriia; order Coriobacteriales; family Coriobacteriaceae; genus Collinsella. The sequence continues at coordinate 1,582 of CAUCTV010000065.1, forward strand.
TCCGACACGGACGCATCGTCGATGCTGGCCATGATGGACCCGGACGACGCTGCCGACCTGATCGACGAGCTCGATTATGAGAAGGCCGAGAAGCTCCTGCGCCTGATGGGCGTCAAGGAGGAGAAGGCGATTCGTAATCTGTTGGGCTACGAGGACAACACCGCCGGCCGCATCATGACCTCGGAGTTTGTCTCGCTGCCCGCCACGGCGACGGTCGGTGACGCCATCGAGGCGATTCGCAAACTCGACGAGGACTTTGAGAGCGTCTACTACGTCTATACCGAGGATCCGAGCGGCATGCTGACGGGCGTGCTTTCGCTGCGCACGCTCATCGTGGCCGACCGCGACGCCACGCTGGGCCAGCTGGCCTATCGCGACCTGGTTTATGTGTCGCCCGACGACGACCAGGAAGACGTGACGGACGAGATGACCAAGTACGACCTGGTTGCCATCCCTGTCTGCGACGAGAACCGTCATATTCTGGGTATCGTGACCTTCGACGATGCCATGGACGTTATCGCCGAGGAACATCAGGAGGACCTGCAGATCGCCGGTGTCGGCTCGGGCGATAGCGCGTCGGACGACTCGACGAACGTGCTCAGCTGGTTCGTGCATCGTCAGTACTGGGTCGTCGTGTGGGGCATCGCCTCGTGCATTATGGCGACGGTGCTGGGGACGGCGCTGGGCTCCGCGCATCTGGTGGTGTTCCCCATGTGCGCCATGCCGCTCGTGCTGCTGGCTGCCTCGCGCATGGTGTCGTTCGTCAAGAACTACTTCCTGGAGTACGACGGCCATGACGATGAGCCCAAGCCGTATCTGGGGTTCTTCTTCCAGAGCACGGGTATGGGCCTGATCCTTTCGCTTGTTACTTACCTGTGCGCGCAGCTGGTGCGCACCGCCGCGTTCCCCGATGCCCCTATGCTTGAGGAGCAGCTCTTTACCGGCTGCTTTAACATTGCTGCCATCATCTGCCTGGTGGGCAACATGAGCGCCGTGATTTATCTGATGGTGCTGTTCTGGCGCGATGAGCACGACCTTAACACGTCGGGTACCGCCATGAACGTCATCGCCGTCATGATCTCGTGTGTGGCGTACTGCATCGCCGCGGTGCTGCTCACCATGTTAGTCATGGGTTAGGTGGTCGCGTGGAAAACACGAAACAAAAGGCGAGCGCCAAGCAAAAGCTGACCATCGCGGCCATCTTTGGCGCTATGGGCCCCGGTCTGCTGGCGGCGCTTTCGGGTAACGACGCCGGCGGTATCGCCACGTATTCCAGCGCGGGCGCCAGCTATGGCTATAAGATGCTCTGGATGCTTCCCGTCATGACCGTGCTGCTTATCGTGACGCAGGAGACCGCGGCGCGCTGCGGCTGCGTCACGGGCAAGGGCCTGGCATCGCTCATTCGCGAGCGCTTTGGCGTGCGCAGGAGCGTGCTGGCCATGACGGCGCTGCTGATCGCCAACACGGCGGTGACCATTTCGGAGTTCGCGGGTATCGCGAGCGGCCTTGCCCTGTTTGGCGTTCCGGCGAGCATTTCGGTGCCGCTCGTGGCGCTGCTGGTGTGGATGCTTACCATGTCGGGCAGTTTCCAGCGCATCGAGAAGATTCTGCTGCTGGTAAGCTGCGTGTTCGTGACCTACATCGTCGCCGCGTTTATGGCCGGTCCCAACTGGGGCGAGGTCGCGATCGACTTGGTCGTCCCCAATATTCAGAACGACCCCAGCTACGTGTCGCTCGTGGTCGCAACGATCGGTACCACCATCGCACCGTGGATGATCTTCCTGGCTCAGAACAACGTGGTCGATAAGAATGCGGGCGAGGACGATATCGTGCTGCAGCGTATTGATACCGTGAGCGGCTCGATCGCTGCTGATATCATTGCGGGCTTCATTATCATCACGACCGGTACGGTGCTGTTCCCGGCAGGTATTCAGATTAGCGATGCCGCCGATGCTGCCCGCGCGCTGGAGCCCATCGCGGGCCAGTGGTCCACGGTGTTGTTTGCCTCGGGCCTGGTCGCAGCGAGCTTTTTGGCTGCCTGCGTGCTGCCGGGCGTTACGTCGAGTGCCATCTGCGAGGCTTTTGGTTGGGAGCGCGGCGCCGATCGCAGCTGGGACGAGGCCCCGGTTTACCGCGGCATCATTACGGCCATCATCGGTATTTCTGCCGTGTTGGTGCTCATGCCTGGCGTCGATTTGTTCCAAATAATGATGACCTCGCAGGTCATCAATGGCGTGCTGCTGCCTGTAGTCTTGGTATTCCAGGTGGTTATCGCGGCGGATCGCCACATTATGGGCGCCAACCGCAACGGCCGCGTGTGGAACGTGCTCACTTGGGCGACTATCGGCGTGATTACGGTGCTGACGGTCGTCATGTTTGTGCTGCAAGCGATGGGCTACAGCGCTTAACGCCCACTTTTGCTTCCGAACAGGCCGCGGCCATGGACTGCGGCCTGATTTTTTGCCTGTTATAGGGTGTTAGTTATATGGCAGTGGGCAAAAAATGCCAAATATGAGTACTGTTGCTAAGTGAATAGCATTTACATCCAAGAAGATAATGAACATAACCTATAGTATGTTCATTAAAATTGGCCCCAATATGCCTTAAACCAGTCAGGTTGGCTGCATTAGGGGCCGCACGGACGTCATTTTGGGTGGTTTTGCCTGCTACTAAAATTGTAACAGTACTCATATTTGCCCTTTTTTGCCCACAGACCTTTGAGGTTGCGGCGAAAAGGGCTTGTTTTGATTGTTTGGGGCAGGCGCGAGGCGCGGAAACGATGCCTGGAGCGGCGGAGCGGCTTGGAATTCATCCGAAGAGGTCTTCATTGGCTGGTGCCAGGAGTGCCTCTGGGTGCCGGCACATAAGAAACGTCCCTAACTGCCGGAGGGGCGTCTGCCGTGGCAGGCACCCCTCCGGATGTGGGAAGTATGCACTACAGGCTACTTGTCGGTGCCCAGCTTGTGTGGCTTGTAGGCGAGGGCATTGACGAGTGCGTCGGCGGCGGACTTGACGGCTGCCGGCTGCGGATCGTTGACGTGGTCCTCGGGGTGCACGGGCAGGTCTTTCTTGACCGCATCGTGGATCAGGTTGAGATACTCAGCCACGCCGGTTGTCGACAGGTGCGTGCCATCGCCATCGAACAGGTCGTTGCGGTTGGCACTGTACCCGTACCAGTCGATAACGCGTACATTCTTGTAGCGCGTGGCAGCGTTGGCGATGGCCTGGTTCGTGGACCCGACCCACGGCTGCGGGCTACGCGTGTTTACAAACACGACAGTACGCTGCTCGCCGGCGTCGGCCATGATCGCGTCGACCTGGGCGTCCGTTACCAAACCGTTGGTGCCCAGGGCAAAGACCACGATTTTGCCGGCAAGGTTCTGCTGGATATAGCCCTCAAATGTTGCGCGGCCCGCATCAAACTGGCGGCCCTTTTCGGCATCGATATGGCTGTGCGGAAACACGCCGTCAAAGGAATCGACGGCGCGCAGCGACACGGAGTCGCCAATCATCAGCAGGTCATAGGATCCGTCGGGGAAGCCGTCGTTGTCCTTGTCGGTGTCGTCGGCCGCCTGCTGGTCGGTGGGCGCGGTGTTTTTGGCTTCCTTGTTCAGAACTTCGGCGCCCTCGCCGCTCAGCGCAGACGTCTCGGGCACAAAGACCAGGCCGCCCAGTGCAACGACCAACACGACAGCGCAGGCTGCGCAGACAGAGACGCGCGCGCGTGCCCAGTTGGCGGGCGTGGTGGTGCCATCGCGGAATTCGGCCACGGTGCGGCCGAAGGCGCCCTTCCTAAACGGCGTTTCGATAAAGCGATAGGAGCACTCGGCTACGGCGACCACCAGCAGCACCTGCAAAATGTACTGCCACCAGGGCGTATCGTTGATGTTGGCGACCGGGTTCATGAGCAACAGCAGCGGATAGTGCCACAGGTAGATGCTGTACGAGCGCTTGCCAACCCACACGAGCGGTTCGGCGGACAGTGCGCGGGCAACCATTCCCTGGGGCTGCACGCAGGCCGCGATGACCATGAGCGTGAGGATGGAACATAACAGCGTGCCGCCGCGATACTGGAACGCGGTGTAGCCGTTGGTGAGTGCGACCATGGCGGCAAGGCCAACCAGACCCACGACGCCCAACACATCGATGGATGCGGGCGAGGACCAAAAGCGCACGAGGGCGCTCGGCTGTGCCGGGGCGGTCTCGGCTGCTTCGTCGGCCTTCTCGCCAGGCTTGCCCTCGGCGTTCTTGCCGTGCTTGGCGGCGCCAGCCAGGCGATTGAGCCCCAAACGATGAGCGAGACGCACCGGCGCCAGGTCGCGATCGGGGATAAAGGCCATCCAGGCACCCAGCAGCAGTGAGAACACGCGGGTGTCGGTGCCGTAGTACACGCGGCTGGGGTCGGCGGCAGGGTTGTAAAGCACCATCATGGCTAGGGCAGATGCCGCGGCAAGGCCCAGAACCACGCGGCGCGTGTTGGGCTTGCTCACATGCATGGATACCATGGCAAACAGCAGTGGCGGCCAAATCAGGTAGAACTGTTCTTCGATGGCAAGCGACCAAAAGTGCGTGAGCGGCGAGGGGTCGCCCAGAGCATTGAAGTACGAGACGTTTTGGGCGATCTGCCACCAGTTGTTGAAGAACAGCAGCGACGGCAGGATGTCGGGGCGCATCTTGGTGAGCATCACGTGGTTAAAGATGGTGCACAGCGCGCAGGTCACGAACACTACCGTTACCACGGCGGGGACCAGGCGGCGGATGCGGCGAATCCAGAAGCTCTTAAGGTCGATGCGGCCGGTCTTGGCGACTTCGTTGAGCAGCAAGCGCGTGATCAGATAGCCCGAAAGCACAAAGAAGATCGTGACGCCGAGCAGGCCGCCCTGAGCCCA
>CAUCTV010000066.1 GCA_958445895.1 uncultured Collinsella sp.
CCAAAAACTTGAGGGCAAAGCGGGCAAGCATCTCATCGCCCATCAGCCGAGCGCACGCGTCATCATAATTGGCGCCAATCTTCTCATACGCCTCACGCATGGAAATCATGGGTTAAAACTCCTTTGGTCAAACTAAATCGTGGGAAACGCGACGACGTCAGCGGGGCGTGCCAACGTCTCGGCAATTTGGTCTTGCACCTCGAGCAGGCAGTCGAGCAGCAGCGGGTTAAAGGTACCGCACTTACCGTCCAGGATCATCTGGATCGCTTCCTCGTGCGGGATAGCATCCTTGTACACGCGCACGCTCGTCAGCGCATCGTACACGTCGGCCACCGAAACCACCTGCGCGGCGATGGGGATATCGTCGCCCTTAAGGCCGTCGGGATAACCCCTGCCATCCCAACGCTCGTGGTGCCAGCGCGCAATCTGGTACGCATATTCCATAAGCGCATTGCCGGCGTGATGGCGGCCCAGTTCGAGCAGCATGTCGGCGCCGATCGTGGTATGCGTCTTCATAATCTCGAATTCCTCGGACGTGAGGCGCCCGGGCTTGTTGAGAATCGCATCGTCAATCGACATCTTGCCGATATCGTGCAGCGCCGAAGCCAGAGCAATCGTGGAGCGTTCCTCATTGTCGAGGAAGATATTGTCACTACGCTGGACCAGGCAGCCAAGCAGCAGCTCGGTCAGCTTCTCGATATTCGTAACGTGCCTGCCGCTCTCGCCATTGCGAAGCTCCATGACACCGGCCATGATGTCGATGAGCATGCGACTGTTCTTGACACGCTCGTTGTACTGCTGGGACAGCAGGCTCGTCAGACGGCGCTGTTTGGCGTATAGGCGGATGGTGTTGCTTACACGGCGGCGCACGACACGGGAGTCAAACGGGCGGTTGATATAGTCCGAGGCGCCCAGCTCGTACGCGCGCAGAACCATATCATCGGAATCTTCGCTCGAGATCATGATGACAGGCAGATTGTCGATACCCGTTCGGCGCGACAGATCGGCCAGCACCTCAAAGCCGCTTATGCCCGGCATGACAATGTCCAGCAGCACGAGCGACAACTCATCGCCATAGCGGTCGACCATGTCGAGCGCCGCACGACCGTTATCGGCCTCGAGGATACAGTACTCGTCCTTGAGCATCTCGTTGAGAATGACTCGGTTCATCTCGGAGTCATCGACAATAAGCACCAAAGGCTTTTCGCTTTGGAAGGCCTCGATGGAATCGGCATCGGTCACGACCGTACCGGCTTTTGCCTTAGCGCGGCTCAATAACTGGACAGCGCGGCCAACGCCCTCATCGACCGTCTCGCCATGAATGCGAACGCCACCAACACATGCCGTCAAGCTCATGTACTCATGGCCCGGAATAATCGTGGCACGAACGGCATCGGACACCTGATGCAGGCGACGGGCGAAGTCATCGGAGGGAATATTGGGCATGACAACCACAAACTTGTCGCAGCCATAGCGCACAAGCTCGTCAGTCGAACGAATTCCGCTGCGTATGGCTGTCGCCACAGCACCGAGCGCAAGGTCGCCGGCATGACGGCCACACGTATCGTTGAAGACCCTAAAATCATCAAGGTCGATCATCGCAACGCCGGCATTCATACGGGCGCCGCGAAGCTTTTCCTCGTAATACCGGCGATTGTGTACACTCGTCAGCACATCGGTGTAGACAAGGTCCTCTTCTGCAGCCTCTTGCTCATCGATCGGACGCACCATCAGCAGGACGTGAGGCTCGCCCTCGACCTTCAGAGGGCGCAGGCGAGCGCGGTACTCAACGCCATCGTTGAGCAGCCGTTCCGACACCTCATCGGAATCTGTCAAGGCCTCAAGGCTCGACTGACGCAGACAAGGGCACCGATCGCCGGCGAGTAGGCAGTTAGGCTCGCTCTTAATCTGATCGGCCGACAGCAAACGTACCACGGGGTAGGTCTTCGCGACACGGGCGACCTCGGCGGCAGCCTCCTCGTCGGTTAGATTGGCCTCGTGATTATTGAGCATATGGGGCCCTTTCGATAGTTTCGCATGGTAGCGGTGGGTTCCAAATGTTACAAGAGTAACACCTTGCCGATGCAGGTAGGCACGTGAATGCTGTTACATTTTTATGAGTTGGCAGACGGCGCGATTGAAGCCGCAGACGTGAGGTTTTGAGCACATTTGTTAACACGGCCGAAACGTTTGCGGATGGAGCCTGCTTTGGCTATTGCGGGTGCTAGAACCCCAGGATGCCACGGACAGCCCGGGCAGCCGCTGCCGGACGATCGCGCAGGCCGTTGTGCGCCCCGGGAATCGTTACGAGCGGACAGTCCAAAAGCTCAGCCGCCATCCTCGTGCCCGCCTCGCGGGGCGTGCCAATCGAGAGCTCGCCCAGGAGCACAGCGGCCACCGTTTTTGACGCGCGAACGCTATTCCAATCGGGAACGCAGGTCATAGTAATCCCGTATTCGTTCGCCATGAAACTGCGGCCGTTGCGCAGGGCATGCTTGGCTTCCGCCTCGGTTAACTTGGGGGCCTCAGGATCCGAATCGCCGATGGCGCCCAGGAAGGCCCGTAATGCCCTGGAGACCTTTCCCGCGGCGATCATCTCGAGCAAAACTGGGGCCGCGCCCAGGCCGGCACCCTCATCCGTCACGGCGGGTTCATGCAGAATCGCACGCGAGATTATGGCGGGGTTTGCACGGAGAAGCTCCAGGGTCACCAGCGTACCGGCACTGTGCGCGAGCACGTTTGCCGGAGTGCCAATATGCTCGATAACGGCCTGCAGGTCGGCGGCCTGGGCGACGAGGTCGTAGCGTCCGTCTGCAGCGTCGCCGCTCTCGCCGCAACCGCGGCGGTCGTAGGCAATAACGCGGTAGTCACAGGCGAGCTCGCGGGCGATGGCGTCAAAAAAGACGCCGTCGACGCAGGCGCCGTGCACGCACACCAAGGCAGGAGCATCAGGCGACACATCCGGGCCGGCATATTCGCGACAGGCGATCGTGATGCCCGCATTCTCGACCGTAAAATCCATACTGTGTTCCCATCGTCAATGCCCATCCAGTTGCACGTCAGTACGGTTGGATAGACCCGCATTGCCTTACGCCTTGTTAACAGCTTAACTGTACCCGACCTGAGGCTTTTCATGGCACGGCATCATGAGCGACGTGAAAAAACGAAACTTGTAAAGCAAGAGCCCGCGCCTTGCTTTGGAGCCGATGCTATGCTTAGGCGCAATAGTCTTGAGGAGCATATGCCTATGTCTACGTTTTTGAATGCCAGCCCCATCTTTGGGCCCGTTCGCAGCCGTCGCCTTGGTCTCTCGCTCGGCGTCAACATGATGCCGGCCAGCGGCAAAATCTGCACGTTCGACTGCGTTTACTGCGAAAACGGCCTCAACGCCGAGCGCCCCTGCCACGAGCCGTATAACACGGCTGCCGTGGTACTCGACGCGCTCGAGGCAAAGCTGCGCGAGATGGCAGCCGAGGGCGAGCTCCCCGATGTGATCACCTTCGCAGGCAACGGCGAGCCCACCGCCGCGCCGGAGTTTCCGCAGGCCATCGCCGGTGCCGTCGCACTGCGCGACGAACTTGCCCCAAACACCAAGATTGCTGTGCTCTCCAACGGCACGCGCGCCGACCGCCCCCAGGTACACGATGCGCTCATGATGGTCGACGACAACATTCTTAAGCTCGATACGGTCGACCCGGCGTTTATCCAGCTGCTCGACCAGCCTGTTGGCCCCTACGACGTCGAGCACCAGATCGAGACGTTCGCGAGCTTTGACGGTCACGTTATTATCCAGACAATCTTTTTGACCGGCGAGTATCAGGGCAAGCTCATCGACAACACCGGCGAGGAGTACGTTGCCCCCTGGCTCGCGGCGCTTGAGCGCATTCGCCCGCAAGAAGCGACCATCTACACGGTGGCGCGCGAGACACCGTTCGCCGGCCTTGCTAAAGCGGCGCCCGAGGTGCTCGACGCCATTGCCGCGCGCGTTCAAGCCCTCGGCATTCCCTGCCAGGTGAGTTACTAGCAAAACCACGCAGCAGCTAGTGCCCGCCATCCCGCCCCATCAGTTGCGGTGATATAGTTCCTATTTGTGCTGTTAAACCGCTTAAATCGGAACTATATCACCGCAACTTTTATGGCCGCGTGGGTGGGCTATACTAGCTGCGAATGAAAGGAAGTTAGCCATGTATGACAAAGGACCCGTGCCCGGCCGCAACGACGCTTGCTGGTGCGGCAGCGGCAAGAAATATAAGAAATGCCATAGCACCTTCGACGAGCGCCTCGAGCGCTTGTGGGAAGAGGGCTGGGAGGTTCTGCCCCGCACGCTCTACAAGACGCCCGCCGATATCGAGGGCATCAAGCGCTCCGCCGCCATCAACGTGGGCGTGCTCGACTACGTAGGCGAGCACATCGCCGCGGGCATGACCACCAACCAGATCGACCAGATGATCTACGACTACACCGTCGAGCACGGCGGCACGCCGGCCGACCTCAACTACGAGGGCTACCCCAAGAGCGTGTGCACCTCGATCAATGATGTGGTCTGCCACGGCATCCCCTGCGATGCGGACATGCTGCACGAGGGCGACATCATCAACGTGGACTGCTCCACGATCTTGGACGGCTACTTTAGCGACTCGAGCCGTATGTTCTGCATCGGCGAAGTCTCGGCCGAGCGCCAGCGCCTGGTCGACGTCACCCGCGCCAGCGTGGAGGCGGGTCTGGCGGCCGTCAAGCCGTGGTTGCCGCTGTCCGTGATGGCCGAGGCCGTGCAAAAGACGGTCGAAGACGCCGGCTTTAGCGTGGTGCGCGAGTACGGCGGACACGGCATCGGTAAGGAGTTCCACGAGGACCCGTTTGTGGGCTTTACCACCGAGGCGCCCGATGTGGACACCATCATGGCTCCGGGCATGGTCTTTACCATCGAGCCTATGGTCAATGCCGGAGCGCCCGACATCAAGATTAGCAAGGGCGATGGTTGGTGCGTGCGCACCAAGGACGGCAGCGATTCGGCCCAGTGCGAGGTACAGCTCGTGGTGACCGAGGACGGCTACGAGCTGCTGAGCTGGTAGCCGTGGATGCGCCGGATGCTGACGGGCACGCTCGTCTAGCATCCGGCGTTTTTGTTTGAACGTTTTGCCTGATAAAACCTGCCAAAATAAACCTGTCCCTTTTTGGTAGGTTGAGCGGAGAGGACTGCTTGTGAACATCCTGGTTTTGTTGCCCGTCAACGACCGTCATCGCGCAATTCTTGAATCGAGCGCTCCGGGCGAGGACTTTATCTACACGAGCGCCGACGCCGCCACGCGCGAACAAGTCGCCAACGCCGACGTGATTTTGGGCAACATAGACCCTACCCTGCTTACCGCATGTGAGCACCTCCAGCTGCTGCAACTGCAGACCGCGGGCTATGACGATTACTTGGCCGCCGGCACCGTGCCAGCCGACGCTAAGCTCTCCTGCTCGGTGGGCGCCTACGGCCAGGCCGTGAGCGAGCACATGTTTGCCATGGTCCTTTCCATGATGAAGCGCCTGCCAGGCTATCATGACTTGCAGCGCGAACATCGCTGGGAGGATTTGGGGCCAGTTACCTCGCTCAAAAACGCCAACGTGCTGGTGCTGGGCGCGGGCGATATCGGCGGTCACTTTGCCACGCTCTGCCGCGGCATGGGCGCGCACGTCCGCGGCATCAAGCGCCATCCGCTCGTCTACCCCATCGTGTTTGAGGACATGGACGGCATGGACGCCCTACCCGAGCGCCTGGCCGAGGCCGACATCGTCGCATCCTTTATGCCCAGCACATCCGAGACCCGCGGCCTGGCGAACGCCGAGTTCTTCGCCGCGATGAAGCCGGGCGCCTTCTTTGCCAACGGCGGCCGCGGCGACCTTGTGGTCGCCGAGGACTTGGTTGCCGCCCTGGAGTCAGGACATCTTGCCGGCGCCGCGGTCGACGTCACCGACCCCGAGCCGCTGTCTGAGACAAGCCCACTGTGGGATGCACCCAACATGCTCATCACGCCGCACGTCTCAGGTTGGTTCCACCTGGCAGCCACGCTCAACAATGTGGTCGACATCGCCGCGGAGAACCTGCGTCACCTGCAGGCCGGCGAAACCCTGCGTTGCTGGATCGAACACTAAGAATTACGCCGTTTTACAAACGGCGTAATGAGCCGACGCTGCGAGCCCGTCTGGGCGGCAATCTGCCTTTCAACTTCGGCGGCATGACCAGAAGGTCAATGCCGCCTTGTTTCAAGGCACCTTGCTCGCCCAGACGGGCTCTCGCTGACTCTTGTTCAACCTGTAGGGACTGGCTGGCGCGGCCCTGCCTGGGGGCATTCGCTGACTTTTATTCGACCTGCGGGATCTTCAAATTGCTAGAGCGTTGCTAAGTAATTCTTTGCGTCTTCTACGCTCATTG
>CAUCTV010000067.1 GCA_958445895.1 uncultured Collinsella sp.
GCGGGCCGTGTTCCGCTATGCGGTTGTCAATTTGCGAAAGAAATTATGCGTCACCAATCCGATGACGGTTGCTGAGTATGAGGCTGCGCTGAACGCGTGGTGCGACTCTCTGGCAAATCCCGAGCAGGGCGTTGACACGGCACGCAAGGAGCTTGCTACGGCGCAGGGCGTTGCCGACGATGCCGGCAACAAGGTGGACGCAGCATCGCAGACCGTTGCGGCAAAGCAAGCTCAGGTTGAGCGCGCTGTCGCTGACGTTGATGTCGCGACTGCCAAGGTCTCGGAGGCTCAGGCTTCTGTGGAGCAAAAGCAGGCTGCAGCTGACGTCGCCGCGCGTGCTGTCAGCGATGCCCGCGCCGATTTGAGCGCTGCCAACGCCGCAGTTGCGGCGGCTCAGGACGCCGTGGCCGCCAAGTCTGGCGAGCTCGACATTGCCAAGGGCAAGGTGGCTGCTGCCAAGCGCGCACTGGATGCCGCTCGTGTCGGTGTCGGCGACAAGCAGGATGCACTTGCCGCGGCCCAGGATGAGCTGGCGGCGTATTCGGCCGATATCGCTGCTGCTCAGCGTGCGTTTGATGCGGCATCGTCTACGCTCGAAGACGCACGTGCCAATCAGCGTGAGGCGGAGGCTGAACTTGCTGTCGCCCAAGGCGATGCCGATCAGGCAGCCATCGATGCTGCTGGCGCTCAGGCGGAGCTCGATATGGCCCAGCAGGCTGCGAGCGATGCTGGCGCTGCCGCGACAACGGCTCAGGCAATGTCTGATGCAGCTGCCGCGCGTGCCTCCCAGCTTAAGAATGCCGCTGCAGCACTTTCCAGGGCTACTGAGGACAAGCTCGCTGCCGATGCTGCGCTTGATGCTGCGGAGATGGCCGTGAGCGATGCCGAGTACGACTTGGTGGAGGCTGACGATGCCGTGACGAATGCGGCCGCCGCCCGCGATGCCTCTGCCGCCGCGGTCACCCGCCTGCGCAGGATCAATCTTGCCGAAGCCATCGCCAACGGCAGCGCTGACGATGTGGACGAGGCGCTCAACGCCAAGATCGCTGCAGCTCACAATGCCGCCGAGCGCGCCGCGACCGCCAAGGCCGAACTCGATGACGCCGTGGCTGCGACGGATGCCGTGGCGCCGGCATACTTGGAGGCGCTCGCCAACTACACCGCCGCCAAGGTCGAGCTCGACCAGGCTATTGCCGAGCTTAACGCCGAGATCGCTCGCCAAGAGGCCGCCGACCGCGGAAACGGCGAGCAGACCCAGCCCGTCACGCAAGTGACGTACCAGGCCAAGCATGCGGAGGCAAAGACCGAGGCCACGACTTGGCAGACGGCGATGCCCGCCACGGGCGATGCGTCCGAGCTGCTGGGTGAGACCTTCGTGATCGGCGGCACGGTCCTGGTGGCCGCCGGCGTATTCCTGTCCGATAAGCGCCGCCAGCTGATCCGTTAGGGACAGGGAAGCGCGCTGTTTTTGGCGCGCACCGCAAGGGCATGGGCTCTGCGGCGCGCGCCACTTTCACCTTCGAGATTGATTAAGGAGGGACATATGCAAATTAGAGGAGAGGCCGCGATTGCTTGCGGATTCATGGCGGGCCTGGCAACGGGGCTGCTGTTCGACGGGTGCTTTGACGGCTACATTAATCGATACCGCGATTCTGGTTTTTCGAGAAGCAAGCCTTGGAAAACGGCATCGGCTCCTCTAGAGGTGGCCGCGCCCATCGAGCCTCGCAGTGTAGATGCCTCAAAAATTAAGGTAATCGTTACCAAGAACGGCAAGATTTACCACCGTTCTGCGGGATGCAAAAACTTGTCCCGAAACGCCATTAAAACGAGCGTGCCATTGGCAACCGCACTCAAGCGAGGCAAGACGCCCTGCCCAACATGCTGCCCGCCAACAGTGTGCTCGATCTAGTTTTTTGGGTGTTTGATCCGTTTGGATGGAAGAACGAGGGGTAAGCCCTAAGGGGTGCGGATGCCGGGGCTGATCCGCAATTTCTGCCATCGATTTGTCTAGAGTCGCACAGCACGGAGGTGCCGCTTAATGTCCATTTTCGTTACCGGAGACGTTCACGGTGTTGCCGAGTACGGGGCGAGCCGCTTCTCGTCGCGCGTTTGGCCATTGGGCCGTACGCTGACGCGCGATGACGTGGTGATCGTTGCCGGCGACTTTGGCTTTATATGGAGTGGCTCAAACACCGACAAATACTGGCTCGACTGGTTTGAGTCCAAGCCCTGGACTACGTGTTTTGTCGACGGCAATCACGAGAACTATCATCTGCTGGCGGGGCTGCCGATCCGAGAGTGGAACGGGGGCCTCGTTCACGAGGCTCGCCCGCATGTGCTGCACCTGATGCGCGGAGAGGTGTTCGACATCGCGGGGAACACGGTGCTCGCCATGGGTGGCGCCGCGAGCCATGACAAACAGTGGCGCCGGGAGGGAAAGACGTGGTGGCCCGAGGAAATGCCGAGTGAGAGCGAGATGGAATACTGTCGCGCCTCGCTCGATCGTGTGGGCTGGAAGGTCGACTATGTTGTGACTCACGAGGCGCCGGTCGATTTGGCAGACGAGCTGTGCATGGAGTGCAATCGCGAGTTCTACGACGATTCGCTGCAGGCCTTTTTGGGCGAGCTCGACGGGCGACTCGACTACCGCACCTGGTTCTTTGGCCATTACCATGACGATGAATGGCGCGACGACAAGCATCGCCTGATCTACCAAGATATCGTGCCGATTGAGGCGCGATGCACCGATGAGTAGGGTGGGGCGGCGAGTGGAAATTCTGGGCAACAGCGTTAGGAGGTTCCCATGATCTGGTTTACCAGCGATACCCACTTTGGACACGAGAACATGCTGCGGCTCGCCGACAGGCCTTGGTCGACTGGTGCGCAGATGAACGACGCCATGGTCGCCAACATTAATAGCAAGGTCGCTTTGGACGACGAGCTTTATATTCTGGGCGACTTCAGCTTTAAGATGACGGTGCAAGACGCCTACGAGCTGCGTAAGAGCATTGCATGCAAGCACGTCCATCTGCTGCCTGGCAACCACGACAAAGACTGGACGCAGCCTGCGGTGGCGGATGCTTTTATCGTCGAGCCGCCCATTTGTGTGCTCAAGATCGACCGCCAAAAAATCGTGCTGAGCCACTATCCCATGGTCGACTGGCAAGGCATGTCGCACGGCGGCTGGCATCTTCACGGACATATCCACAGCTGCGGCGGCGCGTACAACACGTTCAACCTTAGGCAGGGGCTGCTGCGCTATGACGTGGGCGTGGACGCCAACGGCTACGCCCCGGTGAGCCTGGAGGAGCTCAAGTCGTGGTTTGCGCAGGTCGACGAGCCGGCGTGTTGCGTTAAATGGCCGTGGTGGGTCAACGCCACGGGCGACGAGCAGATCGAGCACGATCTCGAAGCCTATAAGAGGGAAGTGGTGATCCGATGACGGTTTATGTGACGGGTGATGTCCACGGTGGCATCGACATGCAAAAGCTCCGCGACTGGGAGCTTGGGGATAGTCTGACGAGCGACGACTATCTGATTATCGCGGGAGACTTTGGCTTTCCGTGGGATTTTTCTGCCGAGGAATGCGCCGATATCGCCTGGCTGGAGTCGCGCCCCTATACCGTGCTGTTCGTCGACGGCAACCACGAACGCTACGACCATTGGGCGGAGCGCCCCCTGGAGTTGTGGCACGGTGGACTGACGCAACGCCTGTCGGACACCTCGCCTATACGGCGCCTGACGCGCGGCGAGGTTTTTGAGCTCGGTGGGTCGACGATCTTTACCATGGGCGGCGCCACGAGTGTGGACAAGGAATACCGCATCCCGTATTCCAGCTGGTGGCCGCAGGAGCTGCCGGGCGAGCGCAACTTTGAGGAGGCGCGGGCAAAGCTCGATAGCGTGGGCTGGAAGGTCGACTACGTGATCACCCACACCTGCTCCACGCGCATGCTCTCGCCCACGCTCTATCCGGCACCTGGCTGGAATTATCCAGCTGTCGATCGGCTTACGGCATTTTTCGACGAGCTGGAAGATCGCTTGGACTACAAGCGCTGGTACTACGGGCATTTTCATCGGGATGCCAACCCGGCCGAGCGCCACACCGTGCTCTACGACTGCATCGTTCGCCTGGGCGGCGAGCTCCAGCCCTGGGACGTTGCGTAGGGGCAGGCATAGCGAGCTCTTCGTATGATGCCTTGGGTAGTTACCCTACATTTTGGCAATAGTCATTATCTGTAGGGTAACTTAAGACATACTGGGAGCTGGAGGAGATGCTGCTGGCGGTCTAGAGTTTCAACGCCATTCGGTTGGTGCCGGGTAGGGCTGCAAAGCCGAAATGCGCATAGAACGCTGCCGCCTCATCATCTACTGGATCGACAACCAAAGCTCGCGCTCCCGCTAGGGCAGAAATTTTTAAGGCGTTTTCGATGGCATCTTTGAGCAACGATGCTCCCAGACCAAGCCCCTTGAATTTCTCATCAACCCCCATCATTCCAAGCAACACTGCGGGAACTTGGGAGGGGGAGTTCCGAACGAACCATCCTCCGTCAACATTTTCGCGAGCTACGGAGTGCGTACATAGCGTATAGAACCCGGCGACTGCGCCGTCGTAATACGATGCGTATATAACCGCCGACCCTCTTCTTCGCGCCGAGGCTGATCTGTTTTTAGCCCATCCGTCTACAAGGGTATTACCGCAGTGGAAAGCCTCGATGCCTTGACCAACGGGGAGTTGAACGGGCTTGGTAAACGTGCTCATTCCCAAATCGCTTTACGGTCGAGCAGCGCTTTTGCGGCTTGGGGCATGGGTGAGTCGAGCATTTCGCAAAATGCATCAAAACCATCAGGAGAAAGATAGGTTGTTGACGCCTCGGCGATGTCACGTGCGGAGCTCTCGTCGAGGTGAGCCGTGGCCCATTGGGTGAGAGTTTGCCCGCGCAAGGCCGCGGCGCGCTCGTAAGTAAGGCGTTGACGCTCGGTCAGCCTTAGATCCATACGGCGCTGTTTCTCAATCGTTGGCATGGTAAAACCTCCTTTGCATCATTGTACGGAACTATTCCGTACATAACAAGATACAGAATTACGCACTCGTCGGGGGGGGGGTAGTGAAGGGGGCAGGGCGTTTGACTACTCGGCCATTACGGTGATGTTCTCGCGGTGCGCGCGGATGACGTCCCAGCTAAAGTGCTCGACCAGCTGCTCGGCGGTACGCGGCGTGGTGTCCGGCGCGATGCCTGTTTGCCCGGCGAGCCATCCCAACAGTGCCTCGGGTGTGCCAAAGCGGGTGCGGAGCTCGCCCAGGTCCAGATCGCGATCGCGCTTGGAAAGGCGGCGGCCGTCCGGCGACATGAGCAGCGGGATGTGCGCGTAGCGCGGTGTGGGCAGTCCCAGCAGATGTTGCAGATAGATCTGGCGCGGCGTGGAACCAAGCAGGTCGCATCCGCGTACGATCTCGGTGACGCCCATGGCAGCGTCGTCGACCACCACGGCCAGCTGATAGGCAAACACGCCGTCGCTGCGGCGCACCAAAAAGTCGCCGCACTCGGTGGCGAGTGCCTCGCATTGGGCTCCGTACGTGCGGTCAACGAATTCGATCACGTCGCCGGCGAGGTCGTCGACGGCGGGCACACGCAGGCGCGTGGCGGGAGCGCGCAGGGCGCTGCGGCGGGTAACCTCCTCGGCAGAAAGGCCTCGGCAGGCGCCGCGGTAGATGGGCGTGCCGTCGCTGGCGTGCGGCGCGCTTGCGGTGTGGAGCTCGGCGCGCGTGCAAAAGCAGGGATAGGTGAGGCCGGCGTCTTGCAGCTGGTGCAGGGCGTCCTCGTACAAGTCCAGGCGATCGTGCTGGCAGTAGGGGCCTTCGTCCCACTCAAGCCCCAGCCAGGCTAGGTCGTCAATCAATTGGGCGGCAAGTTCCGGGCGCTTGCAGCGATCGTCCAGGTCCTCGATGCGCAACACGATGCTGCCGCCCTGGCTGCGGGCCGAAAGCCACGCGCACAGGCAGCTGAACACGTTGCCCAGATGCATGCGGCCCGAGGGCGACGGGGCAAAGCGGCCCACGACGGGCGCGGGAGCGGCCGCTGCTGGTGCGCCCGCGGCGTGTGTTGCTATGTTGCATGCGTTGATATCCATGCGGACGAGTATAGCGCGGGGTGAGGTGAGGGGGCGTCGTCGATGCTCGCGAGTTGCCGAGGCTGCGTGTTGTGCGCGGCGGGCACCGACTCAACACCTCGATTACCGCCCCAAGCTCAGCCCCTTCAACCCCTCAAACGACAGAAGCCCCGGCAGCTCTTCGCAACTGCCGGGGTTTCCGCGGAAAAGGGGGACATGATCCTC
>CAUCTV010000068.1 GCA_958445895.1 uncultured Collinsella sp.
ACGCCGGATGCCTCGTAACCTGAACCAAGGCGAACGATCAGAATCGTAATCAGCCATTGGCAAGCAAGGTTAACGATGGAACCGAACGAGTTCCACAGCATATTCTCTTTAAGAGAGAGCTGCTTAACCTCACTCATCTACCGAACCAATGCTTCCCCGAGACTTTGCAGCCCCTTCTCCAGAACATCAGCAATTCGCTCACTCGCATGACCGTCACCATACGGGTTGCTGGCATGAGCCATGCGGGAATATGCTTCTTCATTCTCTAAGAGGTCGCAACATGTTGAGAAAATAGCATCTTCACTTGTGCCAACAAGCTTAAGCGTGCCCGCCGCAACGCCCTCAGGGCGCTCGGTCGTATCACGCATCACCAAAACCGGCTTACCCAAGCCCGGGGCCTCTTCCTGAATGCCGCCTGAATCGGTAAGAATCAAGTAGGAGCGGGCCATGAAATTATGAAAATCAACCACGTCTAGAGGATCAATTAGATGAATGCGGTCGCAGCCGTCCAACTCTTCATGAGCCGCCTTGCGAACGACAGGATTCAAATGTACAGGATAAACAGCGCGCACGTCATCATGCTTTTCAACAATTCTGCGAATAGCCCTGAACATGTGGTGCATGGGCTCGCCAAGATTCTCTCGACGATGAGCCGTAATCAAGATCAGGCGCCTATCTCCAACCCAATCAAGCTCGGGATGCGAATAATGATCGCGCACCGTCGTACGAAGCGCGTCAATGCCAGTATTTCCCGTCACGAAAATTCGACTGGAATCCCGATGCTCAGAAAGCAGGTTGTTGCGAGCTGCTTCAGTTGGAGCAAAGTGCCAAGCGGCAAGTATGCCGGTTGCCTGCCTATTAAATTCCTCGGGATACGGTGAGTGGATGTTGTATGTACGCAGACCCGCCTCGACATGGCCCACGGGAATGCCCTTGTAGAAGCATGCAAGTGCGGCGGCAAAGGACGTCGTCGTATCACCGTGAACAAGAACAACGTCGGGCTTGAGCTGATCCAGCACGCCGTCCAAGCCATTAAGAACAGCCGTGGTAACATCGAACAAAGTCTGTCTTTGTTTCATGACGTGCAAATCAAAATCGGGCACAACCCCAAACTCCTCAAGGACCACGTCGAGCATCTGGCGATGCTGGCCGGTAACGCAAACCTTCGCGTTAAGGCCAGATCGGTTCTCCAGCTCCTTTACGAGAGGACACATCTTGATTGCTTCGGGCCTTGTTCCAAATACCAACAGGACCGTCTTCTTCGACAAAGAGCTCATGCTGCACTCCATACTTCACTCAAGCCTATTTGCACAAACCAAACATTTTCAATAACGAACGGTACATAAATCCACAAAACGGAATGGCTTTTGCCCTTATTCCGACTGTGCTATGCATCAACTCTGAAACGTACAGGCGATATCCCTTCCAGTTCGTAATGAGCAGCCGATCAGTATTCTTCGTGTAGCCATCGGCAAGGTATTCGCACACGTAGAGAGGAAAGGCGTACCCACGAATTAGATATCCATCGTTGCTGAATCTATTAAAGACAACTGCTTCAGGAACAAACCGCTCATCTTCAAAAACCGGGAATCGGTACTTCCTCAACCGTTCCGTCACAAAGGCCTCGGCAAGGTCACCCGTAATCCCCTTCGATCGGCGATCAATTGACGAATAATCGATGTACGAACCCACATTGTCTTGCAGAATTCCTCCCGTAAGCTTGTTGCCCGGAAAAATACGAACTCCCGACAAGGCAATCAGGCGCTCGTTAGACATAACGGTTTCACAGTTCTCCCCAATACGCTCCAAGGCATCATCGGTTAGATAATCGTCGCTGTCTACCGGGAAAAACAAGGCTCCCTTCGCCTCATCAAGACCCTTATTCCATGCAACGTGCTTTCCGCTATTGACCTGGAAAAAATAGCGGATAGGAAATTTCACCTGACAATCTTGCTGCATCGCCTCGACGAGCTTTCGCGTATCATCCGTGCTTCCATCATCAACAATTATCCATTCGAAATCTCGAAAAGATTGTCTTTTCAGACTTTCGAATAGCTTGGGAAGGATATATGCGCGATTATAAGTCGGGGTAAAAACCGTTATAAGCATAGACGACCCGCTCACTTTAGCAACTGGACCCAACGCTTCCCAAATCCCTGGCAAACGGGATGAGGGAATTTGCAAAAGAAACCTTTTGCACCAGGCGATCACATGAATCCCTGTCGCATACCGCATTGTCCATTTTCAAAACGAGATCATCCACATCCCCGTTATACAGAAGTCCAACACCATGTCTATCAATCTCTTCGGCAATGTCGTAAACGTAAGGAGTAGTGATTACCGGCCTGTGCGCCGCGACGTATTCCAAGAACTTGTTAGGGTAAGCAAAGTGGTTTGTTGGAACGTCCTCTCTCAACATCACGAAGAAGTCCGCAGCACAGAACACGCTAGGGAGGTCAGATGGCTTGAAGCTATCGAATTCAACGTCGTCACAATCACCGATTGCGGCGCGTGCAGAAGTAACGTCACCAGACAAAACAAGTAGCTTTGCCCCACGCCTCTTCAGTATTTCGCGATACAACTCTGCAGTTTGCGGAAGGCATTGCCACGACGAAGCTCCGCCTGAGTAAACGAGCAGCCACTCGTCATCTTCTACGCCGTACTTCCTCCTATAATCCTCTCGATACTTAAGCTCCTCCGCACGACCAAAGCTTGGCTTCGCCCCCGTCGCACACGGAACAATGTAGAACTGACCCTCTTTGCAGCCGCACTCTCGACAAAGGAAACTGCGATACGCTCGAGAAACACAAAAGATACGGTCGAACTTACGCAAATATTTGCGCTGCTCGTATCTCTCAACAAAAGCGGCGGCACGGTGGAATGAGCCAAGGAAGAGGGGCTCGTCGCGTGCAAGAAGGGAGCCGTCGCCGTAATAACCATGAACATCAGCACATACAAAAGCTCCCGACGCCTCGGCGGCGCGCTTCATCCGGTCGACATAACGAAACAGCCCCACGCCAGAAAGGATGATCGCCTTGTAGGAGCCACTCAAAACCTTTTTTTCCGCAGTGGTAATTAGCTCTTCATATCCCGACAGCAGCTGCATGGGATTCATAAAATCCCGCCGAACATAAACGCCGGGTCCAAAAGCTTCACCACCCTCAGAAACACCCAAGCGAACATTGCAAAGAGCCGCAACATCAGACTCAATGCCCCACCCATTCTTTAGAGCATCTGCTCTATTTTTAATCAGGCTAAACTCGCCGCCCGAGGTGGCAACATTCCTTGAGGTCACAATAAGAATATCGTGCATCACTATACCTTCTCATTCTCCTACTTCTGAAGAAAACAATATCCGAACGAGGAAACAAAACCGCGGCAAACCCCAGTCAACGGAAAAGCAACACCAACGTAATTGCTACGCACCAAGAAGTTCAACGAGCCTCTCTGCAGTATTGCCCCACGTACAATACTCTCGAACTCTACTCTGGACCAGCCGTCCCTTTCGCCGCGTCTCCGCTTTCGATGCGCACGCCACTCGTATTGCTTCGGCAATTTGGTCGGGAGCACAGCCATCCAACAAAAAACCGCAATCTTCCTCACCAAATACTTCGTCAACTCCGCCCACCAAGGGAATGATTGCCGGGGTGCCGCACGCCGAAGACTCGAGAAGGGTCGTACAAAAACCCTCTGATCTCGTAGGAAGACACAGCACGTCTGCGGCCTGAAGCAAGGACGACACATCCGCCGGACGCAAAGGACCAACATAGGAGACATTCTCAGGAGTAGAATCCATCAACTCACGCAGGGGACCATCACCCGCAACCACCAACTTTACGGGCGTTTCATTCAGTTGCTTCATAGCCGCAAGAAGGGAGTCGATACCCTTCTCGGGAATCAACCTTCCAACAAAACAGGCAAGAACAGAATCCGTCCCGACGCCCAATTCGGCACGAAAATCTCGATTTGAGGCATTGGAGCAATAAGCATCAACGTCAATCGCGTTAGGCAGGATATCAATGCCAGAAATACCAAATTGTCGAAGCCAATCCAGGCTTTTCTTAGAAACACCGCAAAACACTGGATGAAACCGCTTGGCAATCGAAGTAATTATGTGTTCATAGGCGCGAACGAACACATCCAATACTGCGTTTCCGAATGTAAGATACTGCGATCCATGGTCAAGAACGATGGGGGTAAGATGATGGCGCCTGGCGAACCGAAGCCCACAGATTGAATGGGGATAAAACCTCGTATTAACTAGGACGCCATCGAAGCACTCGCCATCAAGAGCCCTCAGCATGCTCCGATAAGCTCTTCCAAAACGCGAGACAGGGAACCTGCCACCAAGCAATGGAAAACACGGCAGTCTTACAACCTCAATACCATCGTCTGTTACCTCTCGAGACGGCAGCGAATCGCAATTACACGTGACCACGACCGGCTTATGGCCCATGCCAATGAGCGTAACTGCGAGGTTTCTGGTATAGGACTCAACACCGCCAATGTGAGGCAGATATTGAGCGGAAAAGATTGCTATTCTCAGCGCTTCAGCCATTGATTCTTTCTTACTCTCTCGTCATCTCTATCTCGCTCTAGAAAAGCCAGAACGAGCTTGAATCTTGGCATAAGAGCTCCCAATCTCTTAGCAAAAGATATAGTTTATGGTAGCAGACCGCCCTACAAACAAAAGGACGGAGCTCACGCTCCGTCCCTTTGCTACTTGACGGTCACGGGATTAGTCGTAAAACCGTTACCCAGATACTCGCTTGGTCGACGAGGGACATGGTCGGACCGGACCAGTCGACCTCCATGTTCCTGCCCGCCTTGCGGCCGACCCAGCTCACGACGTTCCTGCTGACCGTGAACTGCCTGTACCGCTTGCAGAAGCGGTCGTAGGACATCGCCGCCTCGCCCCGCGCGGCGCATCCTCGCGGTACTCGCCGTGCAGGAAACTGAGCGTGATGCCGACCTTCGACGCGTGCAGTGCAGAGGCGATCACGTTGAGCGACAGGTTCGACGACGTCAGCCTGAGCACCACCCTCGCCGGTATCCTTCTCGCCAAGATCAGTTCCTTTCTCTCGACTACCGGTATGGCGTCTCGAGCGTATAGGCGGCGAGCCGGTGGGTCGCGGGCGCGGATGTGAGCGGCACTAAAGCGCGCTACAGGTGGTACAGAGAAGGACGATTACTCATGTAGACCCATTACATGCACAAAACATCAAGGACAATTGCATTTAAGCCTTCGCCGTAACCTTTACCGGGAACGGCCCAACGTCCATTTAGGTCCGTCGTCTTGGGAGCACACCCACGGGAAACAAGATTAAAGCGTGGGTCAATACACGGATTATTCAAAGGTTCAGTTGTTGCGTACGCTTTTAAATGCTGCGCCTGAACCCTAAGCCCTTCTCTAACGGAAGAAAAAGTATATCCGGGATTTCCAGGACCGGTGGCTCCAACACCTCCAAAATTGCACTGATTTGCCTGGACCAAATTTCCGAATCTTAAATAGCCCGTCTCTTTCATGACTTGAGCATATAAAACTTCAGGACATACTCCCTCAAATGAGGCTTCTTCGTAAAGGATCTTACAAAACTCATCAATAGAGGCGCTGCCTTTGCTTTTATACACGCTTGTTGGATAAGTATGCTTCCCAACAGTCCTGCCGTAATGAACGGCAGCATCCTCGTAAGAAGTGAAAGACGAGGACATTATATAGCCCTCAAATCCAGTCATGCTCGAACCATTACGGTGCTCTTTCATCCCATATTCGAGATAGTGGAGATAATACTCTTTTAAATTACTTCCGTAAGCCTTCCTAAGATCGAGGTACCTCGTTCTATAACTATAAACGTCGAACGCCTCGGAGCCGCGGCGGCCCTCCGACATTCCGTAGTTGATGAAGTGCCGCAGGACGGCCGAGTCGTCGACCATAGTCACGCCGCCGTAGGTCGACTTGGTGAAGGCCTTCTCGACGTCGCCGTTGCGGGAGAGGTAGTACTCGGGGTCGTAGACGGGAGCGTAGTCCACGCCGCCCGCCTTGGTTGCGGCGCCCTTGAGCTTCGAGCAGCCGGTGGCGTGGCGCCCCTCCTTCTTGCCGTACATAAGGTAGTGCGAGTAGTAGCTGGCGAGGTCGGTGCCGAAGGCGGCGCGGAGATCGGGGTACTCATTGTAGTAGCTCTGCACGTCGAACGCCTCGGAGCCGCGGCGGCCCTCCGACATTCCGTAGTTGATGAAGTGCCGCAGGACGGCCGAGTCGTCGACCATAGTCACGCCGCCGTA
>CAUCTV010000069.1 GCA_958445895.1 uncultured Collinsella sp.
TTATTTAATCCCCGTCCCAGAGAAATCAATTAGCGGGCAGAAGGGCAAGAGTAGTCAAAAAAGCCCCGTCCCAAATTAGCTACCACTTGCACCGATTATTCGCCCGGGTTGATGTTCGCGTAGAACTCCGCCCCATCATCGAGCCGCAGGATGCCCACGCGACCGAACTCGGAGCCGGTGGCGGCGGCGCAGTCGATGTCGATGCGATCGGGCACGCCGGCGGTATCCTCGCCACCCAGGCGCACAATCTGCCCGCGGCCCGACTCCTCATCGAGCCCCGCCAGGCCGCCAACCTCGCAATAGCGCCCAAGCGACACCGTGGGCGTGTGGCCGCTCACCACGACCGGGCCCTCGCCCTCGGCAGAAAGCAGTCCCGTCGGCGCATCCCAATAGCCGTGACGAATCCACAGCAGGTCATCGGACGACTGCACGGCGAGCATTTGCCGCAGCAGCTCGCTATCGGCATCGACCGCTCCCCTGCCGTCACCGCAATCGACACCATGCTCAAGCAAAAACGCGCGCGCCGCCTCGGTCTGGATGCCGGCATGCACCAGCAGGTACGGGCGCTCCTCGGTCTCGGCCACCGCGTAGAGCGGCAGCGCGGCCATCCATCGCACGAGCTCCTCGTATGCCTCAAATTCCATGTCGTTGAGCTGCTCGCTCGTCGTCCAGCCACCGTTGATATCCCAGGTCTCGGCATCGAGCGGGTCCTGGCCAATGATGGCATCGAGCATGATCTGCTCGTGATTGCCCTTGAGCACGTGGGCGTTGGGCAGCGAGCGCACGAGCTTAATAACGCCGACCGGATCGGGCCCGCGATCGATCATGTCGCCCAGCACGTACAGCGTGTCGTCGGACGTCAACGAGATCTTAGACAGGGCCTCGTCAAGCGCACGCACGTGCCCGTGAGCATCAGATGTCACATAGATCGCCATGGTACGCCTCTCCTTGCATTGCGGTCTAAGCCCGGCGCCGCAACTAAAACTTCAAGTTGAACTTAAACGTTACCCATTGTACTCCGTTGCAATAAAGCTGGAAAGGGTTTCCGAGCAGAGGCAAAGACGGCAGCCGTCTATGACGATATCGCGCACGCCCGTAATCCGCCCCCATAAACCCACCACCTTTGGGTACAAATAACCGCAGACAACTGACCGTGCCACGCCAACCACCCAGGAGCGGACACTATCCATGAACCAGATACTTCTCTTTATCGGCCTCGTCATCATTTTGTGCCTGACCATCAAACCCGTCGGCAAAAAACTCCCCTTCCCCACCCTCCTCATCTTTATTGCGCTCGGCATGCTGCTCGGCGTCAACGGTCCGGCGCACATCGACTTTAGCGACTACGCGCTCACCGAAACCGTCTGCAGCACGGCGCTGCTGTTCATCATGTTCTACGGCGGCTTTAACACCAACATCGACCGTGCCAAACCCGTCGCCGCGCCCGCTGTGCTGCTGAGCACGCTCGGCGTTATCGCCACCGCCGGCATCACTGGCGTGTTCGCACACTTCGCACTGGGCTTCGACTGGATCGGCGGCCTGCTGCTGGGCTCGGTCGTGGCGTCGACCGACGCGGCGAGCGTCTTTAGCGTGCTGCGCGAGCACAACCTGTCGCTAAAGGGCGGCACCGACTCGCTGCTCGAGGTCGAATCGGGCTCCAACGACCCCGTCGCCTACATGCTCACCGCGGTACTCGCCACCCTCGCGGCGGGTGGCAACATCGACATTCCCGTGCTGCTGGCCAAGCAGATCATCCTGGGCGTGGGGCTGGGCCTTGCCATCGGCTGGATATCCAGCCGCCTGATTGAGCGCGCACACGCAACGGCCGAGGGCGCGCAGACTATCTTTTTGTTCGCCGTGGCGATCGTCGCCTACGCACTGCCGAGCTACCTGGGCGGCAACGGCTTTTTGGCCGTATACCTGGCAGGCATTGTGCTGGGCGCGAGCGACATCACCGGCAAGGTCGAGATGGCGCACTTCTTTGACACCCTTACCGAGATGGCCGAGATGACGATCTTCTTCTTGCTCGGCCTGCTCGTCACGCCCGCGCGCCTGCCGCAAATGCTGCTACCCGGCCTGGCGCTCATGGCGTTTATGCTCTTTGCGAGCCGCCCCATCGCCGTCGGTCTGCTGCTGGCGCCCTTTAAGACGAGCCCTCGCCAGGTTGCGCTCGTAAGCTGGGCGGGCTTGCGCGGCGCGGCTTCGGTCGTCTTTAGCCTCTTTGCTGTGGTGGCCGGCGTTCCCGGCGGACACGACCTATTTGACCTGGTGTTTGTGATTGCCGTATCGAGCATTGTGGTGCAGGGTTCGCTACTGCCGGCGGTGGCGAAGAAACTCGATATGATCGATGCGGCCGGCGACGTGCGCCGCACCTTTAACGACTACCACGACGAGGACGGCATGTCGTTTGTAAAGCTCAAGGTGGGCGCTGGCCATCCGTTTGCCGGGCGCTCGCTCGCCGATATTGGCAGCGCGACGGACATGCTCGTGGTCTTGGTGCTGCGCGACGGGGCACACCCGGTACTGCCCAACGGCGATACCGTCATCGAGGAAGGCGACCTTCTGGTGATGGCAGCCCCAACGTTCGAAGAGCGTGCCGAGGTTACGCTGCGCGAGGTCACCGTGACGCCCCACGGTCGCCTGGCCGGTCAGCGCCTGCGCGACGTGCCGCAGGGCAAGCACCCGTTTATCGTGGTGATGCTCAAGCGCGACGGCCAAACCATCATCCCCGATGGCAACACCCTAATATACGCCGGCGACGAAGCCGTCATCGCCACGCTAGCTTCCTAGCAGCCCGTCCCTCTTCAGCTACTAGCTGTCACCCACAGCAAAGTCGCGGAGGTCGAGGCCTTCGCGTTCGGCTCGGGCTAGGAGCTCTTGGGGCGACTCGTCCTCGATATCCATCACGTCGAGCATGGCAGCGGGAAAGCCCACGCCAGCCGCGCTCCCCGCGTAGTCGAGCAAGCCCTCGCGCAGCTGGTCTACATCAACTTCAATCTTCACGGTGAATCCTCCTACCGGGCAATCGCGGCCGGACAAACCGCACGTCCCAACTGATGTGCAATAAACTCCAGATACGGCCATAATAAAATAATGAACATCAGGGAGGTTACGGATGATGGACAAGCTCACTGCCATGACAGAACAAGTCAGAGATTTTTGTGATGCGCGCGATTGGCGCAAATATCACACTCCAAAGGAACTTGCCATCGGCATAGCGACAGAGTCCTCCGAACTCCTTCAGCTTTTCCGCTTTATGAGCGACAAGCGCATTGCAGAAATGTTCGATAGCCCTGATCAGCGCCAAGCCATCGAAGACGAAGTTGCCGACACGCTCCTCTTTCTCCTACGTTTCGCCGATCTAAACGGAATCGACCTCCCAAAGGCGCTCTCGTCCAAACTCAAACGCAACGGCGAGCGCTATCCCGTCGACACCAGCTCCAGCGAATACAGAAAGGCGGCCCACCATGAGTAATGAGTTCGCCCTTCGACAATACACGCTTCCCCTCCCCCAACCCTTCGAGGCAAGCGAATCGCTGCAGGACTTTGGCACGCCAAAGCCCGGATTCCACCATGACGAGAGTTGGCCCGTTCTCTATATTCTGACCAACAGTAAAAACAAAACGGCGTACATCGGTCAAACGACCAATTATCGACGCCGCATGAAGCAACACGCCGCAAACGTGGACAAAGACTTCGACCGGACCCTCCTGATTGACAATCCAACCTTCAATCAGTCAGCAACATTTGAGTTTGAGAATCGACTTATCGAGCTGTTCTGCGCTGACGAAAAATACCAGGTAACCAACGCCAACAATGGCTATGCCCAGTTCGATTATTTTGAGCGACCTCAGTATCGCCAGAAGTTCAGAGACCTCTGGACAAAGCTTCGCGAAGAGAACTATGCGATCCACCCCATCGAAGAGCTCGAGAATACCGACCTGTTCAAATTCTCGCCCTTCAAAACGCTCACGCCCGATCAATACGAAACGATTGAGGCGATTTACAGGCGGCTCGAGCAAGAGCATGAAGACATTAAACACGGCGGTCCCAAGAAAGAGCGCGTAACCGTCGTGAACGGCGCGCCGGGAACAGGCAAAACAATCCTCGCCATCAGTCTCATGTTCAAAATCAAAAATGAGCCGAACCTTTCCGGTCTGCGGGTCGGCTTCGTGACGCCCATGGAGTCTCTGAGCAAGACGCTCAAAAAACTCACGCACTTCCTCCCCGGGTTAAAGCCCGGCGATATCCTGAGCCCCAACGACGTCACAAAAAACGATCGGTATGACGTCTTGCTTGTCGACGAGGCGCACCGACTGGGAAACTACTTATCCGCCGGCGCCGGCATCGGAGCTTTCTACAACACATGTGAACGACTCAGCTTGCCGCGCACGAGCAGCCAGGTGGATTGGATTTTCAAATGCTGCGACAAGGCGTACCTGTTCTTTGACCCCAAACAGCAAGTCCGCGCATCGGGACTCAACCGAGATGGCCTTGAGCAGCGACTCAACCAACTCGAAGAAGCCGGCATCGAGACCGAAGAATTCAACTTGAGTACCCAAATGCGCGTGCGTGGCGGCGATGAGTACCTCGATTTTGTCTACGACCTGCTTGATAACAAAGCGTACATGCATGCCGGCATGAAGTTCAAAGCACTCTTTTCATAGGAGCCTTACGATTCGCGAGCCGGGGATCCGGACAGCGATATCCCCAGATACCAGTTTGGAATCGTCGACCGATTTGAGGACTTCTGCTCTCTGCAGCAAACCAAGGAAGAAGAAGTTGGTCTATCCCGCATGATGGCAGGCTTTGCGTGGAAGTGGGAAACGAAGAATAACAAAGATGCGTTCGATATCGTCATCGAGGGCATTCCCAAACGCTGGAACTCAACCCAGAAGGATTGGGTTAACTCCGCCAACGCCGTCAACGAAGTCGGATGCATTCATACGGTACAAGGCTACGACCGCAACTACGGATTCGTAATTCTGGGTCCCGACATTTACTACGATTCGAACAAAGATGCAGTCAACGTTAACAGGGCAAACTTCAAAGATGCCGTTGCCAAGAAAAAGGCAAGCGACGATGATCTGCAAAAGATCATCGTCAACGCCTACTACGTCCTCATGACGCGCGGCATGTTAGGAACGTATCTCTATGTGTGCGACCCCGCGCTCAAAGAGTACCTGTCACGGTATATCCCGGCGATATAGACCTTGCGACCGCCCTCCCCCATGTAACCATCCTGTAAATCATAGCGGCGCACTCGAGTTTTACCGTGATGCGGTCGCGCCTAGCGCTCCACTGTGCTAAAGTATCCCGAACGTTCAAACGACTACGAGGGGGAACTAGAAGATGGCACGTGTGCACAACTTCTCAGCTGGCCCGGCCGCACTGCCCACAAGCGTGCTCGCCGAGATCGCCGACGAGATGATGGACTACCGCGGTTGCGGCATGTCCGTGCTCGAGATGAGCCATCGATCTAGCATGTACCAGCAGATCATCGACGACGCCGAGGCAACCCTACGCCGCCTGCTGAGCATCCCCGACAATTACCGTGTCCTGTTTTTGCAGGGCGGCGCCACGCTGCAGTTTGCGGGCATCCCCATGAACCTCATGCGCCGCGGGCGCGCCGGCTACATCGTGACCGGCAACTTTGCCAACAAGGCGTACAAGGAGGCCGCCAAGTACGGCGAGGCCGTGCTGCTCGCGAGCTCCGAAGACACCAACTTCGACCGCATCCCCGACATGGCCGACATCAACGCGCGTATTGCCGCCGAGGCTGCGGGCGACGGGCTCGACTACGTCTACATCTGCCAGAACAACACCATCTTTGGCACCATGTACCGCGAGCTGCCTAACTGCGGCGATGTGCCGCTGGTCGCCGATGTTTCGAGCTGCTTTTTGTCGCAGCCACTCGACGTCGAGCGCTACGGACTCATCTACGCCGGCGCTCAGAAAAACGCCGGCGCCGCTGGCGTGACCGTGGTCATCGTGCGCGACGACCTGATCGCCGACGGCCCGGCCTTTGCGCAGACGCCGCAGTACATGAACCTTAAGACCCAGGCCGCCAAGGGCTCCATGCTCAACACGCCCAACACCTTTGGCATCTACGTGTGCGGCAAGGTGTTCCGTTGGGTTG
>CAUCTV010000070.1 GCA_958445895.1 uncultured Collinsella sp.
GCGAAGATGGCCTTGCCCTGCTTGGTGTTCTTGACGCCGATACCGAAGGTGAAGCAGCAGGCGGCCGGGATCAGCAGCAGGCTGGTCATCTCGATGATGTTGGTGAAGGCACTGGGATTCTCATACGGATGGGCGGAGTTCACACCGAAGAAGCCGCCGCCGTTGGTGCCGGACTGCTTGATGGCGACCTGAGGAGCCGCGGGCCCCTGGGGCAGGAACTGCTCGGTGACCACGCGCGCGCCCTCGACAACCTTGCCGTCGACCTTGACCGTGTCGCCCTCGATCTGGGCGCCGTCGATGACGCTCCAGCCGCCGTCTGCATTAGGCTGGACAGCGACGGGCTCTACGAGCTCAGCCTTCTGAGCCGGCTGGAAGTTGGAGATGACGCCACCGGCAGCCAGGCAGATGCCGAACACGAGGTTCAGCGGGATGAGCACATACAGGACGGTGCGGGTGAGGTCGACCCAGAAGGAACCCAGACCCTGCTCCTTGATCTGACGGAAGCCGCGGATCAGCGCGAACATGACCGCGATACCGGTACCAGCGGAAACGAAGTTCTGCACGGTGAGGCCCATGAACTGCACGAAGTAGGACAGGGTGGTCTCACCGGAGTAGGACTGCCAGTTGGTGTTGGTTATGAAGGAAGCAGCCGTATTGAACGACAGGTCCCATGGCACACCCGGCAGGTGCTGGGGATTGCCTGGCAAGAAGGACTGAAGCGCCTGGAGTGCCACAAGAGCCACGAGGCCGATCCCCGAAAAGGCCAGCACGCTTGCCAGATAGCGCCTACACCCCATCTGCTCTGCCGCGTCGATGCGAAGCAGACGATAGACGCCACGCTCCACAGGAGCAATCACAGGCGACAGGAACGTATGCTCACCATCCATGATATGGGCCATGAACCGACCGAGCGGAACGGCCAGGACGACGAGCACGGCAAAGTACAAGATGTACTGAATCGCAGCGTCCATAGTTTACGAATCACTCCTCATCAGAATGTAGATGTAATAGATAAGGAGTCCAATGCAGACGACTCCGATAATGGGAATGAGGATGTCCATTACCGCCCCTTTCACGCGCGGTCCGATGTCTCGGACGCCTGCCCTCGCAAGCGTCTGGGGACAGTAAACGCTTCTAGGTGTTAAAGAGGCGTGAGGGCTGGGGCTCACGACCTTAAGATGCCGTAAAGATGCAGGTAGAAAGCACTATTGCGGCTGCAGTGCGCCTATACTCGACCTCGCGAGCATACAGTGGCGTCCTCACCGCGTATGCACGCATGGACAACGCTTCAGAAAGGCTACGCTATGCAGCGCGACGCATCGGACACTCGCGTCAATCCAGACCTCATCCTCAAGGCAATTGAGAAAGACGAGGCCGCCGATGACGCTCGAACCAGCCGGGGACACCTCAAAATTTTCTTTGGCTACGCTGCTGGCGCAGGCAAAACCTATGCGATGCTTCAAGCCGCCCACGCCGCCAAGCGGCGAGGTGTCGACGTCGTCGCGGGATACATCGAGCCGCACGAACGTCCGGCAACTGCCCATCTTGCACAAGGGCTTGAGAACGTGCCCTGTAAACTCATCGAGCACAACGGCATTGCGCTCAGCGAGTTCGATCTAGATGTGGCTATCGAGCGCGCCCCTCAGCTCATCCTTGTCGACGAGCTCGCCCATACGAATGCGCCGGGGTCTCGCCACGACAAACGCTATCAAGACGTCGAGGAACTTCTACATGCGGGCATCGACGTCTATACGACCGTAAACGTTCAGCATATCGAGAGCCTAAACGACATGGTTGCATCCATCACCGGCGTTGTCGTGAGCGAACGAATCCCCGACCGTATCTTCGATGATGCCGACCAGGTCGAGCTCGTCGACATAGAGCCCGAAGACCTACTTGAGCGCCTTCGCGCCGGCCTCGTCTACCGTCCCGCACAAGCCGACCGAGCGCAACAGCATTTTTTTACCGTCGAAAACCTCACCGCACTCCGAGAAATCGCGCTGCGCCGCTGCGCCGATCGCACCGGCCACCTCACAGACGCCGCACGCGTGCTGGGAAACCGTGACTACTACACCAAGGAGCGTATCTTAGTCTGTGTCTCCCCGGCGCCGACCAATCCCCGCATCGTCCGTGCCGCCGCACGCATGGCGAAAGCGTTTCGCAGCGAGCTCGTCGCCCTGTTCGTAGAAAGCCCGCGCACGCAAGCCATGAGCGATGATGAGCGCGCCAAGCTTGCAGCCAATATCGCCCTAGCCGAGCAGCTCGGAGCACATATGGAAACCGTCTATGGCGACGACGTCGCGTTTCAGATCTCCGAGTTCGCGCGCCTGTCGGGTATTTCGAAGATCGTCATGGGGCGCACGGGCGAGCACAGCAGCGTCCGTCAGGCCCTCTTTGGCCGCAAATCTCTCGTAGAACAGCTCATAGCATTCGCCCCGAACCTCGACATTTACATCATTCCAGACCAGTCGACTCCGCCCTCCCGACCCAAAGGACGCCGCCATGCGCTCGCTCTGCAGCCGCCCAGCAGCCGAAACGTGCTTCGCACGCTGGCCCTCTCTCTTGTCGCCACGGCGATCGGCACGGCTTTCCGCCATCTGGGATTTGCCGATTCCAGCATCATATCCCTCTATATCCTCACGGCCCTGCTGACCGCCGTCACCACGACGGGGCGTATCTGCACGATCGTATCGAGCGTGCTCTCTGTAGTGCTTTACAACTTCTGCTTCGTCACGCCTCTGTTTTCGCTCGCCAGCTACGACCGAAGCTATCTGGTCACGTTCGGCATCATGTTCGCTACCGCTATGGTCGCCGGCGAGTTAACTGCGCGCATCGCCGACAATGCCCGTACCTCCGCCGAGAACGCATTCAAAACGCGCGTACTCCTCGAAACGAACCAGCTCTTACAGCAAGCCCATAGCGCGGAGGAGTGCGCCCGCGTCGCCATGAACCAACTCGTCAAACTGCTAAAACTCGACGTGGTCTTCTACCCCGCCGAACACGGCACGCTCGGCAAGGCGCTCTATGAGTCCGCTGGCACCGAAAACCGATCCGCGTCGCTGCTCACCGACTACGAGCGCGCCGTTGCAACCTGGACCTTCACCAACAACAAGCGCGCGGGCGCAAGCACGCGGACCCTGCCTGAGGCGCGCTGTCTCTACCTCGCGGTTCGCACCGGCGACAAGGTATTCGGTGTCATCGGCATCGCCCTGGAGGGGCGCGAGACCGAAGCCTTCGAGCATTCGATCGTCCTATCTATCGTAGGTGAATGCGCCTTGGCGCTCGAAAGTGACCGAGCGGCGCAAGAGCGCGAAGAGGCTGCGGTCTTGGCGAAAAACGAGCAGCTGCGCGCCAACCTTTTGCGCTCCATCGGCCACGATTTGAGGACACCCCTCACGGCTATATCCGGATCTGCGGCAATCCTTCGGAAGAGCGACGAGAGGCTCAGCCTCGAACAGCGCTGCGATCTTGCCGATGCCATCTACGATGACTCCCTCTGGCTTATTGATACCGTGGAGAACCTCCTCGCCATCACACGCGTCGAGGACGGCACCATTCACCTCAACTTCACATCCGAGCTCATCGACGAGGTCATCGAGGCCGCCCTCAGCCATGCCGCCCAAGCATCGCATGGACGTACCGTCACCATCGAGCACACTGACGACATCCTGCTGGTACGCATTGACGTCCATCTCATCATGCAGGTGCTTACGAATCTCATCATGAACGCCTTCAAATACACGCCCGAGGACTCGACTGTCACCATCAGCGCACGTCGCGAGGGTGCGTTCGTCGTGGTGGACGTCGCAGACGATGGGCCGGGTGTGGCAGACTGCGACAAGCCTCATATCTTTGAGCGCTTCTTCACCTCAAGCAATACGCGGCCCGTGGATTCGCGTCGAAGCATCGGCCTTGGGCTGTCGCTCTGCCGCTCCATCGTGGAGGCGCATGGCGGCGTCATCGAAGTTCGCGACAACCACCCCCATGGGGCCGTCTTCCGTTTTACCCTGCCCGCTGAGGAGATCGAGATTCATGAATAATGCCGCTAAGCCACGCATCCTCCTGGTCGAAGATGACCTGACCGTTCAAAACCTCGTTTCGACCGCGCTTGACCTCCACGGCTATGTCGTGAGCAAGGTTTGCGACGGCCAGGCCGCCATCATGGATGCGGTGTCGCACGGCCCCAGCCTCATCATGCTCGACCTCGGCCTTCCCGACATTGACGGTATCGAGGTCATCACGAAGATCCGAAGCTGGTCGGCAGTCCCCATTATCGTCATTTCGGCGCGCACCGAAGATTCCGACAAGATTGCAGCACTTGACGCAGGGGCAGACGACTACCTCACCAAGCCCTTTTCTGTGGATGAGTTGCTCGCGCGCGTCCGTGCGAATTTGAGGCGCTCCTCGATGGCGTCGAGCGAGTCGACAGAAGCGAGCACGTTCGACAACGGTCCGCTGCATATCGACTACGCCGCGGGATACGCGACGAAAGACGGACGCGAGCTCTCGCTCACCCCAACCGAGTACAAATTGCTCGTCCTTCTGGCGAAAAACGTCGACAAGGTGCTCACCCACACCTTCATCACCCGCGAGATATGGGGCACGAGCTGGGACAGCGATCTGGCGAGCCTGCGCGTGTTCATGCGCACCCTGCGCAAGAAGATCGAGGCAGACCCCTCTCACCCCAAGATGATTCAGACGCACATGGGCGTCGGGTACCGCATGCAGCGTCTCTAGCCCACCCCACAAAAAGTTGCGGTGGAATACGGAGTAGATAAGGCCTTTGACAGCCAAAACAGTCCGCATTTCACCGCAACTGATTTAACGATGCCCAAAATTACTCTTCAACTCGCCGCGCTCGCGTCCAAATGCGCAAAGCGCCCCGCGAACGAATGCTCGCGGGGCGCTTTGATGTCCGGGCCTTATTTGATCCCGCGGCCCAAGTCTTCGGCGATTTTGTCCACGCCCTTAAGTGCGGCGCACGTCTTTTTGTTGGAGCAATGCCCCGTGCAAACGCCACCCTGGGCGCAGTCGGCGCAGGTGCCCTTTCGGTAGATACGCACACACACGGCGACAAACGCAATGCCGATAACAGCCAACACAACAATATCGATAGGTGCCATAGTAAGCCTCCTCTAGTTAACCACCACTTACTTTACCCCATCTTCCACCTGCCAAAAAGGGACAGGTTTGTTTTGGTCGGTTTTATCTGCGGAAACGCCACATCTTACTTCTGGAGCAAAGCAATCTGTCCCCCATTGCACCAAAAAGCCCGAGTGTCACTGGGACACCCGGGCTCGTGGAAAGGGGCTAATCCTTATTTGGACTTAAGCGGAAACTGCGGCGGAAGAGGTGTTGGTCTCGTCCTCGTCGGTCCAAGCATGCTTGGGCATGGGACGGAAGATCTGGAAGAGCATCGCAGCCAGCAGCACGATGGCCACAACCGTCCAGATACCAAACTGCCCAAGAACAAGCAGGTTATAGAACTGGTTGATGAACAGGCCGATGACCCAAGCAAAGGCACACTCGTAGCCGATGGCAATCGCGGTCCACTTACCGGAGTTCATCTGGTTACGGATGGTGCCGATAGCGGCAAAGCACGGAGCGCACAGCAGGTTGAAGGCACCAAAGGCGACGCAAGCGCCCATGGTCGGGAACATAGCCGCAAACGCGGTCCACAGGCTCGGGTCGGTCTCGCCGGCGTCGGCAACGGACAGCAGCGAGCCGGCGGTGGCGACAACGTTCTCCTTGGCAACGAGACCCGAGACGGTCAGTGCGGTGGCCTGCCAGGTGCTAAAGCCGAGCGGGGCGAAGATCCAAGCGACCAGGTTGCCGAACATGGCAAGCACGGAGTAATCCATGAACTCCTCGGGGATGCCCTCCATGGAAGGCAGGTAGCCAAAGGCGCCGTTGTAGCTACCAAAGTTGGAGAGGAACCAAACGACGACGGTGGACGCAAAGATGACCGTGCCGGCCTTCTTGATAAAGGCCCAGCAGCGCTCCCATACATGCAGCGCCCAAGAGCGGATTGCCGGGAAGTGAT
>CAUCTV010000071.1 GCA_958445895.1 uncultured Collinsella sp.
CGCGGGCGCCCACATGGCGATCTCAGGGTTAGGCAGCACGCGGTCGGCGATCGAGCGCAGCGCCGACCCCCAGCCGGCGTCGAGCAGGGCATTCCCGCCCAGGACGAGCGCTGCGGAGAGGAGGACAAACATGGCGGCGAGCGGCTTCCTACGCATCTACCCTCCCGTCCTCGAAGCGGCAGAACCAGGCAAGAAGGACGGCGTCGGCTGCCAGGGTGAGAACGAGGCTAGCGAGCGCAGTCGTGAGGAGAGGGCCCGCCGCGCGTGCGGCGTCGATGAAGGCCTCCACCCCGAGCGACCCCAGGCGCGCGGGCCAGGCGAGCGGCACCCAGCTCAGGGGCGTCGCCAGAGCGCCGGTGAGCTCGCCGGTCATGAGGCCGTGCGCAAGTCCGCCCACCGAGAAGAACGCGAGGAGCACCCCCGCCGCGCCGGCGCCGATGGCGGCGTTGCGGCCGAGGCGCAGGGCCACGCCGAGCCCCAGCGCGTAGAGGGGCAAGCTGCCCAGCACGATGCCCGCCCAGGCGGCCGCAAGCGGAGCGGGCCCGAGCGGCAGGCGCCCGGCGACGGCGAGCACGGCCCCGAACACGCCGAGCGCCACGGCCAGCGCGCCCGCGCCGAGCGCCGCAAGGGCGAGCAGCTTCGCCGCGACGGCGCGCCCGCGCGAGGGGACCGCCGTGAGGTTGGCGAGGCGCCCGGCAGCGCGCTCCTCGTCCACGGCGAGCCCGCAGACGATGGCGGACATGAGCGGCATGAGGGCGCCGAGGAACTGGGCGTAGGCGTCCGCGCCCAGCGCCGGGTCCCATCGGGTTACGGAGAAGTACTCGCCGCAGGCAAGACCGGCTGCCAGGCCGCAGGCGAGGTGCACCGCCGAGAGCGGGGAGCGCGCCAGGCGCAGGGCCTCGGAAAGCAGGGCCCGCGGGAGAGTCATGCGCGGCGTCGGATCGGAGAGTCGTGTCATGGCCATCACCTCTCCTCGGAGTGCGCAAACCAGGCCGCGCCCGCCGCCGTGAGCGCGGCGAACGCGAGCGCACTGACCGCAAGGCCCGCCAGCGTGAGCATGCCGTCCGCCGTGAGCGCCCCGCCGAGCGCCATGTCCGCCGCGAGCGGCTCGCCGCTCGGCAGCACGGGAATGAAGCTCGTGGGGATGACCATGCTCGCCGACGGCGGAAAGAGCTGCGGCAGCGGCATCAGCGACCAGGCGAACCCACCCACGAGCTGCGCGGCGAGCGGGCAGAAGATGCCCGCGAGCATGCCGAGCCGCGCCGTGAGAAAGAGCCCTGCGGGGATCATCCACGCCGCGGTCACCGTGTTGGCGAGCGCGCAGAGGAGCATCGTGAGCGTGCCCGCGGCCGTGAGACCCTGCGAGGAGAACGCCGATCCCGCGAGGTAGATGCCGAAGACCACGAGGTTCGAGAGCGTGCAAAGAGCAAGGCACCAGAGCGCCTTGGCCCACCAGGCGCGCCCGAGCGGGAAGCCCAGGCCCAGAAGCCCCCGCATCCGCGTGCGAGCGTCCGCCCGTGCGACGCACGCCACCACGAGCGATAGAGACACGGGCAGGAAGAGCGCGTACCAGTAGTTCCACGCACTAAAGATCTGCACGCCCCGGTAGGGCATCGCGCCGAGCAGCGGCATCGGCAGCGCCATGAGCACGGCCAGGCGAACCGGTGCCGCGTGGCGCGATTTCAGGGCCTCGGCGCGCAGGCCCGCGAGCAGGCCGCCTTTCTCGCCCGTCATGCCGCCACCTCCCCGCGTGCTCGTCGCCCTTCCCGACAGAAGCTCATGAAGAGTTCCTCGAGGTCCTGCCCGGGCCGAAGCGCATCCTCGTAGGCGAGGCGCCCCCCGCAGATGATGCCGATGGTGTCCGCCATCTGCTGCACCTCGGAGAGGATGTGGCTCGAAACGATCACCGTTGTACCCGCCGCCGCGAAGCCGCGGATCTGGTCGCGCAGCTCCTCGATGCCGATGGGGTCGAGGCCGTTGGTGGGCTCGTCGAGCACGAGCAGGCGTGGCCGGGCGATCAGCGCCAGCGCGAGCCCCAGGCGCTGCCGCATGCCCATCGAGAAGCGCCCGGCGCGCTTCTTCCCGGTGTCCGCGAGGTCCACGGCGGCGAGCACCTCATCTATGCGGCTCTCGGGAAGGCCCAGCAGCGTGGTGCGCACGCGCAGGTTCTCGCGCGCGGTGAGGTTGGGGTAGAGCGGCGCCTCCTCGATGAGGCTGCCGATTGCGTAGAGGTCCTCGCGGCGCCAGGCGTGCCCGGCAAAGAGGATCTCCCCGGCCGTCGGCCGCAGCATCCCGCAGATCATCTTGAGCGTTGTCGACTTGCCGGCGCCGTTGGGACCGAGCAGCCCGTACACCTCGCCCTCGCGGATATGAAGGCTCACGTCGGCCACGGCGTCCTGCGCCTGGTCGCCGCGGCCGAAGCGCTTGGTGAGCCCGCGCGTCTCGAGCATGTAACCCATGGGTTTATCCTTTCTCTTCCGGGCGCGCGGGCCGAGCCACCGTGCCCGCACGCTTTACCTTTCGGGTTCACCATCCATGGTGGGGCGCGTTTCTAACGAAGCCGTAACGGCCGTTGGGTTCTTTTAGCGCCAACCCTTCTCGACCCGCACATCATGATTAATTCGCTTAAGGCAACAACTTTCCCGATCGATGTAATCACCGAATCAAAACGTGTACATCAGCCATCAAAGATGCCGAAAAATGTCATATTTGGAGGCTGATGTACACAAATGCAGAATCCCGCACAACCCAGTAGCATCCTCCATATGTCTGGACTCTCTATGCTTACGCTGGATAGACATCGCCGGAACGGGTATAGTATCGAAAGTTTTGTCGTTAACCAGCGGGGGAGTCCTGTGGGCATCAAAAAGAAGATCAAAAAGGAGCTTATCGGCACTTCCGATTACCCGTCGAATAAGATCTTTACGATCTCCAATTTCATCACCTTTACGCGCCTGATCCTCACCCTGGTATTTCTGTACCTGTTTGTGACGGATAACAACCGCGTCATCGCCATCGTTATCTACGCCGTTGCCGCCTCTACCGACTGGATGGACGGTCAGATCGCCCGCATGACCAAGACGGTCTCGTGGCTCGGCAAGGTCATGGATCCCATCTGCGACCGCGCGCTGCTGTTCACCGGCGTACTTGGGCTGGTGGTTCGCGGAGAGCTGCCAATCTGGGTCTGCGTGCTCATTATTGGCCGCGACATCTATCTGGGCATCGGCACGCTTATCGTTCGTCATTATCACCGTCGCCCCATCGATGTCGTCTTTCCCGGAAAGATTGCCACTGCACTGCTCATGACCGGCTTCTCGCTCATGCTGCTCGGGTTCCCCGTTATTGACGGCCTGCATCTTTTACCTTCAACCCTTACGGCCTTCCCGGGCCTCAACGGAAGCTCGGTGCCCCTCGGCATCTTCTTTGTGTACGGCGGCGTGATCTTCTCCATGCTCACGGCTGTCATCTATTCCATTAAGGGCGGAGTGGCCATTAAACAGGCTCTCGCGCATCCCGAGGACGAGGACATCGACTTTCTGAACCCTGAAATCGAAGACTGATTCGTTGGGGTATGATTACGTACGGTTCATTATTTGCGGCACGTCCGCGATAAGTTAGGGGTTGTCATGGACAACATGGTTAATAATATGCCTCAGAATGATAAGACTGCTGACGCTACCTGCGTATTCCGCGTGCCTTCAAGCGACGTCACCGTTCCCGACCTCATGGCCAACGTGCGCATCACCGCCCCCGTTCTGTCCATCGTCAAGGGTCCGCAGACTGGTGCCGCCTTTGAGCTCGAGGACGACGTGACCACCATCGGCCGCGATCCTGCAAACGGCATCTTCCTCAATGACATGACCGTTTCGCGTAGCCACGCGCGCATTATTCGCGAGGGCCTCGGCGCTCGCATTGAGGACCTGGGCTCGCTCAATGGCACCTGGGTCGACGGCGCCATTGTCAACGCGGCCCCGCTGCACGATGGTTCTTCCGTCCAGATCGGTACGTTTACGCTCATCTACCACGAGAGCACGCCGGAGCGCATCGAAACCGGTGAGTAGGGCATGGCCGAACGCAACTATCTGAGTATCGGCCAAGTCGTCAACCTTCTTCGAGGCGCATACCCCGATCTTTCGAACTCAAAAATTAGATTTCTAGAAGATGAGGGGCTCATTACCCCTCATCGTACGCCTAAGGGATACCGTCAGTACTCTAAGGAGGACGTTGATCGCCTGGAGGTCATCCTGCATTTGCAGAAGACCCGCTACATGCCTCTCAACGTGATTAAGCAGCGCTTGGAAAACGCCACGGACCTGTCAACGCTCGCTTACGAGGTGGGCTTGCTGTCCGATGTTCCGCTCAAGACGGAGCCCAAGGAGACTAAGCAAAAGCTGCATCCCATTGAGACCATTCCCGATATGCTGGGCGTCGAGATTTCGTTTATCCGCTCGCTCGCCGAGAACGACCTCATTCGCATCATCAAGAGTCCGCAGAATCGTGAGCTCGTCGATGGTCGCGATTTTCCAATCATCCGCTACTGCTCCGAGCTGTCACGCTTCCATATCGAGCCCCGCAACCTGCGTCAGTACGTGTCTTCCGCCAACCGCGAGTCCTCGATGTTTGAGCAGGTGCTCGTGAGCATGCTCGGAATGGATACCTCCGATGACGAGCGCGACGCCAAGCTCGAGCGTGCGTTTAAGAAGCTTCACGACCTGACGGAAGGCGTGCACACCGCGTTGCTCAAAAACCGCGTTTTTGAGTCGCTCAATGCCGTGGTCGAGGACGCCGACATCGATGCACTCGATGAGGAAATCACTCGCTCCGAGTCCACCAAAGCCAAAAACGAAGAGATAGCCACGCCGGCTTCGCACGAGGATTCTCTCGTAAAGCCGCTCAAGGTCGTCGCCCCTTCGCACTCCGGCACCGCCACGGAGGGCAAATAACCGCTGCCGCTTATCCGGCAACCCATTGAAAGGTCATGCAATGTACGACTTCGAATCTCAAATCGTCGACATCCCCGACTATCCCGAGCCCGGAGTCATCTTTAAAGACATCACGCCGCTCTTTGGCAATCCCGAGGCCCTGAAGGCCATGGTGGATGCCCTTGCCGAGCATTTTGCCGACATGGGCATTACCAAGGTCGTGGGTCCCGAGGCTCGCGGCTTTATGGTTGGCGTACCGGTGGCTGTAGCCCTTGGCGCCGGCTTTGTTCCCGCACGTAAACCGGGCAAGCTGCCGCGCGAGACCGTAAGCCAGAGCTACGAGCTCGAGTACGGCACCGATTCAATTGAGATCCATGCCGACGCTATCAGCTCTAAAGATACCGTGTTGATTCTGGACGACTTGGTCGCGACGGGCGGAACCGTCGAGGCAACAGGTAAACTGGTGCGAGATATGGGCGCAAAGCTTATCGGTTACGGTTGTATACTTGAGCTTGCGTTTCTCAACCCGCGCGAGAAGCTCACGCCGTCTGATGACGATGTGGAGCTCTTTAGCCTGGTGACAGTAGACTAGCCGTTACCCTTAGTTACTGGAAAGGAAGCTACATGCGCACAGCAAACACGCACAAAAACATGGCACGCTGCGCTGCTACGGCAACCCTCGCTTGTGTTTTGGGCTTGGGCCTCGCGGCTCCTGCCTACGCCGATACCGCATCCGACCTTGCCGCTGCTCGTACGAAACTCGAGCAGATCGGCACCCAAACCCAGCAGATTTACGATGAGCTTGCCACGCAGACGCAGGCGCTCGATCAGACTGCCGGCGAGATCACGCAAAAGCAGCAGGAGATCGCCGATGGTCAGGCCAAGCTCTCGACCTATGTCGCCGGCGAGTACAAAACCGGCGGTCTGAGCCTGCTTCAGGTTTTGACGGGTGTCGATGATCTGAGCGATATGCTCAACCGTCTGTTCTACTACGGCAAAGTTTCCGATAAGCAAGCTCAGACCATTCA
>CAUCTV010000072.1 GCA_958445895.1 uncultured Collinsella sp.
CGTGGTTGTAGTGGTCACCGTCTTGGAGTCATTTTGCTCTTGGACCTGGTTGTCAGCACCGCTCTTGTCGTCGTCTTCGGGCTGTTTCTTTTCGCCCTCGGTCTTGCTCTCGTCCTTCTTCTGAGCGGATTTGTCGTCCTTCTCCTCAGAGCTAGAACCCTTATCAGATTCGGTCTTCTCGGAAGCCTTGTCCTTGGAGTCGCCCTTTGCGGCCTCGGTCTTTTCCGTGGAAACCTGATCAGAATTGTCCTTGTTCTGGGTCGAGCCATTATTGACGCCAGCCATCAGCGAAGAGCCCAGCGTAGAACCAAGCTGCACGGAGAAAGAAGGCTTCTTGTCCGGCGAAGCAACGGGAGCGTCCGGCGCCTTATT
The DNA here is from genome assembly GCA_958445895.1 of uncultured Collinsella sp. Lineage (GTDB taxonomy): Bacteria > Actinomycetota > Coriobacteriia > Coriobacteriales > Coriobacteriaceae > Collinsella. The sequence continues at coordinate 373 of CAUCTV010000072.1, forward strand.
CGAGTCGTCCTTGGAAGCGTCGGAATCAGGGGTTGCGTCAGAGCCGGAGCCGTTGTTAGAGCCGGTGTCAACGGACGAATCGCTCGAGCCGGTGGATGAGTTAGAGGTGCCAACGTCGGTCGAACCAGAAGCGTCGCTGTCCGTATTGCCGGCAGAGCTTGAAGACGAATCGCCCGCAGCAGAGCCGTTCGAATCGGAGCCGTTCGAGGTAGAGCCGTCGTTGGTAGTGCCACCAGCAGAGCCATTACCGTCAGCATCGGTCGAGGGCGCATCCATCCTGTCATCGTTGGCATCGTCACTCGAGTCGTCATTCGAATCAGGTGTCGGCGAGGGCGCCGGCGTAGGCTCGGGCTGCACGGGCGTCGCAGCGGCTGCCTCGTCCTCAGCGATATAAACCAAGCAGTCCTTTAGCTCGTTGCGGTAGCGGTTCTTCCAGCCCTCATGATACTGGGGCTGGCTCGAATACTTGGTCGCCACGTTATTGACCACGCTGTTGGAGAGCGCCGTCACAAACTCGCGGTCGGACATATCGTTGGAAAGATTCGCCCAGCGGAAGAAGTCTCTGCAGCCACCGGTACCGCACATGTTGGTGATGCTCCACACCATGCCCTTAACGCAATCGGCACGGCCCGAAATATCAATGCCCAGGCCGCTCTTGAGCCACGCCTCGGTCACCGCATAGTACGAGTTGTACGCATACGCATCCTGCAGAGCCGAGAACTCAACAGGGTCGGTGTTATAAGCACCTTGGAAAGCCTCCTGCGCAATACGGCCCAACTCGGTGAGCTGGCCGTTCTCGTACATGGCATTGCTCGTGTTGGAAATCTCGCTGCCGCGATCAATCGCATCCTTGAGCATGCTGTATTTTTCGGGGTTGTAGTTGTAGGCCTGCTTCATAAACGGAATGAGCGACCATCGACGGTCGAACTGGTAATAACCCAGCGCGTTATAGCCGTCGCCATACGAAAAGCCCTGGTTATAGTTGCCATGGCTCTCGTACTTGGTAAAGTACTTCATCTCGGGGGTCACGTTAACAAACGAAACGCCCTGGACCGACCTCAGCACGCCCGAGAAGGACTGCTGGGTATAGAGACCCTTATCGATATCGGTTGCATCCGAGGCAACGCCCGGCGTGGGCTCCTCGGCAGCGGCGGGTGCCGGCACGGAAACGGCGCCAAACGAAAGCGCCAGCGTCAGGCCCGCGACAATAGCAGAATGCTTGCGCTGCATAAGATCCTCCCTGCATTGGTGTAGTTAAAGTGCAGTTTGCAAAGATAGAATTAAGTATTGCAGCTCACCCGTTGTTGCACAACAACCCCTCGGTAAACGGCAACAACCCTCCGCGAAATCTTAAGGAATTGCGCTAAACCTACAGCTTGATGTTGAAGTTGACTTCGGGGACGGCGGCCAGGTCGGCCAACGTCACGCCGTCGACGTACTTTTCGATCACGTCGTCCAGGCCGCGCCAGAACTTGACGGTTGAGCACAAATCGCTGCGGGTGCAGCTGTTGTCGATGCCGTCGCACGCCACCGGAGCCGTGCTGCCCTCGACGGCGCGCAGGATGTCGCCGGCACGCACCTCGGCCGGGTCCTTGGCCATCATGTAGCCGCCGCCCTTGCCGCGCACGCTCTTAAGGAGGCCCGCCTTCATGAGCGGACGGACCAGCTGTTCCAGATACTTTTGCGAGATACGCTCGCGGTCGGCGACCTCGCGCAGGGCGATCTTGCCCTCGGCGTCACCAAGCGCTGCGATATAGATCATCAGTCGGAGGGCATAGCGGCCCTTAGAAGAAATGAGCATACCTACCCTCCCATTGCATCTGGGACAACATAACCAGGTTTGTTTGTCCCATTTCTTAAGTAAGTGGGACAAACACAACAGGTTATTTTGTCCCAGAATTTGAAAAGTCGAGTGGATTAGTCGGGTTTTCCCTTGACTAACGCCGAACCCATAGTAACTTTATTCCGAGAAGATTCCTAGGGTTTCGCACACCCATGAGTACACCATATACAGAGAGGGACAGCATGAGCGCAAATCCGCTGCTTTCCATCGAAGGTCTGACCGCCTCCGTGGACGAAAAGACCATCCTCCACAACGTCAACCTCAACGTCGCCGCCGGCGAGACCCACGTGCTGATGGGCCCCAACGGAGCCGGCAAGTCCACCCTCGGCCACCTGGTCATGGGCGACCCCGTCTACACGGTCAACGACGGACGTATCGTCTTTGACGGCCAGGACATCACCGAGCTCACCACCGACAAGCGTTCGCGCGCCGGCCTGTTTCTGAGCTTCCAGGCCCCGGTCGAGATCCCGGGCGTGCCGCTGTCGAGCTTTTTGCGCGCCAGCATCGCCGGCCGCCCCGGCCTGGAGATGAAGGGCAAGGAGTTCCGACGTCGCGTCAAGGAGCTCGCGGCCGAGCTTAACATGGATACCTCCTACCTCAACCGTGAGCTGGGCGTGGGCTTCTCGGGCGGCGAGAAAAAGAAGGTCGAGATGCTCCAGCTTCTGCTGCTGCAGCCCAAGCTCGCCATCCTAGACGAGACCGACTCCGGCCTGGACGTCGACGCGCTTTCCACCGTCAGCCACGGCATGGACGCCTACCGCAAGAGCTGCGACGGCTCCATGCTCATCATCACGCACAACACGCGCATCCTCGAGCACTTGGATGTCGACCGCGTCCACGTTATGGTCAAGGGTCACATCGTGCGCGAGGACGACGCCTCGCTCATCCCCTGGATCGACAAGAACGGCTTTGAGACCTTCGAGCGCGAGGCCGCCGAGCAGCGCGCCCAGGCCGAGGCCGCCGCTGCCGAGCAGCAGGCGTAAAGGGGCGACGTAATGACCAAGAACCGCACCGAGGTCGCGGACATCGACCGCAGCCTCTACGACTTCACCTATGGCGAGGAGGGATTCGAGCGCCTCGACGCCGGCATCACGCCCGACATCGTGCGCGAGATCAGCGCCAAGAAGGACGAACCGCAGTGGATGCTCGACCTGCGCCTCAAGTCCCTCGAGATCTTCAACCGCTTCCCCGATCCGACGTGGGGCCCCTCCATCGAGGGCCTGGACATGGACAACATCGTCACCTACGTCAAGCCCAACACCGACCAAAAGCACGACTGGGAGTCGGTGCCCGACGACATCAAGAACACCTTTGAGCGCCTGGGCATCCCCGAGGCCGAGCGCAGCTACCTGGCGGGCGTCGGCGCGCAGTACGACTCCGAGCTGGTCTACCACAACATGCAGGACACCGCGTCCAAGATGGGTATCGTCTATTCCGGCATCGAGGAGGCCCTGCACGACCCGCAGTGGGAGCCGCTCATCCACGAGAAGTTTATGACGCTCATCCCGCCCACCGACCACAAGTTTGCGGCCCTGCACGGTGCCGTGTGGTCGGGCGGCTCGTTTGTCTACGTGCCCAAGGGCACCAAGTTGGACTTCCCGCTGCAGAGCTACTTCCGCCTTAACGCCAAGGGCGCCGGCCAGTTTGAGCACACGCTCATCATCGTCGAGGACGATGCCGACCTGCACTTTATCGAGGGCTGCTCCGCGCCAAAGTACAACGTGGCCAACCTCCACGCCGGCGCCGTCGAGCTCTTTGTGGGCAAGCGTGCGCACCTGCGCTACTCGACCATCGAGAACTGGTCCAAAAACATGTACAACCTCAACACCAAGCGTGCGCGCGTGGACGAGGATGGCGACATAGAGTGGATCAGTGGCTCCTTCGGCAGCCACGTGGGCTACCTCTACCCCATGAGCGTGCTCAACGGCCGCCGCGCCCGGTCGAGCTTTACCGGCATCACCTTTGCCGGCGCCGGGCAGAACCTCGATACCGGCTGTAAGGTCGTGCTCAACGCCCCCGAGACCTCGGCAACCGTCGAGACCAAGGGCATCTCCAAGAGCGGCGGCATTCAGACCTTCCGCAGCTCCATCGTGGCCACGCCCAAGGCCGAGGGCTCCAAGGCAACCGTGAGCTGCCAGTCACTGATGCTCGACGACCAGAGCCGCTCCGACACCATCCCCGCCATGGACATCCGCGCCAAGAACGTCGACATCGGCCACGAGGCAACCATCGGCCGTATCGGCGACGACAAGGTGTTCTACCTGATGAGCCGCGGCATCTCGGAGGAAGAGGCCCGCACCATGATCGTCAACGGCTTTGCCAACCCGGTCTCCAAGGAGCTGCCGCTGGAGTACGCCGTCGAGATGAACAACCTAATCAAGCTCGAGATGGAAGGAGCGATCGGATAATGAAACAGGAAACCAACACCGCTGCCACCACGCTCGAGCAGGTCAACGCGATGCCCGCAGCAACCTGGGGCTGGCTCAAGATGAACCAGACCAAGCTCGAGCTTTCGAACGAACTTGCCGCCGCTCCCGCCGAGGCCGTTGAGGTCGAGGGCTTGGACGAGCAGCTTGCCGGCTCGGCCGACGCCTTCGACGCCGCCATGGACGCCATGGCCGAGCGCTTCCCCGAGCGCCGCGCCTCCGCCCCCGGCGACGCTGCCGACCGTGCCCGCATCACGCCCGAGACCGAGCTCGACGTGCCCGCCACCTCTGTCTACCAGGCCGGCGCCATCAAGCTCGAGGAGGAGCTCTCCCCTGCCGAGGCCTTCGAGACCGGCATGGGCGAGGCTGCCTATGCGTATCTGACCGAGCACGCCACCAAGCGCATCGTCATCGATGTTCCCGCCTACCAGCACGCCGCCGTTACCGTGCGCGTGAGTGGCGTCGACGCAGCGGCTGCGATTGCCGCCATCGACGTCGTCGCCCGCCCGCAGGCAACGCTCGACCTCGCCCTAGCCCTGGACTCCCCCGTTGCCGGCGAGGGCGTCGTGGGCTCCGTGCTGCGTGTGTGCGCCCACGAGTACGCCACCGTCAACGTGACCTGCACGCAGACACTCGACGACAGCTGGATCGCACTCGACGACACCGGCCTGTTCCTAGACGAGGGCGCGCGCGTCAACGTGCAGCACACTGTCCTGGGTGCCGGCGCCAGCGCCACCGGCCTTGCCGGCGACCTGCTGGGCGATACCGCCAAGGTGACCATCGATACCGATTACCTGGGCGCCCGCGAGCAGGTGCGCGACTTTAACTACGAGCTGCGCCACCGCGGTCGCAAGACCGAGTGCGAAATCGACGCCAACGGCGTGCTGACCGGCACGTCCAAGAAGGTCTACCGCGGCACCATCGACCTCGTGCACGGCTGCAAGGGTGCAACCGGCACCGAGCGCGAGACGGTGCTCTTGGCTAACAAGGGCGTCGACAACAAAACCGTTCCCGTCATCCTCTGCGACGAGGACGACGTCGCCGGCAACCACGGCGCCACCATCGGCCACGTCCGCGACGAGCAGCTGTTCTACCTCGCCTGCCGCGGCCTTGACCAAAACGCAGCCGAGGACCTGTTCATCCGCGCCAAGCTGGAGGACGCTGCGCTTTCCGCCACCGACGAGCGCACCCGCGCCGCCGTCGTCCGCCTGGGCAACAACCTGATCGATAACTTTGAGGAGGAGCTCGCATGATCGATACCGAGCACGTTAAATGCGACACCTGTACTGCCCCCGAGCCCATGGA
>CAUCTV010000073.1 GCA_958445895.1 uncultured Collinsella sp.
CCGAGCGCCTCGAGCTCGGCGGTGCAGCCTTCCATAACACCCAGATCGGACTTGGAGCCCATGATGATCCCGACAACCGGCTTTTGATCTGCCATAAACAAAGACCTCCTGTTGAGAGCGGTGACGCGGCCAATCCGCGACCCTTAACTGCAAATAATTCAAGTATAGCCGCCGATGCTGATGTGTTCGGCGGGAGACGGAACGCTTTGCGAGATTAAGGCCGAAGGGTCGGAGCTTTCTGCCTACATTCAAAAAGCGTGCCCACCGTCCTTGGGTGGGACGGCGGGCACGCTTGCTTAGCTGTTGCTGGGGCTACTTAGCCTTGCTGCGACGATGGAAGAAAGCGCCGATCGCGGCGATGATGGCGCCAAGACCACCGACGGTCGCGACGGTCGCCGCCGTCTGGTCTCCGGTATTGGGAATCGCCGAACCGTTCTTCTTGCTGCCCTGGGCCTTGTCGCCTGCGGGCTTGCCCGCCTGGTTGCCGCCGTTCGAGCCATTGCCGGAACCCTGGTTGCCCGAGCCGCCCTGGTTGCCGGAATCGGCATCCTTGAGGCTCTCAATGGCCAGCTTGAGCTGGCTATAGGCCGCCTGGATCTGGGTGTCGGAAGCATTCTCATCACCCAAGACGTCCTCGGCGTAGGTAATGGCATCCGTCAGGGCCTTGACAGACTCGGCCGTCTTGCCCCTGGTGTCAGTCTCCTTCGCCTGCTTGACCAGGGCCTTGAGCTGCTTCTTAGTCGGATTCTCGACCGGGACCACCGGGGTCTTCTCGAGCGCGTCGCGGGCGCTCTCGAGCGCCCTGAGCGCCTGGTCGACCTCGTCCTGCGTGGCATCCTCGTCGCTCAAGATGGCGCGGGCGCTCGCCAGGGCGTTCTCGAGCGCCGTCCAGGAGGCCTCGGTGTAGTCGCCGGCCTTGAGGTCGCCGGCGGCAAGCTCGGCATCAACCTTTTCGATCGCGGCAGTGAGATCATCCTTCGCCACCGGATCGGGGACGGCCGTACCGTAGAACTTGAGCTCCGCCATGCTGCAGTAGGCATCAACGTCGCCCCCGCCGGCGTGAATCACCTTGACGGTCACGTAGCGACCGCGCGCGGCGCCAAAGCTCATCTGTTTCCAGTCGCCACGGTCGGTGAGCACGCGGCCATCGTTGTCGAAGGCGAACGTACCCATCGACGCGGCGGTGCCCTTCTCATAACCGTCGGCAGTGTCGGAGACCAGTATCTCGGCCTCGAAGATATCGCCGTTAGTGCCGCCGTCCTGGCGCGGCAGGAATGTAACGTCGGTGAGATCGTAGTCGCGGCCCAGGTCGACACTCAGATACTGGGGCATACCGGTCCCATGGGCCCAGTCGCTGTGCCAAAGCGTCCGCTCGTCGCCGTCGAGAGCGTTGACGGCGTTGCTGCCCTCGTAGTCGGCCTCACTCGAGAAGCCGGCCACCTTGACGTTCTTGCGGTTCTCGGGCGTGTTGATGAGAATCTTCTCATCAACAGGGCGCATCTTGAGGCCGTCGATTGCCTTCTCGATCTTGGCTGTGGCGTCTGCGACATCCTTCTTGCTATAGCTGCCCTGGCCGCTGTCGAGGAGCTTCTGAGCCGCCTCGACCGCAGTGGTGAGAGCTGCATAGGAATCCTTGGTGTAGACGGACTCGCTGTAGCCCGCGGCCTTGGAAAGCGCTGCTACGAGCGCAGAGGTATCGACACCAGCCTTGACCTCGACCTCATAGGATGCGGTCTTGGAGGGGTCGAGTACCGACGCCACCGTGATCTTTGCCTTGCCGGCCTTGTTGGCACGCAGGTAGTAGCTCACGCTATCGCCAGCCTGAACAGCGGAGACGCTTACCACAGAGGGGTCGGAGCTCTCGACCGTCACATAGGGGTAGCCAGCGCTCTCAGGCGTAGCCTTGGCGTCGACGGGCGTAATGTCGCCTTCAAAGAACTCGGTCTGGTTCTTGCCTAGCTCGACACCCTCGATGGCCTCGACACCCTGCGTGTAGTTGAAGTTGACCTCACGCAGTGTGAGCATCTGGTCACCCGATGCCTCAAGCGGCGTGACCTCGACCTTGGTCGCCTTCTTGCCCTTGTTCTCGGCAGAGAGGTCAAAGGCGTAGCGAGCCAGGAAGGAATCGTACTCCCCGCCCGCGAACTCTTGGGTCGAGCCATCCTCGAACGTCACGACAGCCTTGATCTTCTGCACGGTTCCGTTGCCACCGTTGCGGTTAACGACCTCGACACTATCGAGTTTCGACGGCGTCTTAAATGCGAATGTCATCGTGGTGGGAAGCTTCACGTAACTCGGAAGCTTACCCTCGCTGTCCCAGTTGCCGCTCCAGTTCCATAGGAACTCAAAGCCGTTGTCGCCCTCGTTATTATCGAACAGCGCGTTATAGCTCTTCTGCTGGATAAGTTTCTCGACGTTGGTCCCGTCGTCGGTCGTGAGCTCATCGTTGGTCATCGTGATGTTGAAGGCGTCCTGACCGTACTCGGCGACCGTTGGCTGAGGAACATCCGGCATCGTCACCGTGCCGTCGCTCGCAAACTCAAGTGCGTCGCATGCCGGACCGATGAGCCAAGATGTCGAGGGCAGTTCGACCTTGCCGGCGGTCTTGGCCTTGAGCTTGAAACTCGCCACCGCGCCGGTACCGTTGTAGAGCTTGCCATCGCCGCGGTTGGCAAAGGCGAGATTGATAGTCTGCGTTCTGTCCGCGAACTGGACCTTCTCGCGAGACAGGTTCTCCATGCCGGCAGTCGAGCCGTCCTGCGCGATGCTCTCGGACACAAACTCGAACTGGTCGCTCTTGAAGTTGACGAGAGCGCCCAGGGCGTTGACGTTCTTGGCGTCGGCCGCATAGACATCAACGGTGATCTCATCACCGGCCTCGACCTCGGTCTTGCTCGGAATCACCGCGAGCGAACCTGCGACCTTGCCCTTTTGTTTAGTGCCGCCGTCAAGACCCGCCATGGTGAACGAGTAATCGTAGACGTCGTAAACGCCGTTATCGTTGAGGTCGGCGAAGTGGTCGCGGATCTGCGAACCGAACGTCGGGGTATCGGGCTCGCGATTCTCGAGGCCCAGATAGTTCTTCATGTTGGAGTAGTCTCCGTCGGAGATCGTGGCCTTGTTGAGGTTGGAGCCCACGGCGAAGCCATCCGTGCCGTCGGTCTTGTAGATGGCAATCTCGGACGCGGAGAAGAAATTGCCGACCGAGGCGAGCGGTGTCATGCGCACGTAACGGGCGGCCACGGTGCCGTCAAACGCTACCGTCTTACAATCAGCGGAACGTGCCCAATCGACCTCCTGGCTCGTCCAGTGGACGCCATCGAGACTCGTCTCAACACGCATCTTGGTCACAGTGCCGTTGCCGGCGTCATCGCGCGGATAGTACTCGAGCTTATCGAGCTTGTAAGCGCGTCCATAGTCAACGGTAAGCGCCTTGCCCAGATCGTTGCCACCGGAGTGGAAACCGCCGTCGCCCGACTGGAACTCATGGTCGAAGGCGAGCTCGGCCTTATGGCTGCCGTAAAGTGAGCCCTCCCAGGTGATTTGCTCGGCGTCGGGGACGTTCCGCCACGGATCGAGTGCGGAGTTCGCCTCGAGCACATCGCTCCAGGCGGAGTAGCCCTCGGCGTTGCGCGAACGAATCTGGTAGGTGTGCTTGCTATTGTAGGCGAGGTCGGTGTGCGTGAACTCGGCCGCATCACCCACGGCGAACACGGTGCCGTCGACCTTAAGGTCGTAGGAGGTAGCACCATCGACCTTTCCCCAGGTGAGCTTGATGCTCGTTGGGGTCGTGACGTCCTCGGGGGCAGCAAGGTTCGTGGGTGCGGAGAGGCTCTCGTTGAGGCGATCGGCTGTGAGCGTGGCGTCGGCGTTCACGAAACCGCCCAACTCGAGCGTCTGCGCCGCTGCAGCAACATCGGTCTTCGCGAACTTGACGTAGACCTTGGGGTTCGTGGTGATCTTGGTGTTGTTGAAGCTCTCGCCCTGCTCGGCCTCGGTGCCGTCCGCATCGCTGCCGTAGTGGTTGAGGTTGGGGGTCTCGCTGTAGAAGTAGACCGCCTGGCCGGCCTCGGGGGTCGCGGCGTCAAAGGTCTCCTGCGAGTCGACCTCAACCACGTTGAGCGCGGATCCGCCGTTCTTGGCGACGACGCTCGTGGGCTCGGCGGACACGTTGGCCACGAAGGTCGTGGTGCGGTTGGAGTCGTAGCCGTTGTAGCCACCCTGCGAGGCCTCGGCGGTAAAGGTCGCGGTGCCGCCTGCGGCCTTGGAGCTGTAGACGGTGCTCACATGCTCACCGTAGGAGATATTGTCGATCGTACCGTAGGAATCGTCCTCACTCGTGTTGTTCACGATGGAGGAGCCGTCGTCCTCGTACTGCGTAAAGGTGCCGTCGCCCTCGGTGGCGAAGAACTCGACGATACGCTGGCTGCGGTCGGTACCCTTGGTGTTGGTGTCGCTCACGGCCTCGGGGTTGTTGTTCTCGGCGTACATCGGCACGATAGCGTTGGCCTTCACAAACAGCGGCAGCTTCCAAAGCGGAGCCTCGTAGTTGTTGAGAACCTGGCCGCCGCGATACTGCTTACCCGAGAAGTAATCGATCCAGATGGTGGGATTCTCGTCGGTGCCGTAGTTGGGGAGGTAAATCCCATTGCGAATGTCGTTGCCGTTCTCGTCTGCCTGGGTATCCTGATACACCGGTGCCACTAGGAAGTTCTCACCGAACATATACTGGTACTGCGTCGAAGTGCTTGCGGCGTACTCGGAGTTGTCGGAAAGCAGCATGGCGCGGATCATGGGCAGGCCGGCATCGCCGTTACCCGTGTCGATGTTGGCCGCCGAGGCCGCGCTCGTGTAGATATAGGGCATGAGCTGCGCCTTGAGCTTGAGGTAGAAGCGCGAGATGCCTGTGTAGGGATCGCCGTGCGTCATGGGCGATTTACGGTAGGTGCCCCAACCGTCCATGTCAAGCATAGAGGGCGTGAACGTCTTCCACTGGTAGTCACGCGCAGAGATGATGGGGTCGCCGCCAAAGATGCCATCCATGTCGGAGCCGATGTTGGGGTTGCCCGAAAGACTCTGACCGATATACGTGGGGATATGGAAGCGAATGTACTCCCAGTTACCGCCATACTGGTCGCCGGTCCAAATGCCGCCAAAGCGCTGCGTGCCGGCCCAACCATCGAGTGTGATGATGTTGGGGCGCTTGTTGGCGCCGGTCGTCACCGTATCATAAGCTGTCTTGATGCCATTAAGACCAAAGGAGTAGCCAGATCCAACCCAGGCGACGTCGGTCTTAAGGGTAGAGATGCCTCCCGTCTTGACCTCGGCGTCGAAGTCGCGAAGCAGGTGCCACGGGGTCTCGGAGTTGCTGTCGGGCTCAAGGTTGGACTGGGTCCACAAGCCCGTGCTCACACCCTTGGAGTTGGCATACTCGGTGAACTTCTTAAGGTTGTCGACATTGGCACGCACAGCGTTAAGACGGTCAGCCGAGCTCGTTCCGTCGGAGTTGACGCCGCCGGTCTTGTAGTAACCGTTCTGGCCATAGCCGGCGCCGTAGCCGTCGTTCGGCAGGAACCAACCGAGCGGCATGTCGTTGTCCTCGTAGTCATCAATAACCTGCCGAGCAGAGAACTGGCGGTCGAAATCGGTCGCTTTCATGTTCTCGGTATCAACCGTAGGGCCCTCACCGTTGAGCGTCTCGGCCGCAAGTGTGCCGTCGAGCTTGTAGCCCGTCGACATGCCAGACTCGTACTTAACGTTGCCCTTCTCGCTCGAGGACTTGCTGCCCTTGGTCTCCCACTTCTTTTGACCCGAGGTCGTTGACCAGCCATCACGGTTGTAGGCATTAAGATGACCAAGGTAGAACCCGTACTCGGGCAGCAGTACCGGGTTGCCGGTCACCTTGTAGTAGTCCTGCAGCATCTCGGTTGCC
>CAUCTV010000074.1 GCA_958445895.1 uncultured Collinsella sp.
TGCTAATCAAGATTATATCGATTCTTGATTAGCAGGAGAGCAAGATTTATGCGTATCTTGATTAATTGGTAAGCAAATTTTTCTGTTACTGGTCTCCCGGAGGATGTCGAACGGCTGAGGAGCCACCAAGCTCGAGAGAATGATTTTTCTGGGACGGGGATTTAATAATCATTTTGTACCGAATGATTATTAAATCCCCGTCCCAGAAAAATCATCAGGCAGGCGGGAGGGGGCAAAAGTAGCTAAAAAAGCCCCGTCCCAAATGAGCTACTTAGCGCCAGGGGTCGGCTTCGAAGAGGGGCTCGCGCTCGGGGCGGCGATCGCTGTAGGGATCGTAGCCGTCGTCGTCCTCGTTCTCGGCGCGAATATAGGGGTCGCGCGGCTTGGGTGCCGGCTTAGGCGCAGGCTTGGGTGCGGCGGGTGCGGCATCGGTCGCCGGCGTGTTCGTCTTGTTCTTGTCTGTCATCTGCGCATCTCCTTGCATCGCATCCGTTCAACATCATCGATTGTCGCACGAAAAAGGGCGGCGGATCCAATTGGATCCGCCGCCCTTGGCGTTTTGCGATGGGGGGCGGTTTTAAAGCCGGCCCCAAAATCTACTCGGCGTCTGGAACCTCGTAGGTGGCCGTCGGCGTGTTGTCGCACACGACGGTAAAGCCGCCGTCCTTGTCGGCATCGACCGTCACCTGATCGCCCTCGCGCACCGTACCGTCGATAATAGCGGCGGCAATGGCATCCACGACCTCGCGCTGCACGAGACGCTTGAGCGGACGGGCGCCAAAGACCGGGTCCAGGCCGCCCACGGCGAGCATCTGCTTGGCCGCCGGGGTGATGGCAAGCGTCATGCGCTCCTTGGCCAGACGTGCGCGGACGTCGGCGAGCTGAATATCGACGATCTTTTCGATCTGCGCCATGCCGAGCGGATGGAACACCACGATATCGTCGATACGGTTGAGGAACTCGGGGCGGAAGGTTTGAGCCATGGCCGCGTCGACCTGATGGCGCATCTCCTCCTCGTCCTTGCCGGACAGATCGGCGATAGCCTTGGAACCCACGTTGGACGTCATGATGATAATCGTGTTCTTGAAGGACACTTGGCGACCCTGGCCATCGGTCAGACGGCCGTCGTCGAGCACCTGCAATAGCACGTTAAAAACATCCGGATGAGCCTTCTCCATCTCGTCGAGCAAGATCACGGAGTACGGACGACGGCGCACGGCCTCGGTGAGCTGGCCGCCCTCGTCGTAGCCCACGTATCCCGGAGGCGCACCGATCAGACGCTGGACGCTGAACTTCTCCATGTACTCGGACATGTCGATACGCACGAGCGCACGCTCGTCATCGAACAGGCACTCGGCCAGCGCCTTGGCGAGCTCGGTCTTGCCTACGCCGGTGGGGCCCAGGAAGAAGAAGCTGCCGATGGGCTTGTCCGGATCGGAGAGGCCCGCACGGCTGCGGCGCACGGCCGCGGCCACAGCGGAGACCGCCTCATCCTGACCGATAACGCGCTTATGCAGCTCGCCCTCCAGGCCCTTGAGCTTGTCGAGCTCGCCCTGCATCATCTTGGACACGGGCACGCCGGTCCAGGCACTCACGACCTCGGCGATCTCGTCGGAGGTCACCTGCTCGTTGAGGCCCTCGCCGTCCTGCTCCTTTTGTGCCTCGAGCGCAGCCTCGGACTCCTGAATCTGCTGCTGCAGGCCCGGAATCACGGAGTAGCGCAGCTCGGACGCGCGGCCCAGATCACCGTTGCGCGTCGCGCGTTCCTCTTCGATCTTGGCCTCATCGAGCTGGCCTTTGAGCTCCTGAACATGATCGATGGCGTTCTTTTGGTTGAGCCAGCCGGCCTTTTGCACGTTGAGCTTTTCCTGGACCTCGGCAATCTCCTGGCGCAGGGCTTCCAGACGCTCCTTGGAGGCGTCATCGGTCTCCTTCATGAGCGCCTGCTCCTCGATCTGCAGCTGGGTGAGCTGACGCGTGGTGGCGTCGATCTCGACCGGCATGCTGTCGAGCTCCATGCGCAGGCGGCTTGCGGCCTCATCGACCAGGTCGATGGCCTTGTCGGGCAGGAAGCGGTCGGCGATGTAGCGATCGGAGAGGTCGGCGGCGGCCACGAGCGCGCTATCGGTGATATGCACGCCGTGGAAGATCTCGTACTTCTCCTTGAGGCCACGCAGGATCGAGATGGTGTCCTCGACGGTAGGCTCGCTCACCATAACGGTCTGGAAACGACGGGCGAGTGCCGCATCCTTCTCGATGTACTTGCGATACTCGTCGAGCGTAGTCGCGCCGATTGCGTGCAAGTCGCCACGGGCGAGCGCCGGCTTCAGGATGTTGCCGGCATCCATGGAGCCCTCGGTGGCACCCGCGCCCACGATGGTGTGGAGCTCATCGATGAACAGGATGACCTTGCCCTCGGACTTTTGCACTTCCTTGAGCACGGCCTTCAAGCGGTCCTCGAACTCGCCGCGATACTTGGCGCCGGCGACCAGCGCGCTCATGTCGAGCTCGATGAGGTCGCGGTCGCGCAGGGTGCTCGGCACGTCGCCGGCCACGATACGCTGGGCGATGCCCTCGACGATGGCCGTCTTGCCGACGCCCGGCTCGCCGATGAGCACGGGGTTGTTCTTGGTGCGGCGGGACAGAACCTGGATGGTACGGCGGATCTCGTCGGTACGGCCGATGACCGGGTCGAGCTTGCCGGCGCGGGCCAGATCGCAGATGTTGCGACCGTACTGCTCCAGCGCCTCAAACTGGGTCTTATCCTCGGCAGACGTCACGCGGTCATCGCCACGCAGCTCCTCGTAGACCTGCTCGATGCGCTCCTTGGTGACGCCGGCGTCACGCAGTACACGACCAGCCTCGCCCTTGTCCTCGGCAAGCGCCATCAGCAAATGCTCGGTCACCACAAAGCTGTCGCCCATCTTGGTGGCCTTCTTCTCGGCCTTCTCGATGACGCGGACGAGCTCATTGGACAGGCCCATCTGCTGGCCCTCGCCCGAAACCTTGGGCGCGCGGTCGATGGCATCTTGTGTGGAGCGTGCAAGCTGGGCCGGATCGGCGCCGATGCGCTCGATGATCACGGAGATATTGCGCTCGCCGGCACCAAGCAGGGCGGACAGCAGGTGAATCGGCTCCACCGCGCCGGCCTGCGCGTCGGCAGCCGTGCTCATGGCGGTCTGCAGCGCCTCGCGCGACGTCATTGCTAGCTTATCGATTCTCATGGAATCACCTCTCTTGGGGCGGCCGCCCTACGGGGCGGCTTCACGTTGTTCGAGAAGTATTGTTGCCAGCTTTGCGCGATCTTATACACAAATCTAAGTCTCTATATATAAGATTTTCTGAGTGAATTACGGATAGGGTACTGAGATGTCAGCCCGCCGCTGCCCAGGCGCGCTACCGTCTCGATCTGTAACATCTAGCAGCCCTTTTCGGTCCCAGGTGTTACAGATTGAGATGGAGCGCGGAGCCCCGCCCAAAAATCTCAATCTGTAACACCAGGCCCGCTTTTAACAGCCCAGCTGTTACAGATCGAGACAAACGGAACCACTACAAAGGGGACAGGCACCTTTGTGTTGGTCCACATCAACATCGAGCTCGCTCCTAATATCCGTTATTCCTGCTCGTATTGAGGTTAAAATGAACTGTGATTAAAGCATATTCATTTCTCTCGTTCTTGATAGCTCTTCGTCTCAAGGAGCAGATATGAAGTCGTCTTATTCTACTGCTCGCAACGTCATTGCCATTCTCGCCATACCCATCGTGATGCTCTTTCTTATCGTCGTCACACCCTTTTCCCTGGGTATCGCCTCGCCCTTCGATTTGTGCGGGATGGTCGACGCCGGCTCGCGTGCCACCTCGCTCTCCTTTATCTGCCGCGGTGTGCTCTACGAAGATGCAATTCCCACCGGGCTTTGGCGGTCAAAGCTACCGCTGCTCGGTCAGGTCGACGGACGTTCTCCCTACTTCAACCTTGAACCTCAAGCGATGAACTATCTGATCGATGACCAACCCCTTGCCTCCATCACCCTCGCTTACGACTATGCTCCAAACACCGATGAGCGTCACATGAACCAAGTCCTCGACAAACTGCTTGAACAGTGCGGGCTCACCGATGAGGTCGGCCGAACCGTCGACAGCGACCAGAAATTAAAGCGAACAGAACTCCGCCGCATTGGAAAAATCAGAGAGCGAGGCAGAGCTGCCTACTGGCAGGCCTGGGCGATACGCGACAAAAGCGAATTTGGGCACAGCACCTATACGGTCACCGTCTTCACTAAAGATGGGATCAAGGACAATGTTGACGATTTCGCATCGCCCAAACTCGGCATCCCCAAAACGACCAAATCCGCCAGCCCGGACGAAATCCTGTAGAGGTTTTCATCGAAATGTTGCTCAACCCGAACGGCGACATCGAGCTCGCTCCCCACCACCACAAAGGTGCCCGTCCCCTTTGTGGTGGTTTTCGGCAATCATTTCCGCCCTACGATGCAAGAAGCCGCCGCAGGAACCATCCCTGCGGCGGCTTCTTTGGGTTGGCAGGGACCAATCGCCGGCGTTGAAGGCCGTTTTTAGTCTCTGACGTTGGCTTTTGGCCCCTTCAAGCTATCCGACAAATATCAATATCTTGATAGGATTTCATTCGAGCTCTTAAGCAGATATTCGCGCAGCAATGGAATCGAGAACCTCACCATGCCGCGTGAGGGCGCATCGATAACCTGTGCCTTGATAAGTTGCCGTCGTGTCGCTGTCAGGCTCGCAGGGGGCAAGGAGAGCCCCGCTGCGATCTCTTTGGTCGGCACATTCCCCTCATGCTTGGCCATGGCAATGAGGTACTCAATCGCGCGAAGCGGCAAATCGGCGAGGGCAACGTCGAGCACGGAGCCCTCAAACTCCCCATACGCATCTTCAATGCCCTTCTGGGCATCCTCAAGTGAAATCGACGCATCGCGGTCGGCATGCCTGCGCGCATTCGCGAATACGCGATAGCCCACGAGTTGCACGAGATACGCATATCCCCTCGTAGCACAAGCCGTCATTTCAAGCGCCTTGCCATCCAAGTGCAAACCGGCACCTTCCACGGTTGAAGCCATCGAATTCGAAACATCCGACAGCGGAATCGAGGCGAGCTCCTCAGCCTTAGCTCGTTGTAGAAATGTAAGGGCACGGCCGTTGATGAGGTCCATTACGCCCATGGTCAAGCCAGCAAATACAAACGCGATATTCTTGCGTTCGCGGATAAGGTGCTGCACGGCCGCTGCAACGAGCCGCACGTCATCAGCATCCGCATCCTGTATTTCATCGACCGTCACCAGCAGACCGGCACCATGTTGCGTTTCCTGCGACGCCACGCGCGTCAAGACGCCCCGCAACGTCTCAGGCCCGGTCGAGGACTTAGATACGCCCGCTTTCACCACACCAAGACTTGCTTCTAAATGAAGCTCGGTATTGTCCGAGGTGCGTGCGAGCTCATGTTGGATGGCGTCGACGATACTGCCCGCCGCAGTCACGTCAACCACGCGCCAACCATACGACTTCGCAATATCGCCGAGCTCTGTCAACAGCGCCGTCTTGCCCGACCCGCGCGGGCCGGTAATGCGCATGAGCCTTCCGGGGGCGCCCACGCCTTCTTCGATGCCGTCCCTAAAATCATCAATAACCCGCTCGCGTCCGATAAGGACCGGAGGTTCAGCGCCAGCGGTCGGCTTAAACGGGTTGATTATCGTGCGCTTCAATGTCCCCACCTTCCTACTGTCGTCGTTATCGTGATTATAGTATCAATAGTGCAAATAGTGAAAGTAGTGAGAATAGTTCAACTATTTAATCATGCGGCCGTTTCCCGCCGCTAACAACTAAAGGTGCCAACAGTCCGCGTTGGACTCTAACAGGAAAACATTTGGCCCCTCAAAAACC
>CAUCTV010000075.1 GCA_958445895.1 uncultured Collinsella sp.
CATTAATGAGCTGGCCAAAGGTCATGGTCGAGCCCATGGCAAAGAAGACGAGCACGATGATGGCGGAAAGTGCCGGTGCCATCATCTTCTTAAAGCTGGGGAAGAGGTTACCCAGAATAATGCCGACGACGATCGGCAGGATGGCGCCCACGAGCGACCAGCCGATCGGAGCCTGACCGGCAGCGCCGAGCACGATCATCGTGACCGGAGGGCCGACAACCAGCGTGGTGATGGCGACGGCGCCACGCTCGGCCTCATTGCCCATGGTGCCCATCAGACCAGCGTACATAGCGTTGTTGGCGCCGGTGCAAGCCGCCAGCATTACCATGGCCGAGATACCAAACAGGTTGTCGTTGAACACATAAAGGACGAGCAGCGACACGGCAACGACCACGATCTGCTTGACGGCAATGATAATGGCACCGCGGGCAGCGGCGGCAGGAGCGCTCTTAATCGAAATCGTCGTGCCGACAATGAGCAAAAAGGCACCGACAAGCGGGCCTGCACCCTGCTGGGTCATGCCAAGCGTAAAACTGCCGAGCGTTTTAAACAGGTCGGGGAACAATGTGTTGAGCAGGCAGCCCAACAAAAGCGGCACCAAGATATTGGCGCCTGGGATGGAGGACATCTTAAAGAACGGCTCTTTTGCTGCCGGTGCCTCTACCGCAGTCGATTCACTCATATATATCTCCTTTGGATGCGTGCGACTCGTGGTCGCACGCGCCTATGCCAGAAAGAAGGCGACGGTCCCGAGTCGCAGGAGCCGTCGCCGAACTATCGTCGCGGGCATTACCCGTCCAAGACGATGCCACCATCGCAGTCGCCGATCTCACCATTAACGAAGCTGGCGAGGTCGGAAGCGAAGAACAGAACCATCTGCGCAGGCTCACTGGCCTGGGCAGCGCGGCCCAGAGGAATACCGTTGATGATGCGCTGAGAGTTCTCATCAGAGAGAATCGAGGTCATGTCGGTAAGGGTAAGCGACGGGCACACGGCGTTGCAGCGGATACCGAACTTACCGCCCTCCTTGGCGACGGCCTTGGTTAGGCCGTTGACACCGGCCTTGGAGCTCGCGTAAGCCGCGGTGCCGAGCAGGCCGCCGCCGATTTTGCCAGCTACGGAGCTTACGTTGACGATGGTGCCGCTGTGCGCTGCCTTAAAGTGCGGGTACACGGCATTCATCATGGTAAACGTGCCGTTGAGGTTGATGTCGATGGTGCGGCGCCACTCGGTGTCGTCGATCTCGTCAAACTTCTTGGTGCTGATAACGCCGGCGCAATTGATCAGAATGTTGGTCTGGGGCAGGTCCGCGAAGATCCGCTCGACGGTCTCGCGCGCCTTGGACGCATCGGCGACATCGAGCTGGTAGAACTTGTTGCCCTCGCCAAGCTCGGCCACCGCGGCCTCGCCCTTGGCAGCATTCCTTGCGATGAGCGCGACGTGTCCGCCGCCCGCAACGATACCCTTGGCAATCTCAAGGCCAATGCCCTGAGTGCCACCGGTAACGATCGCGGTTTTGCCCGTGAAGTCAAATGCCATGACTTCAACCCCCTTGATTCAGATGTCTCCTTGCGGGAAGTTGGAGCATCGCGCGTGGCGTTGCATAAGCCCCAGTCGTCATGGTGATGACAACCCCTCGCCTAACCATGTGTATAATATTTCTTTAAAACGCTTAAATTATTGAAATAATTCAATTCTTTATGCGCTCTTTATATTGCCTCGTCACCCGGTAGATATTTGGGACATGCCTTAAAATCTACTGTTCGCCGCGCCGGGGGTACTCGCGCGAGATACCCGCAAAGGTAGATTTTAAGGCATGTCCCAAATATCTACTGTATGAAGCGTTCATGCAGGGGTATCATCTTTCATCGTAAATAGTTTCTAGTGTTAGGGGTTTTCGGTGGAAGATACCGATTTCCGTGAGCTCGGGCGTCAACTTCTTACCGAGTTTGGCAGCATGCACCAGCGCATTTCGCGCGTTGCCGATAAAGCCCTGAGTGGCGAGATGGCCGTCATGCGCGCCCTTATGCTCGCCGGCGGCTCGCTCACGCCGAGCGAACTTGCTGATCGCGCCTGGGTTTCGAGCGCCCGCATCGCCAACATCCTGCGTGTCCTCGAAGCCAAGGGCTGGGTCGAGCGCAAGCACTCAAAAACCGACCGCCGTCGCGTACACGTCACGGTGACCGACAAAGGCCGACAAGATCTCGAAATCAAACGTCGGGAATTCGAGGACCGCACCGCGGCCTTCCTCGAGCAGCTCGGCGAAACAGATACCCAAGAGATGGTGCGCCTCCTAAGGCGTGCCAACGATATCATCGACCACAATCAAGAAAGGAGAGATGCCGAGTGAGGATTCTCAAGCTCTTCAAAAAGCATGTCCTAGCGCTGCTCACTGCTATTGCGCTCATCGTAATCAGCTGCAACGCCGATCTGGCGCTGCCTACGTATATGAGCGACATCGTCGATGTGGGCGTGCAGCAAGGCGGTATCGCCTCGCCCGTACCCGACACCATTCACGCCGAATCGCTCGACGACCTTAAGCTCTTTATGAGCGCCAAGGACGCCAAAGCGGTAGAGGCCGTGTTTAGCAAGGCAGACCATAACGGCATTCGAACGTACCAGGGCACCGAGGAGGAGCGTGCCGACGGCGGCAAAATTGCCGACATTATGAGCCTGCCCGAGACCGTTGTCCTTTCGCTTAACCAGGGCATCGATGCCAGCTCCATGGGCGACATGATGGACACGTCCAACGAAACAGACAACAGCGGCGCCCAGGCCATGCCTACCCCCGAGCAGATGGCAGCGATGACGCCCGAGCAGCTCGCCGAGATGCAGCAGAAGGCCGCAGCGGCGCAGAACATGCAAAAGCAGATTGATGCCGACGGCGGTAAGATCACCATGAAGAGCCTGCGCCTGGGCGTCGAGGGCGGTCTGGTAGACCAAAGCAAGCTCGTCGAGGGCGCCAACCAAATGGCGGACAAAATGGGCTCCATGTCGGGCTCCATCGTCACCCAGCGCGCCGTGACCTACGTGCAAGAAGAGTACAAGGCGCAGGGTATCGACCCCGCCGACGTGCAGAACGCCTACCTGGGCCGTATGGCGGCAACGATGTTCGGCCTGTGCCTGGTGTCGCTCGTTGCTACCATCCTGACCGGTGCCGTGGCTTCGCGCACCGCCTGCTCCATCGCCCGCGACCTGCGCCGCGAGACCTTCAACAAGGTTATGCACTTCTCGCCGGCCGAGGTAGGCAAGTTTAGCCAGGCCTCGCTCATCACCCGCTGCACCAACGACATTCAGCAGATTCAGATGGCCGCAACCCTGTTTATCCGCATGTGCCTGATGGCCCCCGTCATGGGCATCGTCGCCGTCATGCGCGTCCTGGCCAACCACACCGGCCTGGAGTGGACCATCGCCGTGGCCATCATCGCGGTCTCGACCGTCGTCGGCGTGCTTATGGGCCTCACCATGCCCAAGTTCAAAAAGATGCAGAGCTTTGTGGACCGCGTGAACCTTACCGCCCGCGAGCTGCTCGACGGCCTTATGCCCATCCGCTCGTTTAACCGCGAGGAGCATGAGCTCGAGCGCTTTGACCAGGCGTCCCTCGACCTGATGACCACGCAGCTCTACACCAACCGCGCCATGAGCTTTATGATGCCGCTCATGATGCTCGTCATGAACTGCATCACCGTGCTTATCGTCTGGTTTGGCGCGCAGGGCGTGTCTGACGGCGTGATGCAGGTCGGCAACATGATGGCGTTTATCTCCTACACTATGCAGATCGTCATGGCGTTTATGATCCTCACCATGGTGTCGGTCATCCTGCCCCGCGCCGAAGTCGCAGCCGAGCGCGTGGAAGAGGTCATCACCTGTCCCACGAGCATCAACGACCCCGTCTCGCCCAAACTGCCCGCGGCCAACGCGCCGCGCGGTGAGCTCGCCTTCCACGACGTGAGCTTCCAGTATCCCGATGCCCGCGCCGATGTCATCAGCGGTGTGAACTTCACCACGCACGCCGGCCAGATGCTCGGCATCATCGGCTCCACGGGTTCGGGCAAGTCCACGCTTGTGCAGCTCATCCCGCGCCTGTACGACGTCACCGGCGGCAGCATTTCGCTCGACGGCATCGACGTGCGCGATATGACCCTTTCCGAGCTTCGCCGCCGCATTGGTTACATCCCGCAGCAGGGTCGCCTGTTCTCGGGCACCGTCGAGAGCAACCTCAAGTTTGCCGGCGACATGGTGGGCGATGACGACATGCACCAGGCCGCACGCATCGCCCAAGCCGAGGACTTTATCGCCGAGCGCGAGGGCGGCTACGACTCCCCCATCAGCCAGGGCGGCTCCAACGTCTCGGGCGGCCAGCGTCAGCGTTTGGCCATCGCCCGCGCCCTGGCCAAAAAGCCTGAGATCGTGGTGTTCGACGACTCGTTTAGCGCCCTCGACTACAAAACCGACGCGCGCCTGCGCGAGGAGCTGGCCAAAAACGTCACTGACGCTGCGCTCGTGGTCGTGGCCCAGCGCATCGCGACCATCATGCACGCCGACCAGATCATCGTGCTCGACGACGGCCACGTGGTGGGCACCGGTACGCACGAGGAGCTGCTGCGCAGCTGCCCGGCGTACCTGGAGATCGCACAGTCGCAGCTTTCCGCCGAGGAGCTGGGGCTTACCCAAGAAGAAATTGCAGCCGTCATGGAAGGAGGCGAGCACTAATGGCCGACGAGACCAAGACTCAGATTCCCAAGCCCACCCGCCGGCGCGGTCCCATGGGCCGCATGGGTGGCATGGGCCGCGGCGAAAAGGCCAAGGACTTTAAGGGCACCATGAGGCAGCTACTCGGCTATATCGGTCAGCACAAGATTGCCGTGTTTGCCGCCGTCGCCTTTGCCGTGTGCTCGGTCATCTTTAACATTGTGGGACCCAAGGTGCTCGGCCAGGTTACGACCAAACTGTTCGAAGGCCTGGTCTCCAAGGTCAACGGTACCGGCGATGTCAACTTTGCCTGGATCGCCAAGACGCTCGGCTTTTTGCTCTGCCTGTATCTGGCAAGCTCTGTCTGCAGCCTCATCCAGGGTTGGCTCATGACCGGCGTCACGCAAAAGATTTGCTACCGCATGCGCAAGGAGATCGCCGCCAAGATTGCCGTCGTGCCGATGAGCTACTTCAACGGCCACAGCAAGGGCGACGTGCTCAGCCGCATCACTAACGATGTCGATACGCTCGGCCAGTCGCTCAACCAGAGCGTGACGCAGCTCATCACGTCGGTGACGCAGATTATCGGCGTGCTCGTCATGATGCTGTCGATCAGCCTGCCGCTCACCGGCGTTACCGTGCTCACGCTGCCGGCAGCCGCGATTATCCTGACCGTGATGATTCACTTCTCGCAGCCGTACTTCCGCGAGCAACAGCAAGTCCTGGGCGCCGTCAACGGCATTATCGAGGAGGACTTTGCCGGCCAGAACGTTATTCAGGTGTTCGACCGCGCCGAGGCCTCAATCGAGGAGTTCGACCGTCAAAACGACCGTCTCTTTATTAGTGGCTGGCGCTCGCAGTTCCTATCGGGCCTGATGATGCCGCTTATGAGCTTGGTGGGCAACATGGGCTACGTGGGCGTTGTCGTGGTGGGCGCACAGCTCGCGCTGACCGGCAATGCCACGCCCGGCGACATCCAGAGCTTTATCCAGTACGTGCGCAACTTTACGCAACCCGTGCAGCAGCTGGGCAACGTGAGCAACACGATGCAGTCGATGGCCGCTGCCACCGAGCGCGTCTTTGAGTTCCTCGCCGCGCCCGAGGAGGAGCAGAAGGCCGACGCCCAGATTCCCGAGAAGCGCCCCGGCCACGTTGAGTTCGACCACGTCAAGTTTGGCTACACGCCCGACAAGACCATCATCCACGACTTTAGCTGCGAGG
>CAUCTV010000076.1 GCA_958445895.1 uncultured Collinsella sp.
ATGCACTCGGACATGGGCTGGCAGTACCAGCACGAGTCCTACACCTCCAGGCTGGAGGGGGCGGGCATCACCCAGAGCATGTCGCGCAAGGGGAACTGCATCGACAACGCCGCCACCGAGCAGCTCTTCGGCCACGTGAAGGACGAGTTCTACCGCGGCAGGGAGTGGGGCAGCTTCGAGGACTTCAAGCGCGACCTGGAAGGGTACATAGCCCATTGGAACACGCGGCGCAGGCAGGTAAGATTGAAGGGCCTGACGCCGGAGGAGTTCCGGAGCCGGGCCCTTGCGGCGTAGTCGCTATTTATTCAGTCCAAGTTTCGGGGCGCAGTTCACAGGCACCTTTGTGGTGGTTTTGCCGTTTACAGGCGATTTCCTACCGTTCAGCGGACTTTCGCACCAATGGGGCTTACGCTGCATGCAAGTTTCATCCTACAATCGCCCACGTGCTCACAAGTTTGTTACTCCTCGGGAGGCATCACTTGCGCATAATAGAAGACGAGGAATATCGCCCCGTCGTCTAGCGCCGATGTCCGAGGAGTTTTTTCATGCTCATTTTAAAGAAGATCAACAATAACGTTGCTCTCGCCGCCAGCGATGACGGCCGAGAGGTTGTTGTCTTTGGCAAGGGCATCGGTTTTCACGAGATGCCCTACGAGCTTGCCGATGAGTCGCTCATCCAGCGCAAATTCTATAACGTTCCCGAGAGCCTGCAGGATATGGTCGGCACACTTCCCGACGACGTTCTGCTCGCGGCAAGCGACATTGCCTGCTTCGCATCCCAGCAGCTTGGTTGCAAGCTGTCCGGTGGCCTGCCCTTTATCCTGGCAGATCACCTGCAGTTTGCCGTTCAGCGCGACGACGACCAGATCAGCGCTCCCAACCCGCTCGAGCATGAGGTGGCTTTCATCTACCCGCGTGAGCTCGAAATCGGTCAGGCCGCGCTCGCCATCGTGCAAAAGCACACCGGCGCCAAGCTGGGTCAGAACGAGGCCACGAGCATCGCGCTCCACATCGTTAACGCCGAGGTCGACGGCATGGGCCGCGCCAAGGACATGGACTTCATCATGAAGAGCACCCGCGTGCTTGACGAGGTAACCCATTCCGTGGAAAAGCAGCTCGGCTGCTCGCTCGACACGGCGTCGTACTGCTACATTCGCTTTCTTGCGCACCTGCGCTTTTTGGTTCGCCGCCTTGTTAAGGGCAGCTGCACGCAGACCGAGAACTCCTCACTGTTTATGCAGGCCGCCCGCGATTTTCCCGAGGCCTACCAGTGTGCGTACGCCATCAACCGCGTGTTCGAGAAAGAGTTCAAGCAGAGCTGCTCGGACGAGGAGCTCTTGTATCTGATGATGCATATCAACCGTCTGCGATCGGCTTCGCAGACCGAGTGAGTAAAGCCGCCAGCCCGGCGGCAATCGCAACAATTCTTTTTGGTTTCTAACTGCGGGCAAGGTACCGGCTCGCGGTAGGGGATATTTTTGTCGAAATTTGGAAAAGAGAGGACAGATCATGGCAGGTAAATACGACGATCTTGCTGCCCAGATCGTAGAGCTGGTTGGCGGCAAGTCCAACGTCAAATGCGTCGCACACTGCATTACCCGTGTTCGTTTTAAGCTCAAGGACGAGTCGAAGGCCAATGACGAGGCAATCTCCGAGCTGCCCAACGTCATCAAGGTCATGCACGCCAACGGCCAGTACCAGGTTGTTGTGGGCAACATCGTCGAGGACGTCTACGACGCCGTTCTCAAGGCCGGCGGTTTTAGCGACGGCGGCGCCGTCGACGCCGATGACGACGATGCCGCTCCCAAGGGCGTTACCGATGTGATCATCGACCTCATCTCGGGCATCTTCGCCCCCATGCTCGGCACCTTCGCCGCTGCCGGTATCATGAAGGGCCTGCTGGCGCTCGCTACCTTCCTGGTCCCGAGCTTTGCCAACGACGGCGCCTACACGCTGCTCTACACCGTCGCTGACGGCATGTTCTACTTCCTGCCCGTGGTGCTTGGCTTTACCGCGGCCAAGAAGTTCAAGATGAGCGAGTTCAACGGCATGGCCATCGCCTTTGCCCTGGTGTATCCCACCATGGTTGCCCTGACCTCGGGCGAGGTTGTCGGCTCCGTCGAGCTCGGCTTTGCTGGCACCTTCTCTTGGTACACCACGTTCCTGGGCCTGCCGCTCATCATGCCTGCCTCGGGTTACACCAGCTCCGTTATCCCCATCCTGCTCATGGTCTGGTTTGGCTCCACCCTCGAGCACTGGGTTAAGAAGTGGATGCCCGCTTCTATGAAGATGTTCTTCACCCCGCTGATCGTCGTCACCGTTACCGTCACCCTTGGCTATCTGGTCATTGGCCCCATCGCCACGCTCATCACCAACCTGCTTGGTGAGTTCTTCGCGCTGCTGTTTGGCCTGCCCATGATCGGCTCCCTCCTGGGCTGCACCCTCGTCGGTGCCTTCTGGATGTGCCTGGTCATCTTTGGCTTCCACTGGTCGCTCGTGCCCATCGCGCTGGTCAACCTGTCCACTCTGGGCCACGACTACATCCTGGGCTCCGTTATCGCCCACTCCTTCTCGCTGGGCGCCGTGCTCTTCGCCATGTATCTCAAGAACAAGGACGAGAAGTTCCGCGGTATCGCGCTGCCGGCCATGATCTCCGCCTTCTTCTTTGGTGTCACCGAGCCCGCTATCTACGGTGTCGCCCTGCCCGATAAGAAGGCCTTCATCAACGCCAGCATCGGTTCTGCTGTGGGCGGCCTCATCATTGGTCTCTCCGGCGCCGTGGTGTACATGTCCGGTGGTCTGGGCGTCTTCAACTGGCTGTCCTTCATCGACCCCTCCGGTGTTAACGGCATCAACCACATGATCTGGGCTATCGTTGCCTCTTTCGTGGGTGCCGCCGTGGGCTTTGCGATCGAGTTTGCCACCTACAAGCCCGAGGCTGCCAAGTAGCCCAAACGACAAAGACTCGGTACCAAGCCGGCGGGGGGAGCGCCCCGCCGGTTTTTTTCAAAGGGGCTAGATGCCATGCGCTCGTCCGAGCGACTGCCCAAAATCAAAACCATGCCGGATTACGGGGCTGAAACGGTGAGTGCTGACCATACCCCGTTTTTCCGTAAACTGACAAGCCTCCTACCTGCGGTTTTGTCCTTGCCGTTTCTGGCATGCTCAAGGGGCACTGGTTCTGCCCCGTAAACCGGCATGGTTTTGAACCTGCCAATAAGGGACAGGTTTATTTTGGTCGGTTTTATCTGGGCAAACGTCGTCTCCGTCAGCTCCGTCCGCATATCTTAAGCCGGCATAGTTTCGTTGGGTCGGTCCGTGCGCGTCCCGCAACATGCCTCGCCACGAAACCGGCCTATCTACTACGTTTAAGTGGTAGGGGCCAACCACACGGTGGTTTTTCGAAAACCGCCAAGCCGTCTACCTGCGGTTTTATTTTTGACAATTGCGGCGTGGTCGGGGGTTCACGACTAAACGTAGTAGATGGGCCGGTTTCGTGGCGGCCGACTCAACGCGAACTCCGATCGGGACGCAAATTACCTCGTGGACGCCGCTTCGGCGTCCACGCAACATCCCAACACGTACGAAAGGAGCCAACATGGCTTTTCCCGATGGATTTCTGTGGGGCGGTGCCACTGCCGCCAATCAGTGCGAAGGCGGATACAACGAGGACGGCAAGGGCCTCGGCGTTCCCGACATCATGACCGGCGGCACGGTCTCCGAGCCGCGCCACATTACCGACGGCATTCTGCCCCAGTACCACTATCCCAGCCACGAGGCCGTGGACATGTACCATCACTATCTCGACGACATCAAGCTTTTTGGCGAGATGGGCTTTAAGTGCTACCGCATGTCCATCAACTGGAGCCGTATCTTCCCCAACGGCGACGAGGCCGAGCCCAACCAGGCCGGCATCGAGTTCTACCGCCGTGTGTTCCAGGCCTGTCAGGAGCAGGGCATCGAGCCCATGGTCACCCTTAGCCACTATGAGCTGCCTTATGGTCTGTCCAAAAACTACGGAGGCTGGAAGAACCCCAAGCTCATCGATTTCTACCTCAACTACGCCCGCACCGTCATGACCGAGTACAAGGGCCTGGTGCGCTACTGGCTCACCTTTAACGAAATCAATTGCCTGCTCATGGGCGGCTTTGGCGGCGTGATGGGCGGCGGCATGGTGCCCGAGGCAACCGACACGCCCATGGCCTTTGGCGACTGCGACTGGGACGACCCACAGGCGCGCTTCGATGCCCTGCACCATCAGTTCCTGGCGAGCGCCAAGTGCGTCACCATGGGCCATCAGATCGATCCCCAGAACAAGATCGGCTGCATGATCGCCGGCAACGCCTGCTACCCGCACACGTGCAATCCGGCAGACGTTCTGGCCGCACAAAAGCAGCAGCGCGAGATGAACTTCTACTGCGGCGACGTGCAGGTGCGCGGTGCGTATCCCTCGTGGGCGCCCAGCGTGTGGCGCCGCGAAGGCGTGCACGTGGAGGTTTCGCCCGAGGACGCCGCCACGCTGGCCGCCGGCAAGGTCGACTTCTACAGCTTTAGCTACTACATGAGCGCCACGGCCACGGCTGACCCGGTGCTGCTGGAGCAGGGCAACATCTTTGGTGGCGCCGGCAACGAGTACCTCAAGAAGAGCGATTGGGGTTGGGCGATCGACCCCGAGGGCCTGCGTTACTACCTGGAGGAGGTCTACGACCGCTACCAGGTGCCGCTGATGATCGTCGAGAACGGCCTGGGCGCGGTGGACGAGGTCGAGGCGGACGGTGCGATTCACGACGGCTACCGCATCGATTACCTGCGCGAGCATATCAAGCAGATGGAGATTGCCATCGAGGACGGCGTGGACCTGATGGGCTACACCATGTGGGGCTGCATCGATTTGGTGAGCGCCTCGACCGGCGAGATGAAGAAGCGCTACGGCTTCATCTACGTCGACAAGGACAACGACGGCAACGGCACGCTCGCCCGCAGCCGCAAGGACAGCTTCTTCTGGTACAAGAAGGTCATCGCCACCAACGGCGCCGACCTGGCCTAGCCAAGTCTCAACCAGCGTAAACGTCGCAACCACCACAAAGGGGCCAGGCACCTTTGTGGTGGATTTTGCTTTGGTAGATGTGTGGGACATGCCTTACAATCTACCAAGTAGTTCATGACGGGCGAAAAACGGAGAGAAGGGTCCTGATGCGTCCTTAATGTTTCATGCGGATAGATTGATTTGACAGACGGTGGCGAATGCCCGCCGTCCACATTCGTATGAAACAAGGAGTCTCCATGCTCGTCTCTCTTTTCTCAAAGCTTCAATCATCGCTTTCCGTGCAGGCCAAGCGCCTGGTGGCGATGCGCTTTCTCATCTACACCGGTTTTCAGACCAGCTACTTTATCGGCGTTATCGGAACACTCACCTATGCGGACGGCGCTTCGGTCATCGCGACATCGCTGGCTGTCCTGTTTATGAATGTATTTGTGATCCTGGGATCCTTTGCGGGTGGCGCGGAGCTCGACGCCTGGGGTCCGCGCCGCCATTTCTTGCTGAGCATCATCGGCGCTCTCGCAACTGGCACGGCAATCATCGCTTTTGGTAGCGCGACCGGCGTCGTCCTGCTCGGCGCGGTGTTCCTAGGCTTTACGATGGGATTCGCTCAGCCCATTGCCACGTCCTATCCGGCCTATCTCACCAATGACCCCGTCGAGCTCAAAGACATCAACTCCGCCATTGCCATGTTCTCAAACGTGAGTATCATCGTCGGACCCACGTTGGGCGGCTTTGTCGCGGCTGCTGCATCGTCACGCGCGGTGTTCGTGCTCATGATGCTCTTTACCGTGCTGGCGCTCGTTGCCGGCTGGGGCTTTAGGTCGCAGACCAGCCATGTCGCCGG
>CAUCTV010000077.1 GCA_958445895.1 uncultured Collinsella sp.
TCGGCGCCTGCGACGAGCTCCTTGGCCTCTTCCTCGAGTTTGACCAGATCATCAATCAGACTCATGTCTTCCCTTTCGTCTCTCGCGCATCCACTTGCCGCGGCGGCTGGAGCCACCCGGAGCTGCGGATGTGCGGCCCGGTTCGGTAACAAAAAAACCGCCCTCGGGCATGTGCATTGCCCAAGGACGGTTGAATTCCGCGGTACCACCTTGTTTGACCCGGCGGATGTCTGGCCCGCCGCGCCCACTCTGTGCCCCTTGTCGCGAGGCTCACGGCTTCCCTACTGGGGCTTCGCCGCCGCTGGCCGCGTGCCCGTTGAGGTCGCTGCTCGGGAGTGAACGCTTGGCCCTTGTCACCGCAGGAAGGCTCGCAGCCCATGACCTTCCCTCTCTTGCCGGCGACGCGGCGGGCAAAACCCTCTCCGTCAACGCATTGGGCTACAGGATACCACATTGTGTGGGCGTATCGCCGCGTTCCGTTTTGTTCGTGCTGGGTACAAGGCAGGTAGCTGTGCAAACTGGCCGCGCGCCCACCCGTGGCGCTCGACCTGCGAGATCAAGGATATAGGTATGGGAAAGAAACTCGATAAGAAGGCCAAGGCGGGCAAGAGCATCAAGAAGCTCCGCAAGCTCGAAGGCAAGCTGTGGACTCGCGAGTACCTGCTCAAGATTGCCGAGTTCGATGGAGCGACGATTGCTCCTGCCAACGGCGCAGCAGCGCGTGCCGACGCCATGGGCACGCTTGCCGGCGAGCATCACAAGCTGCTGACCAGCGAGAAGTCCGTTGAGCTCGTGCGCTCGCTGGCGCGCGAGACCGTCGCCGGCGGCAAAATCGACGACCCTCAGCTGCTCGACGAGATCCGTGTGCTCGGCCGCGATCAACGTGAGGCCAGTGCCATCCCCACCGAAGAAGCCGAGGCCTGGACCAGGCTCACCTGCGAGGCGGACGCCGTGTGGCACAAGGCCAAGGCAGCCAACGACTGGGCGAGCTTTGAGACCTATGTGGATAGAATCGTCGCCCAACTTAAGCATCAGGCCGAGCTCATGGACCCCAAGCGCGATCCATACGACGTTTGGCTCGACCAGTACGAGCGCGGCCTTTCCGCCAAGAGCTTCGACGCGTTTTGCGACGAGGTCAAGGCCACGGTCGTGCCGCTCGTGCATGCCATCGGCGAGCGCGGCCAGCAGCCGGCTGCCGACTTTTTGCACGCCCACGTGCCCGAGGCTGCCCAGCGCGCCATGAGCTTCGACCTTATGAAGCTTGTCGGCCTGGACCTGGACGACACCACGCTTGCCTTTACCGAGCATCCGTTTAGCGAGGGCTTTGCCGTGGGTGATGCGCGCATCGCGACGCACATCTACGAGGACGACTGCATCTCCAACGTCTACAGCATCATCCACGAGGCGGGGCACACCATGTACGAGCTGGGCGTCAATCCCGCCTACGCGCGCACGTGCTTGGAGGGCGGCACCTCCATGGGCATCCACGAGAGCCAGAGCCGCTTCTTTGAGAACACCGTTGGTCGCAGCCGCGCCTTTATGGGACCGCTGCTCGAGGTGCTGCGTCGTCACGCGCCCGAGGTCTACGGCGACGTCGACGAAGACACGCTCTACCGCGCCGTGAACATCGCGCAGCCGTCGTTGATCCGCACCGAGGCCGACGAGCTCACCTATCCGCTGCATATTATGGTGCGCTACCAGATTGAGCGTATGCTGTTTGCCGGCGAGGCTGCGGCCAAGGACATCCCCGCGCTTTGGAACCGCTTTATGGACGAGTACCTGGGCATTCCCGTTCCCGACGACACGCACGGCTGCCTGCAGGATACGCATTGGAGCGGCGGTTCGTTTGGCTACTTCCCCACGTATGCGCTGGGTAGCGCCTACGATGCCATGTTTGTGCCGGCCATGTGCCGCGACGGCGTCGACCTTACCGGTGCCTGCGCGAGCGGCGATCTGGCGCCCGTCCGCGCCTGGCTGGGCGAGCACATTTGGCAGTGGGGCCGCGCCAAAGACGCGCCGGAACTCATCAAGGGCGCCTGCGGCATGGCCTTTGACGCCCGCTACTACTGCAGCTACCTGCAGGACAAGTTCACCACACTGTACGAGCTGTAAGGATTGACCAGCACGCCATCGCCAACGCCAACTATGTTGACGCCAATGTCTTGGCAACGTCAGCGAAAACGACCCTAAGCGAGCAAGGTGACGTGAAATGAAAGGGCGCTGACCTTCTGGTCGCGCCCTTGAAATTGAACGTCAGATTGCCGCTTAGGGGCGTTTGCAGCGTCGAGCAGTTACGCGGTTTGGTAAAACCGCGTAACTACAGAGCCTCGAGTGCGTTGGCGATGCGCTTCATGGCGGCATCGGCGGATGCTTGGTCGGGCGCCTCGGCCAGCACGCGGATAACCGACTCGGTTCCGCTCTTGCGTACGAGCACGCGGCCCTCGCCTGCCAGCGCAGCCTCGGCCTCGGCGATGGCGTTCTGCACGCCCATGTTCTCGAGCGCGGCGTCCTTGTCCGCCACGCGCACGGCCACCTGCGCCTGCGGTAGCAGCTTGCACGGAGCCGTGAGCTGCGAGAGCGTCTCGCGCTCGGCGCGGATCACTTCCATCACGCGCAGCGAGGTCATAATGCCGTCGCCCGTGCGCTCGATATCGCCAAAGATCGTATGGCCCGTCTGCTCGCCGCCCAGGCTGTAACCGCCCTCGCGCATCTTGGCATACACGTGGCGGTCGCCCACACCGCTGGTCACGGCACTTAGGCCGGCAAGCTCCAACGACTTGATCAGGCCAAAGTTGCTGGCAATCGTCGGAACCACGGTACCGCCCGAAAGGCGACCGTGCTTGTTCAGGTACACGCCGCACACGTACAGGATCTGGTCGCCATCGACCACGCGGCCGCGCTCGTCCACGGCCAGGCAGCGGTCGGCATCGCCGTCATAGGCAAAGCCCACGTCCAAGCCCTGCTCCACCACGTGGCGCTGCAGACGCTCCATATGCGTGGAGCCGCAGTCGACGTTGATGTTAAAACCATCAGGCGCGGCATTGATCACGCGCACGTCGGCGCCCAGCGCGTCGAACACCGGCTTGGCCACCGAGGACGCCGAGCCGCTGGCGCAGTCGATGCCGATCTTGACGCCCTGCAGCGAAAAGTTCGCGCTGGCGATGAGCGAGGCAATGTAGCGGTTGCGGCCCTGCATGTAGTCCACCGTGGCGCCGATGTGGTTGCCCGTGGCCAGCGGCACCTCGCTCTTGCCATCGACGTAGTCCTCGATGAGCTCCAGTACGTCCTCGTCCATCTTAAAACCGTCGCTATTGACGAGCTTAATGCCGTTATCGCAAAACGGGTTGTGGCTCGCGCTGATCATGATGCCGCAATCGAAGCAGCCTTCCACGGTCTGATGCGCTACACCCGGCGTGGGGATCACGTGCAGCATATAGGCGTCCGCGCCGCTCGCGACCAAGCCGCTCACCAGCGCCGCCTCGAACATATAACTCGAGCGACGCGTGTCCTTACCCACGATGACGCGCGCCTTGCGCTCGCGGTTGGCGCCGTAATACCAGCCCACAAAACGGCCAATCTTATAAGCGTGCTCTACCGTCAGCCCAACGTTAGCCTCACCGCGAAAGCCGTCGGTGCCAAAGTACTTCATGCGCTCTCCTTACAAAATAGGGGCGAACAGATTGCCTGTCCGCCCCAAAATGGTACTCGATTATCTGCGCTACCAGAAAAACCCTACGCCGACGCGCTGTCGCGAGCCGCCTGGCATGTAGGAGTCTGACGCAGCGTAAGCGGCTTGTCCCCCGCCTCGGCTGACGTGGTCAGCGTATATGTGATCGTCGTCGTCTCGCCAGCATGCAGGTCAACGGTGCCCGAATAGAAGGGGATTCCATGCCACGTAGCGGCGCCAAGACCAAACTGGGTGCCCTCGACGGTCAGATCAGTAATGTTGCCGCCCGTCGGGGCAAACAACGAGACATTCAGACGCTCGTCGTCGCGCGCGGCATCGGGCGCGCTCGCCGCGACGTAGTCGGGCAGCTTGCCGGCCTCCTCCTGCGTCATGATGTTCGTCAGGGTAACGGTGATGCGATACGAGCATGTGCCGTCACCGTTCTTGATGCCCTGGCCAATCTGCGTATCGGCATTCAGGTACCAGTCGAGCTTGGAGAAGCTCAGGTTGTTAAAGTAGACACCAGCAACGGGATCTTCACTCGGGTCATCCGGATCGGGCAGCGAGGCGTCGATGTTCATCTCCTTGATAGCGTTCTGCTCGTCATCGTTTTTCATCCACGCGATCAGGCGGCCCTCTTCGGCACCGCGCTCAACGGCGCTGACAAGCTTCGTAACATCGACATCGCCGATACCGCCAAGGATCTTGTCGAAGGCAGCGTTGGCGACGGATGCAAAGATGCCGTCCGACTCCTCGACCGGATAGTTCCAGTACACATCGTGCATGAGGACCTTTGCGGCGTTGGTGCCGTCGACAACCGTTCCGTCGGGCAGCGACACGTTACCGACCAGGCCCAGCAGATACTGCAGGAACACCGGGTCGATGCCGACGACGCCATCAACGTCCTGCCCATATTGGGACTTCCACAGCGCGGCGACACGCTGCGAGTTGCGGGGCCAATCAGGCGAATAGGTATTGCCCGAGTTGTACAGGTTACTGTGGTTGCCGAACAGCGCCTCATCCTCTTCGTCGACGCTCTCGACTGCCTCATCCTCGCTGAGTCCAATGCGGGGAACAAACTCGCCAATCGACATCTGGCCGTCGGTGACCGAAATCAGGCCCTGCGAACCGCCAAAGCCGCCGCAGGCACGAATCTCGACGTTGTTCATGGCGTACACAAGGTAGTTGCGCGTCTGGCCGTTGGCGCCGAGCATCTGCGGAAGGACGGGGGCGACCTTCTCCGCCGCGTCAACCGCGCCGTTGAGGGTGGCAAAGCCGTCCTTGGCCTTATCGACCAGCTCGGTCACCTGGGAAATATGAGTATCGCCAATGCCCTGGATCTTCTCGTTGGCGCTCTTGAACACCTTCGAGCTGCTGGAAAGCGAATCGGCGACCGCCTGCAGCGCGGACACGTTAATCATGCCGTCCTGAAACAGCTTGCCGGGCGTGGCCTGCGAAAGGTTATCGGCCATGGGAACCAGCGCATTGCTCGAGACATCGGACAGGGCGTCGATCATGGTGCGGGCCGCATTGATGTCGCTGCCATACACCGGGATAAACGAAGCCGCCGTCCACAGCGGGCTCGAGGTCTCCGCCTTCATGCTGTCGCAAAGCTCATCAATCTTCTTCGCGTCGTCAGGCAGCGTCGAAAAATCGCCCGACGTGACCTTGTCCTTAAGGCCACCGACAATCTCGACGGCCTCCTTCGCTTCACTCTTTACGGTCTTTGCCGAGTTAAGCAGCATAAAGCCGCTTGCGCCAAGCGCAACGAGAAGCACCGCGACTACAGCGGCAATAATGGCGCCGGTGTGACGCTTTTTGCGTTCGCCCTTGCGATGGCGATGACGGACCAGACCGTCAGAGGTCGAACTCGACGAAGCGTCGCTACCGTAGTTCAAGCCAAAATCGTAATAATCTTCCTTGGAACCCGAGCCCGCAAACTCGGCACCGCTATCATCCAGGCGGGCGAACGTGCCAGTCTCGGAGGCACCGGTGTAGATCGTGCCAAGGTTACCCGTAAGCCCCGCGCCACCGGCAGAGGGAGTATTGTTGG
>CAUCTV010000078.1 GCA_958445895.1 uncultured Collinsella sp.
TGGTACCACGCCCTCCGGCATCGACCACAAGCTACATAGTATGGGTCGAATAGACCGGATCATCACGCCAAAGTTCAACCGCATCACAAAGCGCAACGCCCTCGCGCTCAGCACGGGCGCGCGTAGCGTTCATATCGATCACGCGCTGGTTGCTCGAACCCCTAAAGCGCAGCGAGATATCGTACAGGTCCTGAACAAACGGGCCGTCCACCAGCATGTCAAGGCAGGCAAGGATGCGGTCCGTCACCTCGGTATGATGACGACCGCCCGGCATAAGCTCCTCGAGTACGTCGCCAGTAAAGCACCAAATGGTCTTTCCCGACCCCACTGGATAGGCCGCGCGAACACGCTCGACAAACTCAACGAGCCCCGCCTGATTCTCGGGCTCCATGGGCTCGCCGCCCAGAATCGTCAGACCATCGATAAAGGGATGATCGAGACTCTCGATAATCTTGTCCTCGACGGCACGATCGAACGGCTCACCCGCAGCAAAGTCCCACGCAACAGAGTTAAAGCAATTCTTGCACCCACGACGGCACCCGCTTACAAACAGAGAAGTACGAACGCCTTCTCCATCAGCAATGTCGAAATACTTAATGTTCGCGTAGTTCATAGGTAACTCTCCCGGGAGGCCGGGACATATCATCCCGTCCTCAAACATTCTCGGCCTGCGGCCTGCGAAACTGCGGGCGGGACGATATGTCCCGGCCTCATGCAAAGGGTAACTCAATGAACGAAGCGAACATCGAGCATAGGGTTCGAGGTCCAATAAAAACTGGGTTGCGGCTCAACCACCATCGCAAGTAAATCGCAGCTGCAACTCGACTTATTTCCGCTAAGAACTTCGAGGAGTGAGCAGACTGCGCGCTGCATCTCAGCTACATCAACTTGGCTGCCCTGTAGCGAGGCCCCGGACCTTTGCTCGATATGAGTTCCGCACGAACAGGAGGCGCCAGTGGCGCCTCCGTCGTGAGCCAGGACTGTCCGAAATAGCGAGTAAAGGTCCGGGGCCTCGCTACAGGGCAGCCTGGGATGGTTATTAGAGATGCAGCACGCGGTCGCGGATCTCCTCGGTTCGGCCCTGGTTCCAGAACTGGGTACCGATGTAGCCGCACGTACGACGAGCGACGTTCATCTTCTCCTGGTCGCGGTTGCCGCAGCTGGGGCACTCCCACACCAGCTTGCCGTCATCCTCGACAATCTTGATCTCGCCATCGTAGCCGCACACCTGGCAGTAATCGCTCTTGGTGTTGAGCTCGGCGTACATGATGTTGTCGTAGATGTACTGCATCACGCGAATGACAGCCTTGAGGTTGTCCTGCATGTTGGGAACCTCAACGTAGGAGATAGCACCGCCCGGCGAAAGCTGCTGGAACATGCCTTCAAACTTAAGTTTGTCGAAGGCATCGATCTCCTCGGACACATGGACGTGATAGCTGTTAGTAATGTAGCCCTTGTCCGTCACGCCCGGGATAATGCCAAAACGACGCTGCAGGCACTTGGCGAACTTGTAGGTCGTCGACTCCAACGGCGTACCGTACAGCGAGAAATCGATATCACTTTCGGCCTTCCACTCCGCGCACTTGTCGTTCATGCGCTGCATGACGGCCATGGCGAACGGCGTGCCTTCCTTCTCGGTGTGGCTGTGGCCCGTCATGTACTTGACGCACTCATACAGGCCAGCATAGCCCAGGCTGATGGTAGAGTATCCGCCCACGAGCAGTTTGTCGATCGTCTCGCCCTTCTTCAGACGAGCGAGGGCGCCGTACTGCCACAAAATCGGTGCGGCATCCGAAAGCGTACCCATCAGGCGCTCATGACGGCACAGCAGGGCACGGTGGCACAGCTCAAGGCGCTCGTCGAAGATCTTCCAGAACTTGTCCATGTCCT
The DNA here is from genome assembly GCA_958445895.1 of uncultured Collinsella sp. GTDB lineage: Bacteria > Actinomycetota > Coriobacteriia > Coriobacteriales > Coriobacteriaceae > Collinsella. The sequence continues at coordinate 1,891 of CAUCTV010000078.1, forward strand.
GATGCGAGCTCAGCGCGACATCGGGCAGGTTGATGGTCACAACACCCTGGTTAAAGCGGCCATAGTACTTAGGTTTGGTCGGGTCATAGTTCAGCGCGTTGGCTACGTTGTTAAATCCGTTACCGGAGCGGTCGGGCGTCAAGAAGCTGCGGCAACCCATGCAGGTGTAGCAATCGCCGTTGCCGGCGGTCTCGCCCTTAGACAGCTTGAGCTCGCGCATCTTCTTCTCGGAGATGTAGTCGGGCACCATGCGCTTGGCGGTGCACTTGGCAGCCAGCTGGGTCAGGTAGAAGTACGGGGAATTCTCGTGAACGTTATCGTCCTCGAGTACATAGATGAGCTTGGGGAATGCCGGGGTAATCCACACGCCGGCTTCGTTCTTAACGCCCTCATAGCGCTGGCGGAGCGTCTCCTCCACAATCATGGCAAGGTCGTGCTTCTCCTGCGCTGAGCGAGCCTCGTTGAGATACATAAAGACCGTCACAAACGGCGCCTGGCCGTTTGTGGTCATAAGGGTCACGACCTGATACTGAATCGTCTGGACGCCGCGACGGATCTCGTCACGCAGACGGTCCTCAACGACCTCACGGACCTTTTCGGCAGATGCCGAAACACCGAGCTCCTCGAGCTCACGGGCAACCTCGCCGCGAATCTTTTGACGGCTCACCTCGACAAAGGGGGCGAGATGGGTCAGTGAAATAGACTGGCCGCCGTACTGGGAGGAAGCAACCTGGGCGATAATCTGCGTCGCGATGTTGCAGGCAGTCGAGAAGCTGTGCGGCTTCTCGATCAGCGTGCCCGAGATAACGGTGCCGTTCTGGAGCATGTCCTCCAGGTTCACCAGGTCGCAGTTATGCATGTGCTGGGCAAAGTAGTCCGAATCATGGAAGTGGATCAGGCCCTCATTGTGAGCATCCACGATCTCCTGGGGCAGCAGCACACGCTGAGTCAGGTCCTTGGAAATCTCGCCGGCCATGTAGTCACGCTGAACGGAATTGACGGTCGGGTTCTTGTTGGAGTTCTCCTGCTTGACCTCTTCGTTGTTGCACTCGATGAGCGACAGAATCTTGTCGTCGGTCGTGTTCTTCTGGCGCTTCAGGCTCTGAACATAGCGATAGATGATGTAATGGCGGGCGACCTCGTAGCAGTCGAGACGCATGATCTCGTCCTCGACTAGATCCTGAATCTCCTCGACCGACACGGTGTGGCCCGCGTTCTCGCATGCCTCGGCGACGTTTTGTGCCGCATAAACCACCTGGCGGTCGGTAAGACGAGAGCTCTCCTCGACCTCCAAGTTTGCGGCGCGGATGGCATTGACGATCTTATCGATGTCAAAGACAACCTCGGTGCCGCTGCGCTTGATGATCTTCATCCTCTTGCCTCTTTCGCGTCGTAGTCTCATTGCGCTTCAGAGCCAAACGATGCCCGGCAGGGCCTGTCCCTGTCTTGCGGCGCCGTCGCGCAATCTGTGTTCTCGATAACCATAGGCCCTCATGCGGACAATCCTCGCAGCCCATCAAGGGGCTCAAAGATCTATCCAAATGGGGCGAGTAAGGTCCTCGTTCTCTGTCCGCCATCTATCATACGACAAAGACGCATCTATATCCTGTATTCTTTTTTTAGGTCAAACACAACATATAGTGTTTCAGCAGGTCAAAGCAATTAGTCATTTTGCAGACGCATTAAAAATGAAGGGCTCTTGGCAGAGTGCTAAAACGTTATCAGCTCGACTACCTGCACGGCAGTTTTGAAACCCCCTCAACCGCGCCGCTGACAAATCCTACCAAAACCAAGCCGCTCACGCCAAAAGAATCCAAAAGATTATGCTTGACCAACATGTTGCGGTCGAATGCCGGCGGACGGAGCGACAGGACTGTAAACGCTCGGAAGACTACAGCCCCGGCGCCCCGTCCGCCGGCATTCGACAGGCGAGGATCTATTACCTCTCTTCGCGAACTATCATGCGGCCGAGAGCCGCTGTAAAGGGATCGAGCAGCACGCCGGCGATAACCACAAAGGCCCATCCCTTTGTGACGAGGCCGGCCCAACGCGCGAAGAACGTACGGCCTTCAATCGTTCCGAATCCTCCCTGGAAGGCAATCTCGCCAAAACCGATCACCATAAAAAGGAGCGTGGCACCGATGACCGTACCGGCGATCTTGTGTGATGCACTCCCCTGCTCAAAAGCAAAAAAGTCCAGGCACATACCGACTGTTTTGCCAAACAGCGGGAGTGCGCTCAGAACCTCGGCGATCACCGTGGCCACGACGAGTTGTCCCCAAAAGCCCGTGGGGCCCGTCAGATCCAAGCCAGGCGCCCCTTCAATGATGGGGAGAAACGCGCAGAGCAATAGCGGGTTAAAGAAGCCGTTGAGAATACCGATAACGCGCCTGACAGGTAACTTCATAGCCGTAAGCCTTTCAAAGTCATTGATAGACAGAGGGCCGCCGGCATATGTCGGCGGCCCCGATAAACCATGATGTGCGGCAAAGCAACTACTCGAGCGGCTACTCCGCCTCGCCGCCGGCCGCCATCTTCTCGGCCTCGGCAAGCTGGGCAGGGGTGAGTTTGCGATACTTAATGGCGCCAAAGACGACACAAGCCGCACAGACGATCATGCCGGCGATGAACTTCTGGTCAATCGTCGCACCAAACGGCGACGTCACGGCCTCAAACACAATGGGAGACAGTGCCATGCCAAAGTTGATGCCTGCCATGCCAATGGCAAGGTTAAACGCACGTCCCTCGGGGGCAGAGTTGCCGGCGGCAAAATTGCCCTCCAACGGCACGTAGGTCTCCTTGCCCAGCGCAACGACAAAGCCCGCAACGCACAGCACCATAAAGGCGGGCGCAACCAGCGTCAGGCCCAGGCCAACGAGCGTCACGCCCCACGCGATCGGCATAGTCAGGTTCTTGAACTTGGCAAACAGCGGACCGACCAAAAGACCAGCCGCAATACCGGCAACGGTCATAACGGTAGAGGCAAGACCGGCCTCCATGGTACCGCCAAAGCCACGACCTACAACAAGCAGCGAAACGTTGGAGCTGAAGAGCTGGAACGTGAGTACGAACACAAAGCTCATGAGCGTGATAATCGCGACCTCTTTAGGCATATTGGCAAACACATTGACCTTGCGCTTGGGTTCAAGATGACCCTCGGGAAGGCAAACAGCCTCGATCACGATGAAAATGATCATGATGAAGTACGCCGCATAGCTGTGGAACCACTCGGCAGAACCCAAGATGCCGGAAACCATCGTCCAGATAATGCCGCCCAGTGCAACAAAAGTGGAGTAGATGCCCATGACGAACGAGCGCTGCTTTCCGCCAAAGTAATCCGCGATAAGAGCGTCCGTTGAATTCTGCACGGCGCCGAGACCAAGGCCCATGACAGCAGAAGCCGCTAAGACCTGGCCGAGCGAGTCGTGGAACACAAGGACCGAGGCGCCGGCGAGCATCACGATAGCATGACCGACAAGCGTCGTCTTCTTCTTGGAAACGCGCGAAGCGAGCTGGGAAGACACGAGCATGGCGGACAGCGCCATCATCAACGGGATGATGCCGATGATCATCTGAACGGCAGCGATGTTCTCGTTGGGAAACGCCGCCGCGACAGAAGCCACGATGGGGACGGGCACCAACATGCCCATAATGCACATGGCGGCAGCATAAATGCCCACCAGGTACTTGATCTTGGTTTTATCCATGATCCATCCTTACACTTAAAGAAAGGCTCTGTTAGACCAGGATTGACATACATGTGTCCCCACGGTGCCATATCGTT
>CAUCTV010000079.1 GCA_958445895.1 uncultured Collinsella sp.
CAAGGTGCGCCGCCGCATCATCGTGGGCACGGTGATCTTTGCCATCCCCTGCATCGTTATGACCGCGGGATCCATTGGCTCGGCGCAGGCCGGCGTGCAGGACGGCTATGGCGTCACCGAAACCACGCGCGAGCTTGCCGCGGTGCTGCCGGGCTTTAAGGATTACACCGTTGCCGTCGAGACCTCGGCCACCGAAGGCGAGGAGGAGGGTATCGTCGAGCGCGAGGTTGTCGCCCATGTGACGACAAGCGAGGCGCTTGGGGCACACGACCGCCGTGTAGCCCGCAAGCTCATCGACCTCAATGTGCCCGAGCTCGATCGCGTGGAGTTTGATGTGCAGTAATACGCGACGTGGGATGGATGCGCGCAGCCGCGAGTCACGACATGGCGCAGACGTGACGCGGGCCACGAGCAAATAGCGGGACGCGGTCCATGGCCGCGCTCCGCTCGCTGATTTATTGCCGTGAATCAGCTGTCCGCATCGACATCGCCAGACTCCACTGTAAACGCCGGACCGGTACTCACCAGATAAAAACGGGTCACCCTGGTATCTCTAAATAGGTAGAGCAAGCCCTGATCGCGTCGGCGCGAAATATACGCCACGTGGACCGTACCGAATTCTTCGCCGTTTTCATTCTTTAACACCAGAATGTTGGGGTCGTCCATACGCTCGAACTGTCCATCAACGCAGTTGCCGCCCTTGCCGACCAGTTGCCACCGATGGTTATCCTCCTCAAGAAAGGCCAGAGTTTCCAGACTTGTTTTGTCATCCCGATAGTAACCATCAATGGCAAAGCCTTCGGAAACGCATTCCTGCATATAGGATGTTTCTCGATTTATAGCAAACTGCCCTGCAACGCCCAGGAGCACAGCCAGGCAAACCACCGCAAGGGTTATCGAGACAAAACGGCGGCTCATGTTAGCCAGCCCGGTACTTGTTTAGCGGAGCACGAAACATACTTGGAACCTCCGATATCAGCGCAAACGCCACCTACGGCCTGCCGGCAATCATATGTTTCCAACATCAAACCATATGGCAACCACTCGCGAGAGGCGTATCGGCGAACGGTGCGTTTTTGCGCTCCATTGGCCAAACGTCAACGCGCACTACAGCTCTTGCTCGACCTATTCAGATCTTGTCGCATACTACCGTAGATCCCCAACGCTTCCACCCCCAAGAGATCATTTTTAGTACGTAAAGAAGCCCTCGCCCGAGCTTTCGCCCAGCTTACCTTCGTCGAGCATTTTCTTGAGGACGGAGGCCATGGCCTTAAAGTTGTAGGGCATCATCATCTTTTTGAGCAGCGGGCTCACCAAGCCCGGGACCTTTTGGTACTGCATGACGATGTTGTACGCCGTCTGGATGCCCACGGTGTCGAACACGCGGAACGGCCCCTTGGGAGCGCCGGTGCCGCGCGTCCACGCGAGGTCGACGCTCTTGGGGTCACTCACACCCGAGACATACAGGTCAAGGCCCGAAAGCAGCCACGGCACCAACATGGAATTGAGCAGGTAGCCGTTCTTTTCCTTGTTGACGGGCAGGGCAAGCATGCGGATGTCGTTGGCAAAGTCGACGAGCTCGTCGAAGTAGCGCTTGTCGGTTTGGTCCTGTGCCATGACCTCGGTCATGTTGTTCTTCCAGATAGAGTTGGCAAAGTGCAGCGACAGGTACTTCTCGGGACGGCCGGTGTACTTGGCAAAGGTGCTCGGCAGCAGCGTGGATGAGTTGGTCACGATGACGGTCTTTTGCGGCAGAACCGGGGCGAGCTTCTTGTAGAAGTCGATCTTTGCCTGGGTGTCCTCGGCCATAGATTCGATGACCAGGTCGGCGTCGGCCACGGCCTTGGCAAGATCGAGCTCCAGCTTAAGTGTGGAGTAGGCACGCTCGACGGCGGCAAGCGCCGCCTCCTTGTCGAAGGGCTGGCCGCTATCGGCGATACCGGCGCACCACTCGCCCGTGCCGTCCGCCATGCCCTCGATAGCAGCGATGTACTCCTCGCGCACATGATCGATCTTGGGCTGGGTGCGGCCGATGCTGCCCTCGCTGCGCAGCCAAATCGTTACATCAAAGCCGCAGTAGGCAGCCTGAAAGGCAATCTGGCTTCCCAACACGCCGCCGCCGGCAACACAAACGGTCTTGTAGCTCATGGAACGGTCCTCTCTTACGTAATTCCATAGATGTGTATTTATTCAACCGTAAGGAGGACGCGCGCTGGGGGTGGGTTCTATAAACGGACGGTAATTTGCGGCGAACGGCAACATCTGTTCATTATCTCAGGGTTCCGAGGGCGATTTTTTGTGCCACCGAGACGTCGTTTGCGGAAGTATGCGGCAAATTCCGGAACCCTTGAGCACACCCCGGTTTTCCGCCAATAAAACCGCAGGTACAGGGCTTGGACATATCCGGTGTGCTCGGCCTATTCAGATTTTGCCGCATACTTCCGAAATCTGAGTTCGCAAAGGTTGATAGCTGGGTCATTTGCGCAACATATGTCCAGCAAAAACGGGTGGTAGCCGGTACGGCTGCCACCCGTTTGTCTCATATCCAGCCCATAGCAGGCCAGCTACTTCTTAATGCCACGTCCCAGACGCTTGGCGACCGATGCAACGGCCTCCTCACTGGCCGAGCCACAGCTCACGCAGCCATCATGGGCACGCATCTGGCCGGTGACCTCGTCCATCGCGAGCGGCGCCACCTTCTCGAGCTTAAAGCCCTTGCCAGCGCGCATGTTCTCCTTTGCCACGCTGATCATGAGCTTAATACGGTTGAGCTGGTTGACCTCAGACGCACCGGGGTCGTAGTCCACTGCAACGATGTTGCTCTCGGGGTGCTGACGGCGCAGCTCCTTGATCACGGCCTTGCCCACCACGTGGTTGGGCAGGCACGCGAAGGGCTGCGTGCAGATGATGTTGGGCGCACCGTGGTCGATCAGGTCGAGCATCTCGGCCGTGAGCAGCCAGCCCTCGCCCATGTTGTTGCACACCGAAAGCACTGTGCGGGCCTTGTCGGCCATGGTGCCGATGCGCTCGGGAGCCTCAAAGCGGCGGGACCTTTCGAGCATCTCCTCCACCGGCGTACGCATCCAGTCCACGAGTTTGATGAGCGCCTGCATACCAGCGCGCGTAGTGGCAGAGCTTCCCAGCTCGTCCTTCTGCAGCTCCGCGTTGCTCATGGAGTACAGGAAGAAGTCGAGCAGACCCGGCACCACGGCCTCGCAGCCCTCGCGCTCGATCACGTCGACCACATGGTTGTTGGCCGTAGGGTGGAACTTGACCAGGATCTCGCCGACCACACCCACGCGCGGCTTGGTGCCCTCGCCCACGAGCGGCATGGTGTCGAACGCGCGGATGGCTTCGCGGCACAGCTTGGTGTAGTTGTGCCTGTTGAACTTAGGCGCCAGCTTGCGGGCACGCGCCATGTATTCCTCGTAGAGTGCGTTGGCAGCACCGGGCGTGGCCTCGTACGGGCGGCAACGGTAGAGCATCTGCATCATCACGTCGCCAAAGAGCACCGCGTAGACCGCCTGCTTAAGCAGCGCCGGCGTAACCTTAAAGCCGGGGTTGTCCTCGCCCAGCGCCACGGCCGAAAGCGAGATTACCGGAATCTCGGGGTGGCCGCTCTCGCGCAGCGCCTTGCGGATGAGCGCGATGTAGTTAGTGGCACGGCAGCCGCCGCCGGTCTGGCTGATGACCACAGCCGTCTTGGACAGGTCGTACCGACCGCTCTCGATGGCCTCCATGATCTGGCCCGTCACCAGGATCGACGGATAGCAGATGTCGTTGTTCACGTAGCGCAGGCCGGCCTCGACGGCATCGTGGTCAGTCGAGGGCAGCAGCTCCAGGTTGTAGCCGGCACCGCGGAATACCTCTTTGACCAGGTCAAAGTGGATCGGCGCCATCTGCGGGCACAGGATGGTATAGCCCTCCTCGCGCATCTGCTCGGTAAAGGGCACCTTGGGCCACGCGGTCGAAGCACTCTCGCGCTGCGCCTCGAACGTGTACTTGCGGCTCGCAAACGCGGGGGCATCCGTAGAGGGCGCCACCGGCGCGGCGTCGCCTTGCTCGTAAGTCTCGCCCGCGGCCGTGGCCTCGGCCAGGCGTTCGGCCTCCTGGTCCTTAAGCGCGGCCATGAGCGAGCGGATGCGAATGCGCGCGGCACCCAGGTTGGATACCTCGTCGATCTTGAGCACGGTGTAGATCTTGCCGCTGGCTTCCAGAATCTCCTGCACCTGGTCGGTGGTCAGGGCGTCCAGGCCGCAGCCGAAGGAGTTGAGCTGGATCAGGTCCAGGTCGTTGCGCATCGTCACAAAACGGGCGACGGCGTACAGGCGGCTGTGGTACATCCACTGGTCGACGACGCGAATCGGACGCTCGGGCTTCACCAGGTGCGCAAGCGAATCCTCGGTAAAGACCGCAAAGCCAAAGCTCGAGATAAGCTCGGGCAGGGCGTGATTGATCTCGGGGTCGTTATGGTAAGGACGGCCGGCGAGTACGATGCCGTGGCCGCCGTGGTCCTCGACCCACTTAAGGGCCTCCTCGCCCATGGTCTGGATATCCTCGTGGAAACGCGCGTCGGCCTCAAAGGCAGCGTTGACGGCGGCATCGACCTCGGAGCGCGTGATCTTGGGACCGCGCACGCGACCGCGACCGGCTTGCGCATCGGCCACGCGGTCGACGGCGAGCACCTGGTACAGGCGGCGCTTGAGCTCGGTCTTATCGTGATAGGGCACAAACGGGTACAGGAACTCGATGTTCTGCTCGCGAATCTCGTCAATATTGAGCGCCAGCGCCGTGGGGTAGCTCATGACGATGGGGCAGTTATAGCAGTTGCCAGCGGTCGGATCCTCCTTGCGCTCCCAGCGCACGCACGGCATCCAGATAAAGTCGACATCGCGGTCGATAAGGTTCATCACATGGCCGTGGCTCATCTTGGCCGGATAGCACACGCTCTCGGACGGCATGGACTCGATGCCCGCCTGGTAGGTCTTCTTGCTCGACTGGTCGGACAGCTGCACGCTAAAGCCCAAGCGCGTAAAGAACGCATGCCAGAAGGGGTAGTTCTCGTACATGTTGAGCGCGCGCGGGATGCCGACGGTACCACGCGGGGCCTCGTCGGGGCTCAGCACCTCGCGGTCAAAGAGCAGCTCGTTTTTCTTTTTGAAGAGGTTGGGGGCCTCGGTCTTTTGCTTTTTGTGGCCGGCGCCCTTCTCGCAGCGGTTGCCGGTAATGAAGCGCCTGCCGCCGCCAAAGTCGTTGACGGTGAGTTGGCAGTTGTTGGAGCAGCGACCGCAGCGGACATGCTTTTGCGTCACGGTAAGGTGCGCGATGTCCTCAGCCGAAAGGATGGTCGAGGTGCCATCGGCACCGGCGCGATCGCGGGCGAGCAGGGCCGCACCATAGGCGCCCATGCAGCCGGCGATGTCGGGACGCACGGCATGAACGCCGGTGAGCTGCTCAAACGCGCGCAGCGTGGCATCGGACATAAAGGTGCCGCCCTGAACGATCACCTGGCTGCCGATCTCCTTGGGGTCGCGCAGCTTAATGACCTTGAACAAGGCGTTCTTGATGACGGAATAGGACAGGCCGGCCGCAATGTCGCCCACCGTGGCGCCTTCCTTTTGCGCCTGCTTGACGCGCGAGTTCATAAAGACCGT
>CAUCTV010000080.1 GCA_958445895.1 uncultured Collinsella sp.
TATGAACTCGGGGCTCTTTGTGCCGCACATCTATGAGAGGAGAAATTCGATGCGTACGGGCGCTATTCCATGAAGCCGCCCTGGGATGGCGGCAACCTCGCCAATGGGGTCAGGTTTGCATGCATCAACTTAGCGCAAAGTAACCTGGCCCCCATGCGCCAAGGGAACGACTAGAGCTCGCAGGCGACCTTGTAGCCATCGCCGATGGCGTCGCGGATGTTGCCGCACTTGTTGGCATCGCCCAGCACGTGGGTGGCAACACCGGCTGCAGCCAGGTCGTCGGCCAGCTTGGTATTGGGACGATAGCCCATGGCAAGCACCAGCGTATCGGCACCGGTGATGGTGTGGACCTCGCCGTCCTTCTCGTAGCTGATGGTGTCCTCGGTAATCTCGGTCACCCTGGCCTCAGTCAGCACGTGGACACCCTTGGAGAGCATGCGCGTGATGAGCACCGCGCGGCCGGCACCGCCCTCGTTGGCGGCGAGCGTCTTGGTCATCTCGATGACGGTGACATCGCGATTGGCCGGCGACAGGTCGTTGACCAGCGGGGCCAGGTAATCTGCCGTCTCGCAACCGACGGTGCCGCCGCCCACGATGACGATCTTTTTGCCCGGGAAAGCCTTGCCACCCAGCAGGTCATCAGCCGTCATGACCTGCTTAAAACCCTGCATGAAGGCCGGAGCGATGGGCTCGGCGCCATAGGCCAGGACGACCTCGTAGCCGGCGTAGTCACGCTGAATGTCCTCGGCAGTAAGCTCGGTACCAAAGACGCACGTGACGCCTGCCTCGGCCAAGCGACGGTACTGATACTTGATCACGCGGGTGAGCTCCTGCTTTGCCGGCGGCACGGCCGCGATGCGCATCTCGCCGCCCGGTTCGTCCTGTTTATCCACGAGCACCACGTTATGGCCGCGCTTGGCAGCAATGTAGGCTGCCTCCATGCCTGCGGGACCGGCACCCACAACGAGCACGTTCTTTGCCTCGGCGGCAGGCTCGTAGCCGGCCTCGTCGCGCTCCACGTCCGGGTTGACGGTGCAGGAGATGCGCTTGCCAAACATAATGCCGTTCAGGCAGCGCAGGCAACCGATGCAAGGACGGATCTCGTCGGCGTTGCCGGCGGCCGCCTTGTTGCAGAACTCGGCATCGCACAGGTTGGCGCGACCCATCATGCAGATGTCGGCGGCGCCGTCCTCGATCAGTTCCTCGGCAATCCAGGCCTCATTGATGCGTCCGACCGTGGCGACGGGAATGTTCACGTGTTTCTTGATCTCGCGCGAACAGGCAGCGTGCGAAGCCTGCTGCGTGCCGGCGGCGGGAATGGCGGAGCCGCGCTTGATGGTAGTGCCGCCCGACACGTGGATCATGTCGACGCCAGCCTTCTCCAGTCGACGCGAGACGTAGATCATGTCGTTGAGGGTCAGGCCGCCATCGGTGTACTCGTCGCCCGAAATGCGGACGTCGATGATAAAGTCCTTGCCGCAGCGCTCGCGGATCTCGGCGATGACCTCAAGCAAAAAGCGCATGCGGGCGTCGAGCGAGCCACCGTACTCATCGGTACGCTTGTTATAGAGCGGGGTCAAAAAGCCACCGAGCATGCCGTGGGCGTGTGCCGCATGGACCTCGACGCCGTCAACACCGGCCTTCTGCATGCGCACAGCAGCGTCACCAAACTGATGCGTGAGCTCGTGGATCTCATCGACCGTGATGGGGCGCGGCGCCTCGCGGGCATAGGACGGGCCCACAAAGGACGGAGCGATCAGGCGCGGCGTGCCCGGAATGTTAAAGGCCATGTAGGCGGGATGGAAGAGCTGCGGCATGATCTTGCAGCCGTACTCGTGGACGGCGGCGGCGAGCTTTTCCCAGCCAGGGATAAACGTGTCGTCGTAGCAGCACATGTCACCCGGCAGATAGGTATAGGTAGGCTCGACCGTCACGACCTCGGTGATGATCAGACCCACGCCGCCCTTGGCACGGGCGCGGTAATGGTCGACCAAATCGTCGGTCACATAGCCGTGATCGGCCAGGTTGGTAGACACCGGCGGCATAAAGACGCGGTTCTTGACCTCGGTCGTACCGACCTTGATCGGGCTAAAGAGCATCGGGTAGGCGGAGGACTCCATACAGGGTTCCTTTCATTTGAGCCGCTCGGCGGCAGTTGCTAACGTACCTATCGTATCAGCAACCGCGCTGTACCCGACCGTACACGCTCCCCCGGCTTTTACTCAACCCACAAAAAGTTGCGGTGGAATACGGAGTAGATAAGGCCTTTGACAGCCAAAACGGTCCGTATTTCACCGCAACTGATGGGCGGGGTGGAATTGAGGGCTCAGATAGTCAGTCATGCCCTCATCCGCCACTCCCTCACCTACAGCGCGCCGTCCAGCATAAGGTTCACCTTGAGCACGTTGACCGTGGGCTCGCCGAACACGCCGAGGAAACGGCCCTTGGTGCACTGGGCGATGATGTCGCGCACCTCGCCTTCGCTCTTGCCCGTGGCCTTCGCCAGGCGCGGTACCTGGTACTCGGCGGCATCGGGGGAGATCTCGGGGTCGAGCCCTGAGCCAGAACACGTCACCAGGTCGACGGGCACGGCATCCATGCCGGCGTCGGGGTTGGAGGCGCGAATCTTCTCGACGCGCGCGTCCACAAGCTGCCGGTACTCCTCACTCGCCGGGGACAGGTTGGACGGGGCACCATACGCCACGAGCTCGCCGTCTTCGCCTTCGACAATTGACACGTTCTGGATGCGGCCCCACATGTGGTCCTCGTCCTCGAAGTTCTGGCCGATGAGCTCGGAGCCCACAACCTTGCCGTCGACCGTAATGAGCGAACCGTTCGCCTGATACGGGAACGCAACCTGGGCGATGCCGGTCACGACGAGCGTATAGCCCAGGCCGCAGACAACGGTAAACAGCGCGAACACGCCAAGTGCGCGCGATGCAACACCTTTGAACATACAAACCTCCACTTACATAATGCCGCAGAACGCGAGCAGCATGTCGATGAGCTTGATGAATACGAACGGGGCAACAATGCCGCCCAGACCCCACACGAGTAGGTTGTGGGTCAGCAGCTGTCCAGACGGGACCTCGCGGTACTTAACGCCCTTCAGCGCGGCCGGGATCAGCGCGACGATAACGAGCGCGTTATAGATGATGGCCGAAAGAACCGCGGACAGTGGGCTTGCCAGACCGAGGATGTTGAGCGCGCCAAGGCCCGGGTAGATCGGCGAGAACAGGGCCGGGATGATAGCGAAGTACTTCGCCATGTCGTTAGCCACCGAGAAGGTCGTGAGCGAACCGCGGGTCATGAGCAGCTGCTTGCCAATACGCACGACCTCGATGAGCTTGGTGGGGCTGGAGTCGAGGTCGACCATGTTGCCGGCCTCCTTGGCAGCCTGGGTTCCGGTGTTCATGGCCACGGCGACGTCCGCCTGGGCGAGCGCCGGCGCGTCGTTGGTGCCGTCGCCGGTCATGGCGACCAGGTGACCCTCACGCTGGAACTCGCGGATCTTCTCGAGTTTGCCCTCGGGGGTGGCCTCGGCCAGGAAGTCGTCAACGCCGGCCTCGGCGGCGATTGCCGCGGCGGTGAGCGGATTGTCGCCCGTCACCATGATGGTCTTGATGCCCATCTTGCGCAGGTCGGCGAACTTCTCCTTAACGCCGGACTTGATGATGTCCTTGAGGTACACAACGCCCAGCACGCGGCAGTTCTTGGTCACGACCAGCGGGGTGCCGCCGGCCTTGGCGATGCGTTCGACGGCCTCGTCGCACTCCTGGGAGAACACGCCGCCGGCTGCCTCCACATAGGTGCGCACGGAATCGGCAGCGCCCTTGCGGATCTCATTGCCCTCGTAGTTCACACCGGACATGCGAGTCGCCGCGGTGAAGGGGATGAACTCCATGCCCTTATCCTCGAGTGTGCGGCCGCGCAGCCCAAACTGCTCCTTGGCGAGCACGACGATGGAACGACCCTCGGGGGTCTCGTCGGCCAGCGAGGAAAGCTGAGCGGCATCGGCCAGCTCCGCGGGATCGACGCCGTCGACCGGGATGAACTCGGCGGCTTGGCGGTTACCCAGGGTGATGGTGCCGGTCTTGTCGAGCATGAGGATGTCGACGTCGCCGGCGGCCTCGATGGCGCGGCCGGACATGGCCAGCACGTTGGCCTCGTTCAGACGGCTCATGCCGGCGATGCCGATGGCGGACAGAAGGGCGCCGATGGTAGTGGGAGCCAAGCACACGAGCAGTGCCACGAGCGTGGTCACGGCCGTGGGGTTGACCATGTCGTTAAGACCGGCCGAGAAGCAGGAGTAACAATACAGGGCCAGCGTGACCAGGATAAAGACGATGGAAAGGGCCACCAGGAAGATCTCCAGAGCGATCTCGTTAGGGGTCTTCTTGCGCGCGGCACCCTCGACCATCGCGATCATCTTGTCCAGGAAGCTCTGGCCGGGCTCACTGGAGATCTTGACGATGATCCAGTCGGACAGCACCGTGGTACCGCCGGTAACGGCAGAGCGGTCGCCGCCGGCCTCGCGGACCACGGGGGCGGACTCGCCGGTGATGGCGGACTCGTCAACGGAGGCAGCGCCCTCGATGACGTCGCCATCGCCGGGAATCTGCTCGCCGGCGCGTACGATCACCAGGTCGCCGCGCGTGAGCTCGGTGCCGGGAACGACGGTGAAGTGCTCCTTGTCCTCAACGGACTCGATACGATGGGCCTCGACATCCTTCTTGGCCGCACGCAGGGAATCGGCCTGAGCCTTACCGCGGCCCTCGGCAAGCGCCTCGGCGAAGTTCGAGAACAGGTCGGTGAGCCACAGGATGACCGCGATGGTGACCACATAGTAGGTGGGCACACCCGCGTCCTGCACACCGAAGATGGAAGCGACGGCCAGGACGGAGGTCATGACGGCGGAAAGCCACACCAGGAACATGACCGGGTTTTGAATCTGGACGCGAGGATCCAGTTTGGCAAACGAGTCGCGGACCGCGCGGCCCATCATGTCTTTTTGCATAGCCATAAATCTGCGTCCTCCTTTACGCAATCATCTGGAAGAACTCGGCAACGGGGCCAAGCGCCAGGGCCGGGAAGAAGCTCAGGGCACCGATCAGCAGAACGATGAACACGAGCAGGAATACGAACATGCCGTTGGTGGTAGACAGGGTACCGGCGCTCTCGGCGACCCTACCCTTCTTGGCCAGCGAGCCGGCGATAGCCAGCGTACCGATGATGGGCATGAAGCGGGCAAACAGCATCTCGAGGCCGAGCATGACGTTGATCCAGGGATTGTTGCAGTTCATGCCTGCAAACGCCGAGCCGTTGTTGCCACCGCATGAGGTGAAGGCATACAGCACCTCGGAGAAGCCGTGCGCGCCACCATTGTTGAGCTGGTCGGCAAGACCGGGCACCATGCAGGCGATGGCCGAGCACACCAGAATGGCAAACGGAGTTGCCAGGCACAGGACAACTGCCCAGCGCATCTCGCCCGGCTCGATCTTCTTGCCCAGGAACTCAGGCGTGCGTCCGACCATAAGGCCGGCGATGAACACTGTGAGGATGGCGAAGCCGATCATGCCGTACAGGCCGCAGCCCACGCCGCCGAAGACGACCTCGCCCAGAGCCATCTGGAGCATCTGGACAAA
>CAUCTV010000081.1 GCA_958445895.1 uncultured Collinsella sp.
CGCGACATGCTCCATATCGCCGCGGTCGACGAAAACAACAATGTGAGCACCACTAGGATGACCACGGCAGAAGAAAGCGTGGTATAGGCACCGTCTTCGATAAACAGATCGACACCGGCTCGACCCATAAAGCCACCTCGCTTGCAATGGCAACTCGGACGGCGCGTCAAAACGCGTCTAGACCAGAAACGCTTAATCCCATGTAGCAATCCACGAATCATAATCTCCCTCCAGCCATTCGGGACGCGATTGATACGAGACATCGACCTTGAGCTCAACGTAGCCGCCCTCGGCGGTACCACCCATAGCCTGCGCAAACGCACCGATCACGGGCAACGGCTTGACCTCGCCGGAAACGGACACGGACGAGACGCCACCCGCACCGGCCCGGCCAAGCTCGATATCCCACGACAGCGGCCCGCCGGCATGAAAAATCGAAACGTTGGGCACTGCGGCAAGCCGGCGGCGAGTGAACTCCTCAAGATCGTCGTCCTCCGCCGTCGTCGTGGTCATGAGCCGCGCGGTCTCGGCGGCGGCAGACTCCATGACCGCGCGCGTATAGAGCAGGCACACCGGTTGCAGTGCGAGAAGGATGAGCGTCAGAAACGTCGGCAGCAAAAAAGCGGCCTCGACCGTAGACTGCGCCCGGTCCTCGCACGCGATATCAATACAACGCGATGTCCTTAGCGCCCGCAGCGGCGTCGATAACCGACATCGAGGCAACGCCATGGGATGCCGCCCGCTCAACCAGCGCCGCCAAGCGCCCATCGGTGCCAGCACGCCAAAGTCCCGCAATCGCCAGCACGATCGATAACAGCGCCACCGTGACGATGGCGTATTCCACAGTCGCTTGGGCAACCTCCTCACGCAGAACGCCATGCATTTCACGACCCCTCCTTTGAGCTTATTGTTTGCGGGACCAGGCGCACGGCGCGCAGACGACACGAAGCATCGCCAGTATCCGCAGCAACCGTCACCATATCGACCCAGCCGCGTCCGTCACGCACGATGGCGCCCCACACGTTTCCCTTGATGTCGAGATAGCCGCTCAGAGCAAGTTGCGCCGTGGGTACCTCGCGATAGGCACGCAGCATATCCGCCGCCGCTCCGGTCATCGGTCGGTCCTCGGACCATGCAAGCCGGACCGCAATCGCGTTGCCCTCAGGCGAATCCGTCACAGTGTCAGACCGCTTGTCGAGCGTCCGCAGAAAGGTTTGCGCCGTGACAGCGACATCCGAATCGTCCGCATCTCGCATCTCATCTTCTTGAGACGCCACCGCCGAATCTGAGCCCAAATCGGAGGCGGTCCCAGGACGCTGCTGCCGCGCGGCGTTAAGCCCCCAAAGCACCGCCGCTATCGCCACGGTCAGGCAAGCAAACACCAGCAGCACCCCGACGGGGCGCTCGCCCTCTACAGGCTGTTGATGCCCTCGCTGATAGCGTTCCATAGATCTTGGACCTTGCCCTTAAATGCGACGATGGCGATAATCGCGATCACCACGAGCACGCCGACCAAGATGGCATACTCGGTGGTACCCTGCGCACTCTCCTCCTGCAATAGTTCCTTGGCGCGCTGACGAACATGTGCCGCCCGGCAAAACGCCCAGCCCTGCACCTTGCCAGCAGTGTCAGTCATCGTGTTCATGTATTCCTCCCTACATCATCCCGCCTGCTCCCAGCAGCGGGCCCAATATGGACAGAAGCAACGCCGGCAAGATGAGCGTGCCGGTGGGAATCAGCAGCTTGACGGGCGCACGCTCGATCTCGCGCTCGACCGCGGCGCGATGAGCCGCACGGATCTCGCGACTTTGAGCGGCCAGCGTCTCGGCAAGTGGGGCACCCAGGGCGAGCGCCTGCCCCACCGTGATGGCAAAGGTCTCGAGCGCTCGCACGTCCAGGTCGCGCGCGGCGGCCAACAACTCGTCCTCACGCGTGCCCACGCCCACCTGCCACGCCATGCAGGCGCGCTCAAGGCGAAGAGCCAGCACTGACCGGCGGTTGGCGCAGAAAATCTCAAGCGCCGCATCAAACGAAAGACCGGCCGAAAGACCCAAGCGCACAACATCGATCATCTCGGACACTTCGCCGAGCGACACTCGCGCCGGGCCGCCCGCTCCAACCGCGCCCTTCACTCGCGCGGTCAGAGCATCGACCACCGAGCGACCTGCGGCAGCGACCAGCACCGCCTCGCGCTTGCAGGCCCCTGCGATCTTGCGTGCATCCGCCCGATCCAAACCCGTCGCGACAAATACACTCAGGGCGCACAGGCAAGCCGCAACTGCAACCGGGGCGCTCATAGCTCCACCCGCATAATGCGCCGGATAACCACCAGGGCAACGGCGTTGAGGGCAAGACCCAGCACCACAGCGCCCGCGCCGGCGGGCGTCGCAAGACCGCGACGAAAATCTGCCGAAAGCAGCGCCAACACCGCGCACATGCCCGCCGGCATCGCCGCGACCATATGCGCAGACATGCGAGCCTGCGACGTCTTAACATCCAGGCGGCGCTTGAGCTCAATGCGCTCCCCCACCATGCTCGACGCCTCGGACAGTAAGTCGGCAAGCGGAGCGCCGGTGCGCTGAGACACCTTAAGCGCCAAGGTCACAAGCGAAAGACCGGGGGCGTCGATACGCACGAGCAAGTCATCAAGCGCGTCGGTCGCCGAGATGCCGCAATCGATCGCCGCCGCCACCCGCAAAAACTCGGTATGCACTGGCTCTTGCGCATGAGCGCCCACAAAGCGCATGCCCTGGGCCAGCGAATGTCCCGAGGCAAGCGACATGGAAAGTGCGGTAAACGCCTCGGGCATTGCCTCTTCTGCATCGTGTTGCTCGCGCCGGCTCTCAAAGCCATCCCGAGCGGCACCAACGGTAAACGGAGCAACAAGTCCCAAGGCAAATCCGAGGGGCGATAACGACACCATCGTTAGTAAAACGCAGCAGACACCGCTCGACAGCAGCAGAAACGCCAAACGTCCCGAAGCATCTTCGATCACGAGGCCAAGGCGATGCGCCGGAGCCAGCGATGCCCACGAACGGGCGATCTTTTTCAGCAGATCGTTTTCCACCAGCTCACGCGGCAGCTTCTCTGCCACCGTCTCGAGCGCCTGACGTGCCAGCTCCGCCGGCGGTACCTGCGGCACACGAGGTTCCGCCCCGCACGCCGTCGCGACAGAAAGCCCTGCCAAGCCCCCTACGACGAGGGGCACAGTGATCTCCATTCGTCCACCTCCTCTTGTGTGAGCGTCCCCGACCGCAGGCCTTCTGCGATAAACGGCGGCTCGCGGTCAAGCGTCCAGGTGCGCTCGGCGGCATCGAACGTCACATAGCGCTCGAGCTCTACGCCACCCGATGCGGCGCGTCGCACCCCCGAATACGAGGAGACGAAACGCCTGCCATCGGCGTGGCGCTCGGACATCACGATGCCGTCGAGCGCCATGGCAATCTGCTCCTCGATGAGCTCGCTCGGCAGATCGATGCCATAACGCGCAAGCAACGTCAGACGCACCACGGTCTCCTGTTCTGAACCCGCATGAAGTGTGGTGAGCGACCCGTCGTGGCCCGTGTTCATGGCCTGCAACATGTCGCAGCACTCGGCACCGCGCACCTCGCCCACCACGATGCGGTCGGGGCGCATGCGTAGGGCATTAGTTACCAGGTCGCGGATCGTCACCGCGCCCTCGCCCTCAATTGAAGCCTCGCGCGCCTCTAGGCGCACCACGTGCGGATGATGCGCAAACTTGAGCTCGGCAGAGTCCTCGATCGTCACGATGCGCTCGCCGGTGGAAATCTCACATGACAACGCGTTGAGCAGGGTGGTCTTACCAGATCCCGTGCCTCCCGCAACCGCCAGGTCCTGTCGCAGCGACACCGCACACGACAGCAGCTGCGCATACCAAAGCGGCAGCGATCCCAACCCCACGAGCTCGTCCAACGAGCAGATACGGTCCGAGAACTTTCGGATGGTGAGGATTGGCCCGTCGATCGCCACGGGTGGAATCACCGCGTTGACGCGATAACCCGTCTTGAGGCGGGCGTTGACGATGGGGCTACGCTCGTCGATACGACGGCCGAGCGGCGAGATAATGCGGTCGATAAGCACACGGATCTGCTCATCATCCTCAAACGCATGCTCGATGGGGTACAAGACGCCGCCGCGTTCAAAGAAAGCCGAGCGACAGCCGTTGATCATGATCTCGGTAACGGTGTCGTCCTCGATGAGCGGCTGCAACGGCCCCAAGCCCACCACGTCATCCAAAATCTCGTCGATGATGGTTTCGCGCTCGGGCGTCGCGAGATCGGTCGGCTCCTCAACATTGAGCGCCGCCTCCACCGCAGGACGCAATTCCGAGCGGGCAAGTGCCGGGTCGATATAGGCGCTGATACGCGCCACTTCGTCGTAACCCATGCGGTCCATCACGGCGCGCTTGGTGCGTCGTTTCACCGCGCGGCGACGCCCCGCATCTACAGGCGCTGCCGCCGCTGCAGCGCCGGCAGCCTTAATCCTCGTTTGCAGGCTCATCGCTGATCACCCTCGCGCAACCAGGGAAGGCGGATACGCGGGCGTTCGGTACGCGTTGCACGGTCGGCGACCATATCGCTCCAAGGGCCGACGGCGCACCCCAGTTCCACGAGCATCTCGCGCGTGGCCTCGCGCATGCTAGTCGCAAAAGCACTGGTCTGCCCCACCGCCTCGTCAGCGCGCCCAAACGCCATGAGCGCGGCGAGATCCTGCCCGCCATCGGCGATACGAATCTTGGAGCTCAACGCACAGGCAATCTCAAAGCGCATGGCGACGTCCTCGTCTGCCCCGCGCGCACCGAACCGGTTGAACACGGCGCTCATGCGCGTGCGCGGCACACCTACTCGACTTGCCAGTTCGATGACGCGCGACGCCGATGTCGCGGACGACACCGCCGCATCGCCAACGACCAGGCAACGGTCGCTCGCCGCCACCGCAGCCGCCACGGCGTCGCCCCAAAAGACCGAGGTATCGATAAAGACCACGTCGGATTCGCGACGCAGAACATCAAGCAGTAGCTCCACCGGACGCGCCATGAGCTCGGCTTGCTCGGGCGCCGCGACGGGACCCCAGAGCGTAACGCCCGGCGCCACGCGCATCGATGTGGCTACGATATCCGGCTCGGTGAGCGTGCCCGCCGCCGACGGCTCGATAAGTGCCGCCATATCGCGCGGAGCATCGACGCCTAACAAGTCGTAAAGGTTTCCAAACATCAGGTCCAGGTCGAGCACGGCGGCACGCAAGCCCAACAGCGACGATGTGTGTGCCATGGTGGCAACGATCGTCGACTTGCCACAACCGCCCGAACCCGAAATAGCGCAGATGACCGGAGCTCGATGCGGCGGAGCGGCAGCGTCTGCCGGCGGCATCGGAGGCGGCGGGGCGGGCGTCGGTGGCAGCGCCCCCGTCTCCCCCGCCGCAACCACACGCTGCGTCCAAGCCGGCATAGCAGCTTGTTCGGTCTGCGAGGCAGGCTCGTTCTGCGCAATCTGCTCATGCTGCATTAGCGACAACTCGCCGCACCCGGCAAAGCCCTCAACTTCGTCGAGTTCATCCGCCAGATTCACGCCGTGCACGTATCCCATATCTACAGCCGGGGAGTCGCCAGCAT
>CAUCTV010000082.1 GCA_958445895.1 uncultured Collinsella sp.
TGCCCACGCCCAGACAAAGGCACAGGACAACCGCGATCATGGCGACATCTTTCTTGTAGATGTATCCGAACATGCTTTCCTTTCGGTCGGGTGAAGGGCGGTCAACCTGCAATGTGGGTGAGACGAAGATGGCTTTGTCCCGTAAACACCCTTACAGGTTGAGCATAAGTAAGCGAAAACGTTCCATTTGTGGCAAGGTGGCCCGAAAGAGGAGGGAAGCGTACTTGAGTACGCGACCGACGAGTGAGGGTCAGATTGCCCAAATGGGGCGTTTGCAGCGTCGACCCATTAGTCGTCATCGCTGGCGCCCAGCTGCTGCAGCAGCATGAGGGCGGCCGCCACGGGGCCGGTGCCGTCGTTGGCGTCGAGGCCTCGGCCCAGGCCGCTGCCCGCACCGGCGCCGGCCTTGTAGGGCACCGACAGCTTGCGGCTCTTGGGAAAGTTCACCGCACCGTAGCGGGTCTTAAGCTCAAAGGCCACCTTCTTGGGCACGTCGACGCCCAAAAACGTGATGCGTCCGCCGCTGAGCGTGACGCTCTCGAGCCCCAAGCGCTCGCCGCGGATACGGATACGCGCGCGGTTGAACAGATTGAGTCCCGCCAACGGCAGCTCGCCATGCGCGGCCTCGGTCTCTTCCTGCACCTCGTCGATGCTCTCCAGGTCCTCAGCCGCTGCGAGCTTGCGGTACACGAGCACGCGCTGGTCCACCGCCGGCAGGTACTCCTCGGACAAGAAGTAATCGGCCGGCAGATTAATACCCACGCTCGCCGCCTCCACGCCGGCGTCGTCATCGCCGCGCGCCTCGGCCACGGCCTGGCCCAACATCTGCGTAAACAGGTCAAAGCCCACGCTCGACAGGTTGCCGTGCTGCTCGGCGCCCATGAGCGAGCCGGCGCCGCGGATCTCCAGGTCGCGCATGGCGATGCGCATGCCGCTGCCCAGGTCCTGGAACTCGGACAGTGCAGTCAGGCGCGCCGTTGCCTCCTCGGTGAGCGGCAGCTCGCCGGGGAACATAAAGTACGCGTATGCCTGCGTGGCCGAGCGGCCCACGCGGCCCTTAAGCTGGTAGAGCTGTGCCAGACCCAAGCGCTGCGAGTCCTCGATGATGAGCGTGTTGGCGGTCGCGTTGTCGATGCCGCTCTCCACGATGGTCGTGGCGATGAGCACATCGATCTTTTTGGTCGCGAACTCGATCATCACGTCCTCGACCTCGCGCGGGCTCATCTTGCCGTGCGCCACGCCCACGCGCGCCTCGGGCGCGGCCTCGTGCACGCGTGCCACAGCGTCATCGATGGTCTTGACGCGGTTGGACACGTAGTACACCTGTCCGCCGCGACCCACCTCCAGGCGAATCGCCGCGCTCACCACGTCGGGGTCGTACTCCCCCACGTGCACGATCACGGGACGACGCCCAGTCGGCGGCGTGGTGATCAGGCTCATGTCGCGCACGCCGCTCGTGGCCATCTGCATGGTTCGCGGAATAGGCGTGGCCGAAAGCGTAAGCACGTCAATCTGCTCGCGCAGGTTCTTGAGCTGCTCCTTGTGCTGCACACCAAAGCGCTGTTCCTCGTCAATGATCACCAGGCCCAGGTTCTTGGGGTTCACATCGGCGGAAAGCAAACGATGCGTGCCGATAAGCACGTCGATCGTGCCCTCGGCAAATGCCTTGAGCGCGCGCTTTTGCTGCGCCGGCGTACGGAAGCGGCTGAGCACCTCGACCTCAAGGCCAAACGGGGCAAAGCGCTCAAAGAACGTCTCGTAGTGCTGCTGGGCCAGAATGGTCGTGGGGCAGAGCACCATGACCTGGCGGCCGGAGTCCACGCACTTAAACGCCGCGCGCAGGGCGACCTCGGTCTTGCCAAAGCCCACATCGCCGCACAGCAGGCGGTCCATGGGCTTGGGCGCCTCCATGTCGGCCTTAATGTCAGCGATGGCCTCCAGCTGGTCGCGCGTCTCGTCGTAAGGGAAGCTCTGCTCCATCTCAATCTGCTCGGGCGTATCGGGTGGGCAGGCGATACCGGTAATCGAAGAGCGGCGCGTATACAGATCGACCAGGTCAAACGCCAGCTTTTTGGCGTTCTTGCGCGCCTTGTTGGTGGCACGCGTCCAGTCGGCGGTGTTGAGCCTGGTCAGGCGCGGCTTGTCGCCGTCGGGGCCAACATAGCGCGTGATGCGGTCGACCTGCTCAAGCGGCACATAGAGCTTGTCGCCGCCGGCATATTCCAGCAAAAAGTAGTCGCGCTCCTTGCCGCCCACTTCCTGGCGCGCGATCTCGCTAAAGAGCGCGATGCCGTGAGTGGCGTGCACCACGTAGTCGCCCGGCTTAAACGGGAACGTGATCTGCGTAATGTCCACCTTGCGGCGGCTGCGCGCGCGGTTGGCATCCATGCGGGCGTTGAGGTCGGCAATCGAGAACACGGCCAGGTTGGCATCGGGCACCACCACGCCCTGCGGCAAGGCGGCATCGACAAAGGTCACGCGTCCGCGCGAGATGGTGGGCACGGCGGCACCGGCGGCAGCCTGGGCGGCACCTGCCTCGAGCGAGCGGGCGTTGAGCGCGTCGGCCTTGCGTTCGCGAATTGCAGCATGAGCATCCTGGCGGACAGCACGATCGGCAGAATCCGCCGCTGCCACGCGCACACGGTCGCCAATAGCGCCCGCGTTTTCGGGCGCGGCCGTCAGCGACTCCTCAAAAGTAATACCCTCATCGCCAAAGGTGAGCTCCATCGACTCGCGCGCACCGCGGTCGGGGATGGCAAATACGCAGGCATAGCGCTTGCCCACGACCTCCTGGATGCGCGTCATAAAGCGATTGTCCGAGCCCGCGATGGCCGGCTGCTCAATCTTGAGCTCTGCCGTCACCGCACCGCCGGCACGAATCAAGCTCACGTAGTTAAGGCGCTGCTGGGCACCAAAGTCGAGTTGCTGGGCACGCACGTACAGGCCGTCCAGACGGTCGACCCCCGCCTCGCCGGCACGTGCCTCGATATCCTCGTAGGCACGCAGGCAATCGTCGAACAGCGAGCGCGGCTCGGACAGCACCACGAGCGCCTTGCCGCTCACGTGCGCCAGCGGGCTCACGGTCTGGCCGTACATCACCGGCAAAAAGCGATCGAGCTCGGGCGTGACGATGCGCGCATCCACCATCTCGAGCAGCGCCGCCAGTTTGCTGTCGTCCTGGCTGGCACGATAGAGCGCCACATGCATGTTGTGGACGGCGTCGTCGGTGAGTGCGAGCTCGCGACAGGGGAAAATCTCGATGCTGTCCTCGTTGCCGATGGTCTGGCCCGTGGAACCCACCATGCGGCGGATGCGGTCGATCTCGTCGCCAAAGAACTCAATGCGCACGGGTGCTTTTTCCTGCGCGGGGAACACCTCGACGGTATCGCCGTGCACACGGAACAGGCCGGGCGCGTCGGCGGCACCTGCATTGGTGTAGCCCATGCCCACCAGGCACTGCGGCACCTCGTCGAAGGGAATCTCCTCGCCCACCGCAAAGGTGGTGGACTCCCAATAGCGGCTCTCGACCGGCGGCACGCAACGCAGTAGCGCGCGGGCCGAGGCGACCATGATGCAGTTGTCGCCGCGCACGATGCGTCCCAGGGCCTCGCAGCGCTGCGCCACCACGGCATCGTCGGGCGCCTGCTCGCGCCACGGATAGTCCTTGCGCTCGGGAAAGCGGCACACGCGCGCCAGCCCCACATAGGCGGCAAGGCTGCGCGCAGCGCGATCGGCCGCATCCTCGCCGCTCACGATGTAGACCGTCGGGCGCGGACGGCGCGCAAACTGGGCGGCCGCCATAAGCGTACGGCCCGACTGCGACACGGCCAGCGTCACGTCCTCGCCGGCATCGAGTCCGGCCTCGACGGCCTGCAAGGCCTCGGCAGTGTAGAGCTGCGCGGCTATACGGTGAATGAGCATGCTGTTCCTCCGGCATCGCAACGCCAAAAGCCCGCCGGGGCAAGCTCGGCGGGTCGTACGTCAAAGATCATTGTTTGTCATGGTAGCGCATGGAGAGGGCTCCTGCTCGAGGGCAAACCCGGCCCTGCAAAAAACGCCAGACGAAGATGCATTCCGCCCTACCCCGCTACGCGCACGCTGGGGCACAAATCTGCCAGCGGACACTCGTCGCACTTGGGTTTGCGGGCATCGCAGATCTCGCGACCGAAGGTGATCCACTGATGGTTGACCGACTCCCAATACTCGTGCGGCAAAATCTTGAGCAGATCCTGCTCGGTCTTGAGCGGTTCCTTGGCATGCGTCTTGGGACTCAGCATCAGGCGGTGCGCAATGCGGTTGACGTGCGTATCCACTGCGATGCCTTCCACGATGCCGTACCCCACGTTGAGTACGATGTTCGCCGTCTTGCGCCCCACGCCCGGCAGCTTGACGAGCTCCTTCATGTCGGCCGGTACCTCGCCGCCGTAATCGGCAACGATCATCTGCGCGGCCTCCACGGCGTGCTTGGCCTTACTCTTATAAAAGCCAAGCGACTTGATGGTATCGGCCACATCGGCCACGCTTGCCCCCGCCATAGCCTCGGGCGTGGGCCACTGGGAAAACAGCTTCGGCGTCACCTTGTTGACCTGCGCGTCGGTCGTCTGCGCTGAGAGCAGCACCGCGATGAGCAGCCTAAAGGGATTCTCGTGGTCCAAAAAACACTCGACCGGGCCATAGCGACGGTTGAGGCGCTCGCACACCTCAACGGCGCGCTCGCGTTTGGCAGCATTGGTCTCGCGTGGCATAACGACTCCTTGGCTCAACGGCACAACAAACCTATGGGCACAATTGTCCCACGTCCGAGACGCTTACGCCTCCAAGAATGCGCCGGTCTGACGGCTCCACAGGCTCGCGTACTCGCCACCCGCCTCGACAAGCTGCGTATGTGTGCCGTCCTCGACGATCTCACCATCGGCCAGCACCACAATGCGGTCGAGCGCCGCCACGGTGGACAGGCGGTGCGCCACCACAATGGAGGTACGTCCACGCATCAGGTTTTCGAGCGCCTCCTGCACCAGCGCCTCGGACTCGCTGTCGAGGGCAGAGGTCGCCTCGTCGAGCACCAGAATCGGCGCGTCGGTGAGAATCGCGCGGGCGATAGCCACACGCTGACGCTGGCCGCCCGAGAGCTTGACGCCGCGCTCGCCCACCATGGTGTCAAAGCCACGGGGCAAGCGGTCGATAAACTCCAGGGCATTGGCCAGGCGCGCGGCCTCGCGGATCTGCGCGTCGGTGGCGTCAGGGCGGCCGTAGGCGATATTCTCGCGAATGGAGCGGTGGAACAGCAGCGCCTCCTGCGGCACGTAGGCAACCTGGCGGCGCAGGCTCTGCTGCGTGCAGCGCGAGACATCCTGACCGTCCACGAGTACGCGGCCGCCCTGAACATCGTCCAGGCGCAGCAGCAGCTTGGTGAGCGTCGTCTTACCCGAGCCCGATTTGCCCACCAGGCCCACGCGCTGACCCGCCGCCACATGGAGCGTCAAATCGTCGAACACGCTCTCGCCCGCCGCGGCATCACGGTATGCAAAGCTCAGGTGCTCAAAATCAATCGCACCCTCGCCCACCTTGAGCTCGGGGGCGTTCTCGTCGT
>CAUCTV010000083.1 GCA_958445895.1 uncultured Collinsella sp.
GTGCCAACAGTCCGCGTTGGACTCTAACAGGAAAACATTTGGCCCCTCAAAAACCACCGCAAGGGGCCTTTGTGGTGGTTTTCGCTCCAACACACCCCGCTGTCTCAACCTGTAACATCCAGCGGCCCTTTTCGGTCCCAGGTGTTACAGATTTAGATGAAGCGATCGACGGCAACCGTTTGTCTCAATCTGTAACAACTACTCGGCAAATTGGGGTCCAGATGTTACAGATCGAGATTAACCGCGGAGCCCCGTCCGAAAATCTCAACCTGTAACACCAAACCCGCTTTTTGCAGCCCAGCTGTTACAGATTGAGACCAATGAAACCACCACAAAGGTGCCTGTCCCCTTTGTGGTGGTCCAGAGAAGAATCAGCCCCAATTATAAGAGGCGGCATCAAGCCCAGCCTACGTTTGGCGACCCCAAATCGAAGCCCGATAGGGCCTTTCAGCCCCCTCATTCCGGGCGGTCGCTTGCTTTTGAATATTGTCATAAGATGGTATCATTTATCTTAATGATTGCATATTGTAAGCGAGGTGCCCCACCGTGAAACGCTCCACCTATATCGGCCTACTCGTCTTAGCGTTTGCGATTACCGCAGTCGGCGTGGGCATTATCTATCTCGCATTTCTCCCCGCCTCTGCAACGCAGGCGGTGATTGAGACCGTAAGCTATCCCATCGAAATCCTCACCGATATCGTCAAACCCGATTCGATCACCGTCGATTTTGACGGTACGCCCGCAGCGCTTGGGGTCAGCAACTATCCCCGTATCGAACTTGGGGCCAAGCGCTATACCAAAGATGAGCAGCTTATCGGTAAGGCAGCCAAGCTGCTCAAAGGCAAGACGTTTAAGCGGTGGTACGGCGCCGTAATATATCGAGCCAAGAACAGCCAAATGAATGGCGGGTATTATTCGACCCTTGAACTCGATGCGGCAAACGGGAGCAGACTGTGCAACGTCTCATACGACCCCGGCTATGTGGACAATGAAGGGCCGGGGGTCTATATCTCGGATGGCGACGTAATCTACGTCATGGAGGGCGACCAGACGGCAGTCGTCAGTTTTATGGATCAGTGTACCGAAGATGCCTACGAACAAACCTGCGAGCCAGATCCGCAGACAGCGCGCGACAGTGGCTCGGCACGCACTTGGCTATTTGACGATGAAATAACCTGGACCCCATCGAAATAGGGTGTCACCGGGCACCTTTGTGATGGTTTTCGACTCCAACGCTCCATTGTCTCGATTTGTAACAGCTAGCGGCCCTTTTCGGTCCCAAGTGTTACAGATTTAGATGAAGCGATCGACGGCGCCCGTTTGTCTCAATCTGTAACATCTAGTCAGCAAATAGAGCTCTATCTGTTACAAATCGAGACGAACAGAAAACACCCGGATCAAAAATCTAAATCTGTAACATCTAGCAGCCATTTTTGATCCTAGATGTTACAGATCGAGACAGACCGAAAACCACCACAAAGAGGACAGGCACCTTTGTGGTGGTCGCGGTCTCTACTCCTTCGCCGAACCCGTACTTCCCGATTCGACGGTCCAGGGCATCTCATCCTCGAACAGCCATGTACGGGCAGACCCACTATCGCGTGCAGTCTGCGGGTCAGGCAAGCAGGTCTGTTTATAGGCATCTTGGATACACTGACCCATAAAATCGTTGAGCTCGGTCTGGTCGCCCTCCATGACATAGGCGACATCACCGTCCATGATGTAGATGCCCGGACCCTTATTGCCCTCGTAGCCCGGATCGTACGAGACATCACATAACTTTGCGCCGTTTGCAGTGTCCAGCTCGATGGACGAGTGGCATCCGCCAACCATGTCGTTCGCTTTTGCCCGATAGGACGCATATCCGTACCAACGCTTAAATGTTTTGCCCTTGAGTAGCTCGGACGCCCTATCGATCAGGCTTGTATCCGTGGTATAGCGCATGGCCCCAAGCTGAATACGCGGATAATTGCTAATACCCAGCACAGCCGGCTGCTCATCAAAATCAACGGCAATGGTCTCGGGCTTGTCGTCGCCGGTCAGAAGTTCGACAGATTGAGTCACAGGCTTGACCACCGGCTCCGTCACCGCAGCAGGTAGAAATGCCATGCCGACAACGCCCGCGCCAACCACGGTAATCGCAAGCGCCAAAACAATCAATCCAATACGGGCAGGACTTCTCACAGCAAAGCACCTCGCAACGCAAACCTTCGCTACCTGCACTAATGATATCGCCAGCCAGCACTATTACCAAAAGAAGCCGCGCGCTCCTCACCACCACAAAGGGGACAGGCACCTTTGTGGTGGTTTTCGACGCTAACGGTCGACCATCTCGCGCCATGAGATTAAACTTGAATTGTTCTCTGAACATATCCATTTCTGCCTATCCTCAACAGATCTTTGTCTCGAGGAGCGCATATGAAGCCGTCTCATTCCACCGGTCGCAACGTCATCGCCATTCTCGCCATACCCATCGTGATGCTCTTCCTTATCGTCGCCACGCCCTTTTCCCTTGGCATCGCCTCGCCCTTCGATTTATGCGGAATGGTCGACGCCGGCTCGCGTGCCACCTCGCTCTCCTTTATCTGTCGCGGCGTGTTCTACGAAGATGGAATTCCCACCGGAATTTGGCGGTCAAAGTTACCGCTGCTCGGAACGATTGATGGATGCTTCCCCCATTTCAGCCTTGAACCTCAGACGATGAATTATTTGATCGACGACCAGCCACTCGACTCCATCACCCTCGCCTACGACTACGCACCAAACACCGATGAGCGCCACATGAACCAAGTCTTCGACATGATGCTTGGACAGTGCGGGCTCACCGAGGAGGCCGGTCGAACCATCTATAGCAACCAGAAATTAAAGCGAACAGAACTCCGCCGTGTCGGAATAATCAAAGGGCGAAACGGGGCCGCCTACTGGGATGCCTGGGCAACACGCGACAAGGGCGAATTCGGACACAGCACCTATATGGTCACTGTCTACACCAAAGACGGAATTAAGGACAATGTTGACGATTTCGCGTCATCCAAACTCGGCATCCCCAAAACAACCAAACCCGCCAGCCCAGATGAAATTCTGTAGAGATGCCCATTAACATGCCGCTCAACGATCACAACAACATCGAGCTAGTCCCCACCACCACAAAGGTGCCTGTCCCCTTTGTGGTGGTTTTCGACAAAAAGAAGCCGCCCCAATAAAAAGAGGCGGCTTCAAGCTCAGTCTTTTTTAGCGTCCCTCAAGACCCAACGATAACGAGGAAATGTAGCCCGGGGCTTACCCTTTCCCGAACGCGACCCTCGCGAAGCGCGTGAGCGGGCGGGAAAGGGTAAGCCCCGGGCGGACAATTAAGTGCGTTACTCGGCAGCGGCCTTGAACTTGTTGTAGTTGATCAGGCAGCCGGCCTTGACGATGGCACGCTCCTCGGCCGTCATATCGGCAATGTAGAGCTCAATCTGCTCAACCGCACCGTCGGCACGCACCACGTAGGCGGCAATGTTCTTTAGATCGCCATCGAGCGCGGCGCGGATACCCGGCACAAAGACGTAGTCGCCCACCTCAAAGTTGGGCTCGGCCTCCATCTGGAAGGGCACCATGCCCCAGTTCATCACGTTGGAGCGATAACGCTTGGTGGCGTACTCGTGAACGATGTTGGCAAGACCGCCGATCACGCGCTGGCAGCTCGCGGCCTGCTCGCGGGCAGAACCGTCACCGGGCTTCTTGGCATAGAGCATGGAGCCGTACTCGGTCGCCTTGGCATCGGCCGCGACACCCGCGCCGGCCAGCGCCTCAAACACGCCGGCAAGCTCGGCATCGAGTGCCGCCAGGTCGCCTGCGGCCTCGCCGGCCACGCGGCGCTTCTCCACGGCGTCGACCTCCTTGGAACGACCGACGTAGGCCGGATCGCGGCGGCTCAGCGTAAACTCGGCCAGACCCAGCGGGTTGGAGCGGAAGGAACTCGTCTCGCCCGAGGGAATGAGCTCGTCGGTCGTGGTGACCGGGTCCATGATCTTGGAGCACACCTTAAGCAGGATGTCGTCGCCGAGCGGCTCCATCGCGGGCCACGGCTTGATGTTGGGACCCTCGACCAGCTCGTCTGCCGGCTCGGCCTTGCCAAAGCCCCAGTACACGCGCTTCTTGTAGGGAGCGTCGTCAAAGGTGTACTCGCAGGCCTCGTCCCAAGTCTCCTCGGGCAGGTCGGTCGCCGGCGTCAGGACGCCGCCGTTGGCAGCCGTCGCCGCGATGGAGCGGGCGTCCATCAGAGCCACAGCGCTCAGCTGGCCATTACCCGGCTTGGAACCCTCGCGGTTGGGGAAATTGCGCGTGGTGTGGCGGATGGACAGGCCGTTGTTGGCAGGCGTGTCGCCGGCGCCAAAGCACGGGCCGCAGAACGCCGTGCGCACGATCGCGCCGGCCTCCATAAGGTCGTAGATATAGCCGCGACGCGTGAGTTCGAGCGCCACGGGCTGGCTCGTGGGATAGACCGACAGCGAGAACTCGCCGCAGCCGGTGTTGGCGCCCTTGAGCACGCGGGCAGCCTGAACCACGGAGTCGTAGTTG
This sequence comes from uncultured Collinsella sp., assembly GCA_958445895.1. GTDB lineage: Bacteria > Actinomycetota > Coriobacteriia > Coriobacteriales > Coriobacteriaceae > Collinsella. The sequence goes on from CAUCTV010000083.1 coordinate 4,564, forward strand.
CCGCCCGAGCAGCCGGCGATGACGCCCTGCTGCACGTGCAGCTTGCCGTCGACGATCTTGTCGAGCAGGCTAAAGTGCGTCTTACCCTCGCCGATCTTAGCGGCCTCGAGCTCCACCTCGTGCAGGATGTCCTCGAGGTTCTCGTTGAGCTCGTCGATCTCAAAGCCGTTGGAAGGATGGAACGGCAGCGCGATCATGGGCTTGATGCTCGACAGATCGACCTCGACGCAGCCGTCGTAGTAGGCGACATCGGCGGGCTTGAGCTCGCGGTAGTCGTCGCCGCGGCCGTGCATGGTCAGGAATGCATGCGTGTCCTCGTCAGTGGCCCAGATGCTCGACAGGCAGGTGGTCTCGGTGGTCATGACGTCGACGCCGTTGCGGTAATCGGTCGTCATGCTCGCGATGCCGGGGCCCACAAACTCCATGACCTTGTTCTTGACGTAACCCTTGGCAAAGACGGCACGGATGATGGCGAGTGCCACATCGTGCGGGCCAACGCCGGGGCGCGGGGCGCCCGTGAGGTAGATGGCGACGACGCCGGGATAGGCGACATCGTAGGTGTCGCGCAGCAGCTGCTTTGCCAGCTCGCCGCCGCCCTCGCCCACGGCCATGGTGCCCAGAGCGCCGTAGCGGGTGTGCGAGTCGGAGCCCAGGATCATCTTGCCGCAGCCCGCGAAGTTCTCACGCATAAAGGAGTGGATAACGGCGATATGCGGCGGAACGAAGATGCCACCGTACTTCTTGGCAGCCGAGAGGCCAAAGACGTGGTCGTCCTCGTTGATGGTGCCGCCCACGGCGCACAGCGAATTATGGCAGTTGGTGAGCACGTAAGGCAGCGGGAACTGCTCCATGCCCGAGGCGCGCGCCGTCTGGATGATGCCGACAAAGGTGATGTCGTGGCTCGCCATGGCATCGAAGCGAATCTTGAGCGCCTCGGGGTCGCCG
>CAUCTV010000084.1 GCA_958445895.1 uncultured Collinsella sp.
GGAATCGCAAAGTGCAAACAGAAAAGTTGGCATTTTTTGAATCGCTTGGCTTCGTGACGGGATCGAGAAGGTCAAAAACGGGCTCTGACCAGCATGGCTGCATACAACAAATTGTTCAAAATAGGTATTTATAGACGACGTGGCAGCAATTTTAAAAATATTTGAACGGTGTTGTGAGCCACTGGTATGCATTTTGCGACCACAGCCTTGCAATGGCTGACCTGCAGTTTGATTTGGTTTGTCCCCGCAGCGCCGTATCTTGTCCACAGTTCCGTCAAGCATTTGGTCAGCATTTGGTTGGAAGACGCATGAAATGCCGTGTGAGTATGGGCATATGTGGAGGTCATGAGGTTGTAGCTGCATATTCTTGCGGCCTGGGAGGTTGAAAGATATTATTACCAAGTCTTTTCCTGCTTCAGGCGCACCTTCACGACCTGAAGCCACATTTGCCCAGAGGAGGTGACAATATGAAGGCTTATGAACTGCTGTTCTTTGTTGACCCGTCGCTCGACCCCGAGACTCGTCTCGCTGTTATGAAGCGTATCGATACCACGATCGCTGAGGGCGCTGGCAAGGTCGACTCCGTTGACGAGTGGGGCAAGCGCAAGCTCGCCTACGAGATCAACGACCTCACCGATGGTGACTACACCCTCATCAACTTCCACGCAGATCCTACCCAGATCGCCGAGCTTGATCGCGTCCTGCGCATCACCGACGCTGTGGTCCGCCACATGATCGTCCGTCGCGACGACCAGGAGTAAGACTGTCGTTTTGGACTGGGCTTGTGCCCCAAGAGGAAGTAGTGAGTTATGAGCATCAATCGAGTGAACATCACCGGTAACCTCACCCGCGATCCCGAGCTGCGCGCCACCGCCGGCGGAACCCAGGTTCTGTCCTTTGGCGTCGCCGTGAACGATCGTCGCCGCAACGCGCAGACTGGCGAGTGGGAGGACTATCCCAACTTTGTCGACTGCACCATGTTCGGCACCCGCGCCGAGGCCGTGAGCCGTTTCCTGGCAAAGGGAAACAAGGTCGCGATCGAGGGCAAGCTGCGCTACAGCTCTTGGGAGCGCGACGGCCAGCGCCGGAGCAAGCTTGAGGTCATCGTCGATGAGATCGAGTTTATGAGCTCCCGTGGTGGCCAGGGTGGCTACGACCAGGGCGGTTACGCCCCCGCAGCTCCCGCGCCCGCAGCACGTCCTGCCGCACCGGTGGCTACGCCGCCCGCGGTCGACGTCTACGATGAGGACATCCCGTTCTAAGGGTTGTTCACCTATTTTTGAGTGAGAGGCGGCTTCGGTTCGCCGAAGTTGCCAAACGAAAGGTATTTTGACATGGCTAATGATTTTTCTGCACGTCAGCCGCGTCGTAAGTACTGCCAGTTCTGCAAGGAGAACACTGAGTTCATCGACTATAAGGACACTCAGCTTCTCCGTAAGTACATGACCGACCGTGGCAAGATCAAGCCCCGTCGCGTCACTGGCGCTTGCACGCAGCATCAGCATGACATCGCCAACGCCATCAAGCGCGCCCGCGAGATGGCTCTCCTGCCGTACACCGTCCCCGTGGTTTCCTCTCGTGGCAACCGCGACCGCGGCTAAGAAGGGAGACGCATCATGAAGGTTATTCTTCTCGATGAGATCAAGGGCAAGGGCGGCGAGGGTGACGTCGTAGAGGTCGCTCAGGGTTACGCTGAGAACTTCCTGTTCCCCAAGAAGCTCGCTGTTGCCGCCACCAAGGGCAACCTCAAGCAGCTTGACGAGCGTCGCAACAACATCGCCAAGCGCGAGGCCGTCCGTCTGGCTACCGCCAACGAGACCAAGGCTGCCTTCGAGGGCAAGACGGTCACCGTTGACGTCAAGGTCGGCGACGAGGGCATCCTCTTTGGCTCCGTTACCGCCGCTATGATCGCTGACGCCATCAAGGCTCAGCTCGGTATGGACATCGACCGCAAGCGCGTCGAGCTCGGTAAGCCCATCAAGGTTGCCGGTGCCCACACCGTTGCCATCTCGCTGTACCGCGAGATCAAGGCCGAGGTTGTCGTTCTCGTCGGCGTTACCGCCGAGGAGCTCGCTGCCGAGGCTGAGGTCGAGGAGGCCGCTGAGGTCGCCGAGGCCGAGACCGCCGAGGTCGAGACTGAGGCTGCTGCCGAGTAGCATTTGCTGCAACGCAACAATCTTGTTCTAAGAAGGGCGCTCTGGGAAACCAGGGCGCCCTTTTGTTTTTTGCGCTGAGTGAGTGTCATGGTGAACGTTGCGTCGAAGTCCTATATACAGGACCGTTCATCCGTTTGGTTCGGTGATGATTGGCGGCGCGCGGCGCGTTTTGGGACCGTGGCTGATACTATGGATGCTCGCAAGCGATATGAATGAGGAAGCTCATGGCATATGACGATAGGGAGACCGGGCTGACGGTTGAGGACCGCGGCTCCAAGTTGGGTCTTCCCCAAAACCAAGATGCAGAGGCCAATGTACTGGCCGCTATGCTGCTATCGCCCGAGGTGGTCGAAGAGGCCCAGGTCGAGCTGCAGCCCGATGACTTCTACCGGCCCATTCATAAGACCATCTATACCGCGATGGTCGATATGTACAACAGCCGCATTCCCATCGACTCCATCTCGCTGATCGATTACCTGCGAAGCATCAACAAGCTTGATGCCGTGGGCGGCGAGGCCTACATTTTGGAGTTGATGGGTCAGACCCTGTCGCTCGTCAACTGGCAGCACCATGCCGCTATCGTTCGCCGCGATTCGATGCTGCGTGAGCTGATCGGCGCCACCAACGAGATCAACGCGCTGGCCTATAACGCTCCCACCGATACCAAAGAGGTCGTGGAGCTGGCCGAGAGCAAGTTGCTCAAGGTCACGGCGCGCGAGGTCAAGTCGAGCTACAAGACGCTGACCGAGTTTATGGTCGAGGCCTATAACGAGGCCGAGGAAGTGTGCCAGGCAGGCGGCCAGGCTGCGGGCGTGCCCACGGGCTTCCCGTCGCTCGACCGCATGCTCATGGGTTTTCGCGAGGGCCAGCTCATCATCATCGGCGCCCGCCCTGCTGTGGGTAAGACGTCGTTCGCCCTGAATCTGGCGCTCAACGCTGCCGCGGCCGGTTATACCGTCGGCTTCTTCTCGCTGGAGATGTCGGGCAAGGAAATTGCCCAGCGTCTGATTTGCGCCTACGCCATGATTTCGATCAGTGACTTCCGCATGGGCCGCATTAGCCCCGAGCAGTGGGCCAATATCAACGAGGCCACGCAGACCTTGTCCAAGCTCGATATTCTGATTGACGATACGCCCGGCACCACAGTGACCGAGATTCGCGCCAAGAGCCGCCGCATGCTCCACAACAAGGAGAAGGCCATCATCATCCTGGACTACCTGCAGCTGGTGAGTCCTCCGCCGGGACGCCGCTCCGAGAGCCGTACCGTCGAGGTCTCCGAGATGTCGCGTGGTCTGAAGATCATGGCCAAGGAGCTCAAGATCCCGCTCATCGCGCTGTCGCAGCTCTCGCGTCAGGTCGAATCCCGTACCGGCAAGCGCCCGCAGCTTTCCGACCTTCGTGAATCGGGCTCCATCGAGCAGGACGCCGATATCGTTATGTTCTTGGACCGCTCCGCCGACGAGGCCGAAGCCTCGCGCGACGATCGACCCGACGAGGGCGTTACGCGTATCGTCGTGGCCAAGAACCGTTCGGGCCCGATCGGCGACGTCGACCTGATGTTCCTGCCGGCATCCACCAAGTTCTATGAGCTTGATGGGGCACATGCCGAGGAGTAGGACAGGCGCCCGTTGCACGGGTATACTGGGAATGTTTTGTGCTTCTGCGTGCCGGCGTGGCGCGTAGACAGTCCATGAATGTAAGGAGTAAACATGCCGTCAACCGTTTTGGTCGGTGCCCAGTGGGGCGATGAGGGCAAGGGTAAGATTTGCGACCTGGTCGCCGGCGACTTCGATGCCGTCGTGCGCTACTCGGGCGGCAACAACGCCGGTCACACCATCGTCGTCAACGGCAAGAAGTACGGCCTGCACCAGGTGCCCTCCGGCATCATGTATTCCGACCACGTGTCGGTGATCGGTAACGGCTGCGTCGTCAACCCCAAGGTTGTCCTTGAGGAGATCGACATGTTCGAGGCCGACGGCATCACCACCAAGAACCTCAAGATTAGCGGCAACGCGCATGTCATCATGCCGTACCACATCGACCTGGATGGCGCCTTTGAGCAGAAGCTCGGCAAGAAGAACATCGGTACCACCAAGCGCGGTATCGGTCCGTGCTATCAGGACAAGATGGCCCGCATTGGTCTGCGCATGCAGGACATGCTGGACGAGACGCTGTTCCGCGACAAGCTGGAGACCGCTCTCGCCCGCGTGAACCCCGAGCTCGAGCTCATCTACAACCTGCCCACCTACACCGTGGACCAGATTTGCGACGAGTACCTGCCGATGGCCGAGCGCCTGCGCCCCTACATCACCGAGACGAGCTTGCTGCTCAACAACATGATCGACGAGGGCAAGGACCTGCTGTTTGAGGGCGCCCAGGCGACGCTGCTCGACATCGACCACGGCACCTATCCGTACGTGACGTCTTCCAACTGTACCGCCGGCGGCGCCATCACCGGCTCCGGCGTCGGTATGAAGAATGTCGACCGCGTGCTGGGCGTCATGAAGGCCTATATCACCCGCGTCGGTTCGGGCCCCATGCCCACCGAGCTTTCCTATGAGTCCGAGGCTGGCCACACGCTGACCGAGGAGGGCTATGAGTACGGCGTGACCACCGGTCGCCGTCGTCGTTGCGGTTGGTTTGACGGCCCTATCGCCAACTATGCTTCGCGCGTCAACGGCCTCACCGACATCGCCGTGACCAAGCTCGACGTGCTTTCGGCCTTCGACACCATCAAGGTGTGCGTGGCCTACGACGTCGATGGCGAGCGCTACACCAGCGTGCCCGAGCATCAGGTGCGCTTTGAGCATGCCAAGCCCATCTACGAGGAGCTCCCTGGCTGGAAGTGCGACATCACCGGTTGCCGCAGCTTTGACGAGCTGCCGCAGGAGGCTCAGGACTACGTGGCGTTTATCGAGGATCTGGCACACACCCGCGTGACGTTCATTGGCGTTGGCGCTGGTCGCGAGCAGATCATCAACCGATTCTGGAAGTAATCGGGACTATTTGGTTATTGCGATATACCCCTTTGCAGCCCGGGCGGGCGGCCGAGGGGTATATTTGCTTGCAAAGGGCTCGCGCGGAGCGGGCCATTCATCCATAGAGGAGGCACCCTTGAAGGCGGACACTCAAACCATCGACATCCTGTTGTTGGGCAGCGGCGGCCG
>CAUCTV010000085.1 GCA_958445895.1 uncultured Collinsella sp.
GTGCACGCCGTCCTCGCTCGCGTAGGGCCAAATGCCCAGGTCGGGCAGGCAGCGGTCCCACTGCGGAAGGGTGTTTATCTGCAGTACGTTCATACCCTGCTCGGCACGGCGGGTGAGGTAGTAGTCCCAATCGTCCTCGGTGATGCTCGTAAAGGCGCTCCAGCACGTATCGGCAAACCAAAAGAATGGTTTGCCGTCGCAGAGGAACCCGTCCTCACGGGTATTGACGGTCAGTTTTCCCAAGCTCATATGGCACCTTTCTCTTGGGGAGACTTGCTAGGAGGGAGGTAAAGAAGTCGCCTGCCGCATTATCACAGTAGGGTCTGCGGCTGCAGTTGCTCAGCTCAAATTGAACGCACGCGAAGCACAGGGCCCTTACGTCTCTCCTAAAAAGTCTACAGGAAGGCCCCGCCGGGCTTATGCCAAGCGGGGCCCTGTCGTGTAGGGGGTCTTATTTAGACCAAGGCCGGGGCGACTAGGCCTCCATCTCGGCGAGCTCCTCCTTGGAGAAGCCGGTGGCAAAGACGACGGCTGCTGCGATGACAAAGGAGATTGCCATACCGACGATAGCCCAGACGGTGTTCATCTGGCCGCCCTGCAGGTAGTTGGTGAAGACCAGGAAGTTGGAGGCACCGCCGGCCAGGTAGTAGGTAACGCCCATGAGGCCGGAGAACACAGCGCCGATGGCACCGCCGATGAACATGCCGAGCATGGTGCGGCGGAAGCGCATGAGGATACCGAAGAGCGCGGGCTCGGTGACGCCGCCGGCGATGGCGGAGATGACGTAACCCAGGGCAAGACCCTTCTCGTCGGGGTTCTTCATCTTGAGGAAGGCGCCGAAGGCGCAGCCCCAGACAGCGGCCATAGCGCAGTTGGTGGAAACGAAGACGAAGGGATCGTAGCCGGCGGCGATGATCTGAACCTGAGCGAGCAGGATAACGGGCATGTGCATGCCGCAAACCACGAAGAGCTGCCAGAAGGCGCCGAGGATGGCCATGACGATCAGGATACCGATACCGCCAAGGTCAGCAAGACCAAAGAGGGCGTTGGCGATGAGGTTGCCGAGCTCGTTGCCGATCGGGGCAAGGACGATGAAGGCGATAGGAATGGTGACGATCATGGTGCAGAACGGCGTGAAGACCGTGGAGAGCACGTCGGGCATGACCTTCTTAAAGAACTTCTCGACGAAGTAGAGGACCGGCACCGAAAGGATGATCGGCAGGACGGACTGCTGATAGTTGGCAGCGGCGATCTGGATGCCGTAGACCGAGATGATGCCGCCACCCTCCTGGGTTGCGACGCTCACCACGGACGGGGCCATAAGGGCACCGCCGAGAAGCATACCGAGAACGGGGCTGGCGCCGAGCTTCTTAGCCGCAGCATAACCCAGGTAGATCGGGATAAACGTAAACGTGGCCTCATACAGTGTGGTATAGAGGAACGTATAAGTCGGGTCGGTGTCCGAAATAACGCCCAGCATGGTGGGGCCAAGGACAGCCGCGATGGTGCGGAACAGACCGCCGGCCATGAGCAGCGGGATCAGCTGGGTCATGGAGCCCGACAGATAGTCAAGGATGATGTTGGGCAGGTTCTTGAGCTCGAACTTCTCCTTGGGAGCATCGAGATTCTCGTCAACGGCGGCACCCTGCTTGACGCCGGAGATGGCGACGAACTCGGTGAGCACCTTGGGCACGTTCTGGCCGATGATGACCTGGAGCTGGCTGCCGGCGAACTGGCAACCCAGAACACCCTTGACCTTCTTGATCTTCTCCACGTCGGCCTTGCTGTTATCCTTGAGCGTCAGACGCAAGCGCGTCATGCAGTTGGTGGCGACGGTAACATTCTCCGCACCGCCCACGAGCTCGAGGACATCGGTGGCAATCTGTTTGTTATCTACTGCCATGGGACCCCTCCCCATATCATCGTGTGCCTACCCGTTTGGGCGTAGGCACGCCTTTGGCCCGGCGGCTATAACCCCTTACGGCTGCCGAGCCCTTGGATACGCTGTCGTAAACAATTTGTTTACTGAACGTTTACGGGCTTTAGTTTACACGGAGTGCCTGATTTGTGGCGATTTTGCCGTCTGGAGTCCGGTGAACGGTAGGAAATCGGGGGTAAGCGTATTTAGACGGCAGAAGATCGTCTATTTGACCAGATATTGATATAGGGCTATTTACATGGGCTTTTCTTTTGATAAACACCTTTGTAACGAGCTCGCTCATCAACAAAAGTCCTGCTAGTTAATAGTAAACATATGTTTAGTAGTTCATGGCGTGTTCAGCTTTACCGTTTACCGAGTTCATCTGCTCATTCTACAGTTCTGCATTAAACTAAACATGTTTAGTCTGTATTGCCGCCCTTGTTTAGTACTTGCGGCACAAAGGAGTAGCTCATGGAACTCAAATCGTGTACCTACGCAACCGTCACCGCACTGGGCGATTTTGGCCCCTGGATCAACAAAGTGGTGCTCGACCTGCCGTGCGTTGTGCGCGCCAACGACGTGAACGAGCACACGTTCAATATCTACTGTGCCCGCCACGAGCGCGCCGGCGAGGTTCTGATGCGCAAGGAGCACGGCGCCGATCACGCCGCGCCCTCCGTGGGCTACGTGCCGGTGCTCGCCGCCTACCCCTGCGATGAGAACGGTCAGCGCCTGCCCAAGGGCACACACGTAGCGCTCGAGACGCCCGAGGTGCGTCTCACCAAAGAGATCGAGGGTGGCGTGCTGGGTTCGCGCTATATAGAGAACCACCTGCGCGTGACGCAGCTTGTGGCGCTCCCGGGCGAAGACGGCGATGACCCCACCGCGGGCCTCGTCTTCGACCGCAGCCGCGGCGACATCTGCCCCGCGCTCAAGGGCTGGCATAACGCCGTGCAGCAGACGCCCGTCGACGGCATCGCGCTCGAGTACGGCTATTTTGAGCCGAGCTTTGAGCCCGCTGACTCCGCGCTCTTCAACCCGTTCGCGCCCAAGGACACGCCCGCCGTCGAGAAGGCGCCGCTGGTCGTGTACCTGCACGGCGCCGGCGAGGGCAAGGGCGCCACGCAGGGCGAGGGCGCGACGCGTGCCTACACCGGCAACCGCGTGACAGCGCTCTCACAAAAGCAGATCCAGCGCTACTTTGGCGGCTTTGCCTGGGTGCTCGTGCCGCAGTCGCCCACCTTTTGGATGGACAACGGCGTCGAGCAGCTCGGTCGCTCCAACCAGAGCATCTACTCCCCCGTGCTCAAGGCGCTCATCGACGAGTTTGTCGCCGAGCATGCCGACCGCATCGACACCGATCGCATCGTGGTCGCCGGCCTTTCCAACGGCGGCTTTATGACCCTGCGTCTGTGCGCCGACTACCCCGATTTCTTCGCCGCGGGCCTTCCCTGCTGCGCGCCGTGGTACAACGCCACAGACGAGGACGTGGCCGCACTCGCCAAGACGCCGCTGTGGTTTACGCACTCCAAGGGCGACGAGCTCGTGTGCCCGCAGCAGACGGTGCTACCGCTCACGGCGCGCCTGCGTGATGCCGGCGCCAACGTGCACCTCACCTACTTTAGCCATGTCGAGGACCTGACCGGCGTGTACCGCGAGGCCGACGGCTCGGCCAAGAAGACGTTCAATCACGGCGTGTGGATCCACCAGTTCAACGACCTGTGTTATCAAGACTTCGACGGGGGCAACGTACTCATCGACGGCGAGTCGGTGGGCTGCTGGGAGTGGTCGGCCAGGGTTTCGAGGTAACCATTCCATCGGGTGCCCCGCCCTTTAGTTTTGTGAACGTCCTCGCGCATGGGCCCGTTCATCCTGCTCCTTCGGAGCATCGGATAAACGGGCCCGCGCTGCGGAATGTTCACAAAACTAAAGGGCGGGGCACCCTGAGTTAACGTTGTTCGAAACGCTGGCCGGGCGCTTCCGGCGGGCCGCTGGGTCGGTGGCGATGGGGACGTGGGTCCCGTCTTGCCTTGTGCGTAACTGGCTGAAAAAAATCGTGGTTGGAGTTGTTCCTATGTCTCAGAATTTGACTCGGGTGATTGTCACCACCGATATGGAAGTCGATGATATGAACTCTCTGGTTCACTTGGCTCTGTATCTCAATGTGCTCGATGTGCAGGCTGTGGTGTACACGGCTTCGCAATATCACTTTCTTGGCGATGGTGTCCATACGCTGGGCGAGGTGAATCCGCGTTGGCGGACCAAAGGCGTGCGCTCCTATACCTGGGACGTCGTTCCGCACGAGCCCGACCCCGAAGCTGGCTCGCTCATGGAGTACCGCCCATTCCCCGAGGGTTGGATCGAAAGCCTGTGGAGCAATGAGTATGCCCAGGCCTGGCCACAGCTCAACGCTAACGCCGCTGCCGCCGGCGAGCCGCCCTTCCCCACGCCCGCTCAGATGATCGAGCGCACCTATATGGGCAACGCCGCCTTTGAGGGCGACGTGCGCGAGGAAACGCCCGGTTCGCGCGTCATCGCCGACGCCATCATGGATGACGATCCCCGCACGCTGTGGCTGCTCAGCTGGGGCGGTATGAACACTATCGTTCGCGCCCTCATGAGTATTTCCGAACGCTATCGCGCCACACCCGAGTGGCCCGCCGTTCAGCAGCGGATCTATCAGAAGGTGCGCGTGATGGGGGTTGCCAATGGCGTAGGCCAGGACAACTCATGGCTCGACCATGGGCGCGAGCTCTTTCCCAAGCTCGTCTTTTGGCGCGTGCCCTATAGGTATGGCGGCTATGTCGACGCCAAGACGGCTCAGCCCGATACGCTGCGGCTGTTTAAGGCTCCTTGGCCTGCACAGAACCTCACGCAGGGCAACGGCCCCCTCATGGCGCGCTATATGCTCTATGGCGATGGCAAGGTCTACGAAAACGAGCCCGAGCGCTTTCAGTTTGGCAAGCATGCCCGTCTGGATTGGGGTCTGGAAGGCATGCCCGCGATGCAGTTTGAGCGCGGCGACTTTATGGCCGAAGGTGACAGCATGACCTATATTCCGCTGCTGCCGTTTGGCCTGCGCGGTATCGACGACCCCGACTTCGATACGCTACTCGGCCGCATGTTTCATGATGGGCGCCCCAATGCAGGCGCACCCACCGATTTTGCCGCCATCAGCACGCCTGCAGACGACAACCCCAATCCCTTCCTGCGCGCCTATCAGGAAGACTTTGCCGCCCGCGCGCAATGGTGCGCCCATGATCCGGCAGCCTGCTCGCACCCGGCGCATGTTGTCGAAGCTGCGGCCGATCGCAGCGCCGTAGCCGGCGAGAGCGTCGCCCTTGCAGCGACCAT
>CAUCTV010000086.1 GCA_958445895.1 uncultured Collinsella sp.
AGTCCGGCGCATCCACCGGCGGCACCGACTTTATCGCGCTGTGGGTTTCCAACCACACGGGCAAGACCATCTGGGGCGTTATCTTTGGTTTCAACTGCTTTATCCTGGCGATCTTTGGCTTTATGTTTGGCTGGGACAACGCGGCGTACTCCATCGTGTTCCAGTTTATTTCGACCAAGACCATCGACAGCTTCTATCGTCGCTACGATCGCGTGACGCTGCAGATCACGACGCGCAAGGCCGACGAGGTCATGACCGCCTATGTTGACCATTTTCAGCATGGCATTAGCTGTGCCGAGGTCATTGGCGGATACAGCCGCGAGAAGATGTACCTGCTGCATGCCGTTGTCTCGACCTACGAGAGCCAGGACATTATCAAGCTGGTGTGCGATATTGATCCCGGCGCCGTGATCAATGTGTTCCACACGCTCAACTTCGTGGGCGGCTGGTGGGGCGGTCATGTCGACGAGCCCATGCCCACGGCCGTACCCGATCCCGACAAGCCCGCGCGCATGGCGAGCAGGCAGGCTCGCCTCATCGAGCAAGACAACCTGCAGCAGGACGACGGCAGGTAAGGATTTGCTGTATGTGGTGTATCGTTTTATCAAACTGAGATAACATATAAAAAGACGTTATATACGTATTAGTTATTTCGATATTTTGATAAGAGTGATCAGATATGCCTGCGCCCAAAAATGCACCGCTTTACCAGCAGATTTACGACGAAATAAAGGATGCGATTGAGAAAGGTGTTTATGCACCCAAGGAGCGTATTCCGTCCGAACTTGAGCTTGCCGAGCAGTACGAGGTGAGCCGCATCACGGTGCGCCGCGCCGTCGAGGAGTTGTGCTCCGATGGCTACCTGGTTAAGCAGCAGGGCCGCGGCACCTTTGTTTCCACGCCGCACATCAATCGCCAGTTTCACGCCTCGACGCTGCAGACGTTTACCGCGCTGTGTGCCGACAACGGCATGAAGGCGGGCGCACATGTGATCGATCGTCAGATTGTTCCGGCGCGCCAAAACGAGATGGAGTTCTTTGGCCTGCAGAAGGATGCGCTGCTGCTGCACATCAAGCGCGTGCGTACTGCCGACGGCGAGCCCATCTTTGAAGAGAACATCTTTGTGCCGTTTGACGCCTACCGTGAGCTGTTGACGGCCGATCTTGAGGACAAGTCGATTTTTGCCGAGGTCGAGCGTGTTGGCGGAACGCCGATTGTCTCGGTTGGTTACCGTACGGTCGAAGCCGTTCGCGCCAACGCCGAGCAGGCGGCTGAGCTGGGCATTGCTCCGCACGATCCGCTGCTCAACCTGCGCGCCGGCTTTATCGGACCCAATGGCGAGCCGGTCCTGATGGGTAAGCAGTACTACGTGGGATCGCGCTACGTTATGGTCATGTAGCTCTAGTTGCGCGGTTTTCCAAACCGCGCAACGGGCCGACGCTGCGCCCTTGGTTCCGCCGTTCTAGCGAACGGCGGACCGGTCGACGCTGCAAACGCCCCTAAGCGGCAATCTGACGTTCAATCGTCGGTCGCGTACCAAAGTACGCTTCCCTCCTCTTTCACGTCACCTTGCTCGCTTAGGGGCGTTTTCGCTGACTTATGCTCAACCTGAGACGTTTCCACGCCTGTCAAGAGCTTAGCCGTTGGGGACGTTCTTAAACGACTAGTCATTCAAGAACGTCCCCAATGACTACCCGCAGAATGAGCGTGGCTGACAGCCGTACGGCAGCGGTCCGCGTGGCGGCGTATAATCGGCGGCAGATGACTTGGACGTTAGGAAACCATGACCGATAGCATGCAGCAGATGGCGCTCGACACGCTCGGCGCCTATTTTGGCTACACCTCGTTTCGCCCGGGACAGGACCGCATGGTCGATGCGATCCTTGCCGGTCGCGACGCGCTGGGTGTTATGCCCACGGGCGCCGGCAAGTCCATTTGCTACCAGGTGCCCGCGCTCATGCTGCCCGGCATCACCTTTGTGGTGAGCCCGCTGCTGTCGCTTATGGAGGACCAGACCCGTGCGTTGCTCGCGGCGGGTGCGCGGCCCAGCTATCTCAACTCCAGCCTTACGCCGGCCCAGCAAAACACCGTGTTCAAGCGGGCGCGTGAGGGTCGCTACCAGCTTATGTACGTGGCACCCGAGCGCCTGCTCGAGCCTCGCTTTTTAGCCGTTGCGCAGGAGGCCGCGGCTGAAGGCGGCATTGGCGTGCCACTCGTGGCTATTGACGAGGCCCACTGCGTGAGCCAGTGGGGGCAGGATTTCCGCCCCGCCTACCTGCAGATTCGCGAGTTTATCGATTCGCTGCCGCAGCGCCCCATCGTGGCTGCCTTTACCGCCACGGCGACCGAGCGCGTGCGTGCGGACATTCAGCAGATGCTCGGCCTGCAAAACCCCGCGACGGTGGTGACGGGCTTCGATCGCAAGAACCTCTACTTTGGTTGCGAGGAGATGGGCGACAAGGCCAAGACTGCCTGGGTGCGCGACTACGTGATCGCGCATTCGAGTGAGAGCGGCATCGTGTATTGCTCGACCCGCAAGACGGTCGATGCGCTGGCAGGCGAGCTTGCCGAAGCGCTGGGCCCCAGCGGCATTCGCGTTGGCCGCTACCATGCCGGCATGGGTAACGACGCCCGCCGCCAAAGCCAGCGTGCCTTTATCGACGACGATATCCAGGTGATGGTTGCCACCAACGCCTTTGGCATGGGCATCGACAAGCCCAACGTGCGCTACGTGATTCACAACAACGTGCCCGAGAGCATCGAAGCCTACTACCAGGAGGCGGGCCGCGCCGGCCGCGATGGCGACCCGGCCAGCTGCCATCTGCTGTGGAACGGTAACGATTTTCGCATGCGTCGCTTTTTGATCGACCGCGGCGATGCTGCCGATGAGGCGCTCGACGACGAGCAGCGCGCGTGGGCGCTCCAGAATCGATATCGCCTGCTCAGCCAGATGGAGGGCTACTGCAACACCACCGGCTGCCTGCGCGAATACATGCTGCGCTACTTTGGCGACGAGGCCGCGGCCGAGCATACTGCCGCGGCTGGTGCGGGCAGCACCGCCACGGACGACGCCGAGGGCTGCGGCAACTGCAGCAACTGCCTCACGAAGTTCGAGGTCGATGACGTCACCGATATGGCCCGCGCCGCCGTGCGCTATGTGGCCACACGTCCCATGCGCTTTGGCAAATCGCTGGTCGCCGATGTGCTCCACGGCGGCAACACCGAGCGCATTCGCCAGATGCATCTGGACGAGGACCGCGGCTACGGTGAGCTGTCGAGCGAATCGGTCGGGCGCATCAAGGACATCATCGGCCAGCTGTGCGGCCGCGGTTATTTGGCTACCTCGCAGGGGCAGTACCCGGTCGTGGGGCTGGGCCCGCGTGCCGGCGAGGTCGAGGACGAGGCGTTCGCCTTTACCGTTAAGCGTCGCGCGTCCAAGCGCAAGGCCTCGGCCCGCGCCCGCCGTGCGGTGGATCTGCTGCGCGAGGAGGCCGAGCTGGATCAGCGCCCGCGCGTGGGCGATGATGCCGAGCTGTTCGAGCGCCTGCGCGCCCTGCGCAAGGAAATCTCGACCGAGCTGGAGATGGCGCCGTATATGGTCTTCTCCGACAAGGCCCTGCGCGGCCTGTGCCGCCTGCGTCCGCAGACGCGCGACGAGCTTATCCAGGTCAACGGCATCGGCGAGAAAAAGGCCGACGCCTTTGGCGAGCAGTTTATGGCGGCGATTGAAGAGTTTGAGTCCGAGCATGCGCGGGATGGAGCGTAACGATGGCAACCGACGATAAAACCGACCGCGCTGGCGTATCCGCCGTACCACTGTACCAGCAGGTCATGGACGACCTGAAGGGCGAGATCGCGCGCGGCGTGTATGCGGCCGGCTCGCGCATTCCTTCCGAGATGGAGCTCGCGAAGTCTTACGGCGTGGGGCGCATCACCGTGCGCCGCGCCATCGAGGAGCTGTCGCGCGCGGGGTATCTCAACCGCCAGCAGGGGAGGGGCACCTTTGTGTGCGCCCCCAAGCTCAAGCGTAAGATTCGCCAGAAAGGCGACGTCCAGAGCTTTACCGAGGGCTGCGCCGCCAACGACATGGTTGCCGGAGCGCGCCTGGTGTCGCGCACGGTGGTCGCGGCGACGCGCGAGGACGCGGCGTTCTTTGGCGTGGAGCCCGGCTGCGAGCTCATCGTAGTCGAGCGCGTGCGCACGGCAGATGGCGTGCCCGTCATGCTCGAGAACAACTCTTTTGTGCTGGCCGACCATCCCTACCTGCAGACGCTTGCCGACGAGGACCTTGCCGATAACTCGATCTTTGCACTCGTTGCCGAGCATTCGGGCCGCGCGCCGCTCAAGTCCGACCCCTGCACCGTGGAGATTGCGCTTGCCGATGCTCAGGCGGCCCCGCTGCTGGAGGTGCCGGTCGGCGAGCCGCTCTTCTATATGGAGGCGTACTTTACCGATGCGGACGGGCGGCCCCTGCTGCTCGGGCGCCAAAAGATCGTGGGTTCGCGCTACGTGTTCGACATCTAATGTTCATAGATAGAACAACATAGAACAAACTTGCTGAAACGACTTCACCTGCGACAGCTCGCGTGCTATAAATAGGACAACATAGAACGACTGCAGGTACGAGCTGCTGTCGTTCAAAGCCGCCACACAAGGAGGAGCGTCGCCGTGAACGCACACGATCTGATTCAGGAAATTATCGAGCGCAAGGGTAAGATCGAGAACGTCTTTTGGATTGCCTGCGGCGGTTCGATGATAGACCTCATGCCGGCTAACGAACTGCTCAAGCGCGAGGCGACCACGTTTACCTCGACGGTTTACACGGCGCGCGAGTTTTGCCTGATGGCTCCCAAGAGCCTTGGCGAGAAGTCGCTCGTTATTGCCTGCAGCCACAGCGGCAACACGCAGGAGGTCGTTGACGGCTGCGAGATGGCGCTGGCAGCCGGTGCCGAGGTCGTTGCCCTCACCGACTGCGAGGGCTCCAAGATCGATAACGGCAAGTGGACCACCTGGGTCTATCCGTGGGGCGAGGGCGTGTCACAGGCCGAGGTGCCGCAGGGCATCGGCGCTCTGATCGCCGCCGAGCTGCTCGACCAGCAGGAAGGCTACGAGGCGCTCGCCGACATGTACGCCGGCCTTAAGCAGATGGATGCGCTGCTGCCCGCTGCCCGCGAGAAGGTCAACGCCGAGCTGGGCGATCGCTTTGCCGAGCTCTGCCAGCAGCACAAGTTCTTCTATATCCTGGG
>CAUCTV010000087.1 GCA_958445895.1 uncultured Collinsella sp.
GTCGACTACCTGATCAAGGACAAGGAGGCCCAGAAGGCTTCCACCCCGACGGTCATGACCGCCGACAACATCCGCGATCGTGAGGAGCTGCAGGAGCAGATCCGCGCCCTCGGCGAGCTCAAGATGATGGCCGAGACCTATGGTTTCGACATTTCCAACCCTGCTACCAACACGCAGGAGGCCATCCAGTGGATGTACTTCGCCTACCTCGCTTCCGTCAAGGAGCAGAACGGCGCCGCTATGTCCATCGGCCGTACCTCCACGTTCATCGACATCTACGCTGAGCGCGACCTTGCCAACGGTACCTTCACCGAGGAGCAGATCCAGGAGTTCGTGGATCACTTCATCATGAAGCTCCGCATGGTCAAGTTTGCCCGTACCCCCGAGTACCAGGCCCTGTTTACCGGCGATCCGCAGTGGGTCACCGAGTCCATCGGCGGCATGGGTGTTGACGGCCGTACGCTCGTTACCAAGATGAGCTACCGCTACCTGCACACGCTCGAGAACATGGGCACCAGCCCCGAGCCCAACATGACCGTTCTGTGGTCGACCCGTCTGCCCGAGAACTTCAAGAAGTTCTGCGCCAAGACTTCTGTCGCCAGCTCCTCGATTCAGTACGAGAACGACGACCTCATGCGCGTCTACCACGGCGACGACTACGGCATTGCCTGCTGCGTGTCCTCCATGCGCATCGGCAAGGAGATGCAGTTCTTCGGCGCCCGCGCCAACCTGGCCAAGTGCCTGCTGTACGCACTCAACGGCGGTGTTGACGAGGTCTCCAAGAAGCAGGTCGGCCCCAAGTATCGCGCCGTCGAGGGCGATACGCTCGATTACGACGACGTTGTGGCCAAGTACAACGACATGATGAAGTGGCTCGCTGGCGTGTACGTCAACTCGCTGAACATCATCCACTACATGCACGACAAGTATTGCTACGAGCGCATCCAGATGGCTCTGCACGACAAGCACGTGCATCGTTGGTTCGCTACGGGCATCGCTGGCCTTTCCGTCGTGGCTGACTCCCTGTCCGCCATCAAGTACGCCAAGGTCCACCCCGTCCGCGACGAGAACGGCATCATTGTCGACTTCGAGACCGAGGGCGAGTTCCCCAAGTACGGTAACGACGACGACCGCGTCGACCAGATCGCTCACGACGTTGTGCACCAGTTCATGGAGTACATCCGCATGAACGACACCTACCGCAACTCCGTGCCCACGACCTCGGTTCTGACCATCACCTCCAACGTCGTGTACGGCAAGAAGACCGGTTCTACGCCTGATGGCCGCAAGGCTGGCCAGCCCTTCGCCCCGGGTGCTAACCCCATGCACAAGCGCGATAGCCACGGCGCCATCGCTTCGCTGTCTTCGGTTTCCAAGCTCCCGTTCCGCGATGCTCAGGACGGCATCTCCAACACCTTCTCCATCATCCCGGGTGCGCTCGGCAAGGAGGACCAGGTGTTCTTTGGCGATATCGACCTTGATCAGCTGGGCGAGTAACTATTGTTAGTGCTATACTAACAATAACGATTACTGATTAGCGCGCCGGTTTCGGCCGGCGCCTATCGATCGAAGGAGACACATTATGAAGGTTTCTGAAGTTTCCGAGACTCAGGCCGATAACCTGGTCCACATGCTCGACGCTTACGCCGAGAAGGGTGGCCACCACCTGAACATCAACGTCTTCAACCGTGAGACGCTGCTCGACGCTCAGGCTCACCCCGAGAAGTACCCGCAGCTGACCATCCGCGTTTCCGGCTATGCCGTGAACTTCCACACGCTCACCAAGGAGCAGCAGGACGAGGTCATTTCGCGTACCTTCCACAACAAGTTCTAAAGGGACTCAACTCCCACCGGAGACCCGGTAAGGCCCACGCACTTTGCCTCTCAAACGTCCTCGCCGCTATGCGGCTGCGGAATGTTTGCGAGGCAAAGTGCTCCTGGCCTTACCGGGTTTCCTTCGTTGTCGCTCTTTAGGCGGAACTCTCCTGATGGGCTGGACGCACGGGATACTTTCTTGGCAACTACCGTTTATCTCGTATAGCGACCGTTTGCGGAGTAAGTAACACATTGTTGTAAACCGTGTAGAATCTCATGTAAGCATGGAGTTTTTCCAGGGAGACGCTGTCCTTTGTTGTACACAAGGGACGGCGTCTCTTTGATGCTTGGAGGCCGTTCTGCAGCAGGACGGCGGGCGTGCGTCACATATAAAAAATCCAACGTCGAGATAGGTCGTGATAAGAATGGGCAAGTACGTAATCGTGGTTGAGTCTGGGTCGGATGTGACGCCGGAGCTCTGCGAGCGCTACGGCATCGTGCGCGTGCCCATGCATGTCACGATTAGTGATGAGACCGTCGAGGACGGTTCGATCGATCCGCTCGAGATTTATTCGCGCTGCAACGAGTTTGGCGTGATGCCCAAGACCAGCGGCTGTGCGCCGGCAGATTTTTCTCGCGTGTATGACCGCATTCATGCTGAGCAGCCCGACGCGATCATTTTGCATCTTGCATATTCCGAGGCCACGACCTGTTCGCATCAGTCCTCGAAGATCGCCGCCAAGGGGCGCGATTATGTCTACTCCATGGACACGCGCTTAGTCTCGGTAGGCCAGTCACTCGTTGTCGTCGAGACCGCAAAATACATCGAGGCTCACCCCGATGCCACCGTTGACGAAATTTTCGACTTCACCAATTCGGTGATGAACCGCGTGCTGCTGGGCTTTGTTCCTACGGACCTTGCCTTCCTTAAGGCAGGCGGTCGCTTGTCCAACGTCGCGTTCCTAGGTGCCCATCTGCTCAAGCTTAAGCCCTGCATTGAGGTGACGGGCGGCAAGTTCGTGGCAACCAAGAAGTTCCGCGGCTCTATGCTCAAATGCGCTCGTGCCTTTATTGACCACATGGTTGCGAAGGGCGAGATTGACTACTCGCACATTGGCCTTGCGTATTCGGTGGGCCTTTCTGAGGAGCTGCGCGACGTTATGGAAGTCTATGCGCACGATCTGGGCTTTAAGGACGTTACCTGGACTCAGGTCGGCGGCGTCATCTCGAGCCATTGCGGCCCGACCGCCTTCGGTGCGGTGCTTACGCTTAAAGCGTAAGGCCTCGCCTCAATCGATTTCAATTGCCTCGGTGGCGGGCGGGTAGCGACAACCTTCCCGCCGCTCTTGCGTGGGGCCAAATAGAACAACCCAATTGACTGCTAAACCGTTTCGCCATCATGCGTATGGGCTAGAATGAGTCTGGCATTAAGTAGTTAAAACCAATGAGAGGCAAGGTAGCGGGAATGGCTGAGATGACGCTCGAGGGTGTGGACGCTCGTCCCGAGGACTCTGCGTTTGCCCTGGGCCGCGTACATTCGATTGAAACGATGGGTACGGTCGACGGTCCCGGCATCCGCTTCGTAGTGTTTGTCCAAGGCTGCCCCATGCGCTGTGCGTATTGCCATAACCCCGATACCTGGTCGGTTAGCGGCGGCACCATGGTGACCGTCGAGCACCTGATGGACGAGTTCCAGAGCAACCATGAGTTTTACCGCAGTGGTGGTATTACGGTGTCCGGCGGCGAGCCGCTCCTGCAGCCCGCGTTTTTAGCCGACCTGTTCCACGCCATGCACAATAACCCCGATGGTCGCGTGCATACCTGCTTGGATAGCTGCGGCTATGCGTTCGATCCTGCGCATCCCGAGAAGTTCGATGCCGTACTCAACGAGACCGATATGGTGCTGCTCGACGTTAAACACGCCGATCCCGTCGAGCATAAAAAGCTGACCGGTTGCGATCCCGCACGCATTCTGGCGTTTGGTGATGAGCTTGCGCGTCGCAAGATTAAGGTCGTTATCCGCCACGTGGTGGTGCCGGGCATTACCGACACGGTGGAGGAATGCGAGGCGCTCGGTCGTCTGATTGCCCCGTGGCATAACGTGGTCGGCCTGGAGATGCTGCCATATCACACCATGGGTATCGTCAAATATGAGCAGCTGGGGATTCCCTATAAGCTTGAGGGCGTGCCCCAGATGGATGCCGCGCGCATGCCCGAGCTGCGCAACGCCGTCATGACGGGCATGAAAAAGCGCCGCGCGGAGCTCAAAAACGCCATCGGCTAGCGTGCCATATTAGCCCCTTTATGATTCCTGAGCTGTACTGGCCTAACAGCTTGGTGCTGACACGGTTGAGCCAAAATGCTGGTACCATACCGTGGATAAGCAGTTTTCACAGGTTTGGGGGATGGTATGCCTACCATCGCGATTATCGGTGCGCTCGAAAAAGAGGTTGCGCAGATTAAAGAAGAACTGAACGGTGCCCATGTGACGCAAGAGGCGGGCTTGACTGTTGTCAGCGGCGAACTTGACGGTCTGACGGTGGTCGCCACGACCGCTGGCATGGGAACTGTAAACGCCGCGGCGGCAACGCAGCATCTCATCAGCAAATATGCCCCGCAGGCCGTTGTGTTTTCGGGCATTGCGGGCGGCCTGAACCCCAGGCTCCATATTAACGACGTGGTTATAGGCAAGTGCCTGCGCTATCTCGATACCGACACGGCGCTCATCGCCGAGTCGGCACCGGGACTTGAAGAATTTGTCTCGGCTCCGGCTCTGGTTGATATTGCAACTGCTGTGCTTGTCGAGCACGGGTTTGTGGACGCATCGTTGGATGTGGCGGCTGCGGAGAAGGACCCCAAGCAGTTCTTGGTTGGCACTATCGCTACAGGCGACCGCTTTGTAACGGGCGACGCCATGCGCACCGCCGCCATCGAGGCGACGCATGCCGATTGCGTTGAGATGGAAGGTGCTGCGATTGCCCATATTGCAACTAAGAACGGTGTCGATTGTCTGGTGCTGCGTGCTATCAGCGATAATTGTGACGAGGCATATGACGCATTTTGCGAGCGAGAGTTCGATTTGGACGAGTACGCGCGTGTCGCAAGTAACATCACGCTCGATATCGTCCGCCGCATCGCCGCTGCGTAGTCGTGCATCTCTATTGTAAGAACCTACGACCAAGGAGTATCCATGGCCGATTCCATTAACTACCAGCTTGCCAAGTTTGTTGCCAGCTACGGCAAGGTTTCGCAGATTCCTGAGTCTACCTGTCCCGAGGTGAGCTTTGTGGGCCGCTCCAATGTGGGCAAGTCGTCCATCATGAACAAGCTCTTTGGCCGCAAGAACCTGGTTAAGGTTTCGAGCACGCCGGGCAAGACGAGCAACATCAATTTCTTCGAGGCGGACGA
>CAUCTV010000088.1 GCA_958445895.1 uncultured Collinsella sp.
CACGAAAGGGTCACGTCGGCATGGGGATACGCAACCACGGCATTCGCGATATCCATAGCAAGGCTACGCTCCATGGAACGCTTGACAACGGCACGCCCCTCGCTCATCACCAGGGCTCCGTTTTCGCATACATAGGCGAGTTCATCGGCCACCGGGGCAAACAGGTAGCGCAAGCTCGCATATTGACGGCCGCTCGCCGGCATAAACACGATACCGCGACGATGCAGCTCATCAATGAGCTCAAAGGCCTCGGAACGCGGCTCGCGCTCCCCCGGATGCAGCAACGTGCCGTCCAAATCGCATGCAATCAGCTTGATTCCCTCAAGACCCATATGCTTCCCCCAAAGCCTCCTATCAACAGCAAGACGGACTTTGATTGGTCGCCCCTCAAAGCCCGTCTTGCGCATACGCGCGCTTAGCCGCGCGTCTTTTTTACGATGGTAAAGTCGGGAGCCATGCTCACGACGACATCCGCCGCGCTCGATGCAAAGCGTCGGTCCGCATCGAGTTCGCGGGTAACCACCGAGAGCCGAACACTCTCGACACCCCGGAGCATACGGCCCAAAACAGGCTGCACCGGCGTATACATGCGCACGGTATGCTCGTCCGAGTCGCCCCGGAAGAGCGGCGCATGCATGTTGCCGATCTCCCAGCACGCATGCGCGAGCGCAATCGGATCCATGCGGTCGACTTCGACCAAATAAACCTCGGCGCTGCGCAGGCGCACGACAACCGCCACGGGCACCATGCCCGAACGGTCAATGGCGAGCACGTCGCCATCGGCAAGACGACCGCCGTCGGTAGCATCCAGCCGAACATCAATCGCGCGCCCCAGCTCCGTCACGCCCACAAACGCGCATACATCGGCCTGGTCCCAATCGAGCAGCAGCTCGTCAACTTCAAAGACGCCGCCCAACTTCCGGCGAAGCAGGAGTTCATAGGACGGATCGTTGAGATTTCCCAAGCATGTCGTCGAAACCAGGCGTTCAGGCATACTCTAACCCTCGACCTCAACGAGCTCGATATCAAAGTTGAGGTCCTTGCCGGCCAACTCGTGGTTGGCGTCGAGCGTCACAGCCTCGGGCGTCACGTCAATGACGACGGCGGGAACGGGCATGCCGCTCGGCGTGGACAGGAAGAGCTTCATACCCTTCTCGATCTGCTCGATGTTGGGAACCTGCTCGGCCGGGAAGGTCAGAACCATCTCGGGATTGTGCTCGCCGTAGGCATCGGCAGCAGGAATGTGCACGGTCTTCTTCTCGCCCACCTGCATGTCGACAACAGCGGCGTCGAAGCCCTTGATCATCTGGCCGGCGCCGCAGGTGAACTCCAGCGGCTCGCCGCGATCGTAGGAGCTATCGAACTGCGTGCCATCGTCGAGCGTGCCACGATAATGGGTCTTGACCTTCTTGCCCTGGTTGGACATGGTAACCTCCGTGATAAGGGCGGCGCACAACGCGGGCCGCCGTGAACATATGGCGCTAACTATACCCTAGTCATACAATTCAAAGACAGTTTGCAAAGAAACGCTGCAACCGGAGGAACCATGGCATATCCCGTATTTGACCTACACTGCGACACCGCCGACCGCATCGGCTGGGCCACGCTCGATCTCGACCTGCGCTTTACCGCCGGCACCGACGGTTATTTCCCCGGCGACGAAACGCATCCGCAAGATTTCGACCTCATCGAGGGCAACGCCTGCGCCATCTCGCTCGCAAAGATCGGCAACACGCCGTGGGCACAGTGCTTCGCCACATTTGTCCCCGACGAGATTCCCACCGCCCACGCCGCGCGCTTCCAGGCGCAGATCATGGCACACATGAGCGGCCAAGCAATGCTCAACCACGACCGCATGGTCAACGTACGCAACGCCGCAGACATTCGCCCCGCGCTCAAAGACGGCAAGGTCGCCTGCATCCACACCATCGAAAACGCCACGTTCTTTGCCGAGGACCCCGCGCTGATCGAGGTGCTCAAGAGCCTGGGCGTACTCATGTCATCACTCAGCTGGAACGCGCAGGGACCGCTCGCGAGCGGCCACGACACCCACGCCGGTCTCACCGCCGCCGGCATCGAGGCACTTACGCAGATGGAGCACGCCGGCATGGTACTTGATGTCTCCCACCTCAACGATGAGTGCTTTGACGAGGTTGTCGCCCACGCCACGCGTCCCTTCGTCGCCAGCCACTCCAACTCCCGTGCGGTTTGCGGCGTCAAACGCAACCTTACCGACGACCAGTTCCGCACCATTCGCGACATGGGTGGCATCGTCGGCCTCAACTACTGCAGCGAGTTCCTTTCCAACGACGCAACCGACGAAACCGCCGCAGACGTCACCTTCGACCAGCTGGCGGCACATATCGAGCACTGGCTCGACCTGGGCGGCGAAGATGTCATCGCACTCGGCGGCGACTGGGACGGCGCCAAGGTACCCGACTTCCTCTCTGATGCCAGCAAGATGCCCGAATTCCAGAACATGCTCTCCAAGCACTTTGGCAAGACCGTGATGCAGAAGCTCTGCAGCGACAACGCGCTCGCCTTCTTCGAGCGCTATTAAGAGCGCAATTAATTTCGCATCCCTTGAGCGGGCCGGCATGCCGAGCGGTCGACATGCCGGCCCGTCCCCAATCTGAAGGATCACATTTGACGCAGCAATTTACGATTTCCGTACCCCGACCGGATGGAACGCTCATCCCCGTCGTCGTTACCAAAAAGCGCGTCAAGAACTTTAACCTACGCGTCACATCGAGCGGCGAGGTCCACGCCAGCGCACCGCTCGGCGCCAGCCACGAGCGCATCGAAGCGTTTGTGAAGCGCAACAGCGCCTGGATTATCAGCCGACTTGCCCAACGTGAGCAACGTCAGGCGACAGCGCGAGAGCCGCTCAGCCCCTCGTCCATCATTGCACTTTGGGGCAAGCCCATCACGGTACAGGACGCACTCGATCACAACTTTGCATCGCCCGCACCGCGACCCAAGCAGGCCACCTTCGCAAGTTTTATGGGTACCGACGAATCGGACGAAAGCCCACAGGCCAAGCGGCGCGCAATCCTCGACGGCCTAACGTCCGACGAGCTCCAAGCCCACATCGACCAGCTCTACGCGTCCGAGGTCACCGCAGCGCTACGCGACATCGTGCACGCGTACGAAATCGCAATGGGCGTCACCGTGGCCCGCGTCTCCGTGCGCAGCATGAAAACGCGTTGGGGCTCCTGCACACCCAAAACCGGCGCCATTCGCATCGCGCGCGAGCTCGCCGCCTACCCTGTCGAATGCCTCGACATGGTTGTCGCCCACGAGCTCGTCCATCTGCTCGAGCCGAGCCACAATCAGCGCTTTCACGCCCTGCTCGACACGTACTGTCCCAACAATAGAGCACTGTCTCAGCGGCTCAAGCAGCCACCCCTCAACAAGCTCTAGCGTCGACTAGCGCACGCGCTCGATCTCGACGCCGCAGCTTGCCAGGGGCAGGCCAACAGGAGCCCACGGCTTATCGAGCTTTATGCGCACACCAAGCAGCGAGGGATAACGGCGCAGCAGCATCTGGGCTGTCCCCTCGGCTGCCGCCTCGATGAGCTTAAACGTATGCTCGCGCAGATAGCCATCGACATCGTGGCACACCGAGCCGTAGTCAATCGAGGCGTCCAGGTTATCGTGCTCCCCCGCCGCGCGCAGGTCGGCATAGAGCACCAGAGAAACGATGAACTTCTGACCCAGCGCGTTCTCCTCGGGATACACGCCATGGTTGGCAAAAACCTCCAGGCCGTCAATGAAAATACGATCGGCATGGCGCAAATCGTCATAGCTCACGTGAGGCACCGCCGTTGCGGTGGATATTTCGCCCCTTCCACGGCGGGCGAGCTCGGCGCCTTCGGTCTTGGTTGCATTCTCGGGCAGTTTCTTGTTGCTCAACGCGATCGTCTCCTTCGTTTAGAACCCCGACCGCGCAAACTAACTACACGCGAATCGACAGGTTCTTTTTATCATCGCTCCAGTTGCAAGCGTTGCGCGCGGGGCATGCAAAGCAGGCACGCGACGCTTTGTCGGCTGCATAGAGCAGACGCTCAAGCGGTTGGCTGTTCACGCGCAGCTTTCGATGGCCCAGAATGGCCGTCTTAATGGCTGCGGCATCGGCCGGCTCAAACGCCACGTCATCGGGCATGCCGCCGAGAATCGCATCAGCGACGCGTTCGCTTGCAACATCATGGGATATACCCGATTCATACTGTTCATCTTTGCCGATATCGTGAAGAAGTGCTGTGGCGTAGATGACCTCGCGGTCAAATTCGAGCTGCTCCTCGAGATTCTTGATCCACATAATGCGCGCGACATCGAGCAGATGGTCAATACCGTGGCGGCAGAAGATGCGCCCCGATTCCAACTGTACGATGTTGCCCAGGTGCCGCCGGAACAGCCCGTTGGCACAAATGTAATCAATGCGAGGCATGGCACCAAAGGGGGCCAGGCCCGAAGCCATAAAGCCGCGACGCGACGTCCCCTCATCGGTCTTCGATGTAAAGTCGTTGACGACTCTCATGGTTAGCGGCCCAGCATCCTAAAGAAACGCTCCTCGAGCGCGGGATCGGTCTCAAAGACGCCGCGGCGAGCAAGCGTCACGGTCTTGGTGCCGGGCTTTTGCACGCCACGCATCGTCATGCACATATGCTCGGCCTCCATCAACACAATCGCTCCCTGGGGAGCGAGATAATCCATGAGGGCATCGGCAACCTGTGCGCACAGTTGCTCCTGCAGCTGAAGACGGCGGGCATAAACCTCAACCGTGCGGGCGAGCTTGGAAAGCCCAGCCACCCGACCGTTAGGGATATAACCAATGGCGGCCTTGCCATAAAACGGCAGCAGATGATGTTCGCACAGCGAGTAGAACGTGATGTCGCGCTCGATAACCAAATCGTTCGAAGCGACGGCAAAGGTTTTGGACAGGTGTTCCTCGGCACTCTGGTCCATACCGCCGGCGATCTCACCATACATACGGGCAACGCGCGCCGGGGTCTCCAGCAGGCCCTCACGAGTTGGGTCCTCGCCTATGCCCTCAAGCAACAGCTTAATGGCGGCCTCGACTTTTTCCTGATCGACCATCTGGGCCTCACTTTTCCGATTTCACGTTCGCGCTATGGTACCACGCCCTCCGGCATCGACCACAAGCTACATAGTATGGGTCGAATAGAC
>CAUCTV010000089.1 GCA_958445895.1 uncultured Collinsella sp.
AAACTAGCCTCTCTTCATGAGCCCCGCGGTCCGCTCCGACTGCGGGGCTTTTGCTGTTGAGGTGACTGTTCATGGGTGGTCATTGGGGACAGACTTAAATGAGTGGTCGCCCAATGACTACTCATTTAAGTCTGTCCCCAATGACAAGATCCGATCCAATTAGATGCTCAGGTCATGGGATGCCTGAAACCAGACGATGACTCCGAGAATCCTGATTCGGCGTTTGTCCAGCACAATATCCGGTTCCGATGTGCGATATGAGTAGGATGACAGCATCACTGTGTTCGTGCCGGTGCTATACCGCCGTATGACCACTCTGGAATTATCGGACAAGGCGAGGACGGAGCATCCGTTCCAGGGCTTCAGGTTGGGGTCCACTAGGAGAAAGGATCCCATCGGATAGCATTTGGACATGGCAGATGTGTCCATTTGAACAAAGAAACACCCACGATGTTTTTTGAATACGGATGAGGGGAGCGCCGTTGTTCCGGTCTGCTTAAGTCCTGTTCTGCCTCCATTCATCTGGATTTTAAATACATCGCAAAGGGAGTCAGTAGCAGTTTCCTTGGAATTCGGCTTCCGTCCTCCGTGGTCGAGCTTTGCGGCAAGCCCTGCGGTTTCTGATGCGAGGTCGTCAAGCTGCAGATTGAATTTCGAAACGATCTTGAGCAGTGTCGACCGGCGGATGGCATAGCGGTCCTTTTCCCAACGGCATACCGTTTCTTTGGAGACGCCGACGAGTGCCGCGAACTCCTCCTGCGTGAGCTGGTCGCGCTTGCGAAGCGCCTTTATGTTTTGACCCGTTCCCATGTTATGAAGCGCGGACGAGGGGAAGGCAGAGGCAGTTGGGGCCGCCAAAGCCGTTTGTCAGCTCGAAGATGGAGATGGGAACAAGTTCAATACCGGCCTGCTCCAGTGCCTTGTTCGTCTCGGTGTTCTCTTCGTATACGCAGACCTTGCCGGGCTCCAGGCAAAGCGTGCTTATAGCATTGTTGGTTCTTTCGACCTCTGCCGCTCCGGGATTTGAGCCGCCGCAAGGGATAAATTGCGGTGAACTTAAACCCAGGGCTAATCCCAGCGCTTCTTTTAGTCCGCCTTCGACATGACGCGCCCGGGTTGTCCTTTCCGATCTGCCTCGTGTAATGCAGTAGACCCGCGCTTGGTCCAGGAGCTCCCGGTCAATGAGGAATGTCTCATAGTTAACACGAGCAAAGTATGTGTCGAGATGAATGCAGAGATCATCGTAGGGAACCTCAATGGCCCATACGGACTCAATAGTCGAGTTCTCGTCCCAGAGCAAGTTGTTCGCTAGGGTGTCTATAGCTGCTGGCTCGGTTCGTTGAGAGATGCCAACGGCTACATTTTCGCTGTTGAGGTTGTGAAGGTCGCCGCCTTCAATGTGGTAAGTCGATTCATGCTTGAAGAACTGAGGAGTCTCGCGGAAATCCGGATGATAGTTAAAAATCGTTTTATAGGCGATAACCTCACGGTTGCGCTCTGGCCAGTACATATGGTTGAGCGTGACACCTTCGCCGATGACGCTTGCTGGATCGCGCGTAAACCACATGGTATTAAGGGGGGCTATGAGAAGGTCGTCGGGTGAGTATGCGTCTCCCGTCAGCTTTGAGAGGCTGAACACCTCCTTGTTCGTGTCGAAGACCTGGGAGTAGCGAACGCCGTTGACGGCTGCCTGGACCAGGTCGCGGGAACCTTCGATATGCTCAAGATACTCGCGAATGGCGGACTCGAGCTCCATGCCCCTCGCGCCGCATTCTGAAATGTAGCTATCGATAAAAGAGCGACGCGCTTGCTCTGTCGCATCAAGGGCTTCGGTAAGAAGGTTCTCGAGATAGAGAATCTCTACTCCTTCGTGCTCGAGCATTGCCGAGTAAGCATGATGCTCCCCAAGAGCCTTTTCAAGATCAAATGAATTGCTAGAAGGGCGTAGCGTAAAGACTTGATTGAACTGGCCGTCGGGGTAGTTGCGCGTTTCGGGGCCGGGGCAGTGCAGCAGGACCCTTTTTAGCTTTCCTATTTCGTTTTGAACATGCAATGCGGACATGTGACCTCGCTTTGGCGATGAGTATTGATCGCTTCCATAGTGTCACATTAGAAGCTTGTTTCAATTTACATCATGTTTGCCACAGGAGAATGGCACGATCCAAGTAAATAAGTGACGTTAAACATCTATCAAAAGTGATAATTGATGAATTACGTCAATCTAAAGTCCGTTTACGGGTCGATGCGCTTCGCTGGCGGGCGAAGAGACGGAAGGGTGTTTTGCGCGATGACACAATGGCTTTGCCGGCAACGAAAAACCCCTGAATTAAGGAGGAGAGATGGCAGAGACAGAAAAGAAGCGCACTCTTCGAGTCCCGCACGTGTACACCATCATTCTCGTCTTGATGGCCGTATTTGCCGTTCTGACCTGGGTCGTGCCTTCGGGTTCGTTTGAGCGCCAGGAGGTTAACGGTCGCGAGGTAACGGTCTCGGGCACCTATGAGCCTGTCGATAAGGTCTATACGGACGAGGACGGCAACGAGGTCGATCTTCGCCAAGGCATCTTCGAAGTACTTGAGGCCCCTGCGATCGGCATCCAGCAAGCGGTCGAGGTCGTTGCATTCATTATGATCGTGGGAGGTTCCTTCCAGGTCATCACGGCGACCGGAGCCATCACGAGCGGCGTCGCCCGAGTGGTGAAGAAGTTCAAGAGCAAGGACGTCCTCATCATTCCGATCCTAATGGTGCTTTTTGCCTTGGGCGGCAGCACCTTTGGTATGGCAGAGGAGACGCTTCCGTTCTTTGCGATTCTTATGCCGATCATGATGGCCATGGGCTTCGACTCAATTACAGCGTTCATGACGGTGTTTGTGGGTGCCCGTATCGGATACATCGCATCTACCGTAAACCCGTTCAACGTCCTGATTTCCCAGGGCATCCTCGGTATCCAGGGCAACCCCCAGCTTTGGTTGCGTACTATCGCCCTTGTCGTGCTCACTGCAGTTGCCATCGCATGGGTTGTGATGTATGCCCTCAAGGTTAAGAAGAATCCCGAGGCATCCCCAGCTTTCCACGATGATATCGAGAAGCGCAAAGAGTTTGGTGCGGACGAGAATCTCCTCGATAGCGAGTTCACCGGTAGGCAGAAAGCCGTTATGGTTATTTTCGTGCTTGGACTTGCCGCCATCATTTGGGGTCTGGTGGCCCAGGGCTGGTACATGAACGAAATCTCTGCGATTTTCTTGGCCATGGCCCTTCTTTCGGGTGTTGTTTCCGGGATGAATGAGAAGGAGATCGCTGGCGAGTTCGTTAAGGGAATTGCAGACTTCGCGTTCTCTGCCATCGTTGTTGGCCTCGCCCGCGGAATCCTCGTAATCGCCAATGACGGCCTCATCATCGATACGATTCTCAACACGCTCGCCACGGCTCTCTCTGGAGTTCCGGCAGTTATCTTTACGAGCATTCTCTACGTCGTGGATAACCTTCTGTCGATCCTCGTTCCGAGCTCCTCGGGCATCGCTGCTCTTACGATTCCCATTTTCGGCCCGCTTGTTGAGCTGATGGGCTTAAACCCCGAGGCTGCAGTTACCGGCCTTTCCATGGGCAGTGCTGCCATGTCTCTCATTTCGCCGACAAGCGCGATGCTCGTTGCCGGTCTTGGCGTCTGTAAGATTCCGCTTGGCCAGTGGTGGAAGGTCGCTTGGAAATTCTTCCTGGTCGTAAGCGTTATCTGCATGGCATTCACTGCGGTTTCGGGTCTTATCCCCCTGCCGTAAATGCAAAACCCCACATACAAGTTGTGAGAAAGAAGGATAGAGATGAACAAAGGACTGAACGTTCATAGCGAGATTGGCGCCCTCAAGAAGGTGTGCGTCCATCGCCCCGGTATGGATCTTGTAAACATGAAGGCGGAGGATTTCGACCGCGTTTGGATTCACGACGCGTTCTATCTGGACTATGCCCAGAAAGAGCACGATCAGTTTACCGGCCTTCTTCGCGGCGCTGGCGCCGAGGTCGTCTATATGGAAGAGCTGCTCGCTGAGACGTTTGACAAAGTCGAGGGCACTCGCGCAGAGTTCATGACGAAGTTCATGGGTGAGTCCGGCATCTCCAACGCGGCCCTTCGCCAGGCCGTTGTCGAGAAGCTTGATTCGATTAAGGACAACAAGGAGTTTGTCCTTGCTGCCATGGGCGGCCTCTACGTTCGCGACCTCGAGATCCCCAAGGTTGGCGGTTCTCTTGCCAGTATGGACGGCGAGGAGTTGAAGGCTGACGATATGGTGCTGTTCCCCATGCCGGCCTCGTATTTCTCCCGTGACCCTCTGGCTGTCGTGGGCAAGGGCGCTACCATGAACCGCATGTACTGGAATCAGCGCAACCGCGAGGTAATCTTCTACGAAACGGTGCTGCGCAACCATCCCGATTACGCCGGTAGCCCCATCTGGTACGACCACAACAGCGAGTGGCATATCGAGGGCGGCGATATCCTCAACATCAACGCCAAGACGCTCGCCATCGGTATTTCCGAGCGCACCCAGACTGCGGCCATCGATGAGCTCGCCAAGAATATGTTCTGGGGTTCCGATGAGGCCGAGATCGAGAACATCTATGCCATCAAGATCCCGCACGGCTACGCCTACATGCACCTCGACACCGTCTGCACGCAGGTCGATCGCGATAAGTTCACGGTCTATCCCGGCATCTACCAGACGCTTCGTGCCTACCGCCTGACCAAGGGCGATTCGGAGGGGGAGGTGCATATCGAGGAGCTCGAGGGCACCCTGCAGCATATTCTCGAGCTTGCGACGGGTATGGACCACATCACCATGATTGAGTGCGGTGGTGGCGATCCGATCGAGGCTTCTCGTGAGCAGTGGAACGATGGTTCCAACACTCTTGCGGTCGCACCGGGCAAGGTCTGCGTGTATGAGCGCAACGTTGTCACCAACGATGCTCTTTACAAGGCCGGCGTCGAGCTGCTCGTCGCCCCCTCCGAGGAGCTTTCTCGCGGTCGCGGCGGCCCGCGCTGCATGACCATGCCGTTCTGGCGTGAGGAAATCTAGTCAGCGTTAGCGTATCTGGGCGGCGCGTGTGCGTCTGCGCCGCCCATCCCTCCTTGTGTGTTCCAACAACCGAAAGGACTCAAATCATGGCTCTTAATCTTTCTGGTCG
>CAUCTV010000090.1 GCA_958445895.1 uncultured Collinsella sp.
GCCGTGCATGGCGTCGCGCACGCTCTGGGCGTTGCGGACGTCGCCGATGAAGAAGTGCACCTTGGAGGCGAGCTCGGGCGACCTCTCCTGCAGGCGGTGGCGCATGTCGTCCTGCTTCTTCTCGTCGCGGGAGAAGATGCGGATCTCGGCCAGGTCGGTGTTCATGAAGTGCTTGAGCACGGTGTTGCCGAACGAGCCGGTGCCACCCGTGATCATGAGGGTCTTGTCTTTAAATGCAGTGCTTGATTTCATTATTTATCTCCTAATAACTCGATAAGGTCACAAAACGCCGACGGCGTGTTGTTCCAGAAGTTTTTCTCAAGCTCTTCCACCGTAGGCGGTTCATGAGACATACGGAGGAAGTCGCGAAGCTTTGTCGCCGCCTCAGAGGCATCACTCCTTTCATCCAATAGCAGCACGTCGCCGTAACGCTTCAAGTACGGCATGCTTGGCTCGTCATCTATGGGATAAGTAGCCAATATGGGTTTGCGCAAGGCCATGAGCTCGAACACTTTCGAGGGTGTCATGTTGTCTAGGCGATTTCCGAGGGTGAGTACGAAATCTGCCGAACGCAAAAGCGCCACGGCATCGCCGTGCGAAAGACGCCCCCGAATCTCAATGCGTCGGTCACTCGAAGCTGCCGCATTGAGATCGTCATTGGCTGCATCACCGACGAACACAACTCGCAGCGGTTCCTCCGGCATGCAGGAAAGCACGTTCAGGAAGAAGCGAGGTGAGCGAATCCCCTTGGGAAGAGAACCCGCATAGACGATAGTCTTTACTCCTTTGGGAGTACCAGGATCGTCGGAACAATCGACCATCCTATGAAGGTCGAGCAAGGGGAGATCTAAGAAGCGCATTTTTTCGAACCATGGTTCGTTAACACATCGATCCATATGGAAACAGCGGGCTGACTCCATAGACACGACAACATCGGCATTGTCGAGCAACTCGCGATCCCAACGTTTGCCTCGCTCCTCAAGTTGTTTTGCAGATAAAAAGCGCGGGCCATAACCGCCCACAAAGCTGTCCAGGAACCAAGCAATGTAGTGAAGCCGTGGGTTCCGGGATTTGGCCTCATGCGCAGCGATGAGAGCGTCGATTTGAGTGTATGCCCCCACCACGATGTCGGCGCCGACGCAAGCCTCGCAAACTGCCCTGGTCACGCGTCGAGAATAGCCTTTTGACACAAGGGGCCACGTGCCCAAAGAGCGCAGCATTCCGAAACAGTTGGCCGCGACGATAGCAGTATGGGCAGCCGAACGACCGTGATGTCTCGCAAGTGCTACGTCGACCCAGCGGGGATCGATCTCGCGAAACTCTACCCCATCCTGTCGGTCGTCTGATTCAAACTCATGGTTACAAACCCAAACGACCTCGTGCCCGCGTCGCACTAGCTCCGAGACAACGGCCTGTGCACATATCCCGTTGGCGCTCAACCGCTGAAGTGCAGCGATGACAATTTTCATTGCTGCACCTCGGCTTCGCATTCAGCGGCAGCTTTTTCGCTGCGAATGAATCCCTCGAGGAGGATGACCATGAAAGCAAATCTGTAGGAAAAGAGAATTGATTCATATGCCATAACAACGATCAAGACTATGCACAGGGCTCGGGACATACGTCCATTACATTGCTTAAACAAGGATCCAACATAAAAAACAAGGGCGCAGAATCCAATAATTCCAGAATAATTGAGCGTCTGAATCCATGTCGCACAGTAATTTAGGCCGTCGCTGTCAAACCCGGTGGACAGCGCGTTGTAGCTCATATAAGAACCAAGGTTGTTAAGACCAACTCCAACAACCTGATGAAAGGAGTCGAGAAATCCAAAGCATATGAATCCGCGGATAACTCTATTATCCAACGAGCCTCCGGCAGCAAGCCTCTCGCCCGCCGCGGTTATCCAGTCGACATTATGAAACGGAAGGTACAGAACAGCAACGAGAAGCATTAACGATGCAACAAGAAAGTCAAGTTGTGTCTTCTTCTTAAAAACAAGGAAAAAGATCAATACCACGATTGAGGCAAGCAAACCTGAGTTTGCTGAGCTGAGAGCATAAGTGACCACCAGCAAAACAAATCTAGGAAGTGATTTATCCTTCTCCCCTATGGCAAATATAACCAAAGCCGGCAAGGTGAAAAGTGAATAATAGCTGGGTTCGAGGAAGAGCGAGGACGGCCTGAAATACCATTGGTACTTGTCGGTCCAAGTGTCAAAGGTCTTCTCAGGTGAGAAGACTAGGCTGTCAGATATGACAATGGGGAGATAGCCGCCGCTCGCAAGATGGTAAACATACTGGATAACCAGGTATAGCGCGGCAACAGTGACGAGTAGCAGATAAAGGTCTCGAACGGCGTCCCAGGAGAAATGTCTCCGCGCAACCAATATTAAACCTGCGTAAAAAACTAGCCTCGCAACGAGTGTCCAAAACTCGCCGAAAGAAAAGTAATCGAAAGTGAAACCGCCGATGACACTTAACCCAATCGAGACTAGGTAGAAGAAAAATAGGGAACGATCAACCAAAGTGCCAATAATTTTCCCGTCAGCAATAAGAAAACCAAGGATGAAGGGGGCAACTAAAATTTCACCGAGCGAAACCACGTTGCCCACGCCGATATACTGTTGTAAAAAGGGCAAAAGAATAACTAGTACGCTGAAACACTTGTTTGCGAACGAGGCTGTCGTTATCGCGACTGGAGCCTTTATCCGCGAACAGGCAACTGAGTTGATTCCGACCATCTACTACTCCATCCCGAAGAAAGCTCGGATAGCAGCATCGGCCGCGTTGTTATCTGCGCGCACGGAGGCAAGCTCGTCAGCACAGGCCTTGTCAAGTACGGCGCGGTCCAGTCCGCAATAGTATTCGTAAATTGCGTCCGCAAGGCCTTTTGCTTCGTAGTCAACCGCCAAACCAAGGCCTTTGGTTTTCACCTCATCGCCCATAATGGACCCCTGAGTACACACCTGCGGGATGCCGTACTGAACGGCGTCATAATACTTGTTGCTCATGGCCCCAACCATCACGGAGTCATTCTCATAGACGTTGTGCACGATGTCCGTCTCGGCAGCGAAGTAAGCGCGCTCCTCAGCATAATAGGCACCATGGAAGTAAACGTTGTGGAAACCGTGCTCCGCAACATGAGCCTTAAGGCGCTCGGCGACCTCTTCCTCTCGGCCGTTGTAGTGCAGTTCGAAGCGCTCGTCGCCACCCAAGGCATCAATCATGGCAATATTGGCTCGCTCATGACGAATCATGCCCCAGTACCGTACGCGGATGGGCGTGCCCTCCGAGAACTCTTTCGTCCTCGGAGGGCACTCGGAGGCCAGCAGGTTGTGCTTAAGCATCACGCCGGAAGCGTTGTCGAGATACCTGAAGAATGCCGGAGAGCTCGCCAGCACAAGGCCAGCATTCCGTGACAATAGAAGAATGAGCTTCCGATAAAATCCTAAACTCTCATGGCTAACATCGCGGTAGTCGAGGATATACCTGCCGCGAAAGTCCCCCTTCAAGCGATCGAGAATCGTAATACCTGGCGTCGAATGCAGTACCACAATCCGGTCATAGCCCTCGGAGTCAATGACGCCCAAGGCGAACTTTCGAAATCGCGCGAAGTGCGGAAGCTTCTTCTGAATAGGGTCGGCATCCTCCACGTGATCGCCGAACACAAAAGACTTGGAAATACCTTTCGGTACGGGCGCATCGGGGCGCCCGTTGCGGTTCCAACTGACCAAATGAAGCTCATTCGAGCCGCCGAGTAGACGAACGTAGTCGTACATATAGGGCATATGGGCTATACGAACAAAACCAAGTAAGAGTACCTTCATTAGGCTTCACCGCCCCTGCGGATACCCTCGAGCACCTGTTCCATTCTCTTCACACACACAGTGCGCGAAAGGTTTTCACGTGCGTACGCTCTTCCGTGCTCGCATAGGCGAGTCAGGCGCTCAGGGTCACCATGGAGCGTTCGTATGGCCGTGGCCAACTCCTCGGCGTTATCAATCTCAACGCAAACGCCCAAATCCTCGCGCTCTACCATGGCAGCGTAGAGCGAGTCTTTTTCTACAGAGCTCACGATTGCCTTGCCGCAAGCGAGAAGGATGGGTATCTTGGATGGAGTACCCGTGTAGATGACATCACGACGCAGGGGAATTAAGCACACATCGCCAGTGGAGTACACATCAGGCACCATATCGACGGGTTGCAGTGGGTAGAACGCAACGTTAGTAAGGCCCTCGGCGTCCACAGCGTCCATGAAATCCTTCTTCACGCAGCCGTCACCGATGATTTGCACCACGATGTCGGGCTCGTCACGCAAAAGCTTAGCCACCTCGAACATTGTCTTCCAATTGAACTGCAGTCCAACGCTGCCAGCAAACTGAACGTAGAACTTGTCGTGGGAGATATCGAATTTCTTGACGAAGCGATTCTTCTCCCAGGGTATGTCGTAGTTTCTACGGTCATCAAACCAGGGTGGAACGATATGCAGCCTGGGGCGAGGACAGCCCGCATCGGCGCATGCCTCCACCATGTCCTCGGAGAGCACCACAACCGCCGACGACATACGGTATACAGCCCGAGAGAGCAGGTCCATACCAGCGTAAACC
Organism: uncultured Collinsella sp.; assembly: GCA_958445895.1. Taxonomy (GTDB): domain Bacteria; phylum Actinomycetota; class Coriobacteriia; order Coriobacteriales; family Coriobacteriaceae; genus Collinsella. The sequence continues at coordinate 4,607 of CAUCTV010000090.1, forward strand.
ATTTTATTAATGTTCAGGCTCTTTGTCTGACCCGGCCACACGTCGTAGACGTTGTAGAGCACAGGCTTGCGCACAAACAGTTTGAGAAGCACCTCTTGGAAAAACACCGTGGGACAAGACTGGAGAAACACCACATCAAAATCGCGGCGTTTAATCGCATAAGAAATCATTTGGAAGGCGTACTTCGCTTCATCCAGATAACGCACAACGAAGTTGCTCTTGTCAATGACTTTGCGTGACAGCGTGTCCACGGTCAGCCCATCGCGTCCTACGAGCGTCCCCGGAAGCACATCATAGGTGTGCTTCCGTTCGCTCTGAATAAGGTGAACGCGGTTACCCAATTTTAAAAAACCGTCAATGAGCTGCTCTGCCATCTGGTTATTGGGACTCGCGGTGTCGAAGCCATCCATGGTGATATATAAAATATTCATTTACTTCCCCGTTTTATTTTTACCGAACATGGCACCAAAGGTG
>CAUCTV010000091.1 GCA_958445895.1 uncultured Collinsella sp.
ATACCCAAAACCAAAGAAAGAGCCGCAATAAAAGCAGCTCTTCCAACAAAGCAATTATCAGCGAAGACGCCCTTCCCTGGCCCGACGGCACCCGGGCGAGTCAAGCAGCGTCAACGTAGTCCCCGGGGCGCCCGCCTATATCGTCCCGCGCGCAGTTTCGCAGCGCAGCGAGAATGTTTGAGCACGGGATGATATAGGCGGGCGCCCCGGGGACGGACAAACCTACTCCGTCTCGCCCGGTCGAGCGCCGCGGGCCAGGGCGTCCTGGTACTCCTTGACGGCCTTGATCCTCTGCATCGGCTTGAGTCGCTCGAACATGGTATTGCCGTGCAGGTGATCGATCTCGTGCTGCAGGCACACGCAGAACAGGTCGCCTGTGGCCTCATAGCGAATCAGGTTGGCATCCAGGTCATACGCCTCGACGACAACGTGATCGGGACGCTCGATCTCGCAGCTAATGCCGGGGATGGAAAGGCAGCCCTCGCTAAACGGCACCAAATGGTCACTCTGCTCGACAATGACGGGGTTGATGAGCACGTACGGGTCGTAATCGTTCTTGTCGCTGTAGTCGCAGTCGATGGTGACGAGCTGAATGAGCTCACCGATCTGCGGGGCGGCCAGGCCGCAACCGCCGTTGTCGAACATCATCTTCTTCATCTTCTCGGCAAGCGCCTCAATCGCCGGGGTGATCTCCTCGATGACGGCGCACTCCTGGCGCAGACGAGGGTCGGGCGACAGTACGATTCCGTTGGCTTCCATGGCCATCCTTTCGGGTTGTTACATCAAATCATAGGCATCGACGTCAACGCTCACGCTCACGCCGCGCATGGAGCCCGCCTCTTTGAGGCAGGCGTCGATATCATCAGAGACATGGTACCCCACGGGCGACTTCACAAGCAGATGGAAGCGGTAACGGTCCTTGGCTCTCTCGATTACACACGAAGCCGGGCCCAGCACCTGCGGCACCGCGCTGCCCGCCCGCAAAAAGTCTGGCGCGGCGGCATGCCAGCGGCGCTTAAGAAGCTTTGCAATGCGCCCGATGTAGTCGTGCGCGTCGTCTCGGTTCGCCGACCACACCAAAATGTTGACCAGGCGAATAAACGGCGGGTACAGCGCGTCGCGGCGCTGATCCAGGTCGTAGTCGGTAAAGATCGAACGGTCGTGCTCAGCGACGGCGCGAATGACCGGATCCTCGGGCAGGTAGGTCTGGATGATCACCTCACCGGGACGATCGCCGCGACCGGCACGGCCCGCCACCTGTTCCAGCAGGTCGTAGGCGCGCTCCCCTGCGCGGAAGTCCGGCAGCTTGAGGGCAAAGTCGGCATTGACCACGCCCACAAGCGTGACCTCGGGAAAGTCAAGGCCCTTGGCGATCATCTGCGTGCCCAGCAGCACCGCACAATCGGCGGCATCGAACTGCTCGAGCAGTTTTTTGTGCGCATCCTTGCCGCGCGTGGAATCGGCATCCATGCGAATGATGGCGACATCCTCGGGCAGCATCTGGTGCAGCGCGTCCTCGATCTGCTGAGTGCCCAGGCCCATTTTTGCCAGATAGCGGCTACCGCATTTGGGGCAACGACTCGTGGGCGCGGGATACGGCTGCACGCGCCAAGACGATCCGCAGGTGTGACACTGCAGCGTGTGCGTGCGCTCGTGATACGTAAGCGCGGTGGAGCAGTGGTTGCAGGTTGGGACGCAGCCGCACTCGCGGCACATCAGGAACGGCGCAAAGCCACGGCGGTTATGTAGTAGCACTGCCTTCTCGCGGCGCTCGACCACACGCTCCAGACCTTCCATCAAGGGTTTTGAGAACATAGAGCGGCTGCCGTGCGAGAACTCGCGGCGCAGGTCGGCAATGCGGACTGTCGGCAGCACGGCGTGTCCCGGGCGCTCGGGCATCTCGACGCGCGTCCAGGTGGCACCGTTATACGTGCCACGGCGGCAGCGGTCGAGGGCCTCGGCCGAGGGCGTGGCGGAGCCCAACACGAGCGGGCAGCGGTAGCGCCGCGCCATCTCGGCCGCCACCTCGCGCGCATGGTAGCGCGGACTAGAGCCCTGCTTGTAGCTGGTCTCGTGCTCCTCGTCGATGATGATGAGACCCAAGTCGCTGAGCGGGCAAAAGAGCGCCGAGCGGGCGCCGACTACCACGCGGGCCGCACCGCTGGCGACCATATCCCACTGGTCCAGACGCTCGCCGGCCGAAAGGCGCGAATGGAACACGGCGACCGTCTCGCCAAAGCGCGAACGGAAGCGGCCGACGGTCTGGGCCGTCAGCGAGATCTCGGGCACGAGCACGCAGGCCGAACGGCCGGTCGCCAGCACGCGCTCAATCGCCGAGAGGTAGACCTCGGTTTTGCCGGAGCCGGTGACGCCGTCGACCAGCACCACGTCGCCATGAGCGTCCAGACGGGCGCGCTCAATCTGCGCGAGTGCCTGTTGCTGGCCGTTGGTAAGAGAGACCGGCGCCTTGCCGCTTGCCGAGGACAGCGTGGTCTGCTCGCTGCAACCGCGCCAGGCACGGCGCTCCTCCACCACCACGACGCCGCGTTTTTCGAGCGCCTTGATGGTCGCCGACATACTGTTATAGAGCAGGTTGAGGTCGCGCGTCGTGACCGGGCCGCACTGGAGCGCCTCGATGAGCTGACGCTGACGGACCGCGGTCTTTGGCGGCGTGTAGTCGAAACCCTCGGGCGTGAGCATGACCCAGCGGTTTTGGATGGGTTTAACGGCAGGGCGCTCAACGGTCCACACGCCGTCATCGCCCTTGACCACGCGCGGGCTTCCGCCCGGAGGCAAGAACAGGCGCAGGCACTCGGAAAGCGTCGCAACATACTCGCGGCTCATCCAACGTGCAATACGGGCGGACTCGGCGCCAAAGAGCGGTTTGCTGAGGATGGTCTCGATGGGCTTGATGCGCGCGGTGTCGAGGGTAATGTTGCCTTGCAAGTCGCCCAGTTCGGGCGCAATATCGACGATATAGCCTGCGGCAGCACGGTTACCAAAGTGGACCAGGACCGTGGATCCGATCTGCGCCTCGTTGGCAAGGGACCGGGGGATACCGTAGGCGAATGGCTCGGACAGCGCACGGGTCGGGATGTCGAGGACCACGCTCGCGTAGGCGGCAACGGGCTCGGGCGCGGACTCGGGCTTGGCCTGCTCGGCCGAGCGGTCGGGCTTTTCGAGGGCCTGTTTTGGTTCCGGCGAACCAAACAGCGAAAGTTGCTCGGCTATGGCCCCAGCACCTCCTATCCCATACGTCTACAGAAACAAGAGCCCCGCTCTGAGTGAACGGGGCTCGGATACATACATTTGCGCAGCGATTACAGCGCCATCGTGCGGGCGCGGTCGATGCGCGCCAGGCAGTCGTCGCGGCCGACGAGCGCCATGGTCTCGCCCAGCGGAGGACTCACCATGTTGCCGCAGACGGCGACGCGCACGGCCTGGAACACCACGCGCTTCTTAAGGTCCATCTGCTCGGGAAGCGGCTCAAGCGCGGCGTCAATGTTGACAGCCGTCCACTCGTCCACGCCCTCGAGCGCGGCCTTGGCGGCATCCAGAATGGCACCCATGCCTTCCTTGGCCAGGCCCTTGTTGACGGACTTCTCGTCATACTCAAGCGTCTCGACCGTAGCAAAGATGGGAGCGGCGACGGTCACGGCGTCGGCCGGCATCTTGGTGCGCGGCTTAACGATGGCAGCAAGCGCATCGATCCAATCCTCGCCGTACTCGACATTACCCTCGATAAGACCCGCCTCGTGCAGCTCGGGGACCATGATCTCATCGGCAAACTGAGCATCGGACATGCCATTGATGTACTCGGCATTAACCCAATCAAGCTTCTTGGGGTCGAAGGTCGCCGGGTTCTTGGAGATGCGGTCGAGCGAGAACTTGCTGGCCAGGACATCGCGCGGGATGATCGTGGTCTCGCCGTCGAGCGACCAGCCGAGCAGCGCCAGATAGTTGACGAAGGCGTCGGACAGGTAACCGGCGTCGCGGTACTCCTCCACCGAGGTGGCGCCGTGGCGCTTGGAGAGCTTTTTGCCGTCGGCACCCAAGATCATGGAGATGTGGGCGAACGTGGGCACGGGCGCGCCGAGGGCCTCGTAGACCATGACCTGACGCGGGGTGTTGGACAGGTGGTCGTCGCCGCGGATGACATGGGTGATCTTCATCATGGCGTCGTCGACGACAGTCGCGAAGTTGTACGTGGGCGTGCCATCGGAGCGGAAGATGACAAAGTCGTCGAGCTCCTTGGCATCGAAGGTCACCTCGCCGTGGACGGCATCGTGGATAACGACGTCGCCGCGGTCCTCGGGCACCTTGATGCGAAGGACGTAGGACTCGCCGGCCTCGATGCGACGGCGGGCCTCCTCGGGATCAAGATTGCGGCAACGGCGCTGATAGCCCTGGAAGGGGTCCTTGCGCTCCTGCGCGGCCTTGCGGTCGGCGTCGAGCTGCTCCTTGGTGCAGAAGCAGGGATAGGCCTTGCCCTCGTCCCAAAGCTTCTGGGCGGCCTGCTTGTACAGGTCCAGGCGCTCGGTCTGGGCGTAGGGGCCAAAATCGCCGCCCACCTCGGGACCCTCGTCCCAGTCCAGGCCCAGCCAACGCATGGCGCGCAGAATGATCTGCGTGTTCTCGTCGGTGGAGCGGGTGGGGTCGGTGTCATCGATGCGCAGGATGAACGTGCCGCCGTTAGCACGGGCGAAAGCCCAGTTATAGATAGCGGTGCGGGCGCCGCCGATGTGCAGCTTGCCCGTCGGTGAGGGTGCAAAGCGGACGCGAACGTCTGATGCCATGGAAATCTCCTCGATTGCAGGATGGATGTCTAACCGCATCAGTATAAAGCATCAAAGCAACCTCCGCACAAAGGGCACCTACCTACTCATTGGGGACAGACTTAAATGACCATTCTTTGGGCAACCTGTCGGCACTTAGGCAAGGCTGATCATTTAAGTCTGTCCCCAATGAGTAGGTGCGGAAAGGGTGTGAATGTTTGATTTACGCGCTATGATGTGCCCTTGCATAGAGAGCCCGGCGGAATGGTAACGGTCGCCGGGAC
>CAUCTV010000092.1 GCA_958445895.1 uncultured Collinsella sp.
GAGGCCGATGGATCGCTGACCGTTGTCGAGGGACGCCAGTTTGATTTCGACGACGACATCAACGGCGTGTTTTGGGAGATCAATACGGGCACCAACCAGCAGGGCGGCACGGCGGGCGTTGACGTGCTGAGTGTCGAGGAAGAGGACACCGCGTTTAACAAAGTCGATAGCGCGAACAAGGGCGACTCTGGCGTCTACACGGTCGAGCAGACCGGTGACGGCGTAAGGATTAAGGTGTTCAGCCCTCACGAGAGCGGCGACAGCGCAATCTACTACGTGAGCTACACCATGACCGGTGCGGTTATGAACTGGGCCGATACCGCCGAGCTCTACTGGAAGTTCGTGGGTGACGGCTGGTCTGCGGATTCCGATGACGTCGAGATGGAAGTGTGCTTCGCGAATGCCGCTGCCGGGACGGCGGCCGTCAAGGGCGATAACTTCCGCGCATGGGGCCATGGTCCGCTGACGGGCGACGTGTCGCTCGATGAGGACGAGCCCATGGTCACCTATACCATTCCCTGCGTGCACCAGGGCGAATTCGCCGAGGCACGCATCGCCTTCCCTAGCGACTGGGTGCCGCAGCTTGCCGCTTCGGGCGAAGATCGCATGTCAACGATCCTGAGCGAAGAGAAGGAATGGGCCGACGAAGCTAACGCCCGCCGTGAGCACGCGCGTGCGGTTGCCGGTGCGATCGCCGTGGCGTGTGTTGTCGTGGCGGTTGCCTATACCGGTGTGATCGTGATGCTCAAGCTGCGCAGGCCCAAGCCCAAGCCGCTCTTCCAGGACGAGTACTTCCGCGATGTGCCCTCCGCCGACCATCCCGCGGTGCTTGCAGCTCTTATGAGCTGGAACGGCGTGCCCGATCAGGCATATATCGCCACACTGATGAAGCTGACCGACGACCGCGTGATCAAGCTAGAAGAAGCGACCGAGACCAAGAAGAAGGGTCTGCTCCGTCGCGAAAAAGAGGAGCAGACGTATCGCATCACAGTGACCGACGAGGCCTGGAAGGCCGCCAAGAAGGACGGCATCGATCGCGACGTGCTCAAGGTTTTCTTCGCTGGCGTTAAGCCCGATAAAGACGGCGTCCGTTCGCGCACGTTTAGCGAGCTGGAGGAGTATGCCAGCGAGCGTACTGAATCTGTTGGCGACAAGCTCGAGGACTATCAGAGCACGGTTAAGGGCAAGCTGGAGGAGCGCGAGTTTATCGCATCGGATGGCACTATCGTGATGGTGGCCGGCCTGGTTCTCGGCATCATCATTGTCTTTGGCATTTTGGGCTCTCTGTTCTATACCGACTTTGCGGACGCCAACGTCGGTGCCGCTGTGATTTCGATCCCCGTCACGATCGTGGGCTTTGTCCTGAGCTGCACCTTCCGCCGTTACACGCCGGAGGGCGCCGAGGTGGCGGCTCGCTGTAAAGCGCTCAAGCATTGGCTTGAGGACTTTACGCGCCTGAAGGAGGCCATTCCCAGCGACCTGATCTTGTGGAACAAACTGCTGGTGATGGGCGTTGCCCTGGGCGTTTCGAAAGAAGTGCTGCGACAGCTGGCCGAGGCCGTGCCTGCGGACCTGCGCAACAGCGACGATTTCTACGACAACTACCCCTGCTACTGGTGGTATTACCATCACTACGGCAACGAGTCCCCGCTCGATTCGTTCAACGATGTGTACCACGAGACCATCCGCGAGCTGGCTTCGAGTTCCGATAGTTCGAGCGGCGGCAGCGGCGGCGGCTTTTCCGGTGGCGGCGGTGGCGGCGTCGGCGGAGGCGGCGGCGGAACGTTCTAGCGAGCGCTTGCTTTGGGGTGGATCTTTCTGGGCGGTTGCCAGGGAAGATTCATCCCATTTTTGTGCATCGAAACGGGTCAAACTTTCCGCTGAGGACCTTCGCGCAAGGGGCAGTGGACAAAAAATGCCAAATATGAGTACTGTTGCTGCGTTGGTCACATATGTTTGCACATAATAATGGGCTCCTAATGAGAGTACTTCTCGTTAGGAGCCCATTTTATTGAACATTTGGGGAGTTACGTCAGCTCGTGCAGCTGGTCGTCATGCCTATAAGCATCAAAAATGCCCCGAATCGCTGCTACTAAAAAGGTAACAGTACTCATATTTGATGTATTTTGACCACGGCTATCTACAAACCCCCTAGGCCACTCATTAGGGACAGACTTAAATGACTAGTTGTTGGGGATCAGTCATTGGGGACGTTCTTAAATGACTAGGTGTGGCTGCTTGGGCTAGGCTGTTAGATCGAGTTCGTAGAGGAAGCTTTCGCGCGGCATGGCGTGGCGGCGCTCTTCGCGGTTGGCGCGGTGCGTGGCCGTGCGCTTAAAGCCGTGCAACTCGTAGAACTTCCACGAGCAGTTGGAGTCGGTGTACAGGTGCGCCCTCGTCGCTCCAAGCGAGGACAGGTGCGAGACTGCGGCATCGAGCAGAACCGTGCCAACGCCCAGGCCATGGACATCGCGATCCACGGCAAGCAGCGTGACCTCGTTGTCGTGCGGCAACGGGCTGCTCTCGAGCAGACGGTTGTTGGTTCGGATGGTTGCGCGTACAAACGAGAGATACTCGGCGCAGGCATCGGGCTCCAGCTCACGCATCTGCGATAGCAGCGCGCGTTCGGTATCCATCCAATGTTCCTTAACGGTGGCGCCGGAGCTCTGTCCCGCACGCGCGAGCGAAATGCCACGCGCCTGACCGTCAATCACCGCAACCTGCGAAAACGTCGACGACGAAAGGCAGTAGGCAAGGTCGCACGCGGCCTCAAGGCGGTTGTACTCATCGTTATCCGAATTGTTATGCCAAAGCTGCTGCAGAATCAGCGCGATGGCGTCGAAGTCTTCGGTGTCAAACGGTCGGTAGAGAACCCGCGAGACCACAGTGCCTCTTTCTTTTGCGGATGCATATCGAGCACAATTCTACCACGCCATTGGCATCTAATTATGGTGCCCCTGTGTTCCATGAACTCACCGCGCCCGGTGCTGCGCCCATGCCCTCCGCTCGCAAGCTTTTTCTGCACATGCGACCGTTGCGGGGTGCATCGACGCGCTCGATGCGCTACATTAAATCAGTATTTTCAATGCCGCTGCGCGAGCGCTGCAGATCGACGTATCACCGACTCACAGAGCACGGCGGCGTACCAGACAGGAGGACTGCATGGGATCTGATGTGAAGATCGCACGCGCGTTGATCTCGGTTACCGATAAGACGGGCGTCGTCGATTTCGCACGGACGCTGGTCGATGACTTTGGCGTCGAGATCATCTCTACGGGCGGCACGGCTCGTGCCATCGAGGACGCGGGCGTTCCCGTAACCCCCATCGAGGAGTTCACGGGCTATCCCGAGATGATGGACGGCCGCGTTAAGACCCTGCACCCCAAGGTTCACGGCGCGCTGCTGGCCCGCCGCGATTCCGAGCAGCACATGCAGGAGGCCGCTCAGCACGGCATTAAGCTGATCGACCTGGTCGTCGTCAACCTGTACGAGTTCGAGAAGACCGTTGCCAACCCCGAGGTCACCTTCGCGGATGCCATCGAGCACATCGACATCGGCGGTCCCTCCATGCTGCGCTCTGCTGCCAAGAACGCCACGAGCGTTACCGTCATCTCCGATCCGGCCGACTACGACGCCGTCCTGGCCGAGATGCACGAGACCGGCGGTTGCACCACGCTTTCCACCCGTCGTCGCCTGCAGGTGAAGGTCTACCAGACCACCGCCGCCTACGACACGGCTATCTCCCGTTGGCTTGCCGCCCAGGCAAGTGACGTGGCGGATACCTCTGCCAAGCTCGAGATTTCGCTGGAGAAGGTCGACGACCTGCGCTATGGCGAGAATCCTCAGCAGAAGGCTACGGTCTACCGCTTTGCCGAGGGTTGCGAGAACACCGCGAGCTCGCAGTTTCCGCTCGTGGGCTCCGAGCAGATCCAGGGCAAGCCGCTCAGCTACAATAACTATCTGGATGCCGATGCCGCTTGGAACCTGGTCCGCGAGTTCGACGAGCCTGCCTGCGTGATCCTCAAGCACCAGAACCCCTGCGGCTCCGCCGTTGCCGAGGACATTACGTCCGCTTACGACCGCGCCTTCGCCTGCGATCCCAAGAGCGCCTTCGGCGGCATCATCGCCTGCAACCGCGAGGTTCCCTTTGAGCTGGTTGAGCATTTTGCCGATCAGAACAAGCAGTTTGTCGAGGTCATCATCGCCCCGAGCTACACTGCCGAGGCGCTCGAGCGCATGGCCAAGCGCCCCAACCTGCGCGTGCTGGCTACCGGCGGCGTGGACCACGGCGCCCAGGTGGAACTGCGCTCCATCGACGGCGGCATGCTGGTGCAGGAGGTCGACCACGTGACCGAGGACCCCGCGACCTTTACGTTCCCCACCGACCGCAAGCCCACCGATGCCGAGATGGCCGAGCTCGAGTTTGCCTGGAAGGTCTGCAAGGGCATCAAGTCCAACGCCATCCTGGTCTCCAAGGGCAAGGCCGGCATTGGCATGGGCCCCGGTCAGCCCAACCGCGTTGACTCTGCGCTGCTTGCCTGCGAGCGCGCCGAGGACTTCTGCGAGCGCGAGGGCGTGGAGAAGGGCGGCTTTGCCTGCGCAAGCGACGCGTTCTTCCCGTTCCGCGACAACGTCGACGTGCTTGCCGCACACGGCGTGACCTGCATCATCCAGCCCGGCGGCTCCAAGCGCGATGACGAGAGCATCCAGGCCTGCAACGAGCACAATATTGCGATGGTTTTCACGGGTGCGCGCCACTTCCACCATTAAGTAGGGAGGTGGCGCTGCGGCTTGCCCAACCACCGCACCTTGCCGCTCATTCGTCGCCCGCGTACCCAAGTACGCGTCGCTCCTCTTTCACGGCAATCTGCGGCACCTGGGCAACCCTCGCCGACCTGTTAGGTTGACTGGGGAGGATGGGATGTTATCTCGTCCCTTGGACCGCCTCGCTTCTAAAATTATCTCTGCAAAAGACGGCCGCTCCGTTTGGAGGGCCGTCTTTTTGGTATAAGAGG
>CAUCTV010000093.1 GCA_958445895.1 uncultured Collinsella sp.
CCTGGTTTCGGCCGCGGGCCGTGCGGATTGCGGACATCGCCGATTATCTACTGGGGCATCATGCGGGTAAGTACCGGAAGCTGACCAAACGCTGGCCAATAGCTTGACGAGTTCTGCCAAAAATCCCTCGTGTGATAGAAATCCGCTGGAAGGAGCTCTGGGCGTGTGGTCCCTGTCTCCACATTTGCGCTCGTATCATATGGGTAATTCAATGAAAATACGCATGCGTTATATACAAAACGTGCAATGACGTCAGCAAAAAGGGTGCGATATAAAATGACGCCTTAGATGACTACGATTTGATTTTGGTGTCAGTTTTGGTGTCAAGCTTGATGTCAAAAAGAAAAAGGCCAGAGGCTTAACTCCTCTGACCTGCGCTTTAGATGGTGGGCGATACAAGATTCGAACTTGTGACCCCATCCGTGTGAAGGATATGCTCTACCCCTGAGCCAATCGCCCGTCGCCTTTCGGCAAAAGAGATACTATCATAGCCTCGCGTTGTTTACCAAGAACTTTTTTCCCTCGAATTCAAATTCTTGGGCACATGCCGTTCCATCACAAACAAGGCGTCCAGCAAACCAGCAGCTAAACCACCATTTACCGCTTGATCCACGAGGTCTCGGGGCGGCAGCACAGGGCGCTGGGGATCTCCATGTGGTGTCCAATCAATTCAATAACCGGCGTGCAGATGCTTTGATTCTATACGTGCGACGGGTCGCCTATGCCCGCAATGCAACCGCGGCGCAGCTCCTCGGCGAGCCCGCTGGTCGTACGGTTTCCGGATACGAGGTCCTGGATCCAGGCATAGTACTGGTTGTCTTTGGGCTCGGGGCTGTCGGACAGCACGACCGGAGTGCCGGCGAACCTTAAGACGGACAATGCGTAGATAAGGCTGGTACGTTTGTTACCGTCCTCGAAGATGTGGTCCCTGACCATGTGCTCTGCCACGTAGGTGACCTGGTCAAAGATGTCTGCGAAGCGATCGGCCGGCGATTGACCGAATATTGTACAGAATGCACCCGCAAGTACGGACTCGACGCGTCCAAGCTCAAGCGCGGCCCGGTCGCCTGTGGCGTCGGTTGTATAGCAGCGCCCGACCGTCATCAGCGTGCTGTGTAGGCGCATCGCGGCCGCGGCCATAGCTTCGAGCGAACCGGTATCATCGAGCACGAGCGGCACCAACGGATGAGCGCTCCGCTGCATAGCCGCCATCATGAGTTCTCCAAGAGCTTGAGCGCGTTGGGCATGCCCGCTATGGTCTGCCGAATAGCTTCGTCGATTGACGTGACGCCGTCGAGCAAATTCGGAGATGCTGAATTTACCTCGAGCGCAGATGAATGATCTTCTTGAGCAACGCAATCAGCTCCGTCATCTTGTTGAACGTAGTTCCAAGGCATGTCTACCTCCTCTATAGCCTTTCGGACGGAATAGCCCGCGAGTCGTACTCCAGGGCGATCGGTTGCCAGACGAGGTCTTCGATGGCGCAGCTTAGGGTGTTTGCGAGCGCCAATGCCGAAGAGACCGAGGCGCGGCGTAAATCCAGCTGATTCTGTTCGTAGAGCTGTATAGCGCGAAGTTTAACCCCCGATTGGGCGGCCAGCTGTTTTTGCGTTAGGCCGGCCGCCTTTCGTGCCGCCTTGAGGCCCTTTTTGTCTGCCTGGGCTTTGTTCCATTTATCGATGACAATCTGGGCGAATTTGTCTTCGGAAGCTTCGAGAAGCGGATGGTACGAACCGATTATCCAATCGAGTGGGGCGACTTCAAGTAGTTCGCTAAAGCCCAGGCTGCTTACCCATTGCGTATAGGCCAAAACCCAGCCCGCCCAATACTGAGGCGAACGGTCGAACGGATAGGTCTCCCTGCATTCGGCAGGCTTTAGCCCCGCCCGAGCGATAATTTCGCGCGCGAGCTCGTCGCCCGTCATGCCGCAGACGACACGAGGCATACCGCGCTCAAACTGTTTCATCTCAATAGTGTTCGACAGGATCGCCGTCAGCTCGGCTGGATTCAAACCTTGGTCGCAGAGGGCGAAATCGACTGCCTCGCCCAGCGTTCTCATGGCATCCTCGCGATACATCTCACTGTAGGCGTGGGTCATTTTCTGTCATCCCCTCTCGAACGATATCGACGATACGAATTCCCTCAAACGGGTTTTCGGTAAGCAATTCCCGATACTGCGCCCTTGCCAACTCATCTCGGTCCTTGGCCAATGGGCCATATAGAGCTTGTGGCGCACCTTCAAATCCAGCAAAACGAATGCTCTTAAACGCGCGCTCGCTTTTGAGCACAATCTGTTCTCCAGGGTTACCGAGCCTCATAGCTCGACCGAGCTGGTCAATGGTGATCGTATTGTTTACAAACGCCCTGGCATAGCTGAAGTACGAGTCATCCGCACGCCATCCTCTAATCACATCGTAAGCGTTAGCATCTGGCAAAAAATGATCGCGAAGGTATTCGCATGCCCCCACAGCGACGGCGGTGTCCTTTCGGAATGAACGATGCTCTACAAGCAACGCTATCCAATGCAGAACTGAATATTGCGGCGATAGCAGGTCGAGTACCTTGAGATCGGCCATGTCGAGTTCATATCGATTTGCAAAGCCGTCTGCGTCCCTAGAGCATGCCCATTCCCTTGCAAGGTTGAGGCTCTCTGTGCAATAGAATCCCTGTCCATAGTCGTTATGGACTTTCCCCAGGCCAATCTGGGGAGTCTCAATGATCTTCTGAGAACCATGCCACAGTTCCACGCGAGTCTCCTAACAGGTATCGCCCTAGCGATAGTATAGCACACTATCGCTAGGGCGATACCTGTATTCAGAGAGCAAAAGGGTGTATGGAACCGAGTTTGAGTTCAATACCGGCTTCTAAGACTCTCCGAGTCCGGAAGTATGCGGCAAAATTCAGACTTGTTGACCACGCTGGAGCACATCAACGCTTCTACCTGCGGCTTCTTTGCGCCAAAAGGGCGGTGTGGTCGGGGGTTCCGGAATTTGCCGCATACTTCCGTTTTGAGTATTCGGAAATGCGGGGAAAAACCGAGATCTGTCGACCAGACCCTGGTTTTATGCTTCCGTGACCTGCGGTTTTGTACGTAAAAATTTGGTTGCGCTCGGCGGGTTCCGATCCCCCCCCACACTTCCGGAAATGAGTCACAACAACAACGGCGTGCGATTGCGATGAATGCTTTCCTAGTGTGAACAGCACCAAGGCCATGGCAATTCAGTGGTTGTCGGCGGTCTTGGCGAGTGTGGAGAACACGCCACTTGCACTCGCTTTGGGTTTTGCCGGGTTTGAAACGGTAGCATACACAGGGCGTCTTTATATGTAACTTAATAGTTTGCCTTGTAACATCATTAATGTTACATTTCAAAATAGCATGTTACACAAGGAGGCGAGGCATGCGGGAATTCGTTGAGAAGATGCTGCATTCGAAAGTTGAGCGTGAGCCCGTTGACGTCTCGGGGCTTCCCCTGTATCTGAGGGGGTTGTACTCCCTTGAGCGGTGGACCGCCTTCGGTGTGCCGTTCGTGATGGCTTTCCCCATCGAGAACGCGACGGTGAAGACCATGGCGAAACACCGCAACACGCTGGAGACAGCTCTGGGGATTCCCGTGGCTTTCGCTCTCGAGAGCGCCACGGGCTATAGGGTCGAGCGAATGCTTGAGGCCGGCCTCGCCTTTGTAGCTACAGACAAGCAGGTGTACCTACCGTTCCTGGGAGTCGCTCTGAATGGCGGCAAGAGCCATGCGGGCGGCCGTAAGCAGGTGAGCATCGAGACGCTCTCGCCCCAGGCGCAGCGTCTCGCCATCATGGCGCTCTACGGTGAACTCGACGGAGCCAACGTAACTCAGGCGGCGAACGTTCTCGCCGTAGCAAAGATGACCGTCTCGCGCGCGTTCGATGAACTCGCTGCTGTCGACCCCTCGATCATCGTGTCCGAAGGGCGCCGACGGGTCCTACGCCCTGACCGGAATAAGATGGCGCTGTGGCGTCGGCTTGAGCCATACATGGCAAGTCCGGTCGCAAGGGAGCATCGCCTGACCCGCGTACCCGATGTGGGCCTTCCACCAGGAGGAGTTTCGGCGCTGAGTGAGATCTCGATGCTGCAGGACGACCCCTGGCCGACTTTCACCGCGACCAAAGCGCAAGAGCGCGTCCTAGGGCTGGCGACCGGTGCACGTAACGCTGGATTCGACGAACCAGAGGAGCCCGCGTGCGTAGTGCAGGTGCTACGCTACGAGCCCGAGCCAGCGCCCGGGTGTATTGTCGACCCGCTTTCCGCCATCCTATCCCTTCCCGACGATATGAGGGACGACCCGCGCGTCGCGGGCGAGATCGAGTACGTCCTGAATCGAGTGCTTGGGGTTGATTATGAAGGGAATCGATAAATTCAGGGAACGCTTCGCGGGCCGCGAGGGCGAATATGTCCTAATCGGTGGCGGAGCCTGCGACCTGCTGTTCGGCGAGGTCGGGCAAGATTTCAGGGCAACGAAAGATCTCGATCTAGTCCTACTGGTGGAGGCGCTGACGCCTGAGTTCGGCCGCGTGTTCTGGGACTTTGTTCGGGAAGGCGGGTACGAGAACAAACAAAAGAGTAGCGGGAAGCCGCAGTTCTACCGGTTCTCTAAGCCGAAGGACCCGGCCTTCCCCGCCATGCTGGAGTTATTTGCACGCACCGACATCAACCTGCGCCACGGGGATTCCGGCCTTTTGCCGATACACATCGGGGAGGAGGTTTCTAGTCTTTCTGCGATTCTGCTGGACGAGGAGTACTACAAATTGCTCGTGGAGAACAGAGTATCGGTGGGCGGCGTCGCTGCCTTGTCGGTCGAGGGACTAATCCCCTTCAAAGCAAAGGCGTGGCTCGACCTGTCTGCCAAGCGTGCAGATGGAAAGGCAGTCGATGAGAAGAGCGTAAAGAAGCACCGTAACGACGTCTGCCGCCTCGCCACCTTGCTCGCGGGCAACGAGCGTCCCGCCATGAGCGAGGGTGTTCTTGCTGACATGA
>CAUCTV010000094.1 GCA_958445895.1 uncultured Collinsella sp.
CAATAAGAAATCTTATATGAATTGACTTAGATTTTGTATATTCCGGCCCATAAGGGGATACACTACATCCTGAAAGACAAGCCGAAACACCGCTCGGCAGACCGCCGAGTCGGTGCAAACGCACAAGAGAGAGGGAATTTCTAATGGGCAAGATTCTTGGTATCGACCTTGGTACTACTAACTCCGCAATGGCCGTCCTCGAGGGCGGTTCTCCGACCATTATCGTGAACGCCGAGGGCGACCGCACCACCCCGTCTGTCGTGGGCTTCCGTGCCGACGGCGACCGCGTCGTGGGTAAGGCCGCTAAGAACCAGGCTGTCACCAACCCCAAGAACACCGTGTTCTCCATCAAGCGCTTCATGGGCCGCAAGTACTCCGAGTGCACCTCCGAGATCAAGACCGTGCCGTATGAGGTCAAGGAGGGCCAGGGTGGCCGTGCCGTCGTCGACATCGAGGGCAAGGATTACACCGCCGAGCAGGTGAGCGCCATGACGCTCGCAAAGATGAAGGCCGACGCCGAGAAGTATCTGGGCGAGACCGTCACCGACGCCGTCATCACCGTCCCGGCCTACTTCAACGACGCCCAGCGTCAGGCCACCAAGGACGCCGGTAAGATCGCCGGCCTCAACGTCAAGCGTATCGTCAACGAGCCGACCGCTGCCGCTCTTGCCTATGGCCTGGACAAGCAGGGCACCGACCAGCGCATCCTGGTCTTCGACCTGGGCGGCGGCACCTTCGACGTTTCCATCCTCGATCTCGCCGACGGCGTGTTTGAGGTTCTGTCCACCTCGGGCGACAACCACCTGGGCGGCGACGACTGGGATCAGCGCGTCATCGACTGGATGGCCGATAAGTTCCAGCAGGAGAACGGTGTCGACCTGCGTCAGGACCCCATGGCCCTGCAGCGTCTGAAGGAGGCTGCCGAGAACGCCAAGAAGGAGCTCTCCGCCGCCCAGCAGACCACCATCAACCTGCCGTTCATTACCATGAACCAGTCTGGCCCGCTGCACCTCAACTACACGCTGACCCGCGCCGAGTTCGAGAAGATCACCCGCGACCTGCTCGAGCGCTGCAAGCAGCCTGTCACCAACGCCCTGCGCGACGCCAAGCTTAAGCTCTCCGATCTGACCGAGGTCATCCTCGTCGGCGGCTCCACCCGTATGCCCGCTGTCCAGGAGCTCGTCAAGACCATGACCGGCAAACAGCCCAACATGTCCGTGAACCCCGACGAGGTCGTTGCCGACGGCGCTGCCGTCCAGGGCGGCGTGCTCACCGGCGACGTCGAGGGCATCCTGCTGCTCGACGTTACCCCGCTGTCGCTGGGCGTCGAGACCATGGGCGGCATCATGACCAAGATGATCGACCGCAACACCACGATCCCGACCTCCAAGACCGAGGTCTACTCCACCGCTGCCGACAACCAGACCAGCGTCGAGATCAACGTGCTCCAGGGCGAGCGCGAGCTTGCCCGCGACAACAAGTCGCTCGGTAAGTTCCAGCTGACCGGCATCCCGGCTGCCCGCCGCGGCGTGCCGCAGATCGAGGTCACCTTCGACATCGACGCCAACGGCATCGTCAAGGTCTCTGCTAAGGACAAGGGCACCGGCAAGGAGCAGCAGATCACCATCTCCGGCTCCACCGCGCTTTCCGACGACGAAGTCGATCGCATGGTCAAGGACGCCGAGGCTCATGCCGAGGAGGACAAGAAGCAGAAGGAAGAGGTCGAGGTCCGCAACCAGACCGACAGCCTGTGCTACTCCACCGAGCAGACCCTCAACGAGCTGGGCGACAAGGTTTCCGCCGACGTGAAGTCCAAGGCCGAGGCCGCTATCGCCGACGCCAAGAAGGCGCTCGAGGGCTCTGACGTCGAGGCCATCAAGGCCGCTGGCGAGTCCCTGCAGTCCGTGGCCTACGAGCTGGCTCAGGTTGTCTACGCCGACGCTCAGCAGCAGACCGACGGTGCCGCCGGCGCTCAGCCTGCCGACGATGACGTCGTCGACGCCGACTACGAGGTTGTGGACGACGAGGACAAGTAATCATGTCCGCCCGTAAAGCTCGCACGGAGGCGGCCGCCGCTGGCGCCGCCCCCGTTGACTCTGAGGAGAAGGACGTGAAGATTCCCGTAGAGGCCGTCGACGATACCGAGGCCAACGAGGCCCCGGCCGCCGAGGCTGCCGAGAACCAGGTAGAGGATTCCAACAAGGAGGCGACGATGACCGAGGACGAGATGGTGGAAGCCGCTATCCGCGCCGGTGAGGAAGCCGCCGACAACGACCTTAAGCTCAAGTTCGAGCAGGCCCAAAAGGAGCTTGCCGATGTGCGCAATGAGCTCGATGCTGCGGCAGAGGCTCAGAAGGCCGCCGAGGACAAGGCGAAGGACGCTACCGAGCGCACCGCCCGTCTGCAGGCCGACTGGGAGAACTTCCGTCGCCGCACCGCCAACGAGCGCATCGCCGAGCGCGAGCGCGCGACCGAGAAGCTTGTCACCGCGCTGTTGCCGGTGATCGACGATATCGAGCGCGCAATCGACCATGCCCGCAGCCAAGAGCTTTCCGACGACTTTAAGCAGTTCGTCGATGGCGTTGACGCGGTACATGCCAAGCTGCTCGATGTGTTTGCGCACGAGGGCGTTGAGCCTATCGACCCCAAGGGCGAGGCGTTCGATCCGCTCGAGCACCAGGCCGTGGGGCGTGTCGAGGACGCATCGCAGTACGACGAGACCGTCAACGACGTGTACCAGAAGGGCTACCGCATGGCGGATCGCATCCTGCGTTCCGCGATGGTGACGGTGACCTACGGTGGCGAGAAGCGCCCCGCACCGGAGCCCGAAGCGGCGCCCGAGGATGCTTCGGCCGATACGGCCGAGAGCACCGAGGAGTAATTGAGAAGGGCCCCGGGGCAACACCCGGGGCCCTTTCTGGCCTAGTGCCATATGAAAGCATGAGCCGCCGCCCGCTGGGCGGCGGATGAAACAGGAGAGGAGCTACGATGGCTGCAGGCAAAACCTTCTATGACATCCTGGGCGTATCCAAGAGCGCCTCCGACAAAGAGATCAAGAGCGCGTTTCGCAAGCTCGCGCAAAAATATCACCCCGATGCCGGCGGCGACGAGGCCAAGTTCAAGGAGATCAGCGAGGCCTACGAGACGCTTTCGGACGAGAAGAAGCGCAAAGAGTACGACCAGATGCTCATGTTTGGCGGCATGCCGGGCGCGGGCGGCGCATATGGCGGCGGCTACGGTGCCGGCGCGGGCGCCAGCGGCTGGGGCGACATCTTCGACAGCATCTTTAGCGGCAACGGCGCCTGGGGCAGCGATTGGGGCTCGGGCTTTGCCGGGGCTGCGGGCGCTGCCGGTGCCGGCGCGGGTCGCAGCCGCGCTCGCAAGGGCGGCGACCTGTCGCTGACCGTCGATGTTTCGGCCGAGGACGCGTTTCGCGGCGTGACGCACAAGGTCACCTATCGCATTCCCTCGACAGGCGAGCAGCAGACCATCACGGTCTCGGTGCCCGCGGGCGCGGTCGATGGCGGCAAGCTACGCTACAAGCGTCGCGGCGAGTATGGCGTTGCGGGTGGCGAGCGCGGCGACCTGGTCGTGACCACGCATGTGGAGGAGCACCCGCTGTTCAAGCGCAAAGGCGCCGACGTGACCATGGAGGTACCGGTCTCGGTCTACGAGGCGGCGCTCGGCTGCACGGTGGACGTGCCCACACCCGGCGGTGCGACGGTCCGTTTGAAAGTGCCCGCGGGTACCCAGACGGGCAAGAAGTTCCGCTTTAAGGAGATGGGAGCGCCCGACGTTAAGCACCGTGGCCGTACGGGCGCGCTGCTCGTCGAGATCAAGGTGCAGGTCCCCACGAACCTATCCGATGACGAGCGCGATGCCATGACCAAGCTGCGCGAGGCCGACACGCGCGACTATCGCGAGAAGGTCAACCGTTACAAGGCGACGTACTAGGGCGGTCGCGGCGCGCGCCCGCGCCCGCGGGCTTATGATGGACGATAACGAGACGGAAAGGGGTCAGGTAGCATGGCCGAGGACAATAGGAACAAACCGCTGTACATGATCAGCGTGGCGGCCGAGCTGACCGGCATGCATCCGCAGACTCTGCGCGTCTACGAGTCTAAGGGCCTGGTGAACCCCCAGCGCTCGGGCGGTAACACACGCCTGTATTCGCGTGCCGATATCGAGCGTCTGGAGCTCATCAACCAGCTGACTGACGAGGGTATCAACCTTGCCGGCGTGGTGCGCATTCTCGATATGAAGGAGCGTGCCGAGGAGCGCGAGCGCGAGAACGAAAAGCTCCGCGCCCGCGTGCGCCAGCTCGAGGACGAGCTGCACGAGTACAAGATGCAGAAGAAGATCACTGCCCTGGCCCCGCGCGATGGCTCGGTCAACCCCGAGCAAGTCATGCGCAAGCTGCTGGGCACCGGAGGTGACTTATAGTTACGCGGTTTTACCAAACCGCGTAACGGCTCGACGCTGCAAGCCCGCCAGAGCGGCGGCACTCATTGGGGACAGACTTAAATGAGTGCCCGCAGAATGAGAGTGGATAATCTCCCGTTTTTGGCCCATGTGCAGGCTCAAAGTGGGAGATTATCCACTCTCGTCATTTCGGCGTCTAAGTCTGCCCCCCCGGCGCCCAACTCGTCCTTTACTTTACTGAGATAAAGTGAACGTGTAGATTCGCAACCCACTCGCAACCGTTCTATGGCACGATATTGAACGAATGTATGCTATGCGCCCAAATCTTTTGGGCAGAGTGGGAGACAGTATGGTCAAGCTGTACGAGGACGGCATCTACCTGCGCCGTGGCAGCGAGGTTGTGCCTGCGGCCGAGGCTGCCGAGCGTGGTATTACGCAGACGCCCGAGGATGCCAAGCGCGGCACCATCGCGTATTCGATCCTTCAGGCACACAATACGTCCGGCGACCCCGAGGCGCTCAAGATTCGCTTCGATGCCATGGCGAGCCACGACATC
>CAUCTV010000095.1 GCA_958445895.1 uncultured Collinsella sp.
TGTAGCTGTTGGATCCGATCTCGCACCCGGCATCGACAATCGCCTTGGCCGTGGCGGACGAGGCCTCGACCGCATCGCCCGACAGGAAGAACGTCGCGGTGACGCCTTTCTCCTTGAGCACCTGCAAGATCTGCTTGGTCGCGCCACTCGGGCCCTCGTCAAACGTCAGCGCAACGTACTTTTCGTTACCCTTGGGCGCCACGCTGGCGCACGCAACGACGCAATCGGTAGCGGGCACAACCTCGCCGCGGTCCTGCGTCTTACCCGATTGCTCGCCGACCCACACCTCCGAGCGGCCCTGGACACCCCACGTCTGCACATACTCGATAGCGCCCGTGCCCTCGACCTTGAGCTTGGGCTCGATAACCGTAGCCTGAACCTCATGCTTCTCGTAGGTGTTACGGCCATCCTTGACCGTCACCTTCTCGCCACCCTCAAGTTCGCGGCTATCCCATTTGCCCTGCTTCACGCGCTTGCCGTCCACCTTAACCGACAGCTTTTCGCCGCCATGGCGCTTGAGCACGCTGTCATCGACGGCCAGCAGGTCGCCTGCGTCGTAGGTGTCAGTCAACTCCTGGTCGTCGATAAGATTCTGCAGCGTAGAGCCCACGCGCACCGCGGTCTTTTGCCCGTTGAGCTCCACGTCCACGCTGCGGTTGACGTAGCCCACGACGGCAGCGATAAACAGCACAAGCGCACAACCCACGGCGATGAGCGCATAGGGCAGACGGGACGGTCGGCGCGGCGAGCGCCCGTTGCCGATGCGCGCACTGCGGTCGCTAAACCCGCGGCTATGGTTGAGGTACATCGCGCCGGGCTTACGGCGGCGACGGCGCTGACCGCTGGGCAGCTGCCCCAGGTCGCGGCGCGCCGTCGGACGCGCACCCGAGCGCCCGTTTAAGTTAGATCCATTTTGGCGCATGTGCCCTCCCCCATAAACACAGCGAGCCGGAGCAACAGGTCTCCGGCTTGCCTCCCATCATTTGGTACGTCGCTATTTTGTAGCTTTTGACGAGCCTCCGCTCGCCTTTTGGTATTCGTCCTTAAAGGCCTTGAACATGCCGCGCGTCTTGCCGAGCTGCTTGCCCAGTGCGCGGCTGCCCTTGTCCACGGCGACCGATCCCTTGTCATCGAGCACCTTGGCGCCCTTTTTGACCTTGTCGCCCACCACGACGCTGGCCTCGGCGGCCTTGGCAGCCGCACCGCCCGAATACCCGAGCGACTTGACCTCGTCCGAGACGACCATCGCGCCGTTCTCGTAGCCGCGCAGCATCGTCGGCGGCACCTGCGTGTCACCAACCAAAACACTCGAAGCAGCGCCGGCGGTCACATAGAATGCCTGCACGATGCCCGAGCGCGGCTTGAACTCAACGTCCGAGCAATAGCCCACGACGTCGCCCGATTCCGTGCGCACGTCCATACCGACCCAGATGATGCAATCGTCCAGGTTGATGTCGAGGCGCTTGGCCGCAGCGGTATCGTAGGTGCCCTTGACGTCGTCAACCGCGATGGCGCCCTCGTAGACACCAATGGCGTCGAGCGCTACGAATCGGTCGGGACGCTCGATCATGCCCGCGATATCGGACTGGCGGACCATAAAGCCGACCACGCGCGTACCGCCCGGGGTAAAGACCGGAAAGTGAATCTTTCCGAGCTTTTTAGGGCTGCGCGGCGTGCCGTCCTTTTTGGTGCGCTTGTCCTCGGCAGGCTTGCGATAGATCTTGGCGCCGACAAAATCCCCGGCGCGCATTATGCCTCGGTCGAGGGCTCCGCAGCCTCGGTATCAGCCTCGACGGCGTTCTCGACCATGACATCGGCGGCAGGCGTCACGTTGCCGCCCGAAATGGCGTCGTTGAGCTGCTCGCGCAGCTGGTCCATGCGCTCGCGGGCCAGGTCGACCTTGGCGCGCAGGTCGTCGGTCTTGGCGTCGACCATCGGGCCAAAGTCATTCACCGCAGCACGGGCCTCCTCGGCGCTGTGCTCGTAGGTGTCGCGCATATTGTCCCAGGCGTCGTTGGCGATATCGGCAGCCATGGCGCGGGTCTCGGCGCCCGAGCGCGGGGCCAGAGCAACGCCGATAATAGCGCCGGCAGCGGCACCAAAAAGTGCGCCGGAGACAAAGCTGAAAGTCTTACCCATGATCATTCCTCTCCTGCGGGCACGTCGGTGCCCACCGTTTGAATGCTGTCCATTATACCCGCAGCGCATCACTTGCCGCTCCGCTCATCTGCGTACGGCAAAGGCGCAGGTACGTGATGGTGATAAACGCGTAGGCCTACTCCTGAGGCATAGCCGGCATGGCCACCGTGGCACCCGGGTCCTCGCCGGCGCCGTCCACGAGCGGCAGGCCGCCCTCATGCGCAGGTCCCGCCGGAACCGTCGCCGCACCGCCAAAGACGGCAGCGGAGGCCTCGTGGTTCTCGGCAACCGCGCCCTCGGTATCAATCGCCACCTGGGGCTCGTCGTCAAAGTTGGGGACGCCCTGGGGCTCGGTGGGAACGGGCTCGGCGGTCGCATCGGCAACGGGCTCGGCGTCGACCGGCACATCGCCCTCGTCAGCGCCCTCGTCCTCGGCAGCATCTTCGCCGTTCGCAGCAGCGACGGCCTCGTGAGGATCCTTGCCCTCGGCCTCGGCGCGCATGCCCAGCACCAGGTTGCGCAGGCCCGCGACCGTGCCGTCCACATCGGGGGCGGGCTGGTCGGCGTGCAGATAGGCCCAATCCATCATAAAGGTGGCCGAAGACAGCGCGCCGATAGCCAGCGCGTCGTCGGGGCACGAAAGCTCAACCTCAAAGACGCGCTCGTCGTGCTCGCTCACGCGCGTGCGACCGCACGAGATGCTGCCGGCAAGACCGGTCTCGTTCATGAGCTCGACCGTCACGTGCTCCAGCAGGTGGCAAAGCTCGGTCTGGCCCATGCAGTCCTGGAACTCGCGACCGGAATCGCCCAGGCACAGATGCTTGGCAATCGCGGGCACCAGGTAGTACACGCGCGCCGTGGCCTCGATATCCTCCGAGGTCATGAGCGGCATGCCGGGGTTCACCAGCACGTGCGCGCAAATCTTGTCCTCGCTGACGGTGACCTTAAGGATGTTGAACAGGCCTGCCATAACTCTCCCCTACTCGTCCTTGCCCTACTCGTCGCCGTCGTGCGGGTCCGCAGAGCCCGCACCCGACGCCGCCGGCTTCTCTGCCGAAGACTCGGAATCCTTCTTATCGGTTTCGGCCGGAGCGATCACGCGAATGAGCGAGATGCGCTGGCCACGCATCGACTGCACTTTAAACTTGTACCCCGCGACCTCAAACACCTCTCCGATGTCGGGCACCGAGTCGCAAAGCTCCAAAATCCAGCCGGCGATGGTCTCATAATCATCGCTTTCCTCGAGCGGCCAACCAAGCTCAATCGCGTCATCGCACGAAAAACGCCCATCGACGAGCCACTCACGGCGCGAGAGGCGCGTGAGGTACTTGTTGTCGGGGTCGAACTCGTCCTCGATCTCGCCGACGATCTCCTCGACGATGTCCTCGATGGTGATGATGCCGGCCGTGCCGCCGTACTCATCCACGACGACCACGATCTGGTCGTGCGAGGTCTGCATCTCGGACAGCAGCGGCAGGATGTCCTTGGTGTCGGGCACAAAGGTGGCGTCGCGCAAAAAGCCGGCGATGGGCTGGTCGCCCTTGCCGTCGAGCGCGGGCTGGATCAGGTCCTTGATGTGCGCGATGCCCGCGACGTTGTCGGGGTCCTCGTGATAGACGGGGATGCGGCTAAAGCCGGTCTGGCGCATGGTGGATAGCACGCTGGCGACCGTCTCGTCGTCCTCGCACATGGTGGTGTCCACGCGCGGCACCATGACCTCGCGGGCAACGGTGTCGCCCAGGTCGAAGATCTCGTGGATCATGCGCTTTTCCTCGTCGAGCAGGTCGTCCTGCTCCGAGACCATGTACTTGATCTCTTCTTCCGAGACGTTCTGACGGTCGTCGGCACTCTTGATACGCAAGATGCGGGCCAGGCCATCGGAGCAAGCGCCAGTCAGCCACACGAGCGGACGGGCGATCTTCTGGAACACGGAAAGCGGGCCCACGACCTGCTTGGACACGCCCTCGGCATTGGCCAGGCCGATGCGCTTGGGGACGAGCTCGCCGATCACGATGGACACGAAGGCGACCGCGACGGTGATGATGACCGGCGCCAGGCCGCGCGCGATGGCGGAGAGCGGCGCGATGCCAAAACTCATGAGCCACGTGGCGAGCGGGTCGGACAGACTCGTCGAGGCGACGGCGGACGAGGCAAAGCCCACGAGTGTGATGGCGACCTGGATGGTGGCGAGCAGCTGGTCGGAGTCGGCAGCAAGCTTAATGGCACGCTCGGCGCGCCTGTCGCCTTCCTCGGCCTCGTGCTCCAGCACGGCGCGCTTGGCCGTGGTGAGCGCCATCTCGGACATAGAGAAATAGCCGTTGATGAGGGTCAAAACGAAGGTGGTGATAAGGGAGATGGTTATGTCCATCGGGAGTTTCTCGAACCTCCAAGATTCGGGACGTCAGGTCAAAACGTTGATGACGGATAGGGCAATTGCGCCGGTCGCCCGTGCGAGCGGGGCCGTGGGCGCGGTCGCTAGATTACGAAGAGGATCACCGCCATGAACTGGAAGATGCTGCCGGCGAGCACCCACAAGTGGAAAACACTGTGCAGATAGCGCACGTTTTTGGCGATATAGAACGGCACGCCCACGGTGTAGCACACGCCGCCGACGGCGAGCAGGGCAAGTGCCACGGGGTTCAACAGCGCCACAAGGTCGGGCAGCTTAAAGACAACGAGCCAGCCCATCAGCAGGTAGACCAGGCCACTTACCCAGTGCGGTTGACGCTCGCGCATAAAGCACTCGAGGGCGATGCCGATAATGGCGATGG
>CAUCTV010000096.1 GCA_958445895.1 uncultured Collinsella sp.
CATTTCAAAACTATGTCGGATTACGGGGCTGGACCCGGACCGGCCGTCCATACCCTGCATTTCACGGAATGCGCAAGTCGCCTACCTGCGGTCTTGATTTTGCCGATTGCGGCATGCTCGGGGCTTCCCGGCCTGGCCCCGTAAACCGGCATGGTTTTGAAATCGCCGGGCGGGCGGGGGCGCGGCTGGACCCGATAGTGGGCCCGGCGCCGGCGGGACGGCCGTTGGGCGGATGGCGGACCGCGCTGCGGAGGCGATAAACGGCGGACGGCGGGATCCGAGATGCCCCGAGGGCGCCGGGGAGGAGGGCGGCGGCGTGGCCGCCGCCCGCGGGGCGCGTCCCCGCGGGCGGAAAGGGCATCGCGGGGCTTCGGGGCCCGTTCCCGCGCCTGCATCCGCGGCCGGCTGCGTTCCCACGCCGCGCGGGGCGAAAGTTTTTCCGAAATTGTCCTTGCATCGCCGTCGGAGTTCCCGTATAGTACTTCTTCGCACGGGGGCGTAGCTCAGCTGGGAGAGCGCTTGACTGGCAGTCAAGAGGTCAGGGGTTCGATCCCCCTCGTCTCCACCCGAGCATTGAATGAGGCTCCAACGCAAGTTGGGGCCTTTTTTCATATAGGCACACAAGGTCAAAGGCGGCACCATGATCCTCCTGGTCGACAAGATCGAAAAAAGCTTCGGCGCACGCGTCCTCTTTAGCGGCGCGTCCTTCCAGATCAACCCCGGCGAGCGCTTCGCGCTCGTGGGACCCAACGGCGCCGGCAAAACCACCATGCTCAAGATTATCATGGGCATCGACAGCCCCGATGCCGGCCAGGTCCAGTACGCCAAGGACTGCCAGGTGGGCTACCTAGAGCAGGAAACCAACCTAGAGCAAAAGGACACCACTATCCTCGCCGAGGTCATGGCCGCTGCCAAGGAAATCCGCCGCATGGGCGAGCGCGCCAACGAGCTGCAGGCCCAAATCACCGAGCTCTCCGAACAGGGGAAGGACGTCGACGCACTCCTTAACGAGTATGGCCAGGTCCAGGACCGCTTTGAGCATCTGGGCGGCTACGAGCTCGAGAGCAACGCCCGTAAAATCCTGTCCGGCTTGGGCTTTAAGGTCACCGACTTTGAGCGCCCGTGCTCCGAGTTCTCGGGCGGCTGGCAGATGCGCATCGCGCTCGCCAAGCTCTTCCTGCGCCATCCCGACCTGCTGCTTCTGGACGAGCCCACTAACCACCTGGACCTCGAAAGCGTCCAGTGGCTGCGCGGCTTTATAGCCAACTATGACGGCGCCGTCCTCATCGTCAGCCACGACCGCGCCTTCATGGACGCTTGCGTCGACCACGTCGCCGCACTCGAAAATCGTCGCGTGACCACTTACACCGGCAACTACAGCAGCTACCTCAAGCAGCGCGAGGACAACCTTGAGCAGATGCGCGCCAAGCGCGCCGCCCAGGAGCGCGACATCGCCCACATGCAGGTCTTCGTCGACAAGTTCCGCTACAAGCCCACCAAGGCAGCCCAGGCCCAGGAGCGCATCCGCAAGATCGAGCAGATCAAAAAGGAGCTTGTCATCCTACCCGAGGGCCACAAGCACATCGACTTTAAGTTCCCTGACCCACCGCGCTCCGGCGATATGGTCGTGGGCCTGGAGGGCGTCTCCAAGTCCTACGGCAACAAACACATCTACAGCGATATCGACCTCAAGCTCTACCGCGGCGAGCACGTGGCGCTCGTCGGCCCCAACGGCGCCGGCAAGTCCACGCTCATGAAGATCATCGCCGGACTGGAGCCGCCCACCACCGGCACCCGGGACCTGGGCACCAACGTAGGCGTAGCTTACTACGCCCAGCACGCACTCGAGGGCATGACCGAGTCCAATACCGTCCTGCAAGAGATTGACACCGTCACGCCCAAGTGGACCGTGCCGCAGCAGCGCAGCCTGCTGGGCGCCTTCCTGTTTAGCGACAACGACGCAATCGAAAAGCAGGTTCGCGTCCTCTCCGGCGGCGAAAAAGCGCGTCTGGCCCTGGCCAAGATGCTCGTGGCCCCCGAGGCGCTCCTGTGCCTGGACGAGCCCACCAACCACCTAGACATCGACTCGGTGGACATGCTCGAGAACGCCCTGCAAAACTTCCCCGGCACCATCGTGCTGATCAGCCACGACGAACACCTGGTGCGCGCCGTGGCCAACCGCGTGATCGACATCCGCGATGGCAAGGTCACGGTCTATGACGGCGACTACGACTACTACCTCTACAAGCGCGAGGACCTCGCAGCCCGTGCCGCCGCCGAGACGGCAGGGGAGAGTGCGCCGGCCACGGCCAAGTCCACCAAAGCCAGCGCCGCCCAGGCCGACACCCCCGCAGCTGCCCCCAAACCCGCCGAGGGCAAAAAGACCAAGGAGCAAAAGCGCGCCGAGGCCCAAGCCCGCGCAGCGCTCAATAAAAAGCTCAAGGGCGTGCGTAACCAGCTCAAGAAGATCGAGACGGAGCTCGACAAAAAGCGCGCCCGCTATGACGAGCTTATGGAATTGATGGCGAGCGAAGAGCTTTATGCCGATCAAGACAAGTTCAACGCCGCGCTGGGGGAATATAACGGGCTTAAGCAAGAGCTGCCCAAGCTCGAGGACGAATGGCTGGAGCTTTCCACCCAAATCGAAGAGGAGACCGCGCGTGAATTCTCGTAAGGCCGCTGCCGTGGCGATGAGCATCATCGCCATTGCTTGTCGCATCTGCGGCATCTTTATGAGCGCGATGACCGTGCTGCTGTGCTTTAGCGGCCTCACTGCCAAGCTGCAGATTGTGGGCTTCGTCGTTGAGCTTTCACGCGCACTGCCAAGCGCCATCGCCGGCTATGGCGTCATCACGTCGCCCTTTGGCGGTGTGTTCCGCCTGGATTACGCTATCGTGGCCGTCATTTTGTTTGTGGCCGATTACCTGCTCACGCGCGCCTCGCGCCGCGTCCGCTAGGGGAGCGCCATGTCCAGCAGCTACATCATGAGGCTTCTCGCCAGCGCCGTCGCCGTCATCGTGGGTATCGTGATCCACGAGAGTGCGCACGCCGCCGCGGCCTGGGCACTCGGCGATAAGACGGCCCGTTCGCGCGGACGCGTCTCGCTCAACCCGCTCAACCATATCGACCCGTTTGGCACCATCATCCTGCCGCTGCTCATGCTTGCCGCTGGCGGCCCGGTGTTCGCCTTCGCCAAGCCCGTGCCCGTCTACCTAAACAATCTCAAGCACCCCAAGCGCGACGAGGTCCTGGTGAGCGCAGCCGGCCCCGCATCGAACATCGCGCTGGCATGCCTTGCGGCCGCCCTCATGCGCCTGACCTATGGCAGCCTCTACACCAGCATGTCATTTGCCCTGGCGTCACAGATCATGAACTTCGGCGCCACGTTTATCGTGGTCAACCTGTCGCTTGCGTTCTTCAACCTCATCCCGATCCCGCCGCTCGATGGCTCATCGATCATCGTGCCCTTCCTCAAAGGCAAAGCACTCAACAACTATTACCGTCTGCAGCAATACGCTATGCCCATCCTCATCCTAGTTCTGTACCTGCTGCCCATGTGGACCGGCATCGACGTGATCGGCCGCTATTTCGACGTTACCGTGTATCCGCTTGCTGAGCAGCTGCTCAACTTCGCAATCGCCGGCATCTAAGGTAAACTTACAGGTCGACCGTGCAAAACGGTCGTAACATGCACCCAAACCGCGCCGCGAAGGCGCCGTCAAAGGAGGTCGAAGATGTCGTATCGCGTGTCGACGCAGGTCTACAGCGGACCGTTCGACCTGCTGCTGCAGCTGGTAACCCGCCAAAAAGTAGATATCGGCGCTATCTCCATCAGCGAGGTGGCCGAGCAGTACCTTGCCGAGGCCGAGCGCATCGAGGCGCTGGACCTGGACGTGGCGAGCGACTTTCTGCTGGTCGCGGCAACCCTTCTGGACATCAAGGCCGCCTCTCTGGTCCCGCAGGAGGCCCCGCGTAAAATTGATGACGACGATGGCGAGTTCGACGAAGACCTCGAGGAACTCAGCGCGCTCGACGGCGACGCCCTGCGCGAGGTCCTGATTCAGCGTCTGATTGCCTACAAGCAGTTTAAGGGTGCGGCTGCGGCCCTCGGTGCCCGCATGCAGGCCGAAAGCCGCATGCACCCGCGTGTGGCCGGCCCCGACCCCGAGTTTTTGGGCCTTATGCCCGACTACCTGGCCGGCATCACCCTGCGCGGCCTCGCCGTCATCTGTGCCGACCTGGACGGCAAGCGCCAGACCTTCCTGCTGGAGGCCGAGCACGTGGCGCCGCATCGCGTGCCGCTCGATCTGACCGTAGCCTCGGTCGACCGCTTTACCATGGCGCACCAAACTTGCACCTTCCGCGAGCTGTTGGACGGCGACGCCACCACCGAGCAGCTCGTCGTCACCTTCCTGGCCATGCTCGAGCTCGCCAAGCGCGGCTCGCTCACGCTGAGCCAGGACGAGATCTTTGGAACCATTCAAATCAACCGCGTCGAGGGCGCCGAGGCATACGTGCCCGGCGAGGGCCCCGAGCTCACCGAATAGGAGCCGCAACCATGTCAACCCTTTCCACGCTGGAGGTAAACAGCCTCAAAGGCGCCCTCGAGGCGCTGCTGCTGGTGTCGAGCGACCCGGTGAGCGCGCCTGCGCTGGCAGGTGCGCTAGATATCGCCCCTGGCGAATGCGCATCGCTGCTCGCCGAGCTCAAGGTTGAGTACGAGGAAGCCAACCGCGGCTTTCAGCTGCGCGAGGTCGCCGGCGGCTGGC
>CAUCTV010000097.1 GCA_958445895.1 uncultured Collinsella sp.
CGACCAGGTGCGCGCGACCGACATCGCGCTTTTCTTGGACAGCATGGTGCTTGGGATTGATTCAGGCGAGTCCACGGAAGACGGCACACTCCACTCCGTCACGCTCATGAGCCCCACCGGCATGCTGCAGCTCACCGGACGTGCGGTCGTCCTTGCCATGGGCTGCCGCGAGCGCACCCGCAGCGAGATCAAGATTCCCGGCAGCCGCCCTGCCGGCGTGTTTACGGCCGGCTTGGCGCAGCGATACATCAATATCGAAAACCTCAAACCCGGCTCGCGAGCCGTCATCTTGGGGTCGGGTGACATCGGGCTTATCATGGCGCGCCGCTGCACACTTGAGGGGATTTCAGTCGAGGGCGTGTACGAGCTCATGCCGTACGCCAACGGCCTGCGCCGCAACGTCAAGAACTGCCTGGACGACTTTGGCATTCCGCTGCATCTGTCTACCACGGTCACGCGCGTGATTGGGCACGATCGCGTGGAGGCCGTCGAAGTGAGCCAGGTCGACGAGCATCTGGCGCCCATTGCCGGGACGCAGCGCATCGTTCCGTGCGACACGCTACTGCTTTCGGTGGGATTGATTCCCGAGAACGAGCTTTCGGTTGCCGCAGGCGTGGAACTTGACCCGCGCACGCGCGGCGCCGTAGTGGACCAGAGTCTGCAGACGGGTGTGCCGGGCATCTTTGCCTGCGGCAACGTGCTACACGTGCACGACCTGGCCGACAACGTGACGACCGAGTCCGAGCGCGCCGGTGCGGCTGCGGCGGCGTGGGCGTTGGGGAACGGCGCGGATGTCGAAGCGGGCGCTGCGGGCACGGGTTGCCAGCTCACCGTCTCCCCCGCTGGCATCGCGGGCTACGCACTGCCGGGACGCATTACGGCTATGGCACTCACTAAGCTCAACTTCCGCGTGCGCCGACCCGTCGACGCCGCCCGCGTGCGCATTCTGGCAGGCGATGAGGAACTGTTTGCAGGCAAGGTCCGCCCGTTTAAACCGAGCGTCATGGAAAGCTTCCCGCTGCCGGCAAAGGTGATTCAGCATGCGCTCGACTTGGGTGTTAGCGAGATTGTCCTGTCCGTCGACCCCGTTGAGGAGGCATAGCTCATGAGCACGAACGCGATCGAAACGCTGAAGTTCAACTGCACCACCTGCCCATCCGAGTGCCTCCTGACCGTGGAGGTCGAGCGCAGCGCAGACGGCGCCGCGGTAGAGGTGCGCTCCGTAACCGGCAACAGCTGCCCGCGCGGCGACAAGTTTGCACACCAGGAACTCACCTGCCCCATGCGCGTGCTCACCACCACCGTAGCCGTATCCGGCGGCGACGAGGCGCTGCTGCCTGTGCGCACGGCCGAAGCCATCCCGCTGGCACTTCACGCCCAGGCGATGGACCTCATCCGCGGCCTGGAGGTCAAAGCCCCGATCCGCATGGGCGATGTAGTCCTCCCCAACCTCCTAGACACCGGTACCGACCTCATCGCCAGCATGGACATCGACCCAGCCTAAGCAGCTCATTTGGGACGGGGCTCTTTTAGGTACCCCGCCATCCACCCCGCCCCTCCTCAATTGCGGTGAAATAGTTCCTGATTTCCGCCAAAACCCCGGTATCCAGGAACTATTCCACCGCAACTATCATTGGAATCGGTATTTAGCCTGTGCCTACTTTAGTGCCATTTCAAAACTATGCCGGATTACGGGGCTGATTCGGAGACCCCCATCCATACCGGCATTTTTCGATTTTTGATAAGCAGTCTACCTGCGGTTTTAATTTCGCAATTATTCCCATGGTCAAGTAATACAGGTCCAGCCCCGTAATCCGCCATAGTTTTGAAAGCAGCTAATTCGGGACGAACCTCTTATGACTACTTTTACCTATCATTCCGCATGTTTGATGCAGCCAAAATAGCCCCGTCCCAAATTGACTACCCCGGCATTGGGGATACCATGGTGGCAACCTAGCGAAAGGACGATGTATGGCACATGTCGATGACCAGCGTGTGGCGCGCGTGCTCGATGCGCTCGAGGCTCAGCACCCCGGCGCGCAGCTGCTCGTGAACGACCCGTGGTCGATTTACTACCTGACCGGCTTTTATGCCGATATGTTCGAGCGTTTTTGTGGCGTGCTGCTCGCACGCGGTAGCGAGCCCGTGATCTTGGTCAACGCCCTGCATCAGCTGCCCGAGTACGACAATGCCCGCGTCGCCTACCACAACGACACCGACGTCGTGACCGATGCCATCGCACGCGAGATCAATCCTGCCAAGCCCCTCGGCATCGATACCGTCATGCGCTCCGGCTTTTTGATGCCCCTTATGGATCGCCACGCCGCGAGCGAGTTCTTCCTGGGCGACGTTGCCGTCACCGCCGCACGCACCCACAAGGATGCCGCCGAGCAGGAGCTCATGCGCGTGTCCTCGGCCGCCAACGACGCCGTGATGGCCGACGCCATCAAGCTCGTTCACGAAGGTGTGACAGAGCGCGAAATTGCCGATCAGATGCTCGGCCTGTACCGCAAGCACGGCTGCGAGGGCTTTAGCTTCCCGCCCATCGTAAGCTTTGGCGCCAACGCCGGAGACCCGCATCACGAGCCCGACGACACTGCACTCAAGCGCGGCGACGTGGTGCTGTTCGACATTGGCGGACGTCGCCGCAACTACTGCTCGGACATGACGCGCACGTTCTTTTGGGGCGAGCCGGACGAGGAGACCGCACGCATCTACGACATCGTGAGCCGCGCCAACGAGGCCGCCGAGGCGCTCATCGCACCGGGTGTGCGCATGTGCGACCTGGACCGCGCCGCACGCGACGTTATTGAGGATGCGGGCTACGGCAAGTACTTTACGCACCGCCTGGGCCACTCGATCGGTCTGCAGGACCACGAGCCTGGTGACGTTTCGCTCGTCAACGAGCAGGTCGTAGAGCAGGGCATGACGTTCTCTATCGAACCAGGCATCTACCTCCCCGGCCACACCGGCGTCCGCATCGAGGACCTGGCCCTGGTGACCGAGTCCGGCGTCGAGATTCTGAACGCCTACCCCCACGATCCAGTCCGCCTAGACTAGCCCCTTCCCAATAGCCCCTCAATAAGTTGCGGTGGAATAGTTCCCAGATGGGCCCACGTAGGCAAAATCCAGGAACTATTTCACCGCAACTGCCAAGGGGCCAAGTCGATCAATTTGAAAGCCTAGAGCTGCGCCACGAAAGCGGGCCATCTACTACGTTTAACCCGCATGGGTCGACCATGCGGGTCTTTTTTGAAAATCTGCAAGCCTTCTACCTGCGGTTTTAATTTCACAAGTCTCGGCGTGGTCGGGGGTATCCGGTCAAACGTAGTAGATAGGCCCATTTCGTGGCAAGCATGTCAATTCGGGGCCCCGTCCCAAATTGGCTACCCGGCAAATGGGGCTAGCGCAGCAGCCCCGCTACTTCGCCGGCTAGGGTGATGGTGCCGGCGGCTACGAAGGGCTCGCCCGCGGCATCGAAGGCGGCGAGGGCCTCGGACACGCTGGGGTACACGTCCACAAGCTTGTCCGCGTCCACCAGGGCAGCGAGCTCCTCTGCCGGCAGGGCGCGATCGGAATCGGTCTGCGTTACGACTACACGCGGGAAGGCCGGAATCAGCACGTCAACGATACCCGCCACGTCCTTGTCGGCCAGCGCGGCGCACAGCAGCGTGGGGCGATTCTCCACGCACGGGTCGATCTCATCCAGTGCGCTCACAAAGTTCTCGCAGCTCTGAGGGTTATGGCAGGCATCAATCAGCTTGAGT
Organism: uncultured Collinsella sp.; assembly: GCA_958445895.1. Classification (GTDB taxonomy): domain Bacteria; phylum Actinomycetota; class Coriobacteriia; order Coriobacteriales; family Coriobacteriaceae; genus Collinsella. The sequence goes on from CAUCTV010000097.1 coordinate 3,768, forward strand.
GGATCGGTTCCCAGCACATCAAAGCGACCCGGCGTGGGACAGCCCATAAGCGAAGCATCGAGCTTTTCATGGTCGAGCTCGCGGCCCAGATAGCCCTCGCACAGCATAATCGCGCACGCAGCATTCTGCGGCTGATAGGCCGGCTTGACCATGCTCGACGTATAAATCGCGCGCGGCGTGGTGCAGCTGAACTCAACCGTATCGCCCACATGCGCCGGCACCTTGGTCGTGGCGTGGCTCACCACGAGCGGCACGACGCCGCACTCGCGGCAACGGGCATCCATCACGCGCTGAACGCTCGACTCGTGCGTACCCTCACCCAGCACAACCAAACGTCCGGGCTTAATGACCGCAGCCTTCTCCCCCGCAATGGCCTCGAGCGTGTCACCCAGGATGCGCGTGTGGTCGAGCCCGATGCCCGTAATGGCAACGGCGACGGGATCGGTCGCACTCGTGGCGTCCCAACGGCCGCCCATGCCAACCTCGAGCACGGCAATGTCCACCGCGGCCTCGGCAAACACGACAAGCGCGGCAGCCGTCAGCAGGTCAAACGGCGTGATGGTGTAGGCGCGCTCCCCCGCCGCCACACGACGAGTATTCACGCGATGCCCCGCCTCGACGGCGGAAGAAACGCCGCGGGCAAACGCCTCATCGCTCACAACGCGCCCATCGACCTCCATGCGCTCGGGATAGCGTACAAGCTGCGGCGACGTATACAGCGCGGTCTTTAACCCCTCGCCACGAAGGATGGCAGCCGAAAAACGCGTGGTCGAAGTCTTACCATTGGTACCGGCAACCTGAATGCAATCGAAATACTCATCCGGACGCCCCAGCTCATCGAGCATATCGACAACCGTCTCAAGCAGAGGCCCAGCATCCCCAGAAATCCGCCCCGTATCAGCAGCCAGCCCAACAGCCTCATCAAACGAAAGCAA
>CAUCTV010000098.1 GCA_958445895.1 uncultured Collinsella sp.
TCGATGTGCTGGGCTATGAGGGTGCTTGCCTGCTGGAATGGGGCGAACAATTCCAGGACGAGCTGACGGATGAGTATCTTTCGGTGACGCTCAGGCGTGATGAGGGCGACAGCGATGTGCGAACGATAACGCTCGAGGCGCACGGTGACCGCGCAATGGAGCTTTCCCATTTGATTGATAAGGCTGTACAAGATGAGCTTGCATAACGACAACGCGCTGGTGGTGGCGCTCGATACCTCGACCGACATGCTTGCCTGCGCGGCAAGCTGGATTGATGGGCAGACGGGTGAGACGAAGCTCGTGAGTGGCGACCACATGTGTCGCCGTCACGCCAACGTTGAGCTCGTGAATACCGTTGATGGCGTGCTGGCTCAAGCCGGTCTGGATCGCAGCGATGTTGGTTGCTATGTGGTCGGCCGCGGCCCGGGGTCCTTTACGGGTGTGCGCATCGGCATCTCCACTGCCAAGGGCCTCGCGCGTGGTGCCAATGTTCCGCTGCTGGGCGTGTCGACGCTCGACGCTTGCGCTTGGACGGCGTGGAAGGCTGGCGTGCGCGGCAAGCTTGGTATCTTGGCCGATGCTATGCGCGGTGAGGTATATCCGGCGCTGTATATGCTGGTCGATGAGGGTCCCGAGCGTCAATTTGAGCGCGAACACGTGGTCAAGGCCGCCGTGGCGCTCGATGAGTGGCGCCAAGCAGCGGACTGGGGCCAGGTTCAGCTGACCGGTGACGGTCTCGTGCGCTATGGCAAGCTGCTGGATGAGGACGAGGCCGCCCGCTGCGTGGAGCGCGACCTGTGGTGGCCTTCGGGCGAGGGCTTGCTGCTCGCGCACGCTGCGGGTGACGGCGATCCGGCCCGCGTCCTGCCGATTTACACGCGCCTTTCGGATGCCGAGGAAAACGAGCGCAAGCGTCTTGGTCTTGCTGAGAGTGCACAGAGCGAAATTACGGGTGTTGCCGATGAGCTCGCCGGTCGTCATCTGCAGTTCCGTCCCATGGGCGCGGCGGATGCCGAGGGCGCGAGCGCGCTGGAGGCTGCCTGCTTTGAAGGTGCCGGACACGAGGCATGGACGCCGGGCATGTTCCTGTCCGAACTGGGCGAGGACGTCGCTGCGCCGCGTAGTTGGTGGGTGGCACACGACGACGGCAAGCTGCTGGGCCTTGCCGGCGGTATGGTCGTGGACGGTGATGTGCAGATTCTGGATGTCGCCGTCGACCCGGCACATCGCCGTGAGGGCATTGCCCGCAAGCTGCTGTCGCATGTGAGCTATGATGCCCAGATGCTCGGCTGCACTACGGCTTCGCTCGAGGTCGAGGACGGTAACGAGGGAGCGACCGCGCTTTATAACGCTCTGGGCTTTACCGAGGCTGGCCGTCGCCGCGGCTACTATGGTGCCGGCAAGGACGCCATCGTCATGACGGCTCCGCTGCCCCTGGTGCTTCCGGTCGACAATGCTTCGCCCGAGCCGACGGCGGCAGAGCAGCGCGTATGGCCGCTGCCTGCGCCTGGGCGCTCCGAGGGGGAGCGTGCCGAAATTGAGCGCCGCCGCCTAGTGCTCGCTATCGAGAGCTCCTGCGACGAGACGGCCGTGGCGATTATCGATGCGGATGGCAATATGCTGGCTAACCAGGTGTCGACACAGATTGATTTTCACGCCCGCTTTGGCGGCGTGGTGCCCGAGATCGCCTCGCGCAAACACGTTGAGGTGATTGTGAGTGTCGTGGATGCGGCGCTCGAGGATGCCGCAGCGTCGCTGGGCCTTACGGGTGGAGCCATTGCGCCAAGTGAGCTTGCCGCTGTGGGCGTGACGCAAGGTCCTGGCCTGGTGGGTGCCCTGGTGGTGGGTGTCGCCTTTGCCAAGGGCTTTGCGTATGCTGCCGGCAAACCGCTGGTGTGCGTCAATCATCTGGAGGGCCACCTGTTTGCCAACCTGTTGGCGCAGCCCGACCTCAAGCCCCCGTTTATCTTTACGCTCGTTTCGGGCGGGCACACCATGCTCGTGCACGTAAAGGCATGGGGCGACTATGAAGTGCTTGGCGAGACGCTCGACGACGCCGTGGGCGAAGCCTTCGACAAGGTGGCAAAGGCACTGGGTCTTGGCTATCCCGGAGGCCCTATCATCTCCAAGCTTGCCGAGACGGGCAACCCCAAGGCGATCGATTTCCCCCGTGCGCTTAACAGCAGGGGGGACTATCGCTTCTCGCTTTCGGGCCTCAAGACGGCGGTGACGCTCTACATCGAGCAGGAGACCAAGGCCGGGCGCACGATTCACCTGCCCGACCTAGCGGCCTCGTTTGAGGCGGCGGTCTTTGACGTGCAGTACAAGAAGGCCAAAAACGCCCTGCACGCCACCGGGTGCAAGGAGTATTGCATCGGCGGTGGTGTCTCGGCTAATCCGCATCTGCGCGAGATGATGATCAAGAAGCTCGGGCGTCAGGGGATCCGCGTAACGGTGCCACCGCTTTCGGCGTGCACCGACAACGCCGCCATGATCGCAGAGGTTGCCCGCCGTAAATTCGACCGAGGAGAAATCTCGCCGTTCGACGTCGACGCCGATCCAAACATGACGCTGTAGCTGGTACGGCGCGGTCCCCGGACGGAGGGGCCGGATATAAGGTTTCCTGCTCTACAGTCCTGCGCAAGACGAAGGCCACATTAAGTGGCCTTCTTTGCGTGCGGAACTCGCGATAAACCTTATATCCGGCCCCTCCGTCCGGGGACCTTTCTGTATCGATATAGCTTCTGAGCTGGTTTGGCGTCGACAACGTCCGGCAAGGTTAGCCAGCTGCGTCGAATTTCCGGCGTGCTTTAGCTGAAAGAAAAAGATGGTGTGCGGAGCTTTGCTCCGCATTTGGGATGGGAGCCCCTGAGAGCCGCGGGAGCCGGGCGGCGCATATGAACTTTATCGCGAGTTCCGCACGCAAAGGAAAGCACTTAATGTGCTTTCCGTCTTGCGCAGGACTGTAGAGCAGGAAAGTTCATATGCGCCGCCCGGCTCCCGCGGCTCCCGAGGGGTATCTCCCATGCAAAAACTTTTGTTGGGTAAAGTCCGAGGTCAGTGGCGTTTTATAACGAGAAATTCAAAAAAGTTGAAAATCCATTGCAAATTTGCGTTGACTTTAGGTAACTAAAGTTTCATACTCCTTTTCAACCACTGGGGGATGTGAACACGCACGGATCGTTCACATCATGATTGAAGAGGATTTCTTAGACATGTTCACGCATCAGCTAAACATTATCAGCGTAGTAATTATCTGATGCGGGTTAGCACATACAGCTAGCCCGTACGATAACGGGCGGCTGATGAAGATGAGGGCCGTCGAGCGCAACCGACGGCCCTCATTTTTTATGTCTAGGAAGTTCTTTTTAGAGGAGGAAATGTAATGAACGGAGTTTTGCTCATGGTTGTGGCCGCGGCGGTGCTCGCCTGCGGCTATCTGGGCTACGGCCGCTGGCTGGCCAACAAGTGGGGCGTTGACAAAGAGGCCCTCACGCCGGCCAAGCGCATGAAGGACGGCAAGAGCTTCTCGCCCGTCTCCGCCTTTACCGCGTTCTCGCACCAGTTCAGCTCGATCTGCGGTGCTGGCCCTGTCACGGGTACGATCGTCGCCATGGCCTTTGGCTGGCTGCCCGTCGTGCTCTGGGTCCTCGTCGGCGGCATCTTCTTTGGCGCCGTCCACGACTTTGGTGCTCTGTACGCTTCGATGAAGAACAACGGCAAGTCGCTCGCTCAGCTCATCGAGAAGTACATCGGCAAGACCGGCCGTCGCCTGTTCCTGCTGTTCTGCTGGCTGTTCTGCATCATCGTCATCGCCGCCTTCACCGACATGGTCTGCAAGACGTTCATGTTCACCCCGGCCGTTGACGCTTCTGGTGCTGCTACCGGTGCCATCGACTTCACCAAGTCCTATGCCGCCGGCTGCGCTGGTACCATCTCCATCCTGTTCACCTTCGTCGCTATCGCCTTTGGTTGGGCCCAGAAGAAGTTCAACCTCACCGGTGCTACCGAGTTCGTCACCGGCGTGGTCCTCATGGTTCTCATGTTTGCCGTCGGTATGCAGTTCCCGGTCTACCTGGATAAGTTCCAGTGGTTCGCCGTCGTCATGGTCTACCTGGTCTTCGCTGGCGCTATGCCCATCCAGATGCTCAAGACCCCGCGTGACTACCTCACTTCCATCATGATGATCGTCATGATCGTTTGCGCTGTCCTCGGCATCGTCGTCCTGGGCGTCAACGGTCAGGCCACCATCACCGCTCCGGTCTTCACCGGCTTCTCCACTGCCTCCGGCATGATGTTCCCGGTCCTGTTCGTCTCCGTCGCTTGCGGTGCTCTCTCCGGTTTCCACAGCCTCGTTTCTTCCGGCACCTCTTCTAAGCAGGTCGAGAAGGAGCAGGACGCCGTCAAGGTCGGTTACGGCGCAATGATCGTCGAGTCCTTCGTCGGCATCCTTGCCATCATCGTCGCCGGCATCATGTTCTCCGATATGAACACCGCCGGTACCGGCGCCCTCAACGCTGGTGTCGCTTCCACCCCGTTCCAGATCTTCGCCGCTGGCATCTCCCGCGGTATGCAGGCCTTCGGTGTTG
>CAUCTV010000099.1 GCA_958445895.1 uncultured Collinsella sp.
TTGAGCGTCAACATCTCGAACGGCTCGGCTCCGCTGCAGCTCGGAAGCAAGGCAGAGGCGATTCAGGCAGATTTGGGCGCGCTGCTCTCGGCGGCGCGGACGGGCGACGGTGCTTAAGCCTCCTTGTTGGTCGCTTTAAGGTATGCATCGTCGCCCACGGGCTCCAGCCACTCGTTGGAGGTCTCCTCGCCCGGAACCTCCAACGCGAGATGCGAGAACCAGCTGTCGGGCGCGGCGCCGTGCCAGTGCTTCACCCCCGGGGCGATGTTGACCACGTCGCCGGGGCGCAGCTCCTGTGCCGGCTTTCCCCACTCCTGGTAAAACCCTCGACCAGCCACGCAGACGAGGATCTGCCCACCGCCGCTTTTGGCGTGATGGACGTGCCAGTTGTTGCGGCAGCCGGGCTCGAACGTCACGTTGTGGACACCGACCTGCTCGGTGGAAAGGGGCGCGAGGTAGCTTTGCCCGATAAAGTACTTCGCGAAGGCGTCGTTGGGGGCACCGATGGGGAAAACCATCTCGTTTTGGTGCTGAGCCCTTGCGTCGGCGGCATCGTCGGCCGCCCAGACCTCTTTCGCCATGCGGAAGGCAGCCCACGCCTTGGGCCAACCCGCATAAAACGCCGCGTGCGTAAGGATTTCCGCTATCTCCGTCCTGGTCACTCCATTGTTCTTTGCGGACATCAGGTGATATTTGAACGAAGAGTCCGTCAGCCCCTGCGACATCAGGGCAACCACCGTCACCACGCTGCGGTCGCGCAGGGAGAGCTCACTCTCTCGGCTCCACACCTCGCCGAACAGCACGTCGTCGTTGAGCTGTGCGAATTTGGGAGCGAACTCCCCCAGGGCGTCTCTGCCTGCCGTCTGTTTAACTGCCATGATCGATTTCCTCCTGTCGATAGTTTTGGCACAAATCTGTTTCCGCGCGGCCAAACAGCCCGGCTAGATTCCCATGCCCATTCGCCGCGCCTGCTCCAGAGCGGGATGCCCGGCGATTTCGCCCACGCCGTTCACGCCGCCGGCGAAAACCGTTCCAGCGAGCGTGCAGCGGGAGAAACAGTCAACCCATCCCTGCATCGCCTTTTTCGCCCCGTCGAAGGTCGAGCGCCCGTTCTCCGCCGCCGTCGCCAACAGATATGCCTCGGTGAATGCATAATCGGAGCCAAAAAGCGGGTTAGCGCGGTCCAGCATGGTTTTGAGCTGGCCGCAGACGCTGTAGTAGTAGACGGGCGTTGCAAACACCAGCACATCCGCATCGTGCATTTTGGCGGCAATTTCCACGGCATCGTCTTGGATGACGCAACGCCCCAACTTTAAGCAGGCAAGGCAGCCCCTGCAGAAGCCCATTTGCTTCTCGCGCAGACGCACGGTCTCAACGCTGTGACCTGCCTCCCGCGTGCCGTTGGCGAAAGCCTCCGCCAGCGTCTCGGAATTGCCATTCTTTCGTGGACTTGAAGAAACTATCAAAACCGTTTTGCCCATTACGGAATACCCCTTGCGCTCCCGATTTACATTGACGAGAATGAAGGTAATACCTAAACCTGACTTTAGGTCAAGGAATGAATTCGACATTGTTTCGGAGGAGCCATGTACACAATCGGACAGGTGGCGGAAATGTTCGGTTTGCCCGCTTCAACGCTGCGATATTACGACAAGCAGGGATTGTTCCCGGGGCTGGAGCGGGCATCCGGCATTCGCCGATTCAGCGATACGGAACTCGAAGCGCTTCGGGTCATCGAATGCCTAAAGAAGGCTGGAATGGAGATCAAGGACATCCGGCTGTTCATGGAATGGTGCGCAGAGGGTCCCTCAACATACCCCAAACGCAAGGCCATGTTCGAGGAGCGCAAGGCCCACATGGAGTCGGAGATCGTGAACATGAACCGCGCGCTCGACATGCTGAAGTTCAAATGCTGGTACTACGAGCAGGCAATCCAAGATGGCAACGAGGATAGAGTGAAGGCGCTGATTCCCGATAATTTGCCAGAAGAAATCAAAAATACCTACGATAACGCCCACACTCAATAATGCCGCCCGATGCTCAAGGGGCTTTGGCAAGGAGTCGTTTTAGGCAGATATGCAAAAAGATAGCCTCCGAACCAGAGGGTCCGGAGGCTTTTATTCCCGTTATTTCGCTGGTGGCTTTACTCTATGGCGGCGCCGAAACAGCATCAGGCGGTACTCGACGGTATCAAAACGCGAGTTCAAAAGCCAGTTCCCGCTATTCCCGCTCAGTGACTAATCCAGGCCGAGTGTTGTCGATGCGTGTCGCGTCGTACCGCCTAAGGGCCAATTCGTGCGCAATTTGGGCGAATCAGGCCCTTAATTCGCGATTTTGTGAATGACTCAATTGATTCGCAAAACCGCAGGTCGCCTTTTTAATCACTCCCTAGTTTCCGCCGGGGTTCGTAGCGGGTGGCGTGAAAAGGGGTGATTCAAAGGGTCGGAGAGATGTCTATAGCGCAATCTTCTGGTATTGGCGCAGTGAGGGACTTCTCACCTCCATCAGTCCAAATCGTCAAGCTCCGAAAGACGTCGAGCTAGAGAAAAGGACCTATTTCCCGTCATGGATTGGGTTTACCTGCATGACTAGAGCCCTGGTGTAATTGGCTGGATCACCGTTCCGGGAACCGGTATCGACCTACCTGTCCGCCAAGCTCCTTCTTCAGCTCCAGCTTAGTATCTGACTCACACCGTTATAAGCAAAACCGAAGAGATGCGTCTTGGCCAAGAAATAAGGTTAGCCTTATCTTACTGCATGATTCGTGTGTTATAGTTAGATTGCTCTAACTGTTTGGGGGGCGATAGCCATGCACGAGCGCAAGGGCTTCTGGGACAAGAATGCCGGTCGGTACGACCGTTTCATGCGAAAGGACCGGGCGGCGTATGAGAAGATGTATGGGCTGATCCGGCCGGTAGTGAAAGCAAAAACCGTACTGGAGGTTGCCACCGGCACGGGGCTTATCGCAAAGAGCATCGTGAATGCGGCGGCACACATCGAGGCTACGGACGCTTCTGCAAAGATGATCCTTGAAGCAAAACGGGACATTCAATCCGCAAAGCTGCACTTTTCCGTACAAGATATGTTCCACCTGCCCTATGCACAGAAGTCCTTCGAAGTGGTGATTGCGTCCAACGCGCTTCACATAGTGCCGCATCCGGAAAAGGCCCTGCAAGAAATCAGGCGGGTGCTGAAGGACGACGGCGTGCTCATCGCGCCAACCTTCACCCACGCGGAGAACTCGGTTTCCGGCAAGGCAAAAGCCTTTTTCATGAGTATGGCGGGATTCCCCCTCCACAGCAGGTGGACAAGCGAGGAATACCTACGTTTCCTGCGTCAAAACGGCTGGGCGGTGCAGAAAAGCGCGGTGTTGAAGGCCTCGTTCCCGTTGACCTATGCGGAATGCACAAAATCGGAGGGGGCAGATGTCGTTCTTTGAAAACACCCGCAAGCCCGTGGGCCTCGGCGGAAAACTTATGGTTGCCATGATGAACCTGGGCCACAGCCCTGTGGCGCGGTGGGGACTTCGATTTCTACGACTTGCGCCAAATGCCAAGGTGCTGGATTGCGGCTGCGGCGGCGGGGCGAACATAAAACGGCTGCTGAAAAAATGCCCGCATGGCGTCGTCAAGGGCGTCGACTATTCGCCCGTCAGCGTGGAGAAGACTAGAAAGCTCAACCGAATTGCAATTCAGGAGGGGCGTTGCGCTGTTCTGCAAGGCAGTGTGGCGGATATGGTGTTTGAGGATAGCTACTTCGATGCCGCCACGGCCTTTGAGACCGTCTATTTTTGGCCTGATTTGCCCCGATGCTTCCGTGAGGTCTGGCGGACGCTGAAGCCAGGCGGGACAATTCTCATCTGCAACGAGAGCAATGGCGATACGGACAAGGACGAGAGGTGGACGCAGATCATCGGCGGCATGACCATCTATAAGGACGTTGAATTAAAGGCATGTCTGGAGCAGGCGGGTTTTCACGAGGTGCAGATACGCAAAAAGAAAAGGTGGCTCTGCGTCACGGCGCAGAAGTAAGGGCATCAAGCACGGGCATTTTTCATCCATCCTGCACATGGCGATAGGCATGACGGTCATAGCGGCTGTGCTGGCGGCAATTATGACAGTTTTTATTCACTGAGGAAGAAACCTATGAAATGTAAAATTGAGAAAAACACCGTGCAGGAGACGCTGATCCTCCCGCTGTATTCCCGGAAGCTGTGTACGGAGTTGTACCCGAACCTTTACAAGGATGAAACAGCGGTTCGTCTGCTCGGCCAGATCGACTACGACTTTTCAGAGGCAGAGAAAAACTCCCGCAGCCTGATGCAGCGCTTTGGTGCGCTGGAGGTGGCCATGCGGCAGGGTGATCTTGCTTTCGAGGTGCGGGATTACCTGAAAGACCACCCCAATGCGGCGGTGGTCAATCTGGGCTGCGGGCTGGACAACACCGGCAGAACCTGCGACAACGGTAGATGCAAGATCTACAATCTGGACTTCCCGGATGTGATTGCCTTGCGGCAGCAGCTGCTGCCCGCCGGGGA
>CAUCTV010000100.1 GCA_958445895.1 uncultured Collinsella sp.
CACCGAGCCGTACGCTTGACTTGAAGAAGGGGGAGGCCTCGCGGCCTCCCCCTTTCTTGCGTTTACGGGCAATTTGTCTCACATAGTAGCTGTGTTTTATAACCCTCGTTTGTCGCATCTTCTGTGAACGGGCTACAATAACTTAGTCTGTGCGATATGGAGGTGAACATGGCTGAAGCTGGTATCGGCGTTGATATCGTCGAGATTTCCCGCATGAAATCAATTCTTGAAAAGACGCCGTCGTTTGCTCGGCGTGTGTTTACCGAAGAAGAGCGTGCGTATTGCGATGCATCATCGCGTCCCGCTGCTCACTATGCGAGCCGCTTTGCTTCGCGCGAGGCGGTGCTTAAAGCTCTCGGCACGGGTTTTAGTCAAGGCGTGGGTCGCAAGGATGTTTCGGTGACGCGTGATAAACTCGGCAAACCGAGGGCGCTGCTTTCGGGCCGTGCTCTCGAGATCGCTCAAGAACTGGGTGTTGTTGAGGTCGCTCTTTCCATTACGATTACGGGAGACTTGGCCGTTGCGAATGCCATCGCGATTACCGAAGATGCTCGGCCTAAGCCAAAAGATGAAAAGGTGAGCACCAAGAAACGCGTTGCGCAGACATTTAAAGAGGCTCGCTCTGTATTAGATGAGCTCGAGCAGCTGCAGAATTCAGCATTGACGGAGCACCTGGGCGATGCTTCGCAAGATACGCTAGGAGCATAGATGAAACCGGTTTTGAGTACCGAAGAAGTCGTTCGTCTCGAGGATATCATCGAACGCGAAGGAACTTCGAAGGCCGAGCTTATGGAGCTAGCGGGTGAGTTTGCCGCTAACGAGGTCTTGAAGCTCAATCCCGATCGGGTTCTCGTTTTGGTCGGTTTTGGTAATAATGGCGGCGACGGTTGGGTTGCCGCCGATATCCTGAGCCATAAGGGTGTGGACGTGGATATCGTTTCTCCGGTTGAACCGGATGAGATTCCTGCTGCTCTGGCACGTCACGTTGCTCGTCGTACTGCCGGCCGCGATGTGCACGTTTGCGTCGGCCCCTCGCGTGATGAACTCGAGGTTTTGATCGATAAGGCCGATGTTGTTGTCGATGCCATTTTTGGTACCGGTTTCCACGGGAATCTGCGTGCGCCGTTCTCCATCTGGATTCCTACGGTCAATGAATGCGCCGATTGTGTCGTATCCATTGATGTCCCCTCGGGCCTGAATGCCGAGACGGGAGTTGTTGATGACGACTGCATTCGTGCCGAGCGCACGGTGACGATGATTGCGCCCAAGATTGGTCTGTATAGCGCTGATGGCCCTGAGTATGCTGGCGATTTGATCTGCGGCAATCTTTACGACCGTCTTGACGAAGTCATCGATGATGTTGACCACGCCGCCGAGATTGTCGAGCCCGGTGACTTAGTTGATTACTTTGCTCCGCTACCATCGAATATCGATAAGTATTCCCGTGGCTCTGTGCTTATTGTCGCCGGATCGGCGCAATATCCTGGTGCTGCCATTATGGCGGCCAAGTCTGCAGCTCGCGCGGGTGCTGGTTACGTGGCGGTCGCGGCTCCTGACGCCTGCGCCAATCTTATTCGCATGGCACTTCCTTCGATTCCCGTCTTTGCTATTCCGTCTGATTCCCGCGGCTCCTTTGGCGCCGCTGCGCGCATGACGGTGTGCGAGATCGCAAAGAAGTACAGCTGCGTACTGTGCGGTCCCGGTATGACGACGTCTGCTGGCGCTATGCAGGTGGTTTCGGGCTTGCTCGAGCTTGATGTACCGCTAATTTTGGACGCCGATGCACTCAACTGCCTTGCTAAGATTGCCATTGACGGTATTGATAGTAACCCCGAGATGTATCGTCGTGAGCAGCCGTTGGTTATGACGCCGCACTATCGTGAGCTTTCGCGTTTGGTTGCCGGTGACGAGGTGAACGACCTTGGTACCGCGATTGCAGCTGCGCAGAAGGTTGTCTGGGCTGCAGGCTCCGACAATCTGGTGGTCATAGCCAAGGGGCCGACGACGGCTATCTGTGGCGTTGAGCGCGTGCTGCTGCCACTCTCGGGTCCGGCTTCTCTGGCAACTGCCGGTTCTGGTGATGTTCTCGCGGGTATTTTGGCCGGCACGCTTGCCACCATGCGCGACGAGATGGATCGTTGGGAGCTGCTGTATTCGTACGCCGTCGCACTTCACAGCTACGCCGGTTTTGCCGCGGCGACGGAGTATGGTGAGAAGAGCGTTATCGCGACCGATCTTATCGACTTGATCGGTACTGCCATGGAGCTGGCGGCAAAGGATGCGCTCGAAGATCTGGGAATCATGGACGAAGGGTCGGATGACTAATCATGAATAAAGCCGATTTGACGCGCTGGTCCTGGGTCGAGATCGACCGCGGGGCGCTCCGTCGCAACACGAGAGCCTATAAGAACTTGTTGAATCCGCGTCAGCGCCTGTGCTGCGTGGTCAAGGCCGATGCTTATGGTCATGGAGCTGTTGAGTGCGCTAAGATCATGTATTCGGCTGGTGCCGACATGTTTGCCGTGGCGACGGTCAACGAGGGCGTTGGGCTCCGTCAGGGCGGAATTACTAAGCCCATCCTGATTCTAAGCGAGCCGCCTATCGAGGCTATTCCTGCATTGCTCGAGTTCGATATCATGCCCTCGGTCTATACGTCCGATTTTGCTCTCGCGTATGGCGAATGCGCCGTCGCGGCGGGCAAGGTGGGCAAGTACCATCTTGCCATCGAGACGGGCATGAATCGTATCGGCGTTCACTACACACAGGTGCTCGACTTTGTCCGCGGCATCAGCTTCCATCGCGGTATTCAGTGCGACGGCGTATTTACGCACTTTGCCACGGCCGATGAACCTTCGGGCTGGGACTACAAGCTGCAGTGCCAGCGTTTTACCGAGGCCGTTCAGGCCATTAAGGACGCAGGTTTTGAATGCGGTATCGTGCATTGTGCCAATACGCCATCCTCGATGCTCGATTCTTCAATGCACTTTGACATGATTCGTGCCGGCATCGGTTTGTATGGTCTGCAGCCATGTGAGCTGAGTGGTCGCGTGATGCAGCTTGATCCCGTCATGAGCGTCCACGCGCGTGTGACGCGCGTGGCACACCCTGCGATGGGCGAGGGCGTGGGCTACGGCTTTACCTACCGCGTACCGCGCACGCGCGTTCAGATCTGCACCCTTCCGATCGGTTATGCCGATGGCCTTTCGCGTACGCTTTCCAATCGTATGGACGTGCTGTATCGCGGCGAGCGTGTGCGTCAGGTGGGCAATATCTGCATGGACCAGTTTATGGTCGCCATTCAGTCCAACCCGGCGCATGAGATTCCCGAGGCCGAGTATGGTGACGAGATGATCATTGTCGGCCGCGATGGAGATGCCGAGATTACCATGGACGAGATGGCGCGCCTACGCGGCACGATTAACTACGAGGTCGCTTGCGGCTTTGGTATGCGTCTCGACAAGGTCTACGTGTAGGAGTCGCTATGGGCGTCATGCACATTCCCGGCCATAGCCATCAGGCGCCGCGTGAGGTCGCACTCGAGGAGATCGAGGCCGTTCTGGGCGATTGTCACCTTTGCCAGCTTTACCAGTCGCGCCACAACATCGTGTTTGGCGTGGGAAACCCCCGCGCTCGCGTGATGTTTATTGGCGAGGCGCCGGGCCGTAATGAGGATTTGCAGGGCGAGCCCTTTGTGGGGGCGGCAGGCGAGGACCTCAACGGCATTTTGTCGCTGGCGGGGCTCAAACGCGAAGACGTCTACATTGCCAACGTGCTTAAGTGCCGCCCGCCGGGAAACCGCAATCCGCGTCCCGAGGAAGTGCTGGCTTGCTCGCCGTTTTTGCGCGAGCAGATTCGAAGCATCTGGCCCGATATCATCGTGACGCTCGGCAACCCCGCAACGCACTTTGTGCTCAAGACCGAGATCGGCATTACCAAGCTGCGCGGCAGGTTCCATCAGATGGGGCACTTTGTGGTGATGCCCACTTTCCATCCGGCAGCAGCGCTACGCAATCCAGCGTGGCAGGAGCTGCTGGAGGAAGACTTTAAGATGCTGGGCGACTATCTGGGGCGACATCCCGCACCAGAGGACGCCTCGGAATAATAAGGAGCATATATGTCCCTGGAGCGCCTGGGGGTAGGTACTTACAAAACGACTTGCGCTGCCGATACGGAGTACTTTGGCGAGCTAATTGCACCGTGCCTTGAGGACGGAGATGTGCTCATCCTGACCGGTGGCCTGGGAGTGGGCAAAACTCACTTTACCAAGGGCGTCTCGCGCGGGCTGGGCGATGGGCATATGGTTACGAGTCCTACGTTTGCGCTCATGGCCGTTCACGATCAAGGTCGTATTCCGCTGTTTCACTTTGATCTATACCGCCTGGAGCATGCCTACGAGCTCGAGGATACGGGCATTTTCGATGTGCTGGGCTATGAGGGTGCTTGCCTGCTGGAATGGGGCGAACAATTCCA
>CAUCTV010000101.1 GCA_958445895.1 uncultured Collinsella sp.
TGATTGGTTATTGAGCGTTGGTCAAAATGGTTGTTTTTACAGTAGCGCTAACAAGTGCGAGTCGGCGTGGGTGTCGACCCCGCAGAAGACCGGCCCGCGGGCGCCGGGTGTCGATTCGGTTCTCATGTCTCGCTCCGTTCTTTCCGTGCTCGCCTGGACCGGGCAGACGGCACACTGACGGGGCGCGATAGAATGCGGTTGTTCGGGTCCGCGGTATCGCTCCATGCTCCTATTAGGTCATGCGGCGGTCTCGGCTCGCCGCGGCCCGCGCGGGACATGTCAGGAAACGAGGGCAGCCCTGTGGGCGCCAGCGGAATGTGGGGTCACCGCGCGGTCCGCATCTGATGGTGTCGACGTCAATGGTATACGGGTGCATCATCGACGTCTTCAATACAGAAAATATCAGTGCGGAATGTTCTGAAAAGCAACACCAGGGCGGGCCCTGCGTTAACGCGGCAGAGGGGAGTGAGATTCCTTGATCGCTCACTTAATCTAATAGGAAATTGAGCGAGGCCGGAGCTTTAGCTCCGGCCTCGCTATATAAGGGCTCGGCAATGCCGAGCCACCAAATTTGCATCAGCCCCCAGAACATGTTTGAGAACGGCGCATGGAGTACGTGGACGTAGGCCCCGAATCGGTGTTGCCTCCCGGCGCATTCCGCAGGGGGAGCGATATTTTGCAGCACGAAGTGCGTAGCAAAATATCGCCCATGCCCGAGGACGCGCCGGGAGGCAGCACCGACTCGGGGCCGGACATGCGGATCTACCTGCGCATTTACAAATTCGTAAACTTTTTTGAAAAAAGTGCTTGCACAGTTCTCGAATCATAGGTTATTATCTTCCTCGTTGAACGCGCGGGTCGAACAAAACGAACTGCGAATCAACAACATAGCATGTCGGAGTGGCGGAATTGGCAGACGCGCTAGCTTGAGGTGCTAGTGACCGCTTTTTGGTCATGCGGGTTCAAGTCCCGCCTCCGACACCATCGCATTTGAGAAGCCTCTTCGGAGGCTTTTTTGTTACCGATAGACGGTGGGGTCCACGATGGAAACGCTTGAACGCAACGAGTGGGCAGACGTTGCCCAACTAGTCGAGATCACGAGCGATGCTGTCATCATCTGCGAGCTCGACGGAACCATTCTGCATGTGAATAACCGCTTACTTGGTTTGATGTGCGAGGAACGCGCCGACGTCATCGGTGGAGATGTTAAAGACGTCCTGTACTCGTCCGCTTTTGAACGTGCGACGGAACATCGTCTGCCATTTGAAATTGATGGCTCCGAGAACGAACTGATGCTCAAGCTAAGTGACGGCTCTTTTATTCCCGTCTTGGTTCGTGCGGGCTCCGTAACGCCTCCACGCATCTTTGGGCGCCGCGCACCACGTGTCCTGGTGGCGCTTCACAGTATCGAGGAACAGTATTCTCACGACCGTCAGCTCAAGCGTGCGTTATCGGAGCTTAGAGTGGCGAACAAGCGTCTCTCTGGGACGCTCTCGGTCATTATGAGCACTGTGGGCTCCGATGAGTTACCCAGCCTGCTTGATACCGTTTTGAACCAGCTTGTAGGAACGCTCGATGCTTCGGGTGCCGCTATCTATTTTTCTGAGAGCGGCGGCTTTAAGCTTCGCGGTGTTTCCAAGGAGCTGTACGACAGCTACCTGCCCGAGTTTTTGCCGTATGGCGCTGGCATTCCGACGTATGTTCTTCGCGAGTCGCGTGCCTGTCGCTTGTCGATCCAACAGGACCTTGAGGGCGATAAGGCCGCCTCCGGTATGTTCATGGACCTGGATAATCGTTCAAAGCACCTGTTGCGCATGCAGGATATGCCTCCGTACCGCAGTGAAATCTGTCTTCCCGTTTTTTACGGTACGCAGATCCTCGGCGTGCTGGAAGTTGGTTGGAAACGCCCCCAGGCACCGCTCGCCTATGACGTTAATGTGCTCGAGGTCATTTGCGATTACCTGTCTATCCAGCTGGTCGGCATGGCATCGAGCCTTCGCTCCCGTCGCACGGCCGAGCTTGGTCGTTCCCTCAATGTGCTGCGTGATGAGTTGTTTACCTTTCTAGACGATTCCGCTGCGGCTACCCAGGCGGTGTCGTCCGAGATCTGCAATATGCTCAACTGCCATTTTTGCCCTGTTGAGTATGACGCCAGTCTGGATTCCTACGTCATAGATTTTGAAGGCGGCAGTCGCGTTGCTTTGCCGGACGATCCCGAGAAGCTTTTCTTTTCCACGACGGCGCCAGCGGCACGTCTGGGGGCTGCCCCTGATGGCTTTGAGGCATCTGTTTTGGGCGGCACGAGTGCCGAGGACCTTAAACACGTCCGTATAACTCGCGTTGACGAATCGATGCCTATGGGAGGCTGGCTTAGAGCGCATGGCCTGCCTTGCCAGGGTCTCTACGTCGACGCCGGCATCGAGGCGGGGCGCCCACGCCCTGAGGGCGATGGCAAGCACAGTAACGACGCAATCGTTCCTGCTTCTGTTGCGAAGGGGCCGACGACGCGCGCGCTGCTGCTTCGTGATGGCAGCCAAGAGCCGATTGATGACCTTGAATATGACTACTTGGTGCACTTGGCCCATGACTTTGAACTGATCTATGAAGGCGAATCTCAAAAGCGTGAGGAGCGCCATATCGCTCAGACCCTCCAGATTGGCATGAGAAATTCACTGGGGGATGTTCCGGGAATCGCCGCCGATTCGGTGTACCTGTCGGCCACGAACTCGGCGTTGGTCGGCGGCGATTTCTATACGCTCATCCGTCTTCCCGACGATTGCGCCGTCATGATTCTGGGCGATGTGTCTGGCAAAGGCATTGAGGCTGCATCGATGTCCGCACTCGTCAAGACGGCCCTGACGGCATATGCCTGGGAGGGCGCTGGACCGGCCCGCATGGCACGCTCCCTTAACAGCATGCTTATGGGCTTTTCGAGGGTCGAGACGTTCGTGACGGCCTTTATCGCCAAGATTGACCTTAAAGCCGGACGCGCAACGTATTGTTCGGCGGGCCATCCTCCGACCATGGTCATCAGGCCAGAGTCGATGCCGCTGGGTGGCGGCGAGGCTCGTGGGGGAGAGGTCGAGCTGCTTGGATGCCAATCGGGGGTAATCGGTGCCTTTGAGAGCATGGTGTACGAGACAGGCGTGTTTACGTTCGCTCCTGGTGACATGCTATTTATGTACACCGACGGAACAATCGAAGCACGTGACCGCTCGGGTGCTTTCTTTGGCGAGCAGCGCCTTCGTGACCTTCTGCTCTCTGTCTCGGGTGAGGGCGTATCGGGAATCTGCGGCAAGGTCTTGGGCGAGCTCGACCGATTTACCGAATCGGCGCTGGACGATGACATTGCATTGGTGTCCCTTGAGTTTTTACGGGGTCGTTCATAGACGACGCTGGGCGGGCTGAATCCGTACGGTTGGGGAAACGAATGCATCGAGTGGGCTTTTTTGGGGAACCATAGTCGTATGAATGAGTGGAATGACATAGCGGTTTTGACGCCACCAGGCGATATCGACATCGCCACGGTGCCTGCGCTGCGTCGGCGGTTGGATGCTTTGATTGGCCGCGGCGTGCGTCGTGTCGTCATCAACTGTCAGGCTGTTAGCTTTATCGATTCGACGGGCCTGGCATTCCTGCTTACGCGCGCTCGTGAGCTCATGAGGCGAGAAGGCCTGCTCTCGCTCGTCAATGCATCGGGTGAAGTTGTTCGCTTTTTGGAGATTGCTCGTCTTGTCGATATTCTTCATGTCGCGGGGCCGACACGGGAGCCTATTCCCGCCATTCCGGTGGGGGAGCTGCCTCGCTGGAGTAAGAGCGTCGAGGTCCGTCAGGGTATCGAGAATCTTCCATACTACCGACATCGCATCGCCGAACTCCTTGAATCGCTTCCGTTGCGCCGTGACGAGCGCTACGATGTCGCATTGGCGTCGGGGGAGGCGCTGGGTAATGCCTATGACCATGCGGGCGGTATCGGGTGCGTCCTGACGGTTCAGGCCTATGGCGATCGCGTTGTGGTTGAGGTGCTTGATCGAGGTGCCGGCTATTCTATCGATGAAACGAGCGAACCGGTCGCATCAGAGGAGCGCGGCCGTGGTATCAAGCTTATGCGTATGCTCGTCGATAACGTGGAGGTTGCTCGTCGTACGGACGGCGCCGGCACGCGCGTGCAGATGGTGAAGCTGTTTAGCGGAGCGCTGGAGTCGTGTGCCTAGCCAATCGCTTTAGCGCGTTTAGCTACTAAGAACATGCGGCAGACAAGTTTTTTGAAAAAAGTACTTGCGTCTTTTGGACAACTCGCGTAAATTAATAACCCGCAAGCGGACATGGCTCAGTTGGTAGAGCACAACCTTGCCAAGGTTGGGGTCGCGGG
>CAUCTV010000102.1 GCA_958445895.1 uncultured Collinsella sp.
TGATTGGTTATTGAGCGTTGGTCAAAATGGTTGTTTTTACAGTAGCGCTAACAGCGGTGCGCCGCAACCTCCCTGGTCACGGTCGAGGGCGACCTGCCGAGCTCCGCGGCGATCTCGCGGGCGCTGCGGTTGCGGTCGAGCATCCTCTCGACCGTGTTCCTCTCGTGCCTCGTGAGCCTCCCGTACGACCTTCCGGACGGCTTGGGTCTGGACATGCCGGCCTCCCTCCATCGCGGGCCGGGGGATTCCGGCCCCTCTGGGGTTGCCTACCCGGATTCGCGCCTCAGGACTCAGCGCAACGCGTTGCGCTGAGTCCTGAGGCTGTTGCAATGAAAATGAGAATCAAGGCGCGGGTCGTTTGCTACCGTTCGTCGGTAATCTGAGCCGCAACGAACGCATCTGCCGCATATACTCGCCGTGTGTTGGGTGTTACTCACGGCGCAGCTCCGAGAGGCACTACCGATTCTGCCGAGACCATAATTGGGTCTCTGTCGGTTGTGCGCGGGGCTTTTTTCATGTCGATCCACCCGGGAATCACATGCAAATCAATCTCTTGCCAACTGGTATCGCGCGCTGCGCAGGCGCGAGCGGAATCGTGCGTCTTGGTGCCGTGAAGTCCCACGGCCTTTAGTTGGAAGAGAAGGGATTCGACATGGCTGTCGATAACAAGAAGATTGCCGAGGACGTGCTCGCTGCCGTCGGCGGCGCCTCCAATGTGACGAACGCGACGCACTGCATGACCCGCTTGCGTCTGAACCTCAAAGATCAGTCCATTCCCAATGATAATGAAGTTAAGAAGATCAAGGGTGTGCTGGGCGCACAGTGGTCTGGCGGCCAGTATCAGGTCATCATTGGCCAGAACGTGCCGAAGGTCTATGACGCCGCCATTGCGCTGGGCGTCAAGGGCGAAGGCTCCATTGACGAGAACCTCGATGACGGCACCAAGGAGCCACTGACGGTCAAGACTGCGGGCAAGAAGGCCCTTAACTACCTGTCCAAGACAATGTGCATGACGATCCCCATTATCATGGGCGCCGCCATGTTCCGCACACTTGCCGTACTTTGCGGCGACGGCATGCTCGGTATCTGGTCTGCCGATTCTGACATCTACAACTTCTTCTACAACTGGATTTACAACGCCGGCTATTATTTCCTCCCTGTCTATCTGGGTTGGGCTGCCGCAAAGCAGCTCGGCTGCAGCCAGCCGCTCGGCATGATGCTCGGCGGCGTGCTCATTGCCCCCGAGTTCATGACGTTGGTCAACGCCGCTGCGGATTCTGGTGCTACGACCACGATGGTTTACGGCGTGCTCCCGGCTCAGCTGAACAACTATTCTGCGACCGTGCTCCCCATGCTGCTGTCTATGCCGGTGCTGATGGTCGTCGAGAAGTTCATGAAGAAGATCATCCCCGACATGCTCTCCACGGTGTTTGTGCCCGTGTGCACCATGGCTGTGATGACCCCCGTTTCCCTGTGCGCCCTAGCTCCGATTGGTTCCATTCTGGGCGACCTGGTCGGCAACTTTATGTTCGGCCTCGGAAACGCTGGCGGCATCGTCACGATCCTCTCCCTCGTCGCCATTGCTGCGCTTTGGGAGTTCCTGGTTATGACCGGTATGCACCAGGTTCTGATTGCCCTCGGCATTGTGCAGGTGCTCACCTCAGGGTCTGACTCCTGCGTTATGGTCGCGGGTGCTATCGCTCAGTTCGCCACGTGGGGCATGGCCTTCGGTGCCTTCCTGCGCCTTAAGGAGGTCGACGAAAAGGGCGCTATGCTTGGTTTCTCGCTCTCCGGCATTGTCGGTGGCGTGACGGAGCCCGCGCTGTATGGCTGCGGCTTTAAGTATACTCGCTGCCTGGGTGCCATGGTCGCGGGCGGCGCTATCGGCGGCCTGATCGCGGCGCTCACTAATGTGACCACGTATGTTTTGGGCGCAACTAATATCCTTGGTATTACAGGTTATGTTGCAGGCGGAACTGCTAATCTCGTATGGGGCTGCGTTGCATCGGGCACTGCATTTGTTGCCGCCGCTGCCATCGCCTACTTCTTTGGCTTTACCAAGGAGCAGCTCGACGAAGACGCTGCTGCCGCCAAAGCCTAAAGCATCCGTTCGGTAGGACAATTATCTGGGGCACTTGGCTGCGCTTCAAGTGTCCCTTTCCGTAGATGGGGGTCAATATGAAGCAATTGCTCATTCGTGCCGACGATATCGGTTATTCGTATGCCGTTAACCTGGGGATTGCCCGCAGTATTAATGAGGGCCTGGTGCGCTCGGCGGGCCTTATGCCCAACATGCCCGAGGCCGAGCGTGGTTGGTCGCTCGTGGCGGATGCCGGCATTGCGGTGGGCCAGCATACCAACGTATGTCTGGGCAAGCCGTGTGCCGACCCGGCGCTCATTCCGAGCATGCTCAACGAGAACGGCGAGTTCCATAGCAGCCGTACCTTCCGCGAGCATTTTAAGCGCGGCGAGGAGTTGATAGACTTCGACGAGGCCTGCATCGAGATTCGCGCGCAGCATGACCGCTTTGTCGAGATCGTGGGCCGCGAGCCCGATTACTTTGAGGCCCATGCCGTCATGAGCAAAAACCTTAACCGAGCGATCTCGGCGGTTGCTCAGGAGCTGGGCCTTAAGGAGCAAAAGGCGAGCTTCGACCCCGCGGCTGTGGTGCATTGCGGAGATACTGATCTGCGCATGGTGATGCGCTCGATGGAGCCGGGCTACGAACCCAAGGACTCGATTATACAGACGGTTCGCGAGATGGAGGACGGCGAGACGGTCGTCTTTGTGTGTCACCCGGGCTATCTTGATCGTTTTATCCTTGAGAACAGCTCACTTACGACTGATCGTACCAAGGAGGTCGATGCGCTGATCGATCCTGAGCTGCGCGCTTGGCTTGAGTCTCAACCTGATCTTCGCCTGATCGACTACCGCGACCTGTAGGGACCCAAATCACCACAAAGGACAGACGCCTTTGTGGTGATTCTGGCGCCGTTGCCATTATGGCAGCGGCGCCTTTTTTGTCCGTGCGGCGCGGTAGAGTGTAGGCGGTTGAAATTTGCGTCCATCGAGGAGCGGCTATGAATGAGATCAAGTGCCCGCATTGTGGCGAAGTTTTTAAGGTCGATGCGTCTGGCTATGCGGATATCGTCAAGCAAGTACGCGATGCCGAGTTTTCGCGCGATCTGAATGAGCGTGTGAAGGCAGTCCAGCGCGAGGGCGAGCAGGCGCTGGAACTTGAGCGCTCGCGTTCGACGGCTGCCTTGCAGGAGGCAGAGTCTCAGCGCAACGCTCAGCTTGCCGAGCAGAAGAACACTGCGGAGCAGAAGCTGGCACAAGAGGTTGCCAAGCGCGATGCTGAGCTTGCTGAGCTGCGCGCCAAGCTCGAGGGCGCCGCCACAGAGCGCGAGAGTGCAAGCCAGCGCGCGGCGGTTGAGGCCCGCGCCGATGCTCAAAAGGAAAACGCCGAGCTTCAGCGAGAAATCGACAATTTGCGTGCGCAGCTGGAGCGCAAAGATGACGAAGCCAAGCTCGTCGAGTCGGCGGCGCGCAATGCTGCTCAAAACGATTTAGCTGCACGTGATGCTCAGATTGCCGAGCTGCAGGCCAGGCTTGCCGCGGCGGACAAGGCCCAGGAGATGGCGCTTGCCGCTGCCGCGGCTGAGTCGCAGCGTGAGCTCGATGCCGCTCGCAGCGAGGCCGAGCGTGCACTTGCTGACTACCGCGCGACGGTACAGGAGAAGCTTTCCGCCGCAAAGGCTCAGTCCGAGCAAGAGGCCGAGGGCCTGCGTGCCCAACTGCGCGAGCAGGAACTGATGGCAAAAATGAACCTGTCAGAGGCGGTCGCCGCGGCGGAGCGAGAGCGCGATGAGGCACGTGCCAAACTGACGAGCGAGCTGGCGGTGCGCGATTCTCGCGAGGAGCAAGCCAAGGCGGCACACGAGCTCGAGCTTGCGCAGGCCAAGCGCGCGAGCGATGACCTGATTCGCTACAAGGATGAAGAGATTGAGCGCCTTAAGGACATGAAGGTTCGCCTGTCCACCAAGATGGTGGGCGAGTCGCTCGAGCAGCACTGCGAGACCGAGTTTAACCGTCTGCGCATGACGGCGTTTCCCAATGCGTACTTCGAGAAAGATAACGATGCATCCGAGGGCACCAAGGGAGACTTCATTTTCCGTGAGCGCGACGCGAGCGGCAACGAGGTCATTTCGATTATGTTCGAGATGAAAAACGAGAACGACGAGACCGCGACCAAGCATAAAAACGAGGACTTCTTTAAGAAACTCGATCACGAT
>CAUCTV010000103.1 GCA_958445895.1 uncultured Collinsella sp.
AACCCGGCTTTGCCAACGAGAAGGGCGTCACCGGCGCCGACGGTATCTCCGACACACTCATCGGTAAGGCCACCGCGCCCCTGCCCTGGTCGGCCGAGCTCGAGCGCCGCCTGCGCGCGGCGCTGGGCGAGCGCTACCTGGACGAGCTCCCGTACCTGTGGGATCGCATGGACGCCGGCGCGCACGTGCGCCACGTGTACATGGGCATCGCGAGCACGCTCTACAAGGAGTGTTTCTGCGACCAGCTCGGCGACTGGTGCCGCGCGCACGGCGTGCAGTATATCGGCCACGTAATTGAGGACAAGGACTGCCACGCGCGCCTGGGTGTGGGCGCCGGCCACTACTTCCGCGCCGTGGGCGGCCAGGACATGGCGGGCGTGGACATCGTGATCAACCAGCTCATCCCCGGCATGGACCGGGGGCTCCACTCCTACGGCCGCGGCATGTGGGACCTGGAGTTCTACAACTACGTGCTGCCCAAGCTGGGCTCCTCGGCAGCGCATCTCGACCCCAAAAAGCAGGGCCGCTGCATGGCCGAGGTGTTTGGCGCTTTTGGCTGGCACGAGGGCCTGCGCGAGATGAAGTGGATCGCCGACCACGTTATGGTGCGCGGCGTCAACTGGTTTGTGCCGCACGCCTTTAGCATGACCGCCTTCCCCGATTTCGACTGCCCGCCGCACTTCTACGCGCACGGTCAGAACCCCCAGTTTGCGCACTTTGGCAAGCTCATGAGCTACATGAACCGCACCTCGAGCCTGCTTTCGGGTGGACGAGCCGTCACGCCGGTGGCGCTTCTGTACCACGCCGACGCCGAGTGGGCGGGCGAGGCCTCGTTTATGCAGCATGCCGCCGCCGAGCTTGTGCGTGCGCAGATCGATTTCGATATCGTGCCGGCCGAGGCGTTTGAAGATACCGAGCGCTACTCCGTGGAGGTCGCCGCAGCCGGCAGCGGCTTTAGCGTGAACGGTCAGGCGTACCGCTGCCTGGTGATGCCCGGCGCCGAATATGCCGGCGGGGCCGTACTCAACTTTGCCGCGCGCGCCGCAGCCGCAGGCGCTGGCGTATATGCCCTGGACAAGCTGCCGAGCAAGCGCTATGACGGCGAAGCTGCCAGCCGCGCGGGCTTTGCCCCCGTGGAGGCCAACGAGCTTGCAGGCGTGCGCGTTGTTGCCACTTCCGAGCTTGCGGGTGTGCTCGCCGCAGCCGGCATGCAGACCGTGGCGTGTACCGAGCCGCAGCCGTGGCTGCGCACGCTTCGCTACGACCGCGCCGGCGAGAGCTACCTCATGCTGGTAAACGAGCATCCCAAGCAGGGCATTCACACGCATGTTGAGTTCGCAGACGGCGCGCCCGTGCACGGCGTGCGCCTCGATTTGCTCAACGGCAGCGCACCCGTCGCCTTTGACGGCACGCTTGAGCTCGCGCCCTACGAGAGCTGCATTGTGGTACTCGGGGCCGAGGCGCCAGCTGCCGCCGAGCGCGGAAACTCCGATGCCGAGCGTGAGGTCACGCGCGTTGACGGCCCCTGGAACGTCTCCTTTGCCGCGCCCGGAACCGATGCCACGCACCTGGTCTTTGGCGAGGCCGTCGAGCTTGGCGACCTGCACGATCTTTCCTGCGCCGAATTCCCCGGCAAAGCGGGCACCTTCCGCTACCAGGCAAGCTTTGCCGTTGCTGAGAACCTCGCCGGCGCCGCGCTCGACCTGGGCGAGGTCTTTGAGACCGCCACGGTCGCACTTGACGGCGCGGATCTGGGCTGCCGCATCTGTCCGCCCTACCGCTTTGAGCTCGGCACCCTTGCCGCCGGCGAGCACACGCTCACGATCGATGTGATCAACACCCTCGACCACGCCATCCCCGACATCTTCGCCCTCACCGAACCCTCCGAGCCCAGCGGCCTGCTCGGCCCCGTCCGCTTGCTCGGGTAACGGCCCCTTACGGGACGCCCGTCTTGCTCTCCCCAGCCAAGCCGGGCGTTTTGTTTACCGCTATGATTGATACATCGCGATACGAACGCATAGGAGTCATATGGACATCAAGCGCAAAATCACCCAAGGCAAGGAGCTCACCCCCACCGAGCAGCAGCTCGGGCAAACGGTTCTCGCCATGGGCGAGGACGTCCGCGGGCTCTCCATTAAGGAATTTGCGCGCCAGGCCAATGTCTCCGTTGCGAGCATCCACCGCTTTTGCAAAAAGCTCGGCCTCGAAGGCTTCAAAGAACTCAAGGTCGAGCTGATGCGCGCAGACTCGCGCGCAGACTCCGCCCCCGAGGTGGATATCAACTTTCCCTTTGATGCCGCCTCCACCCCTGCGCAGGTGATGGAACGCATGGAGGGGCTCTACCAGACAACATTGGCCGAAACACAGGAGCTCCTCGACCCCGCACAGCTCGACTACGCCGCCAAGCTCGTCTTGCGCGCCGGCACTGTGGACATCTATACGGGCTCGCATAACCTGTATCCTGCGGGAATGTTCCGCGATCGCCTGCTCTCCGCCGGTAAAAGTGCGACATGCTACGGCGGTGCCGAGGCTCAGGTGCGCACGGCGCTCGCCTCGGGCCCCGATCATGTGGCAATCGTCATTTCCTACAGCGGCCTTGCCCCCAACCTCAAGGGGATCTTGCCGATCCTCAGCAGTCGGCATGTCCCGGTCATCGTCATCGGCACACCCTATTGCGCCCGGATTCACCCGGGCTTTGCCGCCTATCTCACGGTGAGCGACCACGAGAGCATGACGCACCGCATCACGCAGTTTGCCAGCCACATCGCCGTGCAATACGTGCTCGATTCGCTCTACAGCAGCTACTTTGCCAAAGATTACGCCCGCTGCTCCGAGTTCCTCGAGCAGTCCTTCCCCTTTACCAAGCTGCCCGGGCTCAAATAAAACGAGAGAGGATTTTTGGACGCTTAAATGACAAGGGTGGATAATCTCCCACTTTGAGCCTGTACACAGGCAAAAAACGGGAGATTATCCACCCTCATTCTGTAGTCGTTACTCGGACCTTTTTACCGCTGGTCGCGTTGGAACCGCGCGCTACTTAACCGGCGAGACCACCAGGAGCGCGTCGTGCTCAAAGGGGTGCTGGGCCACGCGAACCTCGCCATCGGCATCCTTGACGGGCAGGTTTGCCACGCACTTGTTCTCCAGGTCAAACGCCACAGCATTCCAGGCGGTGGTGCCGCCTTCGAGTTTGAGCTTGACGGCCGTGGTCCTCGGCAGATAGACCACCACGCGTTCGCCCACGCGCGCCACACGGATGGCTTCGCGTGCATCGTCGAGCAGCTCCTGCGCGGGTTCAACAGCTACCGCCCCGTCCGCGCTTGTGGCGCCCAGGCCGCGCAGCACGTGCTCGATCAGGCCAAAGTCCCACACGCCCGCAAACTGCAGGCACTCTTGCCAGCGGAACGGCATGTCAAAGCCCTCGCCAAGGACGCTGCCACGGCTCTGAGAGGTCTGCCAGTTCCACACGCCGTGCGCACCGTAGGTAATGCCGGCACTGGCACCAGCCAGAATGCTCGACCAAACACTCGCGCGACAATCCTGCGCGGTAAAACGCCAGTACACGTTGCGGCTCGCGCCCATTTGCTCGTAGCAGGGCTCGGAATTGACCATCGGCTTTTTGGGATACTGCGCGCGAAAATCCTCGGGCAGCTTCCAAGCTTCCTCCTGACCGTTGTAGTTGTGGCCGGGCTGGAACATGTAGAAGTCCAAGCGATCGGCAAACTGCTCGGGCAGGGCGCGGTTGCCACGGTTGATATGCATGGTGTGCAAGGACTCGGGAGCCAGCTTGGTGACCTCGTCGAGTGCATCCCCGTAATAGGCGATAGCCTCGTCGGTCTTAAAGTCGGTGTCGCCTGTCACCACGTAGACGGGGTCGAACTCGCCCAGGTTCTCGACGATGCGGGCAACGTGGGCGCGAACCTCCTCGCGCGGCATGACCTCGGCACCCAGGCGCTCGGCGATCACGGAGCCCCAGGTACCGGGCACGTAGTTGCACCACATGAGCACGAGCGCCGGGCGAATGCCGTGCTCCACGGCTGCCTGGCACATGCGGCGGGCGCGGTCCCAGTACTCCTGGTTGGGTGCGCTCCAATCAAAGTGCACGCCGTCCTCGCTCGCGTAGGGCCAAATGCCCAGGTCGGGCAGGCAGCGG
>CAUCTV010000104.1 GCA_958445895.1 uncultured Collinsella sp.
GGGCCTATTTACTACGTTTAACTCGAGAGGGCCGACCATACCCGCCTTTTCCGAATATTTGCAAGCCCTCTACCTGCGGTTTTAATTTCATAATCTTTGTCATGGTCGAGGGTGTGGTAGCAAACGTAGTAGATAGGCCCGTTTTGCGGCATACGACCTATTCAAGCCCAATCTCGAAGGCTGGAGAAAGCCCTTCATCCACGCCTGTGAGCGAAAACCAAATAGAATGAAAGGCAAATGGAAAAGCCCGTTTAACGAGCGGAGGACATATGCGCGACGTAGCCGAAAGCGACTGGAAGCTGTTTAAGAAAATGCTTCCTCAATGGCAAGAACGTTATATGGAAAAGCTCATCGGCCAGTATGTTGAGATACTGAACGGCGACAGTGAAGCGTCCAGTAGATTTTGGGCACTAGAAGAGCGCCTCAATAGAGACAAGCTGTCCTCAGGCGTAATTGCAAACGACATTCGCCGCAGCACAATGCACCGCGAGATAGCCAATTTGCTTATCGACAGCGTGATCACCCTTGACGACCTTGACGGTTTTACCGAGGACATTAAGAGCTATGCGCAACACTGGATTGGCCAGTAAGAGCACTGAACGACAGACATCCCCAGCAAAACGGGGCAAACGCCGGGCCACCTAATGGTTGTCCGGCGTTTGCGCAGATAAAACCTGCCAAAATAAACCTGTCCCTTTTTGGCAGGTCACTCGGCGCTCTTGAGGGCGCCGACCATGTCGATCTTGTTGAGGGTACGATTGGTGGCTAGGTTGACGATAAACGTAAAGCCAAAGGAAAGCACCACGGCGAGCACGTAGCTTAGCGGCTCGACTTCGACGTCAAAGTACAGCGACGGCATCTGCAAAATGTACGTAAAACTCTCGGCCAGCAAGCCGCCCAGTGGCACGCCCAGCGCGGCGCCAATTGCCGTGAGGATCAACGTCTCCTTGTTGACGTAATGGTGCACCTCGCCACGGCGGAAGCCCAGCACCTTGATGGTCGCCAGCTCGCGTTCGCGCTCGGAGATATTCGTGTTGGACAGCGTAAACACCACCACAAACGACAGGCATGCCGCCATAAAAGTCACGAGCACCACGACCGAATTGATGATCGCAAAGTTCGCCTCGTAGTTCTGCCAATGTTCGGCCGTGCTCGAGATGGTGAGCCAACCGTCGCTCTTAAGCTTCTTGCTAAACGCAATCTGGTCGGCCGACGAGCCCTTAAGCAGCACAAAGACGCCGTTGAGGCGTGCGCTTCGACCGAACGCGCGCTCATAGGTGCCCTGCGTCATGTAAAGCGTGTTGCCAAGATAGTTAAGCGAAATGTCACTGACTTTGACCTTGGCAACATTGAGCGACGAATCCTGGACGTATGCCGTATCGCCCGGCTGAATCCCCAGCACCAGCTGTGAACTCTTACTCAGATACACGTCTCCGTCACGCAAAGACAGCGGCTCTTTGGACTCGTCCTCGAGGCGCACATAGTCGTCCAGGTCGTTCGTGCGGTCATCGGGCACCACGATCAGCTGCACGGTCTCGCTCTTGCCGCCAAACGTAAAGGTGACGTTGTCGGTCATAATCGGCAGCGTCGAAGTCACGGTCACGTTGGAATCATTGGCCGCGCTGCGCTCATCCAACGCCGCGCACGTCTGCGTAAAGTCATCGGGGTTGGCGACCGCCAGCAAGTCATAACGCGTGATATGCCCGTACTGTTTGGGCGAAAGCGCCACCGACGTATCGCGAATACCCATACCGCAGATCACAAGCGCGGTGCAACCCGCGATGCCAAAGATGGTCATAAAGGCACGCTTTTTGTAACGGAACAGGTTGCGCGCAGCCACCTTGTTCAAAAAGCCCATGCGGCGCCAGATAAAGCCGATGCGCTCAAGTAGGATGCGCGAGCCGGCGCGCGGGGCCTTGGGGCGCATGAGCGAGGCCGGGGTCTCGGCCATCTCGTGGCGGCAGGCGATAATTGTGGCGCCCACCACGCCCACGGCAAACAGCGCCACCGAGACGATCGAGGACACGATGTCGTACGAAAGCAGCATCTGGGGCAGCGAGTACATGTCGTCGAACACCGTAAACAGGAACAGCGGCAGGCCCACAAAGCCGATGATATTGCCGAGCACGCCGCCAATCAGGCACGCCCACAGCGCATAGTCCACGTATTTGGACAGGATGCGCTCGCGCGAGTAGCCGAGCGCCTTGTACAGGCCAATGAGCGTGCGCTCCTCCTCGACCATACGCGTGGCGGTGGTGAGGCTGATGAGCACGGCGACGATAAAGAAGATGAACGGGAACACCGTCGCAATAGCCTCAATTGACGAGCTATCGCTCTCCACGCTTGAGTAGCTTGCGATATTGTCGCGGTCCTGGATGTACCACGTGCATTCACCCAAATCGGAAAGCTCGGCGCGGGCATCGGCAAACTGCTGGTCGGCGGCGGCGCGGCGCTGATCCAGGTCGGCCTGAGCCTGGACGCGTTCCTCGCTGCCCTGGGCCATGCGATTGATGTTGTCCTGCTCAATCCCAAAGAGCATATTCGCCTGGCGCTCGGCCGCATCCAAGCTTGCCGGCGTGTCGACTGTCAGCTCCTGAGCGCGCGCCTTCTCACGCTCCTCGCGGATCTTCTCTATATTGCCCTTGACCTTGTTGATCTTTGCCGCGTAGGCATCCGAATAGGAGTTGAGGCTCTTGGCTCCTTCGACGACTACGTGGACTGCGGAATAGGACGACGACGTCGCGGCGTCCTCGCTCACATAGAACTTATAGTCCGCCGCCGAAGCAGCGCGAAAGGCGTTGACTGTCGAGTCGGAGCTCACATCAGTGGGATCGAGGACCTCGGCCGTAATGGTGTAATCGCCCGCGGCAAACTGATCCTTGGCGCTTTGGTTCGACGAGCTCGCGTCATTGGCGGCAAAACTCACCGTATCGCCGAGCTTTTTGCCCGAAGCCTTCAGGAACTTCGAAGTCACCGCGACTTCATCGGCGCTCTCGGGCAAATCGCCGTTCACGAGCACCGGCTGATCGATGTTCTCCTTGGAGAGACTTTGCACGACCACGCGCTCGCGCGTTGTGCCCACGGCGGTGTAGGCGGTCTCGGCGTAGATGCCCTCGGCCGTTTCGACGCCATCGACCTCTTGGATGGCGTCGAGATCATCGTCAGTCAGGCCATAGGTCGACTGCACGTTAATGTCATAGACATTTTGCTGGTCGAAGTAGGCGTCGACCGAATCGCACAGATCCTCGCAACCCGCCTTGAGGCCGCACATCACGCTCACGCCGAGCGCGGTGATGACCACGATAGATAGGAAGCGCTTAAGACTGCCGCGGATTGTGCGGTAGATGCCACGGCGAAATACCGTCGGCACCATATCGTTTGAGCTTTGGGCGGTACGGTAGGTCGCGAACTCCCGGTCGCGGCCCGCGTGCTCCGTATCGTGGTTTTGGCTGTTTTGGCGGTCCTGGTCCATGGGCGCTACCACTCGATTGTCTCGATAGACACGGGATTTTGCTGGACCGTCTCGCTCTCCACGCGGCCGCTCTTAAAGCGGATCAGGCGATCGGCCATGGGCGCCAGCGCAGAGTTGTGGGTGATGATAATGACCGTAATGCCCTGCTTGCGACAGGTGTCCTGCAGCAGCTGCAAGATCTGCTTGCCGGTTTTGTAGTCGAGGGCGCCCGTGGGCTCGTCGCATAGAAGCAGCTTGGGGTTTTTGGCCAGCGCGCGGGCAATGGACACACGCTGCTGCTCGCCGCCCGATAGCTGCGCGGGGAAGTTAGCAAGGCGGTCGCCCAGGCCAACCTGGCAAAGCGTTTGCTCGGCATCGAGCGAATCGGGGCAGATTTGCGCCGCAAGCTCAACATTTTCGAGCGCCGTCAGGTTGGGGACCAGATTGTAGAACTGGAAGACAAAGCCGACGTCGGCGCGGCGGTATTCCACGAGCTGCGCCTCGTTAGCGGAGCTCACATCGCGCCCGTCCACCGTCACGGTGCCGGAAGTCGCCGTATCCATGCCACCCAGAATGTTGAGCGCCGTGGTTTTACCGGCGCCCGAAGCGCCCAAGATAATGGCA
>CAUCTV010000105.1 GCA_958445895.1 uncultured Collinsella sp.
GTGTCGGAGATACCGTCGGCGCCGGTGACGCCCTTCTCGTTGGCAAAGCCGGGTTCATCGGAGAAAAAACCCAGGATGGTCTTGCCAAACTCATCGCCCAGATGCGCAAAGTGCGGCTCGTACACGGCATCGATGAGCTGTGCCACCGAGGCGCGGTCGACCATGTTGATGTAGTCCTCGTTGTAGGAGGTCTTGCCGCTCGTGAACATCACGCACGCCTGCGTGGTGCCGGCCGGCGCATCAAAGACCAAGCGGCAGGGCGTGCCGTGTTCGTCCTCGATTACGCGGTGCTCGACCTCGACGGTGCGCCCTGCCTGCATAAACGTAACGCCATAGAAGCGCTCCGTCTTGTCGAACATGTTGGTGAGCACGATGCTCGCCTGCGGCGTGGGGCCCACCACGTCGATGGTGCGGTGGGTGAGAACGACCTTGCGGAGCTCCGGCGCCGCCTCCTTGACGGCGCCGTTGGCGTATCCGGTGGGAAAGTGCGCGTCGTCCAAGATCCAGATCTTGAGGCCCAGCTGCTTGCACGTGTCGATCACAAAGCGCAGGTCGCGCCACCAGCCCTCACCGCAAAAATCGGGATGCGGACGGCTCTCGAGGCAGATCTCGTGGATATCGGCGCCGGCAATCTTTTCCAAATACTCGGCTATGGTCTGTTGGCTCTCGCCCTTCATCCACAAAAACGGGAGCACGTGGTTGTCGTAGGTACCGTTGAGCACCTGCTGGTAGTACGCGGTCATGGATCCTCCTTGCAAGTCGATGATGGGCAGCGTATGTTGCATGGCTCCATTCTGGCGTGCAGACGGCGGCGTGCTAATATCCAAATCAGGGCAGAATATGACCGAATCAACGATTGGCGGGGCCATGGAGATCTTGGAGCTCGAGCGCCGGCTGAGCGAGCTGAGCGTCAGCGAGAGGCGATATCGGGACGAGGCTCCCTTTGACTGGTCGATCATGACCGAGCGCGTTGAGGTCGATGGACGGTCGGTGTGAAAGATCTGGCAGATGGGGGCGGAATATACTCAGGCCGGAATGCCAGCTGGCCTGATGATCAGGAGAAACTCGCGCTTTAACGCGGTACCCGAGCACGTGCACGACTACGTTGAGATCGGCTATGTGTACCGGGGGCGCTGTCCGCAGACGGTTGCGGGGGAGAAGCTCGTGCTCGAGCGCAACGAGGTGTTGCTGCTCGACGCCGCCTGCCCGCATGCGGTGGCGGCGCTCGGCGAGGATGACATCATGCTGAGTATGACCGTTTCACGTACCTTTTTGCAGCGCAGCCTCGAGGCGAGCCTCTCGCGCGAGAGTACGGTATCGCGGTTTTTGTTCAACGCGCTCAACAGCGAGACCGACCATCGCGGGCACGTGCGCTTTCGCTGCGGGGAGAGCCGGCGCGTGCGACGCTACATGCAGGAGATGCTCTGCGAACACTACGAGCCAAGCCTCAACAGTGCCGAGATCGTTCTGCGCCTGTTTCAGCTTCTGTTGGCCGAGCTCATGGATTGCTACGAGCACGAGCTCGTGCGCGGCGCGGCGGCGGGGCGCGATGAGTCGGGGCGCGCGGCCTCGCTCGTGGCAGGGATGCTCGGCTACATCGAGCGCTCGTTTGCCGCCTGCTCGCTCGAGGAGATGGCGGCACGCTTTCATGTGAGCCCTAACTACGCGTCGGCGCTGCTCAAGCAGCATGTGGGAAAGACCTACCGACAGCTGGTCCAGGAGCGCAGGCTCGCGCGTGCCGCGGAGCTCTTGCGCGCGGGTGCCACGGCCGAGGCGGCGGCGCGTGCCGTTGGCTACGAGAACATGAGCTTTTTCTATCGCAAGTTCCGCGCCGCCTACGGCTGCACGCCGGCAACATACCGTGGATGAGCAAGGCGGGACGGGCTTTTAGCTATCGATATGCCACATCTAAATAGGTCGTTTCGTTTCATCCACCCGGGTTGGAGGGTGGCCGTCAGGTCGATTTTTGCCTCGTCTAGGCCTCGGTATCAAAAAGTGTCAGCCGGCGGACGCGCTGGGGCGAAAAGAAGTGTCCAATGCAGCGCCTCTGCGCCTTGGGCGCCCAAGTGCGCGCGATACTCAGCTCAGCACATAAAACCCGCTGCGAGGAGGCACATATGGGATTTCCCGAGGGATTCTTTTGGGGCGGCGCTACGGCCGCAAACCAGTTTGAGGGCGCATGGAACGTTGACGGCCGCGGCCCCAGCGTAGACGACCACTTCCTGGGCGGCAGCTACAAGGAGCCGCGTCAGATTACGATTGACATCGACCCCAACCGCTTCTACCCCAATCACGACGGTATCGACTTCTACCATCACTACGAGGAAGACATCGCGCTGTTCGCCGAGATGGGCTTCAACATGTTCCGCATGTCCATCTCCTGGAGCCGCATCTTCCCCAACGGCGACGACGCTGAGCCCAACGAGGCCGGTCTCGCCTTCTACGACCGCGTCTTCGACTGCCTGCGCGCACACAACATCGAGCCGCTTGTTACGCTTAGCCACTACGAGATGCCCTATGCCCTGGTCGAGAAGTACAACGGTTGGGAGAGCCGCGAGCTTATCGGATTCTTTGAGCGCTATGCCCAGACAGTGCTCGAACGCTATCACGACAAGGTGACCTACTGGCTCACCTTCAACGAGATCAACTGTGGCACCCTGGACCTGGGCAACCTCTTTGAGACCAGCATGATTCGCGGCTACGAGGGCCCGGCCTCCGGCGCCCACACCACCCCGCAGCAGCGCTTCCAGGCCCTCCACCACCAGTTTGTGGCGAGCGGCCGCGCCATCCGCTATGCGCACGAGCACTTCCCCAAACTCAAGATGGGCAACATGGACTGCTTTATCCTGTCCTATGCCGCCACGTGCGACCCGGCCGACGTCCTTGCCACCCAGCAGGAGATGAACACCATGAACTGGTACTGCTCCGACGTGCAGGTGCGCGGCAAATACCCGTTCTACGCCAAGCGCTTCTGGGCCGAGAACGGCATCGAGCTTAACATCGCCGACGGCGACCTGCAGGACATCGCCGACGGCAAGGTCGACTTCTACACCTTTAGCTACTACATGTCGGGCACCGTGGGCACCCACAAGGACCACGAGATGACCGAGGGCAACATGGCCTTTGGCGGCAAGAACCCCTACCTCGAGAGCACCGACTGGGGGTGGCAGATTGACCCGACGGGCCTGCGCATCGCCCTCAACGAGATCTACGCCCGCTACGAGATTCCGCTGATGGTGGTCGAGAATGGCATGGGCGCCTACGACGAGGTGGAGGAGGACGGCTCCATCCACGACCCGTACCGCATCGCCTACCTCCAGAGCCATGTCAAAGCCATGGGCGAGGCCATCGAGGACGGCGTCGACCTGATCGCCTATACCTGGTGGGGTCCCATCGACCTGGTCTCGGCCGGCACCGGCGAGATGCGCAAGCGCTACGGCTTTATCCACGTCGATAAGTACGATGACGGCACCGGCACCTACGAGCGCCGCCGCAAGGACAGCTTCTTCGCCTACCAGAAGATCATCAAGTCCAACGGTGCCGAGGGCCTGGCTTAATCGACAAGATGGGTGCCACCGGGGAAAAGCCTTGGGATGGGCTCGTGATTCGAGTCCCCACCTTAGCATTTGAACCATTTGGCACTATAATCACCATAGGCATGCGCATAACGTTGCGCTTAATCAAGAGGAGAAAACGTATGGGTCTGTTTGACATGTTCAAGAAGAAGGCTGAGCCCGCGGCTGCCGCTGCTCCGGCCTCCATCTCTGCTTCTGCCGGCGCCGACGTGCTGTGCTCGCCCGTCAAGGGCAAGGTCATCAAGATGGCCGACGTGCCCGATCCCGTCTTTGGTGGCGAGGTTCTGGGCAAGGGCTGCGCCGTGTGGCCCGAGGACGATCTGGTCTACGCTCCCTGCGACGGCAAGGTGACCGTCACCATGGGTCACGCCGTGGGCCTGCAGTCCGATAGCGGCATCGAGGTTCTGGTGCACGTTGGCGTCGATACCGTCAACATGAACGGCGACGGCTTCGAGGGCTTCGTCAAGGC
>CAUCTV010000106.1 GCA_958445895.1 uncultured Collinsella sp.
TCGCGCACATCAGTCATTACAGCCATGCCGCGTAAGCCCCCTTGTCAGAAATCGCGTAGTGGCGGGCAGAGTCCTCGCCCAGCCAGTCGTTCATCTTGGCAATGAAGGTGTCGACGAGGTCGAGCGGCACGAAGGCCTGGATGGTGCCGCCAAAGCCGCCGCCGTGGATACGCACGGCGCCGCGGCCGTCGAGCACGTGCTCGGCCAGTGCCAGGGCATACATGGAAGGCTGCTCGGAACCCAGCTTGGCGACGACATTCTGCAGGTACATGGCAGAGCTGGCGCCGGACTCGCGCGTCAGGACCAGGAACTGGTCAATGTCGCCAGCGTTCAGGGCTGCCCAGCGCTTGTCGACCAGGCCGTTCTCGTACCAGTAGTGAACGGCGCGCAGGCAAGCGCGGTCGCCCAGCTTGGCGCGCAGCTCGGGGAGCTTGGCGTCAAAGTCGGCAACGTCGACCTCGCACAGGCGTGCCTTGCCAAACTCGGCGGCGACGTCCTGCATCTCGCGCGGAACGGCGGCGTAGTCGTCGGTAGCTGCCACGTGGTCGGCGCCGACCTTAACGAGCACGAGCGCATAGCCGTGATCCTCAAAGTTGAGCTCGAGCTTCTGGGTTTTAGGCTGAGCCTGGTCCTCAAAGTCCATGTAGGCGAGGCCGCCCAGGCACACGGCGGCTTGGTCCATAAGACCGCAGGGCTTGCCGTAGTAGTTGTTCTCGGTTCGCTGGCTCATCTGAGCGAGCGTGACGGGCTCAATGGCGGGCGCGCCCCAGAGCGTCTCCATGGCACGGCCGTACGCGGCCTCGACGGCGGCAGAGCTGGAAAGGCCGCCGCCCGAGGGGACGGAGCAGGTAAAGGCAAAGTCGAAGCCCTGGGGCTCAACGCCCAGAGCAGCGATTTCGTGGGCCATACCGCGCACGAGGCTTGCGGACGTGCCCTTCTCGGACTCCTGGACATCCAGCGTGTCGAGCGTGATCTCAAACGTGGGATAGCCCTCGTCGGCAACGCGGACCTTGTTGGAATCGGTTGCCACGGCGATGCCGTCAACGGCGACATCGAGCGAGCCGGCGATAACGTGGCCACCCTCGTGGTCGGTGTGGTTGCCGCTGATCTCGGAACGGCCGGGCGCGTGCACGTAGAGCACCTGGCGGTCGCCGATGGGGCCAAACTCCTCCTCAAACAGCTTGGTGAGTGTGGCGAGTGTCTTTTCGTCGGGGGTGGTCATGAGGGTCCTTTCCTTGGCGCATACTGACGAGTTTTCCGTCGTAGTGAGTACGTTAACAATCTGAAGCGGCATAAACTCAGCATCTACGATGCCGCACGTTACGGGCTATGTTAACGTACTCATAACACAACACTTATCACTTTTTGAGAATCTGGTAATCGGTAGAAATTCAGCCGTGAACGGTACTGCCGTATGGACTTATAAAGCAGAAGAGATGCAGATAGAAAAAGTAGAGTACGTTAACATGCGTCCGACGATAGCGGGCCTCGGCGCGGGATGTATTTCTGCCCGGGCCGGCATTCACGCTATTCAGATCTCTCAAGGGTGAAGGTGATCCTGTGGCAAGGCGCCCGTCCAACGATACCAGTTCGCGTCCGGTCTCCATGGCCGACGTCGCCCGCGCTGCTGGCGTTTCGCAGCAGACGGTTTCGCGCGTCGCCAACGGCTTGCCCAACGTTAACGAACAGACGCGCCAGCGCGTGCAGGCCGCTATGCAAGAGCTTGGCTTTCGTCCGAGTTATGCCGGTCGCTCGCTGCGCGACGGCCGTTACCATTCGGTCGGCCTGTGCGTCAACGATGTCACCAAGTTTGGCAACCTTACGATGATCGACGGCATTGCCAGCGCGGCCCGCGAGCGCGGCTGCGCCATCACGCTGGTCGAGATGTCCAAGACCGAGGAGTTTTCGCTTGCCGAGGCCACGCGTCGTATGGCCGCGCTGCCCGTGGACGGTATCATCATCGGCATGAGTCGCATGGCGCCCGATTTTGAGACGTTCGATCCGTTGCCGGGCATTGGAACGGTCATCGTTACCATGTACGCGCATCCGCGCGTGACCACGGTCGATTCCGACCATTACGGCTGCTCGCTATTGCTTATGGATCATCTGTTTGAGCTGGGGCACGAGCAGATTCGCTATATTGGCGGCCCGTCGTTCTCGGTCGATGAGCAATTTCGTCGCGCCGGTTGGCAGGATGCGCTCGAGCGTAAGCACATTAAGCCGCAGGCGCCACTCGAGGGCGACTGGTCTGCCAACAGCGGCTACGAGGCCGCTCGGTACCTGGCTGAGCACGACCGCACCATGACGGCGATTTATGCGGCAAACGACCAAATGGCAAACGGCGCCATCGCCGCGCTGCGCGATAGCGGCTTGCGCGTGCCCGAGGACGTGAGCGTGGTGGGCGTTGATGACTCGCTCGACGACTTTGTCGCACATAACGAGCTCACGACTGTCCGATTCGATTTGCATCAGCGTGGACGCGAGGTATTCGAGCATGCGGTTCCCAAGGCGGGGGCGTCGGACAGGCCCGTCGCCATTCGCATTCCCGGTCAGCTCATCGTTCGGCATACCACGGCAGCTCCGCGCGCATAGTTTTCGCAGGTCAACGGCTTGGCGTTGCGCTTCAATAACAATCGGTAAGGATGCTGGCAGATAGCCGTGGCTATAAAGGTGAGTGCTATGATAGACGGGTTCATTTGTCTATCTAGGAGGCTTTGCCTGATGGAGATCACCAAGGATATCCGCTACATTGGCGTTGACGATCACGACATTGACCTGTTCGAGGGCCAGTACGATGTGTCCGAGAACGGTATGGCATACAACAGCTACGTTATCTTGGGCGAGAAGATCGCTGTCGCCGATTCGGTCGATGGCGGTTTTGTCGACGAGTGGCTCGGCAACCTCGAGGCCGTGCTCGACGGTCGCACGCCCGACTACCTGGTCATCCATCACATGGAGCCCGATCACTCCGCCGGCATCGCCGCCTTTATGGAGCGCTATCCCCAGGCGCAGATTGTGGCAAGCATGGGCGCCTTCCGCATGATGGTCAACTACTTTGGCACGGACTACCCCGAGCGCAAGATGGTTGTCAAAGAGGGCGACGTGCTCGACCTGGGCGGCCACAGCCTGACCTTCGTTGGCGCCCCCAACGTTCACTGGCCCGAGGTGCTGTTCTCCTACGAGGCCACCGACAAGGTGCTCTTTAGTGCCGACGGCTTTGGCAAGTTTGGCGCCAACGACATCGAGGATCCGGAAGGGTGGGCCTGCGAGGCGCGCCGTTACTACTTTGGCATCGTGGGCAAGTTCGGCAAGTTTGTACAGGCCGTGCTCAAGAAGGCCGCCGATTTGGACATCCAGGTCATCTGCCCGCTCCATGGTCCCGTTCTTACCGAGAACCTGGGCTATTACCTCGACACCTACAACACCTGGTCGAGCTATCAGCCCGAGGACGAGGGCATCACGATTGCCTACGCGAGCGTCTACGGCCACCTGAAGGCCGCCGTCGAGGAGCTCGCCGCAGCGCTCGAGGCTCGCGGCCAGAAGGTCTCCGTTTTTGACTTGGCTCGCGACGACATGGCCGAGGCCGTTGAGGACGCGTTCCGCTACGACCGCCTGGTGCTCGCCTCCATCACCTATCAGGGCGAGATCTTCCCATTCATGAGCACCTTTATCCATACGCTTGCCGAGCATGCCTACCAGAACCGTACGGTGGCGCTCGTCGAGGGCGGCTCCTGGGCGCCCGCAGCTGCCAAGATTATGACCAAGGAGCTCGAGGGTATGAAGGACATCACCCTGACGCAGAACAAGGTGACCGTCCTGGGTTCGCTCAACGACGCCTCG
Source organism: uncultured Collinsella sp. (assembly GCA_958445895.1). Classification (GTDB taxonomy): domain Bacteria; phylum Actinomycetota; class Coriobacteriia; order Coriobacteriales; family Coriobacteriaceae; genus Collinsella. The sequence goes on from CAUCTV010000106.1 coordinate 3,841, forward strand.
CGCGCTCAGATCGAGGCCCTCGCTGACGAGCTCTCCAAGTAGCGATACGTTCACGTTTAACGCTCAAACCACCACAAAGGGGACGGTGAACCTTTGTGGTGGTTTTTGTTTAAGCGCCGGCGATGAGGAGATTTGGGCGGGCGTTGTCGACGATCTCGGCGATTGAGGTGGCGACGGC
>CAUCTV010000107.1 GCA_958445895.1 uncultured Collinsella sp.
TCATACCCACTTGGGCTAATCATTGTTCGAAAGTCAGAATGTTTATTGCGGATAACCCCAAAAGAGTATCGCGGCGGACGCAATTACCGGCAGGTTCCTATGCGGCCTGCTCTGCCGTCTGAGACATGCGGGACAGACGGACCAGCAGCACAAAGCCAACGACCAGCAGCACGCCAATGGAAAGGACGCCCAGCGACGGGTTGCCGGTCAGCGAGGTAACGACCGACACCAGAAAGGTGCCCATAACGCTTGCGTAACGACCAAAGATGTCAAAGAAGCCATAGTACTCGTTGGACTTTTCCTTGGGGATAATGCGGCCAAAATAGCTACGGCTGAGCGCCTGCACGCCGCCCTGGAACAGGCCGACCAAAATAGCGAGCACCCAAAACTCAAAGGCGGTCTTTAAGAAAAACGCGGCAAAGAGCACGATGCCCATATAGGCGGCGACGGCCACCATGATCATGTTGAGCGTGCCCACGCGGCCGGCGAGCTTACCGTAGATGATGGCGGACGGGAAGGCCACAAACTGCGTAACGAGCAGAGCCAGCACCAGTTGGGTCGAGTCGATGCCCAGAGCCGATCCGTAGCTGGTTGCCATGGAAATAACCGTGTGCACACCGTCGATGTAGAAGAAGAACGCGATCATGTAGACCAGTACGGTCTTGTTGTGGGCGATCTCGCGCATGGTGTGTCCGACCTCGGAGAACACACCGCCCACGATGTGGCCGATGGTGTCCTCGGGACCACGCTCGCGACCGTACTTTTGCTTATAGGTGCGAATGAGCGGCAGGGTAAAGATGAGCCACCAGGCACCAGTGATGATAAACGACAGACGCGTTGCCAGCATGGTGGGGATGCCAAGAGCGGGGCCACCCATGATGAGCGCCAGGCAGATGACGAACGGCACGGTGGAACCGATGTAGCCCCAGGCATAACCCGAGCTGGACACGGCGTCCATGCGCTCGTCGGTGGTAATGTCAGGCAGCATGGCGTCGTAGAACGTCATAGAAGAGTTAAGGCCGATGGTGCACAGCACGTACACGGTCAAAAATGCCATGGCGGACATTGGGATAGCCTGCGCCAGGCAAAGCACCAGGCCCGTGAGGAAGAAGCCCAAGAAGAACTTGATCTTGTTGCCGGCGTAGTCGGCAAGTGCGCCCAGAATGGGCATGAGCATGGCGATGACCAGCGAGGCGATCGTCTGCGCATTGCCCCAAGCGACCACCAGGTCGGCCGAGGAAGCGCCGGTATTGATGGCGTTAAAGTAAATGGGCACCACCGAGGTATTGAGCAGCACGAGGGCCGAATTGCCCACATCGTACATAACCCAGTTACGCTCGAGCTTGGTGTATTTCATGGACAGGGACCCTTCGTATTTGCCCGATATGCAGTTAGTTCATCGTACCCCAATTGTCCAGAAGCACCGGTAAGGATTCGGCAAAGGGGCACGCATGAGCCCTATTCCTCGCGGTCGAACTCCTCATCGGCATTGAGCACGCGACCGCTGTAATTGACATGGTTGGTCACGGCTTCCATATCGCCGGTCTCGATAAAGCGGGCAACCGTGCACTCGTAATCGAGCAGCGCGCGGTCAAAGACCTCGGGGAAGCTCTCGGTCGAGACTTCATCGGTAAAGGGGTTCTTCCATGCCAAGTGGCCCAGGTTGCCGGTACGCTCGGGCAGCTCGGTCGTCACGCGGTGCGCAAGGCCGTCGAGCAGCGAGTAGTCGTGCACCAAGCCCTCAACCAGCGAGATCGCGCGCGTCTTTGCGGAGCCGGCCGGCTCAATCGCGCGGTAAAGTCGCTGCATATTGGCAACGGCAGCACCGTACTCCCCCGCCGGAATGTCAATGCCGTACACGCGTCCGGCAACATAGCTCATCAGCACGCCGGCCACGCGATTGATGCGATCGGTGGTGACGATCTCGCCCGCCGGCGGGTAATCGTCGACCGTAGCGCCATCGCGTTTAAGCTGCAGCATCAGTACATCCAGGTCGCTCTCGATCACGGCATGGACCTGACTGCTCGAATCCTCAAGCTCTGAATCGGACTCCACGATGCCAAACTGCTGCTCATAGACAAAGGGGTGAGCGTTGCGGTCGAGCACGTAATGAGACAGCAGGCCCAGCGCAAAGGCACGACCCAAGCTGGCGTCGCGCGGCAGCAGGTGCGACACGCCATCGCGCAGGCACGCGAACTGGCGAGACATGCGCGACCGATGCATGACCTGCGCCAGCAGCGTACAGTCGGAAACACGCGGTGTCAGAATGTGAAAGAAAAACGGGTCGGGGCCTTGGTTGCCCAAGATAAAGGCAATGCGCTCTTCATCGGACGTGATGACGCCCTGCGGAAGACGGTCGATGCTTTCCTCGCCAAACAGATGATGGGTGATAAGCGCGGGCATAATGATCCTTTCGATTTCATTCGATGCCACCCATTATGCCCACCGCGCGCCCATGCCAAACCTGCGATGGTAAACGACGGCACGCAAGCCTCTTACGCAAGCCCCAGGTGCGACTTGACCTCGGCGGCACGACGACGGGACACCGGTACCGTCGAGTTCACGCGGTCGAGCCTGAGCTCCATCAACCCCGTGGAGCCAATCTCAACATTGTGCACGTCTTCCAAATTGACCAGGTAGCTGCGATGAACGCGAATAAAGCCCTCGGAGTCCAAGCGACGCTCGAGCGAAGAGATCGACTCATTGATCAGGTACGTTCCCTCGGCGCAGATGGCGTTGCAAAAATCGGCACGCGCCTCAAAGTAGCAGACGTCTGCGGCGGGAATGAACACCTTTTTGCCCCCGCGGTCCACCGTCAGACGCAAAGGCTGGCGCGGAGCGTGGATAACACGACGGACGCCCAAGGCCGCCTCGATCTTGTCGAGTGCCTTTGACAGGCGTGCGTCCTCAACCGGCTTGACGACATAATCGACGGCATCGAGGTTATAGGCATCAGCCGCATACTCGGCAAATGCCGTCACAAACACCACGACCGGCGGCGTCTTTAGGTTCTGCAGCGTCTCGGCAAGCTCAATTCCCGAGCGACCGGGCATGGTAATGTCTAAAAACAACACGTCGGGCTTGTTCGACAGAATCGACTCCACGGCTTCGGTGACATTGCCCGCCTCGGCAATATGACCCACACGCGTATCCTTTTCCAATAGATAGCGTAGCTCAGCCCTAATAGGAGGCTCGTCATCAACCACCAAGATGTTCCATCCCTCGGACATATGCGCTTCCCCTCTTTTTTCTCTCAATCCAACCGCGCGCTACACCTTCATCGGCGCCGGCTCATGCGGCTCGCCGTTCAGCTCGACGATGACCTGCGTTCCCACGCCCTCCTGGGACTTCACGCGCATGCCAGAATCTTCCCCGTAAAAGAAATGGATGCGCTGAAGCACGTTGAAGAGCGCCAGGCCGCAGCCTCGTTTGATGGAGCCGTCGGCGGTAATGCTCTCGGGCTCCTCTCGGCGATGCTGCTCAAACAGGTGCGCGCAGACTTCTTCGCTCATACCGATGCCGTCATCTTCGACGATGATCTCCAGACCGTCATCGGTCTCAAAAGCCCTAACACGAATAGAAAGCGGCTCGGTCTCGCGCTGCGCATGCTTGATGCAGTTTTCGAGCAGCGGCTGCAAGATAAACGGCGGCACCATGCTGTCGCGCACCTCAAAGTCGATATCGACCGAGACGCGCAGACGGCCGTCGCCATACCGGGCCTGCATAAGGTTGATGTAACGAGTGCCCTGTTCCACCTCGTGCTCGAGCGTTGTGAGGGTATCGGAATCGGACAGTGTCTGACGGTAGTAATTGGAAAAGTCGATGAGCAGCGACCTGGCCTTGTCCGGCTCGGTACGTACGAGCGACACAATGGTGCTGATGGTGTTAAACAGAAAATGAGGATCGACCTGCGATTGCAAGGCGC
>CAUCTV010000108.1 GCA_958445895.1 uncultured Collinsella sp.
ATGAGGTCGAAGTGCACGCCCTCGGGGAACGGGATCAGGTTGTGGTGGCTCTTGATGGTGGCCGTCTTGCCGCCCGTCTTGCGAGCGCCGGACTCGATGATGTCGGGGTAGATGGTGCCCTGAGCCAGATACTTGACCGGCTTGCCATCGCACTCGAGCTGCTGGGCGACCGCGAAGAACTCTTTCCAGAACTGCGTGCCGATGATGCGGCGCTTCTCCTCAGGCTCGGTCACGCCGGCCAGAAGCTCGGCATAGCGGTCCTCGGCGTGGACGTGGATAAAGTCGACGTCAAACTGCTTGGTGAAGACCTCCTCCACCTGCTCGGGCTCACCCTTGCGCAGCAGACCGTGGTTGATGAACACACAGGTCATCTGCTTGCCCACGGCGCGGGCGCCCAGCGCAGCCACGACGGAGGAGTCGACGCCACCGGACAAGGCCAGAATCACGCGGTCGTCGCCGACCTTCTCGCGGAACTCGGCCGTCATGGTCTCGACCAGGTTGTCCATGCTCCAGTTGGGCTCCAGGCCGCAGATCTCAAACAGGAAGTTGCTCAGCAGCTGCTGACCGTACTCGGAGTGCTTGACCTCGGGGTGGAACTGCGTGGTGAAAATCTTGCGCTCGACGCACTCCATGGCGGCAACCGGGCACACGTCGGTGCTGGCAGTAACGGTAAAGCCCTCGGGCACCTCGGAGACGGCATCACGGTGGCTCATCCACACGGTCTGCTCCATAGGCGTGGAGTTAAAGAGCTTGGCACCAGCCGTGCGCGTGATGGTGGCGCGGCCGTACTCGCCCACCTCGGAGTGGCCGACCTTGCCGCCGAGCGTCACGGCCGTGATCTGATGGCCGTAGCAAAAGCCCAGGACGGGAAGGCCAAGGTCGAAGATGGCAGGATCGATGGACGGAGCGTCCTCAGCATACACAGAAGCCGGGCCGCCGGAAAGGATGAGCGCAGAGGCGTTCATCTCGCGAATCTCGTCGGCCGAGATGTCGCAGGGAACGATCTCGGAATACACGTTGAGGTCGCGAACGCGACGGGCAATGAGCTGACCGTACTGCGCACCAAAGTCGAGTACGAGGACCTTTGCGGAAGCCTTTTGATCCATGGTTTCCCCCTCTTGTTGGCGGGGAGCCGGTGCCCACCCGCGTGAATGAACGAAAATAACTTTCATAGTGTACACGTTATATGGGGTTTCTCGTCCCTCGCAGCCATCAGCGCACGGCAAACGCACGACCTGGGCCTTATTTGACGGCAATTGGAGTGTTACTAAACATTACAGATGATGTATTACGTTTGAACATTGGACGCCCTGTGCCACAATACTGCCGAACGACTCCGCCTCTGGGGCGGCAAATACGATAGGAATACCAGCATGAAGCGCATCCTTCTCATCGCCACGGGCGGCACCATCGCATCGACCGAGGACGGCAACGGCCTCTCCCCCGCCCTGACCGGTGAGGAGCTCGCCCAGAGCGTCCCCGAGATCTCGGGCCTCTGCGAGCTCGACGTCGTGCAGCCCATGAACATCGACAGCACCAATATGCGTCCGAGCGACTGGATGCGTATCCGCGACGTCATCGTCGAGGGTTACGCCGACCACGACGGCTTCGTGATTCTGCACGGCACCGACACCATGAGCTACACCGCGGCGGCGCTTTCCTACCTGATTCAGGACAGCCCCAAGCCCATCGTGCTCACCGGCTCGCAAAAGCCCATGGGCAACCCCTTTACCGATGCCAAGCTCAATCTGTACCAGAGCCTGCTCTATGCGCTCGACGAGCATTCGCACGATGTCTCGATCGTGTTTGGCGGCGTGGCAATTGCCGGCACGCGCGCCCGCAAGCAGCGCACCATGAGCTTTAACGCGTTCATTAGTGTCAACTATCCGCCCATTGCCTACATCCGCAACGACCGCATCGTGCGCAACGGGATTCACGGCACTCACCAGAATGAGTGCCCGGTTCGTTTCTACGACAGTATCGACCCGCGTGTGTTTGTCCTTAAGCTCACGCCCGGCGTGAACCCGGGTATCCTGGACGCCCTTGCCGATAGCTACGATGCTGTAATCCTGGAGACCTTTGGCATTGGCGGCATCCCCGAGTTTGGTGAGTCGGGCGAGTCGTTCCAAGAGACAATTTTCCGCTGGGTCGATTCGGGCCGCACTGTCGTTATGACCACGCAGGTCCCCGAAGAGGGCCTTGACCTGGGTGTTTATGAGGTCGGCCGCGCTTACGCCGATCATTCGGGTATTTTGCGCGGCGACGACATGACCACCGAGACGCTCGTAGCCAAAACCATGTGGGCACTCGGCCAGTCACGCGATGCCGCCGAGATCCAGCGCCTGTTCTACAGCCAAGTCAACCACGACCGCATCCCGATGGCGTAATTCAGTTGTCGACGGGTATCCCCTATTCGATCCCCTCGAGAAGCTCTGACACCGTCATGCCGAGTGCGGGCGCGATCTTAAATAGAACCTTGAGCGTGAAATTTGCCGTCCCATCTTCGATTCGGTCGAGGTAGGGTCGGCTGATTCCTGTCGCCACACAAAAATCAACCTTGGAGATACCAAGGTCCCTGCGTGTCTCTTCGACCCGCCTGCCAAGAATCTGTTTAGCACGTTCGTCCATGCAGACGAGTTTGAAATGGAGCCGAACATAAACGTAAACTATAGTTTACGTTTTGCCGAATACACAGGAGTTTTCTATGTCGGGTTCTTCGGTCCGCACGTACCGAGCCACGCTTCGCACAAACAGCGCACCGCCCAAGCTCGTCGTCGTTGAAGCAGAATGTCTTTCGCCCGATGAGCGCACAGCATTTGCATTGCTATCAAGTCGCGTCGCCGCCGTTCTGGTCCCTTGCCCGGCGCAAGGCGAACTTGTCATCCAATGCCAAGCGCACAGCCGCTCGCTCAATCAGGCTGCCGTAATCGCAACCAGCCAACGCGGCCTGCCGCTCCTTTTAGAAGCCGGTATCGCACTCGCCCTCCGCGGTTCCGGATACGAAAACGAGGCCGCCGCCGATATGGTCTTTAAACCACGATCGAGCGGCGGCCTCGCAGCAGCCATTGAATATGCGTGCAGGCTCGTTGCCTAAAAGGACAAGCTAGAAACCAAAGCCAAAGCCTGTTCCGGTAATAGCCGAGTACATAAAGTAAACGTTAATCACGTTGAGGAACACACCCGTGATGCAGCCGTTTCGCAGGTAGCGCTCGCACACGATGCGCGCCATGGCGGCGGAGTCATCATTGTTTTTAGCCTGGCGTCCTGCCGTAAAGTACGTCGCCACGCTCAGCAGCAGGTTGAGCACCGGCAGTGCCAGCAGCTCGTAGCTCTTGCCCCAGCGCGTCACCTCACCGGCCGCGTTAAACTTCGTTGCCACCTCGGGACCAATGTTGGGGATAACACACGCTGCAACCACCAGCGGAATCACCGCAAGTACGAGCAACGCAATACCCATGTAGCCAGCTTTTTTGCCATATTTAAACATATGCGTCGTCCTTACACGTTAAAGCGGAAGTGCACGACGTCGCCATCGGCCATGACATACTCTTTGCCCTCGATACGCAGCTTGCCGGCGGCCTTGGCGCCCTGCTCGCCACCGAGCTCGATGTAATCGTCGTAGCCAATGACCTCGGCCTTAATAAAGCCGCGCTCAAAGTCGGTGTGGATGACGCCGGCGGCCTGCGGAGCGGTTGCGCCCTGACGAACCGTCCAGGCCTTGACCTCCATCTCACCAGCCGTAAAGAACGACTGCAGGCCAAGCAGCTTGTAGGCGGCCTGCGCGAGCACGTCCAGGCCGGGCTGCTCCAGGCCCAGGCTCTCCAGGTAGTCGGCAGCGTCCTCGGGATCGAGCTCGGAAA
>CAUCTV010000109.1 GCA_958445895.1 uncultured Collinsella sp.
ATGGTGCTGATGGTGTTAAACAGAAAATGAGGATCGACCTGCGATTGCAAGGCGCGCAGCTCCACGCGGGCCGTAAGCTCGTCCTGGCGCTCGAGCTCAAAGCTCGCAAGCTGCGTGGAAATGAGGTCGGCAAAGCCCGAGGCGAGCGCCGTCTGGCGCATATCGATGCTGCTCAGACGGGGATAATACAGCTCGAGCGTGCCCACGCAATGCCCGCGCACGGTAAGCGGTGCGACAATACCGGCGCGCAGGCGCGGAAAGTAGCCACCCGTCTCGGTCGAGGCATCGCGCGAGAACACGCTTTGCTCACCGCTGTTGATCACATTGAGCGTGGTCCGCAGCACCACCGGGGTGCCCGTGGGGCATTTTGCCGAGTCCTCGCCCCAGCTTGCCAACACCTGCTTGCCGTCGGTAAAGCAGATGGCAGAGGCGATGGTTTCGGACAGGATGATCTTAGAGGCGCCCAGGGCAGCTTCGGGCGTAAGGCCGCGCGACGTGTAGGCGAATATTTTCGACGCGATGGCGAGCGTGCGGTCGGTAGCGCTCGATGTGAGGTCGTCGGGAACGACAAAGACGTACGAGAAGAAGAAGCACAGCATGACCAAGCCGGCAATGACGACAACGGCCGGAACGGGATTGGGATTATCGGTTAGATCCCAGATGAGCAGCAGGATAAGCAGCGGAACGACAATACCGAGCAAGATGGCTTGAACCACATGCTGAGCGGTACGAAAGACCTTGGTAGAGTTGTAGCTCTTGCCCAGAATCAGCCTATTGAGATCCACCGTCATCTCCTTCTTACTGACGCACCCCATAGCAATAAAGAGGGCCGCAAGCGACCCTCTCCATTGCATTATGCAATCAAAAACTGTGTTTTACATCCAGCCATCGACAAACGGTATCTTAGGCGCTGTATTTGTTGGCCTCGCCAAAGGTGCCAGCCTCGACGATCCAGCCGTCCTTCATGATGACGTCCATGTTGTCGGTGTTGAGCACGTGGATGTCGGCGGCGACGTCACCGTTGACGACCAGCAGGTCGGCGCACTTGCCGGCCTCGATGGAACCGGTCTCGTCCTCGATGTGGCACATCTTGGCACCGTTGAGGGTGGCACAGGTGATGGTCTCGACCGGGGTGAAGCCGATCTTGTCGACGAACTCGTACATCTCCTCGATGGAGCAGGTGCCGTACGGGGTGACGAAGGAGAAGGAGTCGGAGCCGATCGTCATGACGACGCCGCGCTTCTTGGCCTCGCGCAGGCAGTCGTAGTTGCGCTGCAGCTCCTTCTCGACCAGGGTGCCCTCGTACTTGTCGTGCAGCTCGGGGACGTAGACGGGCGGATAGGTGGCGTACCAAGTGGGCAGGAAGGCGATCGTCGGGGTGAAGAAGGTGCCCTGCTCGGCCATGAGGTCCATGGTGCGCTCATCGATATCGAAGCCGTGAATCAACTGCTCGCAGCCAAAGCGAACGGAATCGTAGGCAGCGGCGTGGTTGTTGTAGCAGTGGCTCCACACGGGGATGCCGACCATCTTTGCCTCTTCGACCACGGCCTGGATCTCCTCGGAGCAGTAGTGCTGGTCGCGGCCGGAGTCCCAGCGCCAGATGCCGCCACCGGTAGCCCAGATCTTGATGGCATCGGGGTTCTCGCGCAGGCGACGACGGACGGCCTTACGCAGATCCCAAGGACCGTCGACCTGATCGCCCCAGGGGTGCGATTCCTTGTTGAGCTCCTGGCTGCAGTGGTGGGAGTCGCCGTGGCCGGCAACGCGGCAGAAGCCAAGGCCGGTTGCCAGAACGCGCGGGCCCTTGAAGACGCCCTTGTCGATGCAGTCGCGGATCTGGATACCAAAGCGACCGATCTCGCAGACGGTAGTGAGACCGTGGGTGAGGCAGTCGTAGGCCTGCTTGACGGCGACGGCCTGCTTCTCGAGGAGCGGCTGCATGACCCAGTCGGTGTCATCGTCGGTCAGGTTGCCCGAGAAGTGCAGGTGGGTGTCGATCAGGCCGGGAAGGACGGTCTTGCCGGCGGCGTCGATAACCTCAACGCCCTCGGGAAGGTCCTGCATGACACCGGCGTACTCGATCTTGCCGTTGTCGTCGACGAGAACGAGGGAGTTCTCGACCGGCTCGGCACCGGTACCGTCGATGAGCTTGCCGCCAACGATTGCATACTTAGTGGACATGGTTCCTCCTTATGGATCCATATAGTGGGCGAGGCCGCGTTGGGTTAAGGCCTCACAAAACTACCCAAGTGGTGCCGGGTTCGGTGCGCGGGAGAGAGGGCCCCGCGCACCCGATCCGCCCCGGCTAGGCGTTATTTTTTGCGGGAATTGGTGAAGGCCATGAGGCCCAGGCCAACAGCCAGCCAGCCGATCACGATGCTCCACTCCACCATGTTGAGGGAGGCGGGAGAGAACGGGATCACGAGCAGGCCAATGATGGTGCCGCAGGCAACGATAGCGAGGCTGATGCCAAACTTGCCGCCGGGCACCTCGTAGGGACGAGGCAGGTCGGGCTCGGTGAAGCGCATGCGCAGGCAAGCGAGGGCGACCATGCCGCAGGAGAAGATGAAGGCGAGAGCCGACACGTTGGTCAGAGGGATGAGCATGTTCTTGCCCAGGAACGGACCGACGACGGTGATGACGCCCAGAACGACGCAGGCGAGCTTGGGAGCGCCGGACTTGGGATCGACCTCGGCGAACTTCTCGGGCAGCTGGCCCTTGCGGCCCATGGCGAGCATGATGCGGCTCGTGGCGCCGTAGAAGGAGTTCATCGGGCCCATGGGTCCAAGCGTGGCGATGACGAGCATGGCCAGGTACAGGAGCATGTTGATGCCCTTGAGGCAGGCAAGCGCGGGAACCGGGCTCTTAACAAACTCATGCCAGTCGAGGATGGTGCCGAACGAGTAGATGCAGACCATGTAGAAGCCGCCGGCGGCCAGCAGGGCCAAGGAGATGATCTTACCGAACTTGTTCCAGTTGAGGCCCTCGGCTGCTTCCTCAGCCTGCTGAGGAATGGTGTCGAAGCCGGCGTAGAAGAACGGGGTCAGAACCAGGACCGAAACGATACCGGCGAACAGGCTGGTGCCCTCGGTAGCGGGCTTGCCGCCACCAGCACCGGTGACCTGGGAGAACACGGGCATGGCGTTGTCCGGCGAGCCGGTGAACAGCGAGACGCCCATGGCGAGCAGCATGCCGCAGAGCAGGGCCTTGGTCAGGAAGGCCTGCAGCTTGGCGGCCGAGCTGGCACCGCGGAAGTTGAGGAAGATGACGTAGGTTGCAAAGCCGAGCGCGATCAGCGTCGGGAACAGGTAAACGTCGGCGCCCAGGATGGTGTAGAGCTTGACGGCGCGCAGCCACTCAAGGCCGGGCAGGCTGCCGAACATCTCGGACACGAGGGTCGAGATGGCGATGGCCTCCCACGGGCACAGGATGCCGTTGCCCAGGGCCAGGAGCCAGCCGGTGATGTAGCTCATCGTACGGCCAAAGCTACGATCGACATACTCGACGATGCCGCCCGAAATGGGGATAGCAGCCGTGAGCTCACCGAAAACAGCTCCGACGGGCACGAGGAAGATTGCACCCAAGAGGAATGCGATCATAGCGGGAACGGGACCGCCGCCCACGACCATCCAGTCGCCGACCTGCAGAACCCAACCGGTACCGATGATGGCACCGAAACCGATGGTGAAGAAGTTCCAGAGCGAAAGCGTTTTCTTCATGCCGCCGTTA
>CAUCTV010000110.1 GCA_958445895.1 uncultured Collinsella sp.
TCCCATGCAGCCGCCGGTGTCGATTCCGACTACGATCCGCTCGAAGACGACGAAGACTAAGGAGGAACACACTATGGCAACCGCAACCAAGGACGTGTCCCTGAACAAGAAGGTCAGCCAGTTCTTCTGGCGCTCCTGGGCCATCCAGGCCTCTTGGAACTACGAGCGTCAGATGAACATGGGCTTCCTCTACGGCATGGTTCCCACGCTCGATCGCCTCTATCCGGACGAGTCCGACCCCAAGCAGCTCGCTGCTAAGAAAGAGGCTTACCACCGTCACATGGCGTTCTACAACTGCACCCCGCAGACGAGCGCTTTTGTCCTAGGTCTCGCCGCCTCCATGGAGGAGGAGTACGCCAAGGATCCCGAGAACTTCGATCCCGATTCGATCAACGCGGTCAAGACCTCCCTCATGGGTCCGCTTTCCGGCATCGGTGACTCCCTCTTCCAGGGCACCATCCGCGTTATCGCCTTTGGCCTGGGCGTTCAGCTGGCTCAGCAGGGCTCCATCATGGGCCCGATCCTGGCCATGCTCATCTCCATCGTCCCCTCTGTGCTGATCACTTGGTTCGCAGCCAAGATGGGCTATCAGGGCGGCCACGAGTACCTGAGCAAGCTTCAGGGCGGCGACCTCATGGAAAAGCTCATGTATGTCTGCGGCATCGTAGGTCTTATGTCCGTGGGCGGCATGATCGCTACGCTGATCGGCGCCACCACCCCGCTGCAGTTCGCTGAGGGCACCGTCGTTATCCAGGACATCCTGGACGGTATGATGCCCCAGATGATCTCCCTTGGCCTCACTGGCCTTATGTACTGGCTCATCAAGAAGAACGTCAACACCGGTTGGCTTCTCGTGATCGCCATCGTGGGCGGCATCGCCCTCTCCGCGGCCGGCATCCTGGCCTAGTCGCGACCAAGCGCCTAACCGCTTTCCCCCGGGGGCCTGCCTGGCATCCCATACCCCAGGCAGGCTTCCATCCCTAGATGTGTCAAAGGGACAGTTCCTTTGACACATCCTCAACGGGCCGGCGACTCGGTCCAAACCACGGTAACCCTGCGAGCGCCCGGCAATGTGGCGCCGCAAAAAATCGAAAGGAATGTGTCAGATGTACGAGATCGACCTTAACCTCCCTAAGCAGATCGTCGCTGACGTCCTGTCCAACCACGAGATCCACAGCGTCGCCTTCGTCGGCTGCGGCGCTTCCATGTCCGACCTTTACCCCGCCAAGTACTTCCTGGCCAACAACACGGACAAGCTGAACGTTCAGATCTTCACCGCTAACGAGTTCAACTACGACACGCCTTCCTGGGTCAACGAGCACACCTTCGTGATCACCTGCTCCCTCGGTGGCTCCACGCCCGAGACCGTCGAGGCCAACAAGACCGCCAAGAAGCACAACTGCCCGGTCGTCTCCCTCACCAACAAGGCCGGCTCCGCTCTGACCGTCGACGCCGACCACGTCATCGTTCACGGCTTCCATGCCAACTACGCTGCCAAGTGCGAGAAGCCTGGCTACGCCATCGCTCTTGCTCTCGAGATCCTTCAGCAGACCGAGGGCTATGACCACTACGAGGACATGATCACCGGCCTCACCAACGTCTTCGAGCTCTGCGAGAACGCCGCTCAGTCCGCCAAGGGCCTCGCCAAGCAGTTCGCCCAGGACTTCAAGGACGACAAGATGATCTACTTCATGGCCTCTGGTGCCTCCGAGAAGATGGCTTATTCTCACGCCGCCTTCCTGTTCACCGAGATGCAGTGGATCGACGCCGCCGCCTACAACACCGGCGAGTACTTCCACGGCCCGTTCGAGGTTTCCACCGAGGGTAAGCCCTACGTCTTCTTCATGTCCGATGGTGCCACCCGTCCGATGGACGCCCGCGCCCTCACCTTCCTTAAGCGCATGGGCGCCAAGGTCGCTCTGATCGACTCCAAGGACTACGGTCTGGCCGACGCCGTGCCGGCAAGCGTCGTCACCTACTTCAACCCGCTGCTGCACCTCGCCGTTATGCGCGAGTACGGCAACCAGATCGCCGAGGCCCGTCAGCACCCGCTGACCATGCGTCGCTACATGTGGAAGCTTTCCTACTAATCACAAGTAAGTAGACCTTACGGGTTGATTGAGAGGGGATGGGGTTTTGCCCCGTCCCCTTTTTTGCTTTGGGGAGGGCGTGTCTGTCGCGTCGCAAAACACCAGATAAAACCTACCAAAATAAACCTGTCCCTTTTCGGCAGGTGGGAGGAGATGCGTATGATTAAGGCAGTGCTGTTTGACATGGACGGCGTGCTGGTCGATACCGAGTGGTTCTACAACCGTCGCCGCGTGGCATTTATGGAAGAGAAGGGCTTCCACTTTGACGAGATCCCCGATCTTTCGGGGTCTAACGAGCCCGCCATTTGGAAGGCGCTGGTGCCCGACGATGTTGAGCTGCGCGAGCGCCTGCGCGTGGAGTACAAGCAGGTCTACAGCCCGGACCACCCCGTTCCGTATGCCGAGCTTCTCAACGAGCAGACGGAGCCGGTGATGCGTGAGCTGCACGAGCGCGGCGTCAAGTGTGCCATCGCGAGCTCGTCCTATCGCGAGCTCATTGACGAGCTGGTGGAGATTGCCGGTATCACCGACGTGCTGGACTACACCATCAGCGGTCACGAGTGCAGTGCATTTAAGCCCGACCCCGAGATCTACCTGCGTGCCATGGAGGCACTGGGGGTGGAGCCTACCGAGTGCCTGGTTATCGAGGACTCGCCTTTGGGCATCGAGGCCGGCAAGCGCTCCGGCGCGCGCGTCCTGGCACTGCGTCCGCACGAGGGCGTTAACCTGGACCAAACGGGAGCCGACGCCGTCATCGACAACCTCGCCGACATTCTGACCGCTTTGTAGCGTCAATTCGCCGCAAGAAGTGCGGATTCACACGTCTCTTGCGGTGGATTGGCTCATTTTGGCTTTGATTTAGATCCGTTTGGCTTCGACTCGGACTAAGTGAGTAGACTTTTTGGCACATGCCGAGCACAAAGCGTATCTGCCTTAGTAAAACCGCAGGTCGGAGAGGTGGCTGTTTTGAGTGCGCTTGGTAGATCGCGAAAAGTCTACTCACTTAGAATTTGGCTCTTTGGTTGGGGAGCTGCTGGCTCGTTTTGGTTGTCGAGAGAGGGTGAATTGAAGCGCCCTCTCGCGCTCCATGCTACAATCGCCGGCATGCCCCACAATTACATCTGCCTTCGAAAGGAGCCTACGTGGCGAACGCCATCGATCAGCTCACGGACCGCGTGCTCGTGCTCGGCCGTCTCACCATCGTCCGCCGCGCCATTACTGCCGTGGCGGTCACCATCTCCGCCGTTCTCCAGACATTTCTGATTCAGGCGTTCATTCGCCCCGCCGACCTGCTTCCGAGCGGCCTCACCGGCGTCGCGGTCCTGCTCGATCGCGTCACCTCGCTCGGCGGCGTTCACATCGACATCTCGCTCGGCATGCTCGCGCTCAACATCCCCGTGGCGCTCCTGTGCTGGAGCGGCATTAGCAAGCGCTTCGTCATCTTCTCGATGATGCAGGTCATGCTCTCGTCGCTGTTCCTCAACGTCTTTCACTTCGCGCCGTTTTTGGGCGACAAGATCATGCTCATCATTTTTGGTGGCGTGGTCTCGGGTCTGGGCGCTGCCATCGCGCTTAAGTCCGGCGCATCCACCGGCGGCACCGACTTTATCGCGCTGTGGGTTTCCAACCA
>CAUCTV010000111.1 GCA_958445895.1 uncultured Collinsella sp.
CGACGCTTGGTGTTGCGGGCCTCTCGTCCAATGACGAACTGTGCCGTGCCGTGAGTGATGCCCTCGACGACATCACGGTCGACGGCACGCTCGAGGCGGTTCACTGCGTCTGGTACGGCCAGATTCCCTACGACCTCACCACTAAGACGGTTTCGGGCGCTAACGTGCAGCCGGGCGACTCTGAGTCCAGTGAGACCACGTCCTCCGGCAGCGAGTCCTCCGATTCCAACAATGAGACCGCATCCTCCGAGGACAAATCGTCCAGCCAGGAAGGCACCATCACTGACGACGACATTAACAAACTTAATAGCTAGTTATTGCTAGGGGTGGTGTCTCCTATACGTTGGAAAGGACACCTCTTCACGGTTTCAACACGCACTGCCGGGTTTCCCCAATAGGGGAGCCCGGCTTTTTTATCCCTATAAAACCAGCAGGTCAAAGCCAATTTTCGGGACCAAATACAAAGTCGCCGACGCCCTCCCATAGCGCACTTTGCCACAGAAAAGTGCGAGACTTCGGTATGCGGTATTAAGCAATCGTTATTCGGGTCTTTAGGAATCCGCGTGATTAAATGCACGGCAATGGGTACATAGCCAGTACAGTAAGTCCCCGAGGCAGATTGGAGCCACGTATGGATATCAAGGTTTCTGGACGCAAGACGACGGTAACCGATGCTCTGCGTGCGCATGTGGATGAGAAGATCGGCGAGGCGCTCAAGGTTTTCGATATCGAGCCCATGACGGTCGACGTTGTACTTCGCTATGAGAAGAACCCCTCGAACCCCAACCCGGCAATCGTCGAGGTTACGGTTCGCGCCCGCGGTTCGGTGATTCGCGTTGCCGAGCACGGTGCAGATATGTACGCCGCCATCGACCTCTCCGCCGATAAGGTCACCCGCCAGCTGCGTAAGTTCAAGACCAAGGTCGTGGACAACCGCCAGGGCGGTGCCAGCGCCGCGGATGTCGCGCCGGTCGAGCGCGTCGAGGATCTGGCCGACCTGCTGCTGCCCGAGGAGGAGGACGACCTGCTCGTCCGCGAGAAGGTTATCGACGTCACCCCGATGACTGAGGAACAGGCGCTGGTGCAGACCGATCTGCTCGGTCACGACTTCTACGTGTTCGAGAACGCGACGACTGGCCTTATCAATGTGGTGTATCACCGTAAGAATGGTGGATATGGCATCATCAAGCCCCGCATCGAAACACTTGACGAGTAAAATACGTTAACTTGCATGAGTTAACGGTTGGCGGCCATCCCATGCGGGTGGCCGCCTTTTTACGTAAGGAGTCGCTTTGATGGACAAGGCCGCATCCGCCGGTCATTCGGACCGTTGCCGCATCGTCGTCGATACCTGCTGCGACTTTAGCCCCGAGGTCGCCGCGAACCTCGATGTCGATATCCTGGGTTTCCCCTTCATTATCGATGGCGAAGAGCGCACGGACGACATCTGGTCGAGCATCACACCCAAGGAGTTCTACGACCGTATGCGCGCCGGTGCCCGCGTGTCCACCTCGGCTGTGTCGCTCGGTCGCTATATCGAGTTCTTTACCGAGTGCGCCAAAGAGGGTACGCCCACGGTCTACCTGTGCTTTACCTCGGCGCTGTCGTCGAGCTACAACTCCGCGTGCCAGGCGGCGGACGCCGTGCGCGCCGAGTATCCCAACTTTGAGCTGTACGTGGTCGACAACGCTCTGCCCTGCGCGACCGGCGAGCTCCTGGCGCTCGAGGCCGTGCGCCAGCGCTCGGCGGGACTGACTGCTAAGCAGCTGGTCGACTGGGCAAACGAGGCCAAGACCTATGTCCACGGTTACTTTACGCTCGAGAGCTTTGACGCGCTGGCTGCCGGCGGCCGCATTCCGCCCGCGGCGGCACAGCTCACGGCAAAGCTCGACGTCAAACCCGAGCTGTCCTACGACCTGGCCGGCTCGCTGTCGCTGATCGGCGTCAACCGCGGTCGCAAGAAGGCGCTCAAGTCCATCCTCAAGTCGTTCCGCGAGAACTATGTGCCCGATCGCACCATGCCCATCGCCATTATGACGGCCGATGCCGAAAAGGACGGCGACTGGCTCGAGGCCGCCATCCGCAAGGAGGAAGGCTGCGCCGACGTGACCATCATCCGCAGCTCTGTGGGCCCCACCATTGGCTCGCACGTGGGCCCCGGCATGGTGGCTTGCGCGTTTTGGGGCAAGAACCGCGCCGACAAGGCGTCGCTTTCCGACCGCATCGCCCGCCGCGTGCGCGGTCAGTAGGCAAGTAACGCGGCCGTAATCGCCCTCGACTCACAGCCCAACGCTGGCACCGAGTATTCAACCTGGTAATAACACCCAACCCAAAAGGAAAGGTTTCATGGCAAACAAGCTCTCCGTCGCATTTATCGGCACCGGAATCATGGGTGCCCCCATTGCCGGCCACATCCTGGATGCCGGCTATCCCGTCACGGTCAACAACCGCACTAAGTCCAAGGCCGCCGCGCTTATCGAGCGCGGTGCCGTTTGGGCCGATACGCCGGCAGATGCCGTGGCGAACGCCGACGTCGTCTTTACCATGGTGGGTTATCCCTCCGAGGTCGAGGAGCTCTACCTGGCGGGCGACGGCCTGCTCGCGTGCACTAAGCCCGGCGCGGTCCTGATCGACCTCACCACAAGCTCGCCCGAGCTGGCGCGCGACATTGCCGAGGCCGCCCAGGTTTCCGGCCGCATGGCGTTTGACTGCCCCGTCACCGGCGGCGAGTCCGGTGCTATCGCCGGCACGCTCACGGCCATCGTGGGCGCCACCGAGAACGACATCGCCCCGGTCCGCGACATCCTTTCCACCTTTGCGGCAACTATCTGCTGCTTCGATGGCGCCGGCAAGGGCCAGGCTGCCAAGCTCGCCAACCAGGTGTCGCTGGGCGCCTGCATGGTCGGCATGGCAGACGCCATGGCATTTGCCGAGCTGAGCGGCCTTGACCTGGAGAAGACCCGCCAGATGATCTTGGGCGGTACCGGCAAGTCCGGCGCCATGGAGAGCCTGGCTCCCAAGGCGCTCGACGGCGACTACAAGCCCGGTTTTATGGTCGAGCACTTCATTAAGGACCTGCGCCTGGCCCTTGCTTACGCCGACGACCGCGAGCTCGCGCTGCCCGGCGCCGACGTGGCCTTTACGCTCTACGACATGCTCGACGCTATCGGTGGCGCCAAGCTGGGCACCCAGGCCATCACGGTCCTCTACAAGGAGGAGGCCGACGCCATCGCCGCCGGTCTGGACTGGTCGCAGTATCGCCCCGAGGAGCACGGTGCCCACGAGGACGGCTGCGGTTGCGGCGAGCACGGCGACGAGCATGAGTGCGGTTGCGGCCACCATCACGGCGAGGACCACGAGTGCTGCGGCGGCCACGGTCATGACGACGGCCACGAGTGCTGCTGTGGCCACCATCACGGGGAGTAGCGCCCATGAGCTGGACGTTCGTGGTGCTTGCGCT
>CAUCTV010000112.1 GCA_958445895.1 uncultured Collinsella sp.
GCCTACCGTGCCAAGAAGCTCGGCCGCAATCCCTACAAGCAGGATGTCTTTGAGGGCACCAGCGATTGGGAGAAGGCCACCGCTCGCCGTGCCAAGGTTGATTACGCGCACGCCGAGTAACATGTTGGCCGCTGTTGGCACTTGGGCATAGGCCCGCTCACCAGGCCTTTCAATCCAATGTCTCGCAGAGCCCCCGAAAAGCGTTTCGCTCGCTTTCCGGGGGCTTTTTGTCGTTGCGCCTCTATTCATCTATTCAAAAACACGCGCATATATAAAATCGGATTTCAAATCATGCGGCGGCTCTATGGAGCCCCGTTTTTGGGTACATTGTTGTCCCGATATTGAGCTTGGGGGATATATGAAAGATGAGACGATGGGCCAAGAGGATGCGGTCCAAGATGCAGAAGCGTGTGCCGAGGCCCTGGAGAGTCTAGACCAGATCGCGCTGGCCGAGATTACGTTTGACGATTCGAGCGTTAATGTGCAGGATGAGCCGGAAATCGAGGCGCAGCTCGATGATCAGGATGCAAAAGACGATGGCGCCGCGCCCACCGAAGACGAGGCAGGTCACGAAGACACCGAAAGCGAGGCCGGCAATCAGCCCGAATCCGACACGGGCGAGGAAACCGTCTTGCTCGACAGCTTGCCGGCCGAGGATTCGCTGACCCGCGAGCTTCCTGGCCTGGGTTCCGCACCAGCCGTGGACGAGACCATCGCCATGGGCGATATTCCCCTGCCGTCCGTTCCCTCGGCACGCGAGGCCGAGGTTCGTCATCGTAAGATGTCGCCCAAGCGCCGCAATCTGATGGTTGCCGGCGCTGTGGCCGTTGCGCTTGTCGCCGGCGGTGCAGGCTATGCTGTCTGGAACGGATATCAGCAAGAGCAGGCTGCCGCTGTCGCCGCCAATGCCCACACGATGATGTCGGTGCAGATTGGCGTACATGCCGCGGGGCTCGACTGTTCCGCCGGCTCCAAGATTCCCGTACAAGTGAGTGGCCAGGATTCTGACGGATCCTCCGTGAGCGAAACACTCTATGTTGACGAGCACGGCCGCGGCATCAAACTGCTGCCCGGCGATTACACGCTCTCCATCGCTGCCTCTCCCATCGCGGCCGACGGCACCATCTATACCGTCCCGACCACCAAGGCGCAGGTCACGATCAAGAGCGACGGACAGGACCTAAGCAGCCAGGCCGCCCTTAAGCTCAAGGTGCCTTCGGCCGACACGGTGACTGACGACCAGATCGATGCCGCCGCCAAATATGCCGAGGAGGGAGGCGCGAGCTCCGCCGCCACCGCCAAGGTGCTCCAGCAGGCGGCAACCGCGCGGCGCGACGCCGCCGTCAATGCCGTGAGCGCGCAAAAGGCACAGGCGGCCCGTGATGCCGACGCCCGCCACAAGGCAACCGACCTCTACCAGCTCGATATCCCCGTCGAGTGGTACGGCAAGGTCGAGACTTGGCAAAATGGCAGCACGCTATGCATCTATCTTGCCGGCGACAGCGATACGCCGATTGTGACGCTCGTCGCGGTGCGCGAGGGCGAGAGCTTTACGCCCGATGAGGGCGATACGGTTTTGGGTGCGGCCAACCTAGGCAACGGTTATACCGTCTACGCCAGCGGTCCCGTCTATCCGTACGTGGTGCCCCAGACCATCAACGGACGGACGCAGAATCCCGTGTCGACCTACCCTATGGACTCGGCCATTGAGCTTGTCGAGCTCACGACCGGCAACCGCTACACCTATAGCCAGATCAAGAACGTACTGGTCGGCAAAGACGGCAAGGCCGACGCTGCGACCAAACTCGAGACCGACTACCTCGCCCAGATTCTCCTGCCGAGCATCAAGGCCCAGGACTAGCGGACCATGACACCTGAGTCCTGGCCTCGCAAATCCATAGACGATTAGGAAAGGAGCCACTTCCATGCGGGCACAGCATGTACCACGCCGTGTTTGCATGGAATATCGGCCTGCTCATCCATGGTAACGATTACCGACTCGCCAAGATCAAACTGGGCCATCGCGGCATCGAGCGCGGCAATTTCGCGCTCGCGCGTTTTCTCGCTTGTCATATCCACACTTACCTGAATCAGGCCGTAAGCCTGCATGAGCAGTGCATCCCCAGCCACAAAGTCCACCTCATGGCTTTTATTCTTATCTTTAATCAGCAGGCGGCAAACCGAACCGGGCCGCACGGCGGGGGTCCTTCTTCTGAGCGCATTGAACACTGCGGTCTCGAGCCTCTGGCCCTGGTCCAATGCCGATGCGGGAGAGAATGCTCCAAACATCGCAGGGTCGACAGCGTAGACCTTAGACGCAGACCGCATGTTATTTGCCAGTGAACGCGTGAACTCCGGCACAGAAAATAACAGGTAGGCGTCCTCATAATACTCAAGTAAATCGCTGAGCGAATTACGACTGACGGGTATCTGTCTGCTCTTGAACTCGTTGTACACTTTGTTCACTGACAGCTCTCGTCCCGAAGATGCCATACACCGCGTCAAGAACAGCGATGCCAGGCGAGGGCTCTTGACGTCGTAACGTTCAACGACGTCCATGGCGACCGTTCGCGAAGCATATTCCTGTAGCAGCTGAATCGCGTCTGCAGGCGTCTGCTCAAGTGTCGCGATGAATCCCCCTTGTTCAAGATACCCGATCAGATGATGTCGAAGCAGCGCTGCATCGCTCGGAGAAAAGGTCGCATCTGGCTCGGGAACGCTCCCCGTCTTATATCGAACGTATTCCGAAAAACTCAACGGAAAAAGCTCTCGCACAAGAGAACGACCCCTGAACTCGCTCTTAAGTTCCGAGGACAGCATCTTAGAAGAAGATCCCGTCACATAGACGGTCGCTTTCTCCGTATCGACTACACGCCGCAGAAACGCACCCCATTCGGGTATTTCCTGGATCTCGTCAAAGAAAAGGTAGGCGCCCTCGCCTCGAGCAGCAGGATATAGTGCATAGAACGTGTCGAGCACGTCCGCCAGCAGCGATGGCTCATACGGGCGCAAGCGCTCATCCTCAAAATTGAAATAAAGCATCCGGTCAAGGTCGATACCTTGACCCTGAAGCCGCTGCATCTCCTGATACAGGCGATACGTCTTTCCACAACGACGGGCTCCCACAATCACATTTACGATGTTGTCGCGCTTGGGTTCCTGCGGGTTTCCCAGATCAAGGTCGCGCTCAAAGACCTGTGGAACTCCTTGTTGCTCAAAGTCCTTTATTTTCTGGGCCACCAAGTCGTTGAATGCCATGATTCTCCAATCTTGCTTATATGCTAATCAAGATTATATCGATTCTTGATTAGCAGGAGAGCAAGATTTATGCGTA
>CAUCTV010000113.1 GCA_958445895.1 uncultured Collinsella sp.
GAGACCGCGGTAGCGGCGCCGGGGTCGAGCGTGGAGTGGGTCACAAAGATGGACTCCTCCTGGAAGAACGGGAACACCTGGGCAAACATGCACCAAATGGCCAGCGTAAAGGCGCGGTTCTGAATCCAGCCGCCCTTGTTCCAGATAAAGGCGGCGACGGTGGGCGCCAGCAGCAGCGCAAAGCCGCAGAACCAGGAGTGGGTGGGCAGGCAGTTGTAGGTGTAGCAGAAGTTCCAGATATCGTAGGCGATGATGTAGACCCAGGTCATGTCGGGCCACAGCATATCGGTCTGGTCCTCGGAGGCGTAGACGCTCCACCAACCGGTCATGCAGAAGATGTTGATGATACCGGCGATGCCGTTGAACACGTTGTTCCAGCCGGCGAGCTGCGTGGCGCCCTCGGAGGTGACCCAGGTGGACTCGCCCAGGACAAAGAAGTGATAGGCGCTCTCAAAGTCGGACACGACGGCGATCATGATGTTGATGGCGACGATCACAAACGGCCACGCGCGGAACCAGTGTGCCTTGCCGATCTTGCCCCACTGATACTTAATGGCGATGAAGCCCCAGCAACCGGCCAACGCCGCGTAGACCTTGGCGTAGTGGAACCAGCTGTTCTGGTACACATGGGTGGGGTTGGTGAGCGCCCACTCGGCACCCTGTGAGACGCCAATGGCGATGGCGACGCAGTAGATGGTCATGGCCAGCGGAGCCACGCCAAAGATGATTGCCGCGCCCAGCTTGGTGCGGCGGCCGACCTCGTTGAGCACGATCAGGCCAATAAAGACCATGGCCCAGCCGGCCCAGTGGATAAGGGTATCGCTACCCCAAACATCGAACAGCATGCTGCTCTCCTTTCACACGCCCGCGGCCCCTCTTCTGATCGCGGGCAGTTTGGCCAAATGTCGTCAGTTCTGGGGCTTGCGCTCCGGATACTTGGCGGTATAGCCCTCGATGTGGAGTGTCGAGGCGATGATTTCCTTGACCGTCTCGTCGGGCACATCGGGGTGCGTGCGGATATACATCAAAAGACCCATGATGAGGGTGTAGAACGTCTCGTAGACATGGTCGATGCGTAGCTCATGATGGGCGACAAAATCCACCACGGTGGTATCGCAGATATACTGCGCCACGCGCTGGACCACGTTGTGCAAAAAGCCGCCGTAGAGCGCGCCGCTGCTCGAGGTGAGCGTACTCGGCAGCTCGTGGCCGCTGGCGACCAGACGCTTAAAGAGTGGGGCGACGGTGTCGAGTGCGCCCTCGATATCACCGACGGTGCGGCCGGCATTCCACTGCTCGAGCTCGGAGATAAAACCGTCGATCGCCTCGTCCATAACAGCGGTGACGGCGGCGTCCATGTCGGCGAAGTAGTGGTAGAACAGCGAGCGCGTGCAGCCGGCTCGCTTGGTCACGGCCGATACCGATAGGTGGGACACGCCCAGCTCGGAGCTTACGGTGCGCACGGCATCGAGAATCTCGCGACGGCGTTCGTCGCCCGTCAGGCGCTTTGCCGCGCTATCGGATGCGGGGACGGCATCGACCACAGAGATATCCGCTGTGTTGTTGCCCATGTTTTGCCGCCTTTCATCCTCTTTTGCCTGACCGTTCGCCTAACAGTCTTGAATATTGTTGACGGTTCGTCAATACTATTTTTGACACAATGTCAACAATGGCGGGTGAACGGCATGGGGGCATGCTCGGCCTGCAAAAAAAGAGGGGCGCTGCGGTCTCGCCGGGCTGCGGCAAGAGAAGGGATAACCATGATTCTCAACGGACCGGGGATTAGCTATACCGAGCCCGATATCGGCGCGGAGTTCGTGCCGCCGATACCGGAGCATCCGCGCGAGGCCATCGTCAAACTGTGTGAGCACTGCACCAACCGCCTGTTGCACCGCGACGAGCTGCTGGGCTACGAGTACTGGTCGTTTGCCGAGGCCGCAACCGACGAGCAGGCCGAAGTGCTCTGCAAGATGAAGATGCGCCGTCCCTATACGCTGCCCGAGATGGTCAAGCTCACCGGCATGCCCGAGGCCGATATCGAGAAGATGCTCGACGACATGAGCTACACGGGTCTGCTCGAGTACAACTGGGAAAATCCCGAGCGCGCCAAGCAGTGGGTACTGCCCATGCTGGTACCGGGTTCCGCCGAGTTCCTCAACATGCGCGTGAGCCAGCTCGAAGAGCATCCGGTCTATGCCAAGTTCTTTGAGCAGGCGTCCAAGGGGCCGCTGTCCAAGGCCACGCCGATGGTGCCGCCCGGAGGCGCCGGCATCGGCATGCACGTCATTCCGGTCGAGAAGGCTATCGATGCTTCGAGCACCTCGGTGCCGATCGAGCATATCGAGCACTGGCTCGACAAATACGAGGGTAAGTATGCCGCCAGCACCTGCAGCTGCCGCGCGAGCCGTCGCGTGATGGGCGAGGGCTGCGCCGACGACCCGGCCGACTGGTGCATTGCCGTGGGCGATATGGCCGACTACGTGGTCGAGACCGACCGCGGCCATTATGTGACGCGCGACGAGGTCTACGACATCCTGCGCCAGGCCGAGGACAACGGCTTTGTGCACCAGATCACCAATATCGACGGCGAGAACAAGATCTTCGCTATCTGCAACTGCAACGTCAACGTGTGCTACGCCCTGCGCACCTCTCAGCTGTTCAACACGCCCAACCTGTCGCGCTCGGCCTATGTCGCCAAGGTCGAGAAGGACAAGTGCGTGGCCTGCGGTCGCTGCGTTGAGGTGTGTCCGGCCGGCGCCGCCAAACTGGGCCAGAAGCTCTGTAGCAAAAAGGCTGGCGGACAGGTGCCCGAGTATCCGCGCCAGGAGCTGCCCGATGCCACCAAGTGGGACCACACCAAGTGGTCGCCCAACTACCGCAACGACAACCGTATCGAGACGCATGAGTCCGGCACCGCTCCCTGCAAGACGGCCTGCCCCGCGCACGTTGCCGTTCAGGGCTATTTGAAGCTCGCGGCTCAGGGTCGCTATGACGAGGCGCTGGCACTCATTAAGCGCGAGAACCCGCTGCCCGCTATCTGCGGCCGTGTGTGCAACCGCCGCTGTGAGGATGCCTGCACCCGCGGTCGCGTGGACGAGGCCGTGGCCATCGACGAGGTCAAGAAGTTTATCGCCCAGCGCGATCTGGATGCCGCGACTCGCTATGTCCCACCTGTGGTGACCCCGACGCGTGCCGGCGGCTTCGACCAGAAGATCGCCATCATCGGCGCCGGTCCGGCCGGTCTGTCCTGCGCTTTCTATCTGGCCGAGAAGGGCTACAAGCCCGTCGTGTTCGAGAAAAACGAGCGCCCGGGCGGCATGCTCAC
>CAUCTV010000114.1 GCA_958445895.1 uncultured Collinsella sp.
CCCAGGCCATCAACAGGCACCAACCAAACACGCGCTCGATAAGTTGCGGTGGAATAGTTCCCGCTTAGTCCCTCAGGACACACAAACAGGAGCTATTCCACCGCAACTTCCCCTTTTTGGTACAAGCTAACCTGACCCCTTTGCATCAATAATGGAAACATCGCAGGTGGAGCATAAGTCAGCGAGCGCCCGCCAGAGCGAGCAAGGTGACGTGAAAGAGGAGGGCATAGGCCTTTTGGCCATGCCCGACGATTGAACGTCAGATTGCCGCTCTGGCGGGCGCGCAGCGTCGACCGGTTCCGCGGTTTGGTAAAACCGCGGAACAAAAAAGCGCCCCCTCCCGCGCACGGAACGGGAGGGGGCTAAAGGTAGGAGTCTACCGGTGGGTTGACCCCACCGGACAGACGATGACCAGGTGATCCTTTACAGGATCGTCAAGGTTTCCGTGGGGTACCCGTTGGGTACTTAGATCAACACGCAGGCGACGGTCAGGATGATGGCGCAGACGACGGAGAGCGCGACGATGAGCTTAAGGGCAAACTTGAGCCAGGTCGTCCACTCGATCTTGGCCAGGGCGAGACCGCCCATGATGGCGCCGGAGGTCGGGGTGAACAGGTTCACGACACCGATGGCGGCGGAGAAGATCATGACCATGACCTCAGGCGAGAAGCCGAGCTTAACAGCCAGCGGTCCCATGATGGGCATGGAGACGGTAGCCATACCAGAGGTCGAGGGAATCAGGAAGGACAGGCCGAAGTAGACCAGGAAGCTCATGGGAGCGAAGATCACGCCGGACAGGCCAGCCAGAGCATTGGCGGCAGCGTCGAGGACGTAGACGTCGAGGCCGGTGTTAGCCATGAGGACGGAGATACCACGGGCGAGGGCGATGACGAGAACAACGGACATCATGTCGGCAGCACCGGTGATGAAGGTGTTGACGATCTGCTTCTCGGACAGGCCACCGATGATACCGATCAAGATAGCCATGAGGAAGAACCAGGTGGAAGCCTCGTCGAAGTACCACTGACCAATGGGCAGGCCGGTGATCAGGGCAGACCAGCCCTGGACGACGGTGTTACCGTCGGCATCGTAGACAGCGCCAGCGTCAAAGAAGTTGGCGACGCCCTCGTTGAGGTCTGCCAGCGGGATGAAGCCGACGATCATGACGACGAAGGTGAAGGCGAAGGCGATCAGAACACCCTTCTGACGACCGGTGAGCTTGACCTCCTTGTGAACCTCGGAAGCAGCCTTGCCGTGAGCCTCTTCGGCGTCCTTGAGCTCCTGCATCGACAGGATGGTGGAACCCTTATCAGCCTTGACCTTCTTGGCATAGCTCATGACGAAGAAGATGGACATGGCAGTGGTAACAATCCACAGGACGGCACCGAGGCCGATGATGATGGACTGATTCACGGCAATGTCAACGCCGGTCAGAGCGTCGACGGCAGCGCCGACGGCGAACGGGTTAACCGTGGAGCCGAGGCAGCCGCAGCCAGCGCCGAGCAGGACGGTAGCGGCGCCGACCATAGGGTCGAAGCCAGCGGCCATCATGGTAGCGGCGAGCAGGGCGTAGAAGGGAACGGTCTCCTCGCACATACCATAGGTGGTACCACCGAGGGAGAAGATGAGCATCAGCACGGGAATGAGCATAATCTCGTTGCCCTTAAGCTTCTGCACCAGAACGGCGATGCCGTTGTCCAGGGCGCCGGTCTCGGTCATCATGCCGAGGAAGCCGCCCAGGATCATAACGAAGAGGCAGACGGGCAGAGCGTCAGCGAAGCCCAGGATCGGGGCGGTGCAGAAATCGCTCAGACGGGCGGCAGTAACCGCGCCGCCGGACGTGCCGGAGACGATAACGGTAATCACTGCGACAATTGCCAGCAGAGCAAGAAGAATGGTGAACGATGAAGGCATACCGCGCTTTTTCTTAGCGGTCTCAGTCATAGTTCTCATCCCCCCTTCATAAATCATTTACTGATCTCGCCCGAAGCGGCTCTTCCGTGCCGTGCCTGCCGCTTGATGCGAGATTATTACCAGATAAAACCGCTCGGGGTGTGCAGCAATACACCCCGAGCGAGATGCTAGATGCTCTTACTTGAGCGTGGCGTACATGACAGCCTTGATGGTGTGCATGCGGTTCTCGGCCTCGTCGAAGACCTTGGAAGCGGGGCTCTCGAAGACCTCGTCGGTGACCTCCTGCTCGGTGATGCCGAACTGCTCGCACTTCTCGGCGCCAATGGTGGTATTGGTGTCGTGGAAGCTGGGCAGGCAGTGCAGGAAGATGGCACCCGGGTTGGCCATAGCCATGACCTCGGAGGTGACACGATACGGGGTGAGCTGAGCGATGCGCTCGGCCCAGACCTCGTCAGGCTCGCCCATGGAGACCCACACGTCGGTGTAGATAACGTCGGCACCGGTGACGCCGTCCTTGACGTCGGTGGTCAGCTTGATGGTGCAGCCGTTGGCCTCGGCGATGGGCTTGCAGGCCTCGATGACGTCGTCAGCGGGCATGCACTCCTCGGGGCCGCAGGCCACGAAGTTCATGCCGAGCTTGGAGCAGACGACCATGAGGGAGCGAGCAACGTTGTTCTTGCAGTCGCCCATGAAGACGAGGGTCTTGCCCTTGATGTCGTAATTGAAGTTCTCCTGGACGGTCAGGATGTCGGCGAGCATCTGGGTGGGGTGCCACTCGGTGGTCAGGCCATTCCATACGGGCACGCCAGACTTAGCAGCGAGCTCCTCGACGTCGTCCTGGGCAAAGCCACGGAACTCGATGCCGTCATACATGCGGCCGAGAACGCGGGCGGTGTCCTCGATGGACTCCTTCTTGCCCATCTGCGACGAACCCGGATCGAGGTAGGTGACGCCCATGCCCAGATCCATGCCGCCGACCTCGAAGGCGCAGCGGGTACGAGTGGAGGTCTTCTGGAAGAGCAGAACGATGTTCTTGCCCTCGAGATAGCGGTGCGGAACGCCAGCGCGCTTCATGTCCTTGAAGTTCTTGGAGAGCTTGAGCAGGTACTCGATCTCCTCAGTGGTGAGGTCGAGGAGCTTGAGGAAGCTACGGCCGGAGAGGTTAACACCCATGGTTCGAATCCTTTCGAAGAAATGAATTACGTAAGTATTAGTGTTGCCCGTTTGACGGGCGAAACCGGTGCGGTTGTAGGGGGACCGCACCGGAAACGGAAAGACTTAGAGGTCCTCGCGCCAGAAGGGCATGCTCATGCAGCGCGGGCCGCCGCGGCC
>CAUCTV010000115.1 GCA_958445895.1 uncultured Collinsella sp.
CGCCGTCCTCGGACGGACAGCGCGCCCAACCCAAGGTTGCCGGAATCGCGCCCGACTCAATTGCACGCGAAAGCTCTGCCTCGAGTGCTGCTGGCAAGGCACAAACCGTAAACAAGCCGCACATCTCCGCCAACACCAAAAGAAGCTGGAGATCCGTCAGATGCCGCGACATGATGAATGCCGTCAGCAGAGGAGACGTAACCAAAAACCCATGTTCCGTTTCCAGCACGGATTCCCTGGGAAACTCGCCTAGGAACAGCCGCTGCCTAATGCTGACAGGGCAAGTCCGCTTGCCTCTCGTCCGAACCAATGTATACAGCGGAAAGCCGAGCACAACCGTAGCCGTCGGGTTACGGGCGAGCTCGCATCGCCGCCGGTCTTCTTCCGGTCGCGGGAGCGGCGGACACAGAGCGCGGGCCTGAGGGGGCAAGCGCCAGTACTTAAAAGCCGATATGTCACAAAGTAGATCCTTCATAGGCACAGGAAAACACGAATTTCAACCCGGGCGCTCACGCATTGGCGCGAACGCGCCGAAAAGGGCGCCGAACGGACTACTTAGTTTTCAACAGCCCTCCCCAACTGGCCAAAAGCTTGCCAAAAGCTGGACGGAGCGCTGTTGAAAACTCATTTTTCGCTCATGCGGAAGCCTTGCACAGCAAGTGAGTAGACTATTTAGGACCCGCCGAGCAGACCGTCCATACTGCTTTACAAAATCGCAGGTAGATGGATTGCTTCAAAACGTCCTGCTCGCCAAGGCGCCAAAAGTCTACTCACTTAGGCTGCAGGGCGTTCCCGTCAACTGCGACTCCAGGGTTTTTAGCTCTTTTGGACTCAGGTCGTCATACTGGACAAGAATTCGAGCTGATTTTTCTGGGACAGATACGCCATTGGCGCACCAAAAACAGTCACCGATATCGGTAAAAGGAATATTCGAACGCGTGAGGGCATGCGTAATAGAGTTTTCATCCGTGTCACGCCCTGCGGCTACGACGCAGTAAAGGCCGGCATCCGCGTGCTCGATCGAAACCTCCCCCGCCGGAAATGCCTTCCGTACAAGCGTCGCCAGGCCATCACGCGCCTCGCGAGCACGAACGCGTACGCGGTTCACATGTCGCTCGTAATCGCCTGATTCCAGTAAACGAGCCAAAGCGACCTGGTCAACAGAACTCACCGACGAGGCGTAAAAGCCAAGGTTGCGCCTAAACCGTTCCATCAGCTCATCGGGCAGGACCATATACGCCAAACGCAGGGCCGACGACAGACTTTTTGAAAACGTGTTAGTGTAGATGACCGATTGGGCGGCATCGATCGACGCAAGCGCGGGAATCGGCTTACCGGCAAGGCGAAACTCGCAATCAAAGTCATCTTCGATGAGATACCGGTCCGGCTGCTCGGCGGCCCAGCTCAGCAGGGCATAGCGACGCGCAATGCTCGTCACAAGGCCGGTCGGATACTGATGGGACGGCATCAGGTGAAGGACATCCGCCCCGGTTTTCTGCAGAGCGCTCAAGTCCACGCCCTCACCGTCCAACGGGATATGCCGCACTTCGCAACCCATGGCCTGATAGATGCGCGTCAAACGCAAATACCCCGGATCCTCAACGGCATACACCTTGTCCGCGCCAAGCAGCTGAACCAACATGGTATCGAGCAACTGGGCGCCCGCACCGATAACGATGTTGTTGGGGTCGACATTCATACCCCTTGTCCCGCGCAGATGGTGAGCAATTGCGCGTCGTAGCCGAACGGTGCCCTGCGCCGGCGCGGGCGAAAAGATTTCACGTTCGTCTTCGGACGTCAGTGTCGCCCGTAGCGCGCTTTGCCAAAGCCGCGCCGCCTCCAAAGCGGAAGGAGAAAGAGCCTCGAACTGCTCGGTCTGTCCGTCGGAATCATGCGCGCTGGGGCCAACAGAGACAGCATCTCGGTCGATATCCCCCGCGGCCAAAGACAAAACCGGTGCATCGGGAAGCTCGCACGCGTAGTAACCACGCCGCGGCTTTGAGCAAATATAACCCTCGGCAAGCAACTGGCTATATGCATTCTCGATGGTAATGACACTGATTCCCAGATGACTGGCAAAGGCACGCTTAGACGGAAGATGCTCCCCCGCCGCAATACGTCCAGCTACGATATCATCTCGAATTTGCTGGTAAACATACTCATAGAGCGATGCTTCGCCGCGGTATTCCAAATTATAGTCAAGCATGAGTTTGTCACCTGACCTTATCGAGTCATTCAATCTGGTATTAGTCTGACCTTGTTATTATCTCGAAAACTGAGTATTTCGCCATACCCAGCTCCCCGATAGGATGTTCCGTCAAGCAATGCACATGCCAACCAAGGGAGCAACCATGGCAGAACAGACCAGCAAGGCCGATCGCGTTAAACTCAACCGCGAGCTCGCGCAGATGCTCAAGGGCGGCGTCATCATGGACGTCACCACGCCCGAGCAGGCACGCATCGCCGAAGAGGCGGGCGCCTGTGCCGTCATGGCACTCGAGCGCATCCCGGCCGACATCCGCGCCGCCGGCGGCGTGTCGCGCATGAGTGACCCCAAGATGATCAAGGGCATTCAAGAGGCCGTCTCGATCCCCGTCATGGCAAAGTGCCGCATCGGTCACATCGTCGAGGCGCAGGTCCTTCAGGCCATCGAGATCGACTACATCGACGAATCCGAGGTCCTCTCCCCCGCCGACGATGTCTACCACATCG
Organism: uncultured Collinsella sp.; assembly: GCA_958445895.1. GTDB lineage: Bacteria > Actinomycetota > Coriobacteriia > Coriobacteriales > Coriobacteriaceae > Collinsella. The sequence continues at coordinate 2,713 of CAUCTV010000115.1, forward strand.
ACAAGACCCAGTTTGACGTGCCGTTTGTCTGTGGCGCCCGCGATCTGGGCGAGGCGCTGCGCCGTGTTGCCGAGGGCGCCACGATGATCCGCACCAAAGGCGAGCCGGGCACGGGCGACGTCGTTCAGGCCGTGCGTCACATGCGCAAGATCCAAAAGCAAATCCGCGACGTTGTCGCCCTGCGCGATGATGAGCTCTTTGAGGCAGCCAAGCAACTGCAGGTGCCGGTCGAGCTGGTCCGCGAGGTCCATGCCACGGGCAAGCTTCCCGTCGTGAACTTTGCTGCCGGCGGTGTGGCGACCCCCGCCGACGCCGCGCTGATGATGCAGCTGGGCGCCGAAGGTGTCTTTGTCGGCTCGGGCATCTTTAAGAGCGGCGACCCCGCCAAGCGCGCAGCCGCCATTGTCAAGGCCGTGGCAAACTTCACCGACGCCAAACTCATCGCCGAGCTTTCGGAGGACCTGGGCGAGGCCATGGTCGGCATCAACGCCGACGAGATCGAGATCATCATGGAGGAGCGCGGACGCTAGTCCA
>CAUCTV010000116.1 GCA_958445895.1 uncultured Collinsella sp.
ATAAAGAAAGGGGAAAGCATGGCAATCAATGCATTCCAAGCCGCGCTGTTCGGCCTGTTCGCCTGCCTGGCATCACTGCCTGGCATGGGCGGCACGACGATCGGCAACTACACTCTGGGTCGTCCTCTGGTCGCCGGCCTCATCGTCGGCATCATCATGGGCGATATGCAGACGGGCATCCTCGTCGGCGCTGCCATCCAAGTTGTCTACATCGCTCTCGTGACCCCCGGCGGAACCGTCTCCGCCGACGTCCGCGCCGTGTCCTATATCGGCATCCCGCTGGCGATCCTCGCCATCAAGAACTCGGGCATCGATCCCGCCTCCGCTGAGGCCGCCGGCATGGCCGCATCCCTCGGTGCCGCCGTCGGCACGCTCGGCACTGTGCTCTTCTATGGCACCGCCACCATTAACCTGGTATGGCAGGGCATGGGCTGGAAGTGGCTCGAGAAGGGCGACCTCCACAAGCTCTACCTGGTCAACAACGTTCTGCCTTGGATCGGTCACATCGTCTGCTCGTTCCTCCCGACGTTCATCATCACCATGGGCGGCACCGCCATGGTCGACCTCATGAAGACCTACATGCCCATGGACGGCATCGCGATGAAGACGCTGTTCACCGTCGGCTCGCTGCTGCCTACCGTCGGTATCGCCATCCTGCTCAAGCAGGTCATCTCCAAGCCGACGGACTTCCTCACGTTCTTCTTCGGCTTCACCCTGTCCGCTGTCATGGGATGCAACCTGATTGCCGCCGCCGGCATCGGCTGCTTCTTCGCCCTGATCAACTATGAGATCGCTTCGCTCAAGATCGACCTCGCAAACGCTCCCAAGGCAGCTATCGCCTCGGGCTCCGATGATGAGGAAGAGGAGGACATCTAATGGCAGAGAAGAAGAAACTCTCTAAGAAAACGCTTGCCAAGTCGTTCCGCAACTGGTCCTATGGCAACCTGACTTGCTTCTCGCAGGAGCACATGCAGACCTTCGGTTACCTGTGCGCCATGCTTCCGATCGTCGAGGAGCTCTACGACACGCCCGAGGAGCAGAAGCAGGCCCTCCAGACCTACTCCGCGTTCTTCAACACCGAGCCGCAGATCGGCACCATGATTGTCGGCGTCACCGCCGGCCTCGAGGAGGCTCGCGCAAACGGCGAGGCCATCGACGACGACGCCATCAACGGCATCCGCGCCGGCCTCATGGGCCCGCTCGCCGGCCTTGGCGACTCGCTGATCGTCGGTACCCTGATCCCGATCCTGCTCGGTATCGCCCTCGGTCTCTCGACCGGCGGCTCTCCGCTCGGTGCCATCTTCTATATTGTCGTGTGGAACCTGCTCATGTTCCTTGGCATGCGCTTTGCCTACAACCAGGGCTATGAGCTCGGCGGCAAGGCGGTCGAGGCCCTCGTCGGCCCCAAGGCCAAGGCTCTGCGTGATTCCATCGTGATGGTCGGTACCATGGTCATCGGTGCAGTCGGTGCTACCTGGGTCTCCATCACCTGCAGCCCCAATCTGGTGCTGCCCGGCGGCGGTAAGTTCCAGGACACGCTCGACGGAATCTATCCGCACCTGCTGCCCATGGTCTTCATCATCTTCTGCTGGTACATGATGACCAAGAAGAAGGTCAACCCCATCGTTATGATGCTGATCCTCGTTGTGATCGCATTTGTGGGCGTTCTCATTGGCTTCTTCGACCCGGCACTGAGCTACTAGTCATCATCTCCTGGCCCCCTGTAAGGCCGTGCGGCCTCAACCGCACGGCCTTCTGATTTTGCGCCGCCCTTCAAGGGCAATATGGCCAGCGACCTCCATCGCCTACACGACACCCGCTATATTGCTCTTGAAAGATGACGTATTCGACAAACGATGCACTTGCGCATGATGCACACTTTGCACGAGGAGGACCATATGCACGAGAAACATGGACACGACCTTTCGCGCGACGACTTGATTCGCGAGGCAAAGATGCAGACCGATGCTATTCAGCGGCTCAATGTTTGGCTGCGCCTGGGCTATTCGCTCGTGGCGATTGGCTTTTTGATGGGGATGTGGGGTATGCAGGGCGGCCCCGGCTGGGGTGTCCCCGTGGGCATCGTGTGCCTGGTGGTGGGCACTCCGCTTTCGATCGTGCTTAAGGTCGGCACGACCAACGCCAAAAAGAATGTCGAGCGCATGCTCGAGGCCGCTGGTGTCGACGTTGAGGAGCTTATGCGACGCAAGAAGGACGAGCAATAGACTTCCGCGTTGGGGTATCATAAATAATTGTTGCGAATGTTAACTAATGTACGGCAAATGACGGTTTTATGGCCCTTCTAGAGTTGCAAAGGACAATATCCCCAGTGGATTACGATGACGTCGCTCGAAAACTGATTGTGTACTCACGTTCCCTTGCCAAGGGATCCTTGAGTGCTGCCGGCGGCGCCAGTGTGGGCGAGGCACCGGTTTTACAGTATCTATCGGGTATTGACGGTGATGTCATTCCCTCCGAGATTGCCAAGAAGCTGAAATTCTCCCGTGCGCGCATGTCGCATATCTTGGATTCACTCGAGAGTAAGGGTTACGTTCAGCGCAGGACTGATCCAAACGATCGTCGGCGTGTGCTGGTGAGCATTACCGAGGAAGGCCGTGATTTCGCGGCGAAAAAAAATGCCGAGAGTGTGGCATCGCTCTCGAAACAACTCTCAGCGCTCGGCGAGCACGATGCCCAGGAGCTCGTGCGCATCCTGAATAAAGCTTACAGCCTTACCTATGATGCCGACGACTACCTGGACAATCTATAAGGATAAAGACAGACATTTAGGTGCATCTTGAAATGCACCCGGGACAGTTGTGCCCACCACCCTCCGTCAACCTCTCATTCCAAACCAAATCAGCCAACGTACGTCATAGCAATCTCCGGTAGGTCGCAGGGCGGCGGTCGAGCTTTTCTCTCGGCAAACTTCGCGAAGTCCAGTTCCCGAGGGAAAGGTATGGTCTGTGTAATACCAGATAAACAGTACATTTTTGCTAGATTGGTATTTGACTGAAGAACCAATTGGTATGGCTTATTAAGCCCACCTTGCCGTTGACGCTCATTTTACTGCCGCTGGCGGACTTCCGAACTTGGTTGCGCAAGTGCTCCCATATATTGATATGACCTAGTAGGTGGCAATCTGGTTACTACCAGTTGGCCCCTTGGTAACGGGTGGCCCCATTGTGCGGAATGTACCGAACATCCCCGTTTGATACGTTTTCCCATGCTGCCGGGGG
>CAUCTV010000117.1 GCA_958445895.1 uncultured Collinsella sp.
TCGATGCCGCATTTGAGGGTATAGGTGGTGGCTAGGGTATCGGCGCCCGCAAAGGCGCGATCGGTCAGCAGCAGCGCGTCGTCGGCACCGCGGGCGATGCAGTCGCGCAGCAGCGATTCGGTCGCGGGGATGCCCATCGACACCACCGTCACACGCACGTCCATGCCAAAGCCGATAAAGTCGTCCTTCAGCGCTAGCGCACATTCGAGGGCACTTGCATCGAAGGGATTAACGACCGCCTGCTTGCCATCACGCACGATAGTATTGGTCTTGGGGTCCATCTTGACCTCGGTGCTTCCGGGCACCGCCTTGACGCACACCACCATATGGAAATCACTCATCTTCACGCGCCCCCTTTCTGGACGAGTTCATCCAAGAGCTTCTCCGTAAACAGGTTGCCGCGACCCAACTGGCCGGCAGGATCGAGCTGGAGTTTGAGGCGCGCCGACTCGACCATGGCCTCGTGGCCGTACATCGTCTCCAAGAAGCCCGCCTTGATCTTGCCGACGCCGTGCTCAGCAGAAACGGCACCGCCCATGGCCGTGACCTCGGAAGCCCACTGGGCAAAGAGTTCTCCACCACGACGGTAGTCTTGCGCATCGCGCGGCAGGATGTTCACATGCAGATGGTTGTTCCCGATGTGTCCCCAGGCAGCAGACTCAAGCCCGCTTTCGGCCAGCGTGCGGCGATAGAGGACCACGACATCGGCAAGGCGTGCATTGGGCACCGACATATCCGATCCCAGCTTGGTAATGGTGGGGTCGGTGCGGCGACGCTCGTCAATGAGCATATTGACACTCTCGGGCACCGCGTGGCGGAAGAACCGCTGGCACTCGCGATCGACTTCGGTGCGGGCGACCCATGTCGCATCGTCGCGGCCGCCCGCAAACTCCAGCACCCATCCAAGGTGGTACAGCTCCTCGGTCGCCTGCGCCTCGTCATCGCAGTCGAGCTCCACGTAGACACAGACCTTTGCCTCGTCGTCGAGCGCCGGCAGCGAGGCAAACGCTGTCGACTGCTCGCGCTGGCGACGCAGGATATCCAGGGCGCCAGCATCGAAATACTCAATAGCGGCGGCATGGGACAGCACGGGACGCACGGAATCGGTAAAGGACACGGCCTTGTCTTCGCTATCGAAAAAGCAACTCACACCCCATACGACCGAAGGTGCCGCCTGCAGGGCGATCTCGAGCTCGGTGACAACGCCGAGCGTGCCGCACGCACCGATAAAAAGATCGATGGTGTCCATATCGTCCGCAACAAAATACCCCGAGGCATTTTTGGTCTTGGGCATGGTGTAGTCAGGAAGATCAAGCTCGAATGTACGACCCTCTGCCGTCACGAGCGACAGGTGGCGGCCCTGGGCAAAAGCCTCGCCGCGCTGAAGCTCAAGCAAATCGCCATCAGCCAGCGCGACGTGGAGTCCCGTGATATGCGGGCGCATGGGACCGTAAGCGTAGCTGCGGGCGCCGGAGGCGTTGCATGCCGCCATGCCGCCCAGACAGGCAGATGCCTCGGTGGGATCGGTGGGAAAGAACTGCTCGGGGGACTCTTGGAACTCCTCGTAGGCCTCAAGCGATGCCTGGTCCCAACCAGCGGTCGGCAGTACCTTCTTGCTCAGCTGCTTACGCAGCTCCGAGAGCACAACGCCCGGCTCCACGCGCAGCAGAAATTGGTCTTGTTCATCGCGGCGAAGGCCCAAGTAGCGATTCATACGGGAAGTATTGAGGATATGCCCACCGTGGGGCACGGCACCGGCGGCAAGGCCGGTTCGGGCGCCCTGAACCGTTACCGGGACACGCTCGGCATGGAGCGTTTCCAAAATGGCACGGACCTCGTCTTCCGTTGTCGGAAACGAGATGCTCGATGCTTCGCCCGATGCGCGAGATTCATCGCGGCCATACTCTTCGAACTCGTCGGTGAAGGGTTTGATGGTTGCAGACACGCGAACTCCCCCTTTAGCTAACTACAGTGTTTGCAGGGAGATGTTACCGCATCGTTTCGTCGACGTGTTCGAGACCGTCTCCATAATTGGCGATTTTTACGTTCGTGCAATTCGGCGAGCGGCAAGATTTCCTCGGCAGACGATGCTTTTGACACATAGCGCCCCGCCGTCGCCGATCGCGTAAATGTCACTCGAAAAAAGTTAAAGTAATTTTTACTGCCTTTTACCTGCGGAGATGTCAATCCGTCAAGCATTTGGTCAGAAATTGGTCAAGTAGCGGCTGATACGGTCGGCGTCGACAGCCAAAACCGATAGAAGTTTTGGCCCCAGAAGCAGGGAGGTTCCCATGGCATATTACTGGCCCCAGTACGGCGTCGCCATCGAGGTCGACGACGATCCCTATCTCCTGCCTTTCGACGAAGAGGCGTTCCCCGATACGGCGGTCTACCACGTCACCACCGATGTTATCTGCGACCCCGAGTCGTTCTCGGCGCTCGCCCACCACATCGCGCGTATCCACGACATCGAGCTCCCTCACGACTTTGACGAGCTCATCTACTCGCGCCGCCTGATGCTTCACATGCTCTTTGGAGCGGACCCGTCCACGTTCGCACGTGTCTACACCACCAAGGACGCCGCATGAGTGCGAAGAAGCCGCCCCGCCTCGCAGGACTGGGGCGTCGCAAGAAACTCGTCGTTGTCTGCCTGGCTATCGCCTGCGCCCTCATCGCCGTAGGGCTATACGCCTGGCAGTCGCAGCCCGTGCCCGAAGCGGGCGCCTCAGTCACGACGGCAGAGGGTAAATCGCGACAAGAAATCCAAGATGAGCTCGATGCCATCGTCCGCGACAACATGATGACGATTTCGGTCGCGCCGGTCGCTCAGCTACAGGAGGACGGCAAGCTGCGCGTCAACGTGCAAAACGTCCAAGACAATAAATTTCCCCAGCGATTCCGCGTCATCCAAAACGACGAGACCATGTACGAATCCGGTGTGGTCGAGACCGGCAAGACAATCGAGACGTGCCCCGCCGGCGACATCAAAGAAGGAGAGGCATACATCGAGATCCAGGCACTCGATGCCAAGACCCTCGACAGCCACGGCAATCCGACACGTGTCAAGGTACGGGTTGAGCAAGCCGAGAACTAGCTTTTTCGGCCGACGCGACACCGCACGCAATTCACCAGCATTCGTCCAATCATCGCGG
>CAUCTV010000118.1 GCA_958445895.1 uncultured Collinsella sp.
GGCTTCGTTGCGGCGGCAGCTGTCGAGCACCTCCTTGCAAATGCGATACTGCTCCAGCGGACGCTTGCCCGAGTTGTCGTGGTTGCAGTCGATGACCGCTGCCGGATTGGCATAGCCGGCGTGCTCGGTATAGCGCTCGGCCAGGCGCTCGAGGTGCTCGTAGTGGTAGTTGGGGTAGGTGCGCCCATCGAGACCGATGTAGCCACGCATAACGGCGTGCGCGAGCGGATTGCCGTCGCACTCGACCTCCCAGTTGCGGAAGATGAAACTCTGATGCGCCTGAGCGGCGTAGATGGAGTTGAGCATGACGGTGGTGGAGCCGGCAGTGGGGTTCTTCATGCCCACCGGCACCGAAATGCCGCTCGACACCAGACGGTGCTCCTGGTTCTCGACCGAGCGCGCGCCCACAGCGACGTAGCTCAGCAGATCGACAAGGTACTGATAGTTAGAGGGGTAGAGCATCTCGTCGGCGGTAAAGAAGCCGGTCTCCTCGATGACGCGCAGGTGCATGTGGCGAATGGCCTTGACGCCCTCGAGCAGGTCATCGGGCGCCTCGGGGTCGGGATTGTGCAGTAGACCCTTGTAGCCGGTACCCTTGGTGCGCGGCTTGTTGGTGTAGACACGCGGGATGATGATGAGCTTGTCCTTGACCTCCTCGGCGGTTTTGGCCAGGCGGTTCATGTACTCGAGGACCGAATCCTCCCGATCGGCAGAGCATGGGCCGATGATGAGCACCTTGCGCGCGTCCTCGCCGGTAAAGACCTTGGCGACCTCGGCGTCGAATGCCTGCTTCTTAGCGGTAAGCTCGGCGGAAAGCGGCATTTCCTCGCGGATCTCCATGGGGATCGGCAGCCTGCGTTTGAAATCCATGGCCATAGGGGCCTCCTCAATCTATAGAGAGAGCAAAAAGCGTATTGTCGAGTGCTCGGCATTATCCGCTGTCGCACGCTAAAGTGCAAGCACAGCCTACTAAAAAGGGAATGAATCGACACAAGGGCCCGCTCACCACGAGAGTGGATAATCTCCCGTTTTTGGCCCATGTTCGCGCTCAAAGTGGGAGATTATCCACTCTCGTCGGGCAAGCGTCCGAAAATCCTCACTCGTGACCCCTTTTCCTCCGTCCCCGAGGGATCGGGGCTCGCCTGCCGAATGATTGATGCGGCCGCCCTGCGTCCATGTCACACTCAGAGGTGGCCTGACCCAACTTGGAAGGAGCCTTCATGAGCCTTGACAACGTAACCCTGCGCGCCGCCACGCTCGACGACCTGACCGGCATCGCCGCCATCTACAACCAGCTGTGGTGCAACACGCTGCGCAACCGCGGCGACGTCGAAGCTGCCGATTTCTGCGCGCGCTTTAACATCGCTATGCAGCTGCAACGCTCACCTATCGCGCTTGTCGCCGAGGCCGAGGGCCGCATTATCGCCGCCTGCTGCATCGGCATCTTCGAGGACGGCAAGCCGCGCACCAACCCCACGTGGGAGTCCTGCTACAACGAGATGCTCGCCCAGGCAACCGAAATGGCAAAGGCTGCCGACGCCAAGCTCGAGGGCTCGCTCTTCGGCGACAGTCGCGAAAAGGCCACGGCGGATCGCTTTGCCGCCACAGGCAACGAGTATGCCCAGGGCCAGCTCAACCTGACCATCATCGTGCCCGAGTGGCAGGGCAAGGGGCTCGGCCGCGCGCTTATCGACCTTGCGCGCGCCGAGCTCGCCAAGGCAGGCTGCACCAAGTTCTTCCTGATGAGCGACTGCAACTCCGACTGGCAGTTCTACGAGCACCTCAACATGAAGCGCATCCTGGAGGATCACAGTCAAGACACCGGCGACGGTTTTATCGTCTACATGTACGGAGGCGACACGCAGGGCTAACCCGCTAAGCAAGTACCAAAACCACCACAAAAGGCGCCCATCCCCCTTGTGGTGACAGGTTTTATCTGGGCGAACGTTAAGACCGCCGCGGGGGAGCTGCTTTCCCTCGCGGCGGTTTACTAACCGTGAAAACCAAGTGAGTAGGCTTTTGGCGGGATCCCGAGCACACCCCAAAACGCCGCAGCTCTGGCCTGCGGTTTTATCGAGCGTTTGTCGCGATGTGCTCGGCAGATCCCAAAAAGTCTACTCACTTGCATCCGAGACGCACCAGGCAGGCAAAAAACCGCCGCGAAAGGGGCCCGTCCCCCTTCGCGGCGGTTGTTCATCGCGGTTTTGCGACGGCTTTGCGGTGGTTTTGCCCGCCTGCTACTCGCTGTAGCGAGTGGCGATGGCAACTCGCACCATGCCGGCGCTCATGAGGTACGTTGCCATAGGCTGTAGTAGCGCATGTCATAATCCTACAGCAGCATTCGCCATAATCTGACAATAGAGTTTTCCACAATCTATAAGTAGCCCAGGTCGGGACCCTATTTAACAAACCAAATTCTCGCCCAACGCCATTTCCTCTCCTGGTGACCGGTTCATTTTGGCGGGTTTCATCTGGGCAAACGCCAAAACCACCACAAAGGTGCCTGTCCCCTTTGTGGTGGTTTGAAGCTCTCCTGGGCGGGATGCTAGACTTGCGGCATATACATTCGCGCCAAAGCACGGGTCGCATACAGGAAAGGAGATGCCATGGCGCCTATCGCACCGCTCAAGATGCTCGTCGCTCCTGCCGCCAAGGCCATCGCCCACCTGAGCGACTCACTTACTTACGATGAGGTCCCCTGCATCGCCGAGGAGCGTTCGGACAGCCGCCCGTACCTGGGCCACGTCCCCTACTTTGCGCCTAAGCTCGTTTCCGATCCCGAGCACCGCGAACAGTAATCCAAGATGCACCAAGCGCTGCGTAACTCGCGGCGCTACTGTTTTGGTGCAAAATAACCTGACCCCTATGCGCCAACGCCGGGATTGTCGATGCTGCGGCCGTGGCGCGATATGAGGCGCGAAACCTCGCCCAGCAACACGCCGATCACCACACCCATGAGGATCGGCAACTTTGACATCTCGGCGGGCGAGCTGTTAAGCGGCACGATTGTCGCAACAATGGAAAGCACGAGCTCTACCACCGGCATCGCAAGCGCCACCGCGA
>CAUCTV010000119.1 GCA_958445895.1 uncultured Collinsella sp.
GAGTACGAGGAAGCCAACCGCGGCTTTCAGCTGCGCGAGGTCGCCGGCGGCTGGCGCCTGTTTACGCATCCCGCCTACCACGATGTGGTCGAGGCCTATGTGTTGAGCTGGGACACGCAAAAGCTGTCGCAGGCGGCGCTTGAAACCCTGGCCGTCATCGCATACCACCAGCCCGTGACGCGCGAGGTGGTCAAAGGCATACGCGGCGTCAATTCCGACGGCGTCATCGCGTCGCTCGTGGACAAGGGTCTGGTGCGCGAGCTCGGCCGCGACCCCCAGCGCGGTCAGGCGATCATCTATGGCACGACCAACGCCTTCTTGGAAAAGTTTGGTCTACGCTCCACCCGCGACCTGCCCGATCTGGAGCAGTTTGCCCCCGACGAGCAATCGCGCCAGTTTATCCGCGAGCGCCTGAGCGGCCGCAGCATTCAGTCCACGCTCGAGGAGCAGGCCGAGGACCTGGACGAAGAGCGCGAACTGCTCGATACCGATGTTGAAGATGTTGAGGCAGTCGAGGACTTGGAAACCCTGGTCGTCGACGAGACCTCGGAGGATTTGCATGACGAGGACTAACGAAGTAGGGGAGACGCGCGCCATGGGCAACGCAGTACCCGCAACCGACGCACAGCCCGTCTATCCGCACACCATGCGCCTGCAGCGCTTTTTGGCGCGCGCGGGCGTGGCGAGCCGCCGCGGCTCGGAGGACCTGATGACCGCCGGCCGCGTGACCGTCAACGGCCAGGTCGCGACCGAACTAGGTACCAAGGTCGATGTCGACCGCGATCACATCGAGGTCGACGGCACGCCCGTCAAGCTCAACCAGGGCGCCGTGTACCTGATGCTCTACAAGCCGACCAGCTACCTCACCACCATGAGCGATCCGCAGGAGCGCCCTTGCGTGGCCGACCTGGTCCCCCGCGACCGCTTTCCGGGGCTTTTCCCGGTGGGCCGCCTGGACCGCGACACCACAGGCCTTTTGCTCTTTACCACCGACGGCAACCTGTCGCAGGACCTGCTGCACCCCAGCAAGCACGTCTACAAGACCTACCAGGCACTCGTGGACGGGCGGCTGACAGACCGCGATCTAGACCCGCTCCGCCGTGGCATCGAGCTCGACGACGGCCTGTGCCAGCCGGCGATCTGCCGCGTCATCAACGCGCGCGAGGCCGAGGCCGTGGCTCCGCAAGGCGTAAAGCCCGGTACCACCGCCGTGGAGGTCATCATCCGCGAGGGTCGAAAGAATCAAGTTAAGCGCATGTTGAGCAAGATTCACCATCCGGTCATCCGTCTGCACCGCTGCAACTTTGCCGGCCTTGAGCTCAAGGGCGTGGCCAAGGGCTCATGGCGCGAGCTCACCGACCGCGAGGTGCAGATCCTCAAAAGCGGTGGCATCCCTCCCAAGCAGGCCAGTGCCAAGCGCGGCGGCAAGCCCCAAGACACGCCCGCCAGCCGCACGCGTCACCATGGCAGCCACGGCTCCGCACCCAAGCGCAACACCTACCGCGAGCGCTACACGGGTTAGACAACCCGCCGCGCCCCAACGCCCACGAACAATACCAGCACGTCAACCATCGAAAGGAAGCATTGCATGATCGTCGCCATCGACGGCCCCGCCGGTTCCGGCAAGTCCACCATCGCCAAGGAGATCGCCCGCCAGCTGGGCTTTAACAAGCTCGACACGGGCGCCATGTATCGCGCCGTCACCTTCGCCGCGCTCGACCGCGGTATCGACCTGGACGACGAGGCGGCCATCGACGCCCTCGCCGAGCAGATCGAGATTCGCTTTACCAACGGCACCGGCGAGGACACGCGCCTGACCATTGACGGCCAGGACGCTTCGGCCGCCATCCGCACCCCGCAGGTCGACGCCAACGTGTCCAAAGTCTCGGCCTACCCGGGCGTGCGCGCCGCCATGCTCATCCATCAGCGCCGCGCCGCCGAGGACCGCGATATCGTGGCCGAGGGTCGCGACATCGGAACCGTCGTGTTCCCTAACGCGCAGGTCAAGGTCTTCCTGACCGCCGACCCGCGCGAGCGCGCCCGCCGCCGCGTGCTGCAGCGTCACCAAAACGATGCTCAGCCGCTCACGCCCGCGCAACTCGAGACCGAAGTCGACGATACCCTCGACGCCCTCAAGCAGCGCGACAAGCTTGATAGCAGCCGCGAGGTCGCCCCGCTCGTGCCCGCCGAGGACGCCGTGCACGTCGACTCCACCGCCCATACCATCGACGAGGTCGTCCGCATTATCGAGGGCCTCATCAACCAAAGGAGGTAGCCCATGCGCCTGTTTAAGCAGACGCCCGAGGACTATTACAACGCCCCCTACGCAGAGTTCCCAGCGCTCATCCGCGGCACCGTCGTCGTAGTCATGGCCATCCTTTGGGCCTTCTCCAAGCTCATGTGGCGTTGGAAGGTCGAGGACGCTGACCTGCTGTTTGAGCGCCAGGAAGGCCGCGGCAGCGTGGTCATCTGCAACCACACCTCGATGGCTGAGCTCTTGGCCGTGGAGACGGCGCTATTCTTTGGCGGCCGCCGCATTCGCCCCATCTTTAAGTCCGAGTTCGCCAAGAGCAAGATTGTGCGCTGGGCTTTTAGCCGCGTTGGCGGCATCCCCGTGGAGCGCGGCACTGCCGATATGAAGTGCCTGCGCGCCGCCCAGCATGCGCTGCTGCGCGGCGAGGACGTCCTGATCTTCCCCGAGGGCACGCGCATCCGCTCGCGCGAGATCAAGCCCGAGGTCCACGGCGGCTTTGCGCTCATCGCTCAGATGGGCAAGGCGCCCGTCAACCCGCTCGCCATCTGCGGCTGGTCCGACATCACGCCCGCGGGCAAAAGGCTCATGCGTCCCAAGAAGTGCTGGATTCGTGCCGGCAAGGCCGTCTCGCTTTCCGATGCACCGGCCGAGCTCAAGCGCAAGGAGCGCTTGGCTTGGTTTGAGTCCGAGGCCATGAGCCGCGTATACGCCATGCGCGACGAACTGTGCGCCGAGCATCCGGGCAGGTTCTAGCCATGAGCGAGAACGTGACGAACACCGCCGCGACTGCGTCCGACCAGG
>CAUCTV010000120.1 GCA_958445895.1 uncultured Collinsella sp.
TGCGGTTGACGCTCGCGCATAAAGCACTCGAGGGCGATGCCGATAATGGCGATGGCCCATACGGCAAAAAACAGCGCAGGGCCGCCGTCGTTTGCGAGCGTGATGAGGCAAAACGGCGTATAGCTGCCGGCAATAAGCAGGTAGATGCAGCTGTGGTCGATGATGCGGAACACGCGCTTGGCGCGCGCGGGCTGAATCGCGTGATAAAGCGTGGAGGCCAAGTATTCGAGGATGATACTGACGCCATAGACAATCGCCGCGGCCATGTGGGCCGGGCCTCCGCCGCGCAGGGCAGCGAATACGATCAGGAGCACCAGGCCCGCGATACCCAGCAGGCAGCCGACACCATGGGTGACGGAGTTCATGATCTCCTCGCCCACCGTGTAGTGTGGAACGGCCGCGGTCTTGGGTCGCGGCTTAGAACTGTCGCTCGAATCGGACATGCCGGTTACATCCTCCAATGTAAAGAGTTCTCAACACTATATCAAAGCGTCTGGGTACGTGCGAAATTTGCACCATACGTGTCCCTTTGTTTACCCATTCTTTGCTTGTTGACGCATCAACGGCGAACATCCATAATGCGCTTGTTTTAAATGTTGATGTATTAACATCTATAAGGAGAACCGTAAATGCCTCAAAGCGCACACCCCCATCGAAAGCTCAAGATAGCCGGCGTTGTTGCGTTAGTGCTCGTCGTCGCGCTGCTCGGATTTGCCGGTAACTTTTTGTTTGACTTTGCCCTGAACCCTCGCGCCCCCTACACCATGAAGATGATGCAGGACGGCAAGGACGCCGAAAAGGGCGAGCAGATTGGCGCCGAGGAGGGCGAGGCACGGGCGTGGTTTAAGGAAAACCGCGAGAGCAGCAGCCTCACCGCGGACGACGGGACCGAGCTTGCCGCCTGGTATTTTGCCGCCCCGGAGAGCACACACGATTACGCTATCTGCCTGCACGGATACACCGACGAGCCCATCGGTATGGCGCGATACGTCAAGCGCTTCCACGACCGCGGCATGAACGTACTCGCACCCGCCGCCCGTGCGCACGAACGATCCGGCGGCGACTATATCGGCATGGGCTGGCCCGAGCGGCTCGATGTCCTCGCGTGGATCGGGCGAATCGTTCAGGCCGATCCCGAAGCGCGCATCCTGGTCTTTGGCGAGTCGATGGGCGCGGCGACAGCCATGAACGTCGCGGGGGAATCGTTGCCGTCCAACGTGAAATGCATCATCGAGGACTGCGGTTATACGAGTGTTTGGGACGAGTTTTCCCTGCAGCTCAAGGATGTATTTGGGCTGCCCAGCTTTCCCTTGCTCGATGTAGCAAACTTGGTGTGCAACGTGCGCGCGGGCTACGACTTTCATGAGGCAAGCAGTGTGGAGCAACTCAAACACGCGACGGTTCCCATGCTGTTTATCCACGGCGACCAGGACACCTTTGTGCCGTACAGCATGCTCGACCAAAACTACGACGCGTGCGCCAGCAAGGTCAAGCAAAAGCTCACCATCCATGGCGCCACCCACGCCAAGAGTGCGCAAGTTGACCCCGAGCTCTACTGGAATACGGTCGACGACTTCCTCGGAAAGAATTTTTAGGCAAAAAGCAACGTCCGAGGCTTTATCTGACCCCCTATTTTCGGAAGTATGCGGCAAAATCTGGAACTGCCGACCAGACCGCAGTTTTATCAACAATTTATCAGGGGTTTTGTTGCCAAAAAACGTCGTGTGCTCGGCGGCCTCGGAATTTGCCGCATACTTCCGGAAAACCGCCCGTGGGCGCTGTGCTCACGGGCGGCTTTTGCTCGACTTACGCCACAGAGGCGCTTGTTTTGTCCAATAGCTAGGCGCTATTTGACCTCGATGAGCTCGTACTTGCTCGTGCCCAGGCCGATCTTCTCGGCATGCGCGATGCAGGAGCGCCAGTCGGTGTCGGGATGCGTGATGCAGAAGGGGTCCTTGGCCTGCTCGCCCTCCAGATGCTCGTGGTTATGCTCCATCTTGGCCGCGCTATCGGTGAGTTCGGTGTTGGGCAGCGGCTCGGATGCCATGACGGCATCGGCGCAGGCCTGATCGATAGCGACCGGGTCGAAGCTCGCGAACATGCCGATATCGTTAACGATAGGCGTGTCGTTTTCGGGGTGGCAGTCGCAGTTGGGACTGATGTCCATGGCGAGCGAGATGTGGAAGCTCGGACGGTCCTGAACAATGGCCTTCGTGTACTCAGCGATCTTGTAGTTGAGTACGTCGGCCGCGGCATCATAGTCGGGCTTGATGCAGTCCTGGTTGCACGCCGCAATGCAGCGTCCGCAGCCCACGCAGCGATCGTGGTCGATGGCGGCCACGTGCACCGTGCGGGCGTTGCCGTTGGCAAGCTCGCGCTCGCGGGTATCGTCAAACGAGATGGCGTTGTGCGCACAGATCTTTTCGCAGGCACGGCAGCCAACGCAGTGCTCAGTCGCGACGTTCGGCTTGCCGGCGGCATGCTGCTCCATCTTGCCGGCACGGCTGCCGCCTCCCATGCCCAGGTTCTTCATGGCGCCGCCAAAACCGGCCTGCTCATGGCCCTTAAAGTGGGTGAGGCTGATCACGATATCGGCATCCATGAGCGCCTGACCGATCTTTGCCTCGCGCACGTACTCACCGCCCTCGACCGGGACGAGCGCCTCGTCGGTACCCTTGAGGCCGTCGGCGATGATGATCTGGCAGCCTGTGGCATACGGGGTAAAGCCGTTCTGGTAGGCGGTGTCGATGTGCTCGAGCGCGTTTTTGCGGCTACCGACATAGAGCGTATTGCAGTCAGTGAGGAAGGGCTTGCCGCCCAGCTCCTTCACCACGTCCGCGACGGCGCGGGCGTAGTTGGGGCGCAAAAAGCTCAGGTTGCCCAGCTCGCCAAAGTGAATCTTGATGGCGACGAACTTGTTCTCAAAGTCGATCTGCTCAATGCCGGCGCGGCGAATGAGGCGTTTGAGCTTGTCGAGCTGGCTCTCGCGAGCATGCGTGCGCAGGTTGGT
>CAUCTV010000121.1 GCA_958445895.1 uncultured Collinsella sp.
GTCGCAACAATGGAAAGCACGAGCTCTACCACCGGCATCGCAAGCGCCACCGCGAGCACCTTGCCCTCGAAAGGCGCACGGAACACACGCGAACGATTATCGTGCTTGCGCAGACGCCAAAACGCTGGGAACATGGGGATATAGCTCATGAGCAGAAAGACGACGTTCATCGAGAAGAAAACCCAAAAGACGTCGGAACCCTCACCCAGCGGAATCTGGAGCAGCAGCACCAGACTGGCAAAACAGCCGTTAATGAGCGCCGAGCCGTTGGGCATGCCGGTCTTTTTGGACACCAACGCAAAGGGACGCGGCATGTTGCCATGGCGCGCGGCATAGCTCGCTACGTTGTTGACGCCAAAGCTCCAGCAGATCATATTGGCGAACAGCGTCACCAAAAAGGCCACGCCCACGACCATCGTCAGCGGGTGGGTGCGCCCCACCATAGCGGCGACTGCGTCCACAATGCCCGAATCGAGTGAAAGCTGCTCGGTGGGAACCGCGGCTCCAATGCCAATGCCACAGATGATGTAGATCGCCGCAATGGCCACGCCACCGGCAATAACCGCCTTGGGGATATCACGCGACGGGTTCTTCATCGTGCTGGCAAAGGTCGCGACCACTTCGAAGCCCATAAAGTTGAACAGGATAATCGATAGGTACGTCAACGAATTGGTGTCGCCCAGATCTGGAATGAAGGTCTTAAACGACATGTCGTTGGCAAAGCCGTTATTGCAGGCAAACCAAATGCCGACGATTCCCACCACAGCGGTAATGAGCACCTTGATGACGGCGCCGCCGTCCATGACCCAATCTGCCTCGGCCACCGGCTGCATTGCCATGACCGTGACGCCCCACACAAAGACAATCTCGATGGCGATTCGGATCCCGAGTGAAAACTCGATACCCCACACCGCATTAATGACACTGGGGAACATGCAGGCGATACTTGCCACCCACAGCGGAAAGTTAACCCAGTAGCACCAAGAGCAGCGGGCGCCCCAACGGTCGCCCAAGCCCAGGCGAACCCAATCGTACAGGCCGCCCTCGGAATCAAACGCCGTACCGAGCTCGGCCACCACCAGGCCATAGGGAAGCAAAAACGTAATGATGAGGAAGATCCACCAGAAGAACTGCACGTTACCCATGGCAGATGCCGGAGCGGCCGCCTCGATGGTAAAGACAACGCAGATAACCGAGAGGATGACCTCGAACAGGGAGAACTTTTTACCTGCCACGACACGCTCCCCCTACAGCAAAAAGGATGGCATCTGTACCGAAGGCGCAGCCCAAGGTAGGGTTGCAGGCCGCGTCACCGGTGCAGGTGCCATCCCAAAGAGAAGAGAGGATGCAATTGTTGGACCAACGCTCGCGGAACAGGCGCGTGTAGATAACGATACGCTGGTACATAGATACTCCGATCAAAACGGTCGCGTTCACGACCGATAACTTTCGGCAATTGAAGACGCGTCTGACCTGGGAAATTCAAGCGAACAATTGGCCTAACCCGCAAAAAATCCCAGGCCAGACGCGTACTCAATCAAAGAAAAGGGCACTCCGAAGTGGAGGCAACGGGGTGCCCAGAGAAAAACCAACCGACCAAGACATCGGGCAAGCCGACCATCAATGCCCCAAGATGGTTCGATTCGCCGATTGTCCGATTGATCGGCTGGGTTTTCGAGGTGCCCCAGGTCGCCGCGAAAGAGGAGCGAAGCGTACTTTGGTACGCGAGCGACGGTTTGAGCGGCGAGATGGGGTGCCTCGGAAAGTCAGACGATTAAGCGGACGGCTCCTGCTGGGTAATGCAGTGGATATTGCCGCCGCCGAAGACGACCTGCTCGGACTGAACGCCGACGCACTTGTAGACGCCCTCGCCCCAGACCTCGTCATAGATCTTCTGGAGCGTGTCAACGGCCAGCTGGTCGTTCTCGTCGCCGTACTGCGGGACGATAACGCCGTGGTTGGTGACCAGGTAGTTCATGTACGAGGCAATCAGCGGCTCGTCGGGAACGCGCGGCTCGGCGTTCTCGTCGGCGTCGATGGTGTCGCAGGAAGCCTGGTCCATGAACAGCGGGTTCACGGGCATGCAGAGCTTGTAGACCTTCATCTTGCGGCCCTTGGCGTCAACGGAGTTGGAGAGGGTCTCGTAGGCAGCGTGGCACTGCTCGTAGAACGGATACTCGGGATCGTCGGTCCAGATGCAGGCCATGACGCCCGGGGCGATGAACGTGGCGACGTCATCGATGTGGCCGTTGGTCTCCTCGGGGTCGATGCCCTCCTTGACCCAGATGACCTTCTCGACACCCAGGTAATCCTTGAGGTGCTCGTCCATGTAGGCGCGAAGCTCCTCGCTCCAGGGCTCAAACTTCTTGTGGTACTTGGGCCAGATGGACTCGGGATCCTCTTCCTCCTCCAGAACCGCAGAGCAGGTGCGGCCCGGGGAAAGCAGGCACTGGTCGGTCACGACAAGGGTGCCCTCGCCGTCGACGGTGATGGAGCCGCCCTCGAGGATCATGTCATCGGGACGATAGCGGCGGCAGCCGGAGAGCTCAGCCATCTTGAGGGCGATCTGCTCGTCCTTGTCCCACGGGAAATAGAGGCCGTCGATGAGGCCGCCGTAGGCGTTGAAGTGCCAGTGGTTGGCGCGCTTCTCGCCCTTGCCGTTGATGACGTAGGTGGCGGCGGTGTCGCGGAACCAAGCGTCGTCGGTGGTCATCTCGATAACGGTGACGTTCTCGTCGTTCTCGAAGACGGCCTTGCAGTTGGCGTAGTCGGCCTGGTTGGCGCACATGGTGACCGGGGTGAACTCGGCGATGGCGCGGGCGATGGCGGCATACTGCTTCTGAGCCGGCTTGGCGCCGTGGGCCCAGGTGTCGGTGCGGTGGGGCCAGCCCATCCACACGCGATCCTGCGGGGCAAACTCGGCGGGCATAAAGAAGCCGTCGGCCTTGGGGGTGGACTCGGACTCGGTGATCGTACGCATAAGAT
>CAUCTV010000122.1 GCA_958445895.1 uncultured Collinsella sp.
CGCCGGCTTTCTTCTTCTCGCGCTTTACGCGGTAGAGCTCCGCGTCGGCAGCACGAAACAAGTCTTGCCAGGTATCGACGCCATCACCGACCCGTGCGTAGCCGATGGACATCCGCAACAGATACGGAACCTCGGCGCGCGCGAGCTCATCGTTGATTGTCGCGCACAGATGCATGATATCCTGTTCCGCCGCTGCCTTTTGGAGCACCACGAACTCATCGCCACCATAACGTGCGATAAAGCCGCCAGACGCCGAGCAGACTTCTTTGAGCGCAGCGGATATGACCTGAAGAGCATGGTCGCCCTCCACATGCCCATAGCGATCGTTAATCTGCTTAAAGCCGTCGGCGTCCATCATAAGCAGATATACATCTTCGGCCTGATCCACATTTGAGAAGAGCGACAGCATATAGGTCTCAAAACGGTTGCGATTGTTAAGTCCAGTCAACGGGTCGGTCGAGATGAGCTGCTCCTGGTAGATGATGTAGAGCAGCAACATGCTAATCATTATGCCGACACAAAGGCCGGGCACCGAGTATACGACCTGAAAGGTACCGCCCACCAGGGCCGGAATGGCGAAAAATGCCAAGGTTCGATAGATGGCCTTCGTCTGCAGGCTCTCGACCCTGCGAGATTGCACAAATGCATGCAGGGACGTATGTATAACGTAACAGTAGCTGACGATGGGCTGGATCATATAGGCAAAGCCGCGACGATACACGCCCTGCGAATCGATATAGAACAGGGCGTGCGTCCAGTAACTGGTAAACGCCAGCACGACCACCAGAGCCGTAGGCAACGCTACAAGCACCACCCTATAGCGCGAGGTCAAAAGGCGAGAACCCTGCACCGTCTCGGAATAGATAAACCAAATGAGACACGCGATAGCAAAGAGCGAAAACGAAACCGCGTTGGAAATCCAGTTGGCAGCAATGCCCAACGTGCCGTCCACACCGTCCGAAAGCGTCCAGATCATATCGAATAATATGTACGCGGCAGAGGTGTAGCCAAGCATGCTAAACAATAGCTGCTGGGTGCTCGAGAACAAGGAGCGACGACTTCGCACGGCAAGCCCGATAAGAACAATCATGCATAGCACGAATATCTCAATCTTGAGTGCCTTAACCACTAGCGCCATCCCTTCAATACCCAAGTGGTCAGAATCGCCCAATTCGAATCAGGGCAATAAACACCCCTTTACTCCACAGGGGTAAAGGGGATAATAGCAGAGCGCCCGAACATCACTGCAAAACAGTTTCTGTTCGGGCGCCCATACGGCGCGAATTGCACACGCCGGCATCATTGATGGGTATCGATTGCTACTCGCCATCGATGTCAGTCGCGACGGCCTCCTCGATGGCCTCGACACCGACAGGCGACAGATCCTCCTTGCCTTGGCAGAACTTCTTGTCGACCCAGCCAGTCAGAATCGGAGCCATGATCGCCGTGATGATAACGGCGGTGGCGATCTGAGCGTACGCGGTGGGCGCAAGCTCGGCGTAACGCGGTGCGACCTCGGCGAGGGCAACCGGTGTGGTCATAGCCGTGCCGGCAATGGTGGAGCAAGCCACAGCGGCCTTGCCATTGCCGCCGCACAGACGCTCGAACGCAAAGGTGATGGGACCGACGACAAACAGCGTGACAAGGCCCAGCAAGATGCCGGAAATACCGCCGGTGATAAAGCTCGACAGGCTCATGGACGCACCGAGCTGAAATCCGATGACGGCAATCGCGGGATTGGCACCGGGAACCAGCAGGTTCTTGATAAACGGGAACAGGTTGCCCAGAACCATGCCAATAACGAGTGGCAAGATGGAGCCGATAATGGTGCCAATGGGAATGTTGGCGAGGCCGGAAACACCGAGGATGATCATCGTGACGGCGGGGCCAGCCGTAAAGAACAGGATACCGACGGCGCCCTGCTCGGACTCATCGCCGAACTCGCCCATGATGCCCGTATAGAGCGCCATGTTGCAAAACGTGATGCCGCCGATGATAGACACGGAGCTCAGACCCAGGAAGTTGTCGTTAAAGAAATATGCCACGCCCAGGCCGAGAGCCGCTGCGACGACCAGCTTGGGGATCAGCACGACGATACCGGTCTTGATGGCACCCGGCGTGGACTTAAAGCTGATGCCGGCGCCCACAAACAGCAGGATCGCGGCGACGATGGCATTGGAGCCACCGCGGCAGGCAGCCGTAAAGAAGCCGCCGATCTCAAAAACCTGCGGGCAGAAGGTGTTGAGCAAAAGACCGACGATCATCGGATAGATCATGATGTCGCCCGGGATGCGCGGGACCTTGAATTTCTTTTGCTCGTTGGCGGTCGCTTCCTGTGCCATGAAACCCCCATTTCCGCTGACGGGGTACAAAAGCCCACGTCACGCTTTGCTACAGTAAAGTTTGACCATGGTACCAGAAGAAATAGACCAGCTCGGTGAGAAATTCGATTCGTTGGACAGGGGCGCTAAACGTGCCCCGCTCTTATATGAGGCTCAAAACGATATAGAACACGATGCCCGAAACACAGCACCACAGCATCGATTTTGTCTTGACCGCCACGGCCACGACGCCGGCAGCCGCAATCCAGGGAACCAAGGCAGGCCAGGGTCCCGCGTCGAACGCGCCGGGGCTCACCAAGTCGTTGGCGACCAGCGCGGCAAAGGCAGCGGGCGGGATATAACCCAGGGCCTCGGTAATGCGGGGCGACAGCGTTCTCCCGCGCAAGGCAAACGCCGGCGCGATGCGAAAGAACGCGATAGCAGCCCACGACGACAGCCACAGAACCAAGAACTCGTTAACGGGCATCGCGGGCACCTCTTCCGTCTAATACAGCATCGCACGCCAGCGCAATGGCAATGCCGACCACGACGCTTGCCGGCACGGCAATATTCGTGAGGCCCAAGAACTTGCATACGGCGACGGACACCGCGCCCGAAACCGCCGCGACAACGTTGCCGCGCGACAGCCGCTGCGAAAAGAG
>CAUCTV010000123.1 GCA_958445895.1 uncultured Collinsella sp.
ATCTCGGCGGTGTAGCCCGAGAAGTTTTTGATGCGGTGGACGAAGTTCTCGTCCAAATACTCCACCTTAATGCGGCGGTAGCGGGTACAGGGGCGCTCACCGATCAACGAGAGGCATCCTTCGCTCGCCTGATAGGCATTGACCTGTTCAAGAATTTGAGGGTTGTACATCAGCAGCGTCCTGTTGCCGTCCTTTACGCAGATGATGCGCTTGCGCACGCTGATCATGTTGGCGGCGAGGCCAACGCACTCGTGCTCATGCTCGAGGAGCGTATCCAGGAGGTCCTGCCCGGTCGCGGCATCATCGGTCCCTGCGTCTTCGGAGGGCAGGCGCAAAAAGAACTCGGATTTCATGATGGGCTTAATCATGGCGGGCTCCTCATGTCTCATGCTTTCGTGGACTTTTAATAATAGCGCGGAAGGAAAGCGGCGCGTCCGCGTTACAATCTTTCGACGTTGGACCATGTGGCCAGATTCGTCGTGCGCGGCGTCTGGCGTAAGTCTAGGGCTCATTCTCGCCCTGGACGGTTCCTTCGGGGCGATGCGACGGTCGTTCCAAGAGGAAGGAAATGCATGGGGAGCAAATCTCAGCAACAAGTTAGGGCAACGCCATCGGGCACTTCGGCGTTTCTCATTGTTATGTATATCGCAGCCTTTGTTGCCGCGTTTAACGAGAACATCATTAACGTGGCGCTGCACGACATTATGGCGGCCTTTTCGGTGAGTGCCACCACGGCGCAGTGGCTTGTTTCGGGCTACATGATCGTGACGTCGATCTTTACGGCCATCATGGCCTTTCTGTCCGGACGCTTTTCGACGCGCAAGCTGCTGTTCTTTGCATGCGGCTGCATGGTCGCCGGCGAAGTCCTGTGCCTGGTCGCCCCGTCGTTTGTCGTTTTGCTGCCAAGTCGCATTTTGCAGGCTGCGGGATCGGGCATCTTGTTTCCGCTCATGATGAATGTGGTGCTATCTTGCGCTCCGCGCGAGAAGCTCGGTCTGTATCTGAGCTTGGGCGGTGCCTGCATTACGCTGGGGCCGGCGTTTGGACCTGTGATCAGTGGTCTTATGTGCACGTTGTTTGGCTGGAGGGCGGTGTTCCTAGTGCCGCTGGTGGGCGGTGTTGTGGTCGCTGCGGCGGGTGCAAAGCTCGTTCGAAATGTCGGAGAGCGCCTGGATGTTTCGCTCGATATCCTGTCGGTTATTTTGCTCGCCGCCGGCATTACGGCGTTCGTGTATTCCGTAGGCGAGTTCTCGGCCAATGTGATGGCCGGCATCGTGACGCTTTTCGCCGCGGTTGTGCTGCTCGGCCTGTTTGCGGCCCGTCAGCTCAAGCTCGTCCATCCGGTGCTCAACGTGCGTCCCATGACGAGCGTTCGTTTTTGGCCTGCCTGTCTGCTTGTGGTGGTGTCGATGATGACGACGTTCTCGATGAGCGTTTTGTTGCCGCTCTATTTTGAGGGCGCATACGGCATGACCGCGCTTGTCGCGGGCCTGCTCATTTTGCCGGCAATTGCCTGCAACGCCGTGACCTCGATTGTGGGCGGACGCGTGATGGATGCCCATGGCGCATGGCCGCTGCTACCGGTCGGCTTTGCCCTGATTGCCGTGGGGCAGACTGCCATCTCGATGACGGCGGCAAGCATGAACATCGGCGTCGTCGTGGCGCTGACCGTTGTGGTGTATGCCGGAGTCGGTTTGGTGCTGAGCCCCTCGCAAACGGCCGGCTTGGAGACGCTGCCCGCCGCTGAGCATCCTCACGGAACGGCATTGCTCAACACGTGGAACATGATTGCCGCATCGTTTGGCCCGTCGCTGTTTATCGGCCTGCTCTCGAGTTCTGCGGCGGCTGCCGGTGCTGCCGGCGTGGCGACGGACGTTGCCCAGGCGATTGGATTTGCAGCCGCCGTGCGCATGGCGGCCGTGATTGCCCTGGTTGGCTTCGCGGTGTCGGTTGTGTACGCTCGCCGCGAGTCGCACATGTCGCATTAATGTGTGCACATAGATTCTGCAGCTAGATTAGCGGACGACACCATAAACTAATGGACGTTTTGCCGAGAGGCATGAATGTTTAAAGCGCAAAGAGTGCGCGACGGGCCCCGCGAATGGGGCGATGATGCCCGAGAGGGCCAAGAAGGAGTCTCATGTCCGAGAACGAAGAGATCATGAACGAGACCGAGAACGAGACCATGGCTGCCGAGGTTGAGGCAGTCGAGACCGTGGAGACCGAAGCTGCTGAGGTTGAGGCTGCTGATGAGGTTTCCGCCGAGGAGGAGGCCGAGGTTGTCGAGGCCGCCGTTGATTACGATGACGAAGAGCTGATGGACAAGATGCAGAAGGCCGCCCGCCTGCTGCGTAGCCGTCGCTTTGCTATTTCCAAGGAGGAGGAGGCCAAGGCCGAGCGCATGGCGAACATCGAGCGTGCCATCAAGCTTCTTGACCTCAAGCCCAAGATGGAGCAGAAGGAGATGTCCGACCTGCTGGGCATGCGCCTTCGTGAGCTCGATGGCCTGATGGCCGAGGCCGAGGCTGCCGACCTGGTCGGCCGCATCGACGACGCCGAGGGCGATATGCGCAAGATCGTCGTCTTCGCTGCCGAGGATGCCGCCGAGGGCCTGGTCGAGCTTGCCAACAAGAAGGAGAAGCTCCTGCCCGAGCTTTCTTACGAGGAGGCCACCGAGCTGATGGCCGCTCTCGATAAGGTTATCGCTCCGCTCGTCGCCATGGGCCTGGACGAGGACCGCGGTCCTCGCGGTGGCCGTGACGATCGCGGTGGCCGTGGCGGCGACCGTGGTGGCCGCGGTGGCTTTGGCGATCGCGGTGGCCGTGGTGGTGACCGCGGCGGTCGCGGTGGCGATCGTGGCGGCCGTGGCGGCTTTGGTGACCGTGGCGGCGACCGTGGCGGTCGCGGCGGCTT
>CAUCTV010000124.1 GCA_958445895.1 uncultured Collinsella sp.
AGGCTGCCAAGCTCGCCAACCAGGTGTCGCTGGGCGCCTGCATGGTCGGCATGGCCGATGCGCTGGCGTTTGCCGAGCTGAGCGGCCTTGATCTGGAGAAGACCCGTCAGATGATCCTGGGCGGCACCGGCAAGTCCGGCGCCATGGAGAGCCTGGCACCCAAGGCGCTCGACGGCGATTACAAGCCCGGCTTTATGGTCGAGCACTTTATTAAGGACCTGCGCTTGGCGCTCGCCTATGCCGACGATCGCGAGCTTGCGCTGCCCGGCGCCGACGTGGCCCTTACGCTCTACGACATGCTCGATGCCATCGGTGGTGCCAAGCTGGGCACCCAGGCCATCACGGTCCTCTATAAGGAGGAGGCCGACGCCATCGCCGCCGGTCTGGACTGGTCGCAGTATCGTCCCGAGGAGCACGGTGCCCACGAGGAAGGCTGCGGTTGCGGCGAGCATGGCGACGACCACGAGTGCTGCGGTGGCCACCACCACGGCGAGGACCACGAGTGCTGCGGCGGTCACGGTCACGATGACGGCCACGAGTGCTGCTGCGGCCACCATCACGGGGAGTAGCGCCCATGAGCTGGACGTTCGTGGTGCTTGCGCTGGTGCTCTTTCTCTTTGCGATATACATCGGCTTTCTGTGCGGCCAGTGGGCGTGCGAAAAGCGCGTCATCACCAAGCGCGACTACTGGATCGCCAACTTTGCGGGAGCGGCGGCAGTCGTCCTGCTGACCTGGGTGTTCTCGCTGTTCCCGCTGGTGCAGTTTGCGCCGATCGGCTGGCTCGGCGGCTTTATCGCCGGCCTTAAGATGAGCTTTGGCGAGTCCGTCGGCCCGTGGCGCAAGCACGACGAGGTCTTTAACGTCAACAAGGCTCACCGCGCCGCCGCCGACGCGGGCGATGCCGAGGAACGCCGCCGTGCACGTCGCAATGGCGCGGCCGACCGACAGCTCATCTCGGTCACCGATGACAGCAAGGGTGCTGGCAAGCATGCTAAGAAATAGTAAGAAGAGGTAACTATGGCAGAAAATAAAGACGAACAGCTCACCGACGAGGAGCTGGCACAGCTCCAGCTGGCAGAGGAGAACGAGAACGCCGTCGACCGCCTGGTCCAGGAGCTCGGCTGTCCCACGCGCCGCATCCGCCAGTTTGCCGCCCGCGTGCTGCACCTGCTTGCCGAGCGCGATCCGCAGCGCGTCGTGCCCTGCGTACCCGCGCTGATCGAGGCGCTCGACCGCCCCGAGGCGCAGACCCGCTGGGAGGCCCTCGATGCCCTGACGGCGCTCGCCACCACCTGCCCCGAGCAGTTGGGCGATGCCTTTGAGGGCGCCGAGACCGCACTGTTCGACGAGATCTCCTCCACGCTGCGCTATGCCGCCTTCCGCCTGCTGTGCGTGTGGGGCGCCACGAGTGTCGAGCGTTCGCGCGAGGCTTGGCCCATCCTGGACGAGGCCATCCAGTGCTACCACGGCGACCTTGAGTATCGCGATATGCTCGGTTGCCTGTACGAGTTTTGCCAGGGCGAGATCGACGCCGAGGTTGCCGAGAAGCTTGCGCTGCGCCTTAAGTTCGATGCCGAGAACGGCAAGGGCAGCTATCTCAAGGCGCGTTCGAGCGAGATTTGCGAAATGCTTGTTAAACGTTTTGGCCTGGATCTCTCCAAAAAGAAGAAGCGTGCTAGCGTTAAAAAATCTGACGACGCCGAAGACGAGGAGTAACAGATTATGGCGCACGATGTAGTCCTGATTCCCGGTGACGGTATCGGTCCCGAGATTACGCAGGCAATGCGCCGCGTGGTCGAGGCCACCGGCGTCCAGATCAACTGGAACGTCCAGGAGGCCGGCGCCGGCGTCATGGACGAGTTTGGCACGCCGCTGCCCCAGCACGTGCTCGACGCGGTCTCCGAGACCAAGGTTGCCATCAAGGGCCCCATCACCACGCCGGTCGGCACGGGTTTCCGCAGCGTTAACGTCGCCCTGCGCAAGCACTTTGACCTGTATGCCTGCGTGCGTCCCTGTCTGTCGCAGCCGGGCGACGGCTCGCGCTTCCGCGACGTTGACCTGGTCATCGTGCGCGAGAACACCGAGGACCTCTACGCCGGTATCGAGTTCGATGAGGGCGCTGCCGAGGTCGAGGAGCTTTCGCAGCTCGTCGAGCGCTCGGGCCAGAAGACCTTCGCCGCGGATTCCGCCATCTCGATCAAGCCCATCTCTATCGCCAAGAGCCGCCGTATTGTGGAGTACGCCTTTGAGTATGCCCGCCGCTGCGGCCGCAAAAAGGTGACGGCTGTGCACAAGGCCAATATCATGAAGGCGACCGACGGCCTGTTCCTGCGCGTTGCGCGCGAGGTGGCCGCGGGCTATCCCGACATTGAGTTCAACGACAAGATCGTCGACGCCACCTGTATGGGCCTGGTCCAGAACCCCAACGACTTCGATGTCCTGGTGCTGCCAAACCTGTACGGCGACATCGTGAGCGACCTGTGCGCCGGCCTGGTGGGCGGTCTTGGCATGGCGCCCGGCTCCAACATCGGTGCCGACTGCGCTATCTTTGAGGCGACGCACGGCTCTGCGCCTGATATCGCGGGGCAGGATATTGCCAACCCCACGGCCGAGATCCTCTCTGCTGCGATGATGCTCGATCACCTGGGTGAGAACGACGCGGCCAACCGCATTCGCGCCGCCGTCTCTGCCACTCTCGACGAGGGCGAACAGGTTACCGGTGACGTGCGTCGTGCCCAGACTGGCTCCGTCGAGGGGGCCGTGGGTACGCAGGCCTTTGCCGATGCCGTTATCGCGCACCTAGCTTAAGGCATGCAGGCTGCAAACGCCTAAATAGTACTTAAGTGTTTGCGTATAACCTAAGAATCAATAC
>CAUCTV010000125.1 GCA_958445895.1 uncultured Collinsella sp.
TTCTCCAACACTTTTGTGACCTTGGTGCGCGATTACCAGCTTACGGGTAAGGCGGGTCGTAAGAAGGAGTTTTTCGAGAGCTACAACTCGCCCTATTACGGTATTGGAACGTTCGAACGTGCAGGGTTGACCTGCTACTTTGTGGGCGTCAACAACGGCACCAAGGAGGATCTGGCAACGTCGATTCATGTGCGCTCGGTCGAGGTGCTCGAAGGCGACGATCTGTCCGAGCTGCTGGTTCAGCTGGTCAATGAGGGGCTTTCGCGCCACGGGGCTCCTTCCAGGTGGCCGATTCCGGTGAAGTATCTCAACGAATATGCCGCGCGTGAGGGCGCGGCGGGGGAGTGTGGTATTTGCTCGTGAGGAAACAGATTAGTTATATGTGCTAGAAAATGAAAAATGTTCTTGCAACTTACAATCAGAGCGCATATACTGCAGTCATAGCGTATGAGATGGGGTCTCAGAGGAGACCAAGCACAGCAATTACAGTTGATGTAGACGGGACTTGAGCATGAGCACCAGCAGTTTCTCCTTTTACAACAACAATAGCAGCTACATTAATCTCAAGACCATTCTTGGTTGTACTGGCGGTTCTCGCACAGAGAACGGGCCTGTATTTCTAGATGAAGAGAAGCCAAGCGGCGAAGAGCTCGAGTATTTAGATGAGATTGAGCGCGAGCGGGACTATGAGTTTGGCTTTTGCGGATATCAGTGTCATCACGATTCAATTCGCTCAATTTAATTACCCCGTTATCACCTCTTTTTAGCGGGGCAAGTTAGATCGACTATCTGTGTCAAACAACGGCTCACCGTGGGAAGGAATCGGCAATGAGCAAGAACATGAACAAGGACATGAACGGCAAGGCCTTGGGTAAGGCCAGGGCGGCTGGGCGCGTGGCGACGGTTGCTGCGGCGACGATTGCCATGACGGGCGGCTCGCTGCTGTCGCCTCTGGCCGCGGCGTCGCAGGGTGCGGATGGCATTGGCGCCGCGGGCGCAACGGCTGCGGTGATGTCGCCGCTGACGAGCGCTGCGGCCGCCGGTGCTGGCGCGGGCGCCGTGTCTGCGGCGCAAAAGGTCGCCGATCTGCAGGCTGCAGTTGATGCGGCGCGCGCCAAGGCTGCTACCGCCAAGGCCGATCTGGAAGCGGCTGCTGCTCCCTACGATGCTGCCGTCGTCAACCAGCAGCAGGCGCAGGGTGCCTATGACGCGGCTTGCGATGCGAGCAAGAGCGCGGCTTCTGCTGCCTCGGCCGAGCTGGAAAAGCAGATGGGTTCCGCGCAGGATAAGGCCGATCTTGACGTCAAGGCGCTTGAGGACGCTCGGGCTGCGCTTGATGCCGCCAAGAGGAGCCTGACGGACAAGGACGAAGCCCTGGCTGTCGCCCAGAAGGCGGCTGCCGATGCCCAGTCTGCGCTTGAGGCCGCACAGGCTGCTGCATCCGACGCCACGCCCGAGGCCGTAGCCGCCGCTCAGGCTGCCGCAGAGCAGGCCGCGAGTGATTTGGAGCAGGCAAAGCAGCAGGCAGCTGATGCACAGACCAAGCTTTCGGATGCTCAGGCCGCAGCCGACGCCGCTGCTGCCAAACAGCGGGACGCACAAGGCAAGCTTTCGGCAGCTCAACAGGCAAAGGCCACGGCAGATGCGGACGTGGATGCCGCGCAGGCGAGCTATGACGCGGCCAAGGCCGATCTGGACCGAGCCGAGCAGGGCGCTGCGGGCCCGGAGTACGAGGCCGCCAAGGCAAAGGTGGTCGCTGCGTCCGAAGCCCTGACCGCCGCCAAGGCCGCGCAGTCGCAGCGCGAGAGCGAGCTTGCCGCCGTCGAGCAAGAGGTGACCGCCGCCGAGGGCGAGGTACAGGCTGCTCAGCAAGCAGTTGCCGATCAGCAGCAGGTTGCCACCGATGCCCAGTCCAGGCTGGATGCCGCTGTTGCCGCCAAGGCGGCTGCCGATGCCGCACTTGACCAGGCCAAGACCGATCATGCCTCCGTGCTCACGGAGCTGGCCGATGCCCAGGCCAAGCTTTCGGCTGCCAAGGACGAGAAAGACACTGCCGACAAGGCGCTCGATCAAGCGAAGGCCCAAAAGCAGCAGGCCGACCAAGCTGTGGCTCAGGCCCAGGCCAAGCTCGATGCCGCGCAGGCAACGGCGAACGCATCGGCGGAGAACTACCGCCAGGGCGCTATCGCGTTCTTTAGGAGCGTGGGCGCCAACGACGCGGCGGATATTATCCTCAACTGCAAACTCGCTGGCTACAACAAGGTGGGCGAGGAGGCCGACGCGACGAGCCTGGACAACATGAAGCAGGCGGTTGTGTGGCTCAAAGCGTGCAACGAGTATCGCGCAAGCGTTGGCCTGGGCGAGCTCAAGGTGACGTATGCCATGATGGCGACTGCCATTGCGGATGCGAACTTCTCCGACACGAAGATCGATCACGCCAGGCAGTTCGAAGTGGGCGAAAACGTGGCATGGAACTACGGAAGCAATCCGTTTAAGCAGTGGGTCGATCAGGAGAAGGCCGTCTTTGACGCTGCTGCCGCCTCGCTGGGCGCGACGGGCCTTACGGGAAAGGCCGCTTACGATTTTTATACGGCGCATAGTTCCGAGATTGATACCTACGCCGCGAAGCATGGTGATTCGGTCGGCCATTACATCAACGTAATCGATCCCAGCTACACCGTGACGGGCATGGGCGTTTGCACGCGTGGGACGCTGTACGGTCGGAGCACGCAGGCGCAGACATTCGTATATTCTGGTCGATGGTACGAGCCGTACAACGTCAATCCGATGGTACCGTCAAGATTCTTTCGCAAATTGATCGAGGCGGCCTCGGCCCCGCCTTGC
>CAUCTV010000126.1 GCA_958445895.1 uncultured Collinsella sp.
TCGGCAGACATCTTGTTTTGCGAGGTAAAGGTCTCGCGGTAGATCTCGCTCGTCTTGAGCAGCTCTTCGTGGTTGCCGATCTGTGCGATGCGGCCGCCCTCCATGACAATGATGCGGTCTGCGTCCTGCACGGAGCTGATGCGCTGGGCGATGATGATCTTGGTCGTGTTGGGCAGATAGCTTGCCAGACCTGCGCGAATTTTTGCGTCGGTCTTGGTGTCGACGGCGCTGGTGGAGTCGTCCAGGATCAAGATCTTGGGGCGACGCAGCAGGGCGCGTGCAATGCACAGGCGCTGCTTCTGACCGCCCGAAACATTGGAGCCGCCCTGTTCGATCCAGGTGTCGTAGCCCTTGGGGAAACCGTCGACAAACTCGTCGGCGCAGGCCAGATGCGCTGCCTCGCGGACTTCCTCGTCGGTGGCGTTCGGGTCGCCCCAACGCAGGTTCTCGGCGATGGTGCCGCTAAACAGCACGTTTTTCTGCAGCACCATGGCGACCTGGTGACGCAGCGCGTCCAGGTCGTAGTCGCGCACGTCCACGCCGCCCACGCGCACAGCGCCTTCGGTGGTGTCGTACAGGCGGGCGATGAGGTTAACGAGCGTGGACTTGGCCGAGCCGGTGCCGCCGATGATGCCGATGGTCTCGCCGCTCGTAATGTGCAGGTCGATATCGTCGAGCGCCTGGCGCTTCGCATGCTTGGAATACTTAAAACTCACGTGGTCAAAGTCGATGGAACCGTCGGCAACCTCGAGCACGGGCTCGGCGGGATCGGCGATCGTGGGCTCGGCGGCCAGCACCTCGGCAATGCGGTGTGCCGATTCGTCGGCCATGGTCACCATGACAAAGATCATCGACAGCTGCATCAGGCTCATGAGAATCTGGAAACCATAGGTAAAGGTCGAGGAAAGCTGGCCCACGTCGAACAGCGTGCCCTGGCTCGTGATGATGAGCTTGGAGCCCAGGTAGATGATGACGACAAACGCGCCGTTGACGCAGATGTTCATCATGGGGTTGTTAAAGGCGAGCAGCTTCTCGGCGCGGGTGAAGTCCATCTGGACATCGCGCGCGGCGGCCGCGAACTTCTCCTTCTCAAAGTCTTCGCGTACGTAGCTCTTAACCACGCGCATGCCGGTGACGTTTTCCTCGACGGACTCGTTAAGGGCATCGTACTTGTGGAACACGCGCGAGAAGATGGGGCGCACCTTAAAGATGATAAAGAACAGCCCAAAGCCCAGCAGCGGAATGATGACCAGGTAGACCATGGCAACGCTGCCGCCCATGATAAATGCCATGGTAAAGGCGAAGATCAATACCAGCGGCGCGCGCACGGCGATACGGATGATCATCATAAAGGCCTGCTGCACGTTGTTGATGTCGGTGGTCAGGCGCGTGACGAGCGAGGAGCCCGAGAACTCATCGATGTTGGCAAAGCTGAACGTCTGGATTTTGTAGAACAGGTCGTGACGCAGGTTCTTGGCGAAGCCGCAGCTCGCATGGCTGCAGGTGACGCCTGCCGCGGCGCCAAAAGCAAGCGATGTCAGCGCGATGAGCACCAAAAAGCTTGCGGTGGGAAGCATCTCGGCTACGGTGGCGCCGTCTTTGATAGCGTCGATCAGGTTGGCGGTGATAAATGGAATCAGCATCTCGCAGAGCACCTCGCCAAGCACGAGCAACGGCGTGGCAACGGTGACTTTCATATAGTCGCGGATGCTGCCCATGAGGGTTTTAATCATCCAATTCCTCCCAGGTTACACGGATTTTCTCGAGCATCTCGGCGAGCTGTTCGCGCTCGTCGTGCGTAAGGGCGCTAAAGGCCTGTTCCCTAAAGCGAATGCGGGCCGCCTGGTCGATGCGGGCGTTTTCCCGGCCGGTTTCGGTCAGGCGAATGGTGAGCTGCCGTCGATCCTTGGGGTTACGGCTGCGCTCGATGAGGCCGTTGAGCTCGAGCTTGGACAGGATCTCGGAAAGCGATCCCGGCTTGAGGTCAAAGTGCATGCCGAGCTCCTGCTGCGACATCTCGCCGCCGGGTTGCTTGGCCAGCAGGCAGATGATGGGCGCCTTGCCGGACACGCCTCCGCCATGAAAATGCATGTAATGGCCGCAAAAGCCCAGGCCGCTCAGGATGCGCTTGGCGAGTTTGTCTTCGGCGCTGACCGCTTCGGGTATGTCTACCGGTTGCGACGGGTCACCGCCGGGCTCATGCGGAAGGACGAGTGGTTCAACACACATATCTAAGCTTCGCTCCTTTCTTTAGTTAGGTAGTTGAATTGTTTTGTGCCTAACCAATTTAGGAGCACGGTAAATAAATGTCAAGGTACCAAACTTATTATGTTCGAGCGGCACTTAGGGACGTTCCTTATGTGCCGGCATTTGGGGACACTCCTTGTGTCGACTAGTCATTTAAGAACGTCCCCAACGACTAACTTCCTCCTTCCCGTAACCTTTCCGCAACAATTCGTCCTCTGCGGTGCCAGCGCCCGTTCACAACGTCCCCTGCGCTACACTTAGTCGCACTGTGGCGCTGCCGCGCCGCGCCCGAAACAAGGGAGACCCTCATGAAGAATACTCAGCTGCTGCTGGTTAACGATATGTGCGGTTACGGCAAGGTCGCGCTTTCCGCCATGCTGCCGGTGCTGTCGCACATGGGCTACCGTATCCACAACCTGCCGACGGCGCTCGTTTCTGACACGCTCAACTACCCCAAGTTCTACATCCACGACACCACCGAGTACGTGCGTCAAAGCCTCGCTATCTGGGAGGAGCTCGGCTTTGAGTTCGACGCCATCTCGACCGGCTTTATCGTGACCGAGGAAGAGACGCGCAT
>CAUCTV010000127.1 GCA_958445895.1 uncultured Collinsella sp.
CGCGGCTCGGCGGTGGGGTCGTCGTTCGGGAAGTAATGCGCCGGCACCTGAGGGTTGAGGCCGCGCTTAACGTCGCGCTCGTACTCCAGACGCAACGTGTCGGTATCGTACTCGGGATGGCCAAAAACAAAGAAGCGACGGCTGTCGGTCGACTTGACAATGTACAGGCCTACCTCGTCGGACACGGCCACGACTTCAAGCTGCGGCTCGGCCTCCACGTCCTCGCGACGCACATCGGTGTTGCGCGAATGCACGGCATAGAAACGGTCATCGAAGCCGCGGACCAGCGGGCTTTGCGGCTTCACCAGATAATGCTCGAACACGCCGCTCGCCTTTGCCGGCAGGTCGTACTTCTGGATACCGTAATGATGGTACAGACCGGCCTGCGCGCCCCAACAAATATGCAGCGTAGAGTGCACGTGCGTGGTGGACCAATCCATGATCTGGCAGAGCTCGGGCCAGTAGTCGACCTCCTCGAACGGCATCTGCTCCACCGGCGCGCCCGTGATGATCAGGCCGTCGTAGTGGATGTCGCGGATGTCGTCGAACGTGCGGTAAAACGTCTCCAGGTGGCCGGCGCTCACGTGCGTGGCCTCGTGCGTCTTGGTGCGCAGCAGGTCCACCTCCACCTGCAGCGGCGTGTTGGAGAGCTTGCGCATGATTTGCGTCTCGGTGGCGATTTTGGTGGGCATGAGGTTGAGGATGAGCACGCGCAGCGGACGGATGTCCTGGTGCAGCGCGCGATACTCGGTCATGACAAAGATGTTCTCGCTCTCGAGCTGCGCGGCTGCAGGGAGGGCGTCGGGAATACGAATGGGCATGGATGCTCCTTACGAGTCAGTTGCAGCTATGGTACAACGACCGGCCCCATCCGCGCGAGCACATCGCCCAGCGATGCCGTCAGCGGCCCAAATCACTCCAAAAGTAGAGATTAAGGCATGTCCCAAAAATCTACGGCGCTTTAGTCTAGCAAAGTGGCAGCAGGACGCTACAATAGTTCGACGCGAAAAACTCGGCCGAAAGGATACATATATGTACCAGACGCGTAAGATCGGTGTGGTCGGCCAGGGCCACGTAGGAGCACATGTCGCTAACAGCCTGCTCATGCAGGGCATTGCCGATGAGCTGTACCTGTGCGATATCAACGAAGCCAAGGTGACGTCCGAGGTCCAGGACCTGCGCGACTCCCTTTCGTTTGTCCCGTACAACACCAAGATCGTCAACTGCTACGACCACTACGAGGAGCTGGCCTGCTGCGACGTCATCGTCAACGCCGCCGGCAAGGTCGCGCTGGCCGCCAGCAACCGCGACGGCGAGCTGTTCTTTACCACCGACGCCGCCCGCACCTTTGCCAAGCGCATCGTCGACGCCGGCTTTGACGGCATCTTCGTGAGCATCTCCAACCCCTGCGACGTCGTGTGCACCGAGCTGTGGCACCTGACCGGCTACGATCCCAAGAAGATTATCGGCTCGGGCTGCGGTCTGGACTCCGCCCGCCTGCGCACCGAGATCTCCAAGAAGGTCGGCGTGAGCCCCAAGTCCATCGACGCCTACATGATTGGCGAGCATGGCTTTAGCCAACTGGCCGCCTTTAAGGCCGCGACCATCGCCGGCAAGAGCCTCAACGAGCTTCAGGCCGAGAACCCCGACAAGTACGCCTTTGACCACATGGAGGTCGAGGAGCTCGCGCGCAAGGGCGGCTACGTAACCTACCAGGGCAAACAGTGCACCGAGTACGCCGTCGCCAACTCCGCCGCGCGCGTCTGCGCTGCCGTTCTGCACAACGAGCACGCCGTGCTTTCCGCCTCCACGCTCATGACCGGCCAGTATGGCGAGGAGGGCATCTTCACGTCCCTGCCGTGCGTGATCGGCGCCGAGGGCGTCGAGGAGGTCTACACGCTCGACCTTTCCGAGTACGAGCTCGAGGGCTTCCACAAGAGCTGCCAGCACATCCGCGACAACATCGCCCAGCTCGACTGGTGGGACACCGAGGCCTACGACGCAAAGTAGGCCGCTGGCTACCGCAACCTTGCGAATCTAAGCGCGATACTAAGCGGGCCGCGCCGGAAATCCCCGGCGCGGCCCACTTTTTTGACTCACGCAGCGCCCTTGCGAATCGAAGGTGAATACTTTTCCGCGAAGTGAACGAGCAAAAACGAGCCCCGAAGCATCGACACTTTTCAGACGCCGTTTCCTGCGGTTTCGCCGAGTTTTTCCTGCAGTTTTGGCGTCAAAAAGTGTGGATGCTTCGGGGGTCCAAAATAGGTCGTTCACTTCGCGGAAAAGTATTCGACTTCGTTTTCGCGCAGACACGAATCCGGCCGCCACAATGCAAAACGGGGCCCGCGCGCAGCACAGACCCCGTCAAAAAAGATAATTCCCGGTGTCTAGTACTGCTCGATGCCCATGTAGCGACGAACCTCGGGGCTGTGGTCGAACACCTTGCCGCGGGCGGCGCGCAGCTCGCAGCTCATCGCGTAGAAGAAGATCGGCTCCAAGAACGAACGCACGCTGGCGGGCACGTCGCCCAGGCCGTACTCGAGCGCATCGAGTACCATGACCGTATCGGTGTGCGTGTTGAGGAACGCCAGCGCGCGCTCCTCCATGGGGCGGCACTCACCCGATCCGAGCTGCACAAAGTAGAACACGCCGGGCTCGGTGGCCTCGAAGGGACCGTGGAAGTACTCGCCGGAATGGATGTAGCAGCAGTGCTGCCACTGCATCTCCATGAGCGAACAGATGGCCATAGCGTAGGTCTGGCTAAAGTTGGGGCCGGATCCCAGGATATAGAAGAACTTGTGCTGCTGGCAGAGCTCGGCAAAG
>CAUCTV010000128.1 GCA_958445895.1 uncultured Collinsella sp.
TGATCGATACCGAGCACGTTAAATGCGACACCTGTACTGCCCCCGAGCCCATGGAGCTCGACGCCAGCGACGAGGCTTCGCGCGGCTGGCCCACCGTGGACATCGAGACCAACCCCTACAAGGGCCAGTTCCCGCTGTTCCAGCAGCACCCCGAGATCGCTTTCCTCGATAGCGCCGCCACCGCGCAGCGCCCTGCCCGTGTGCTCGACGCCGAACGCGACTTCTACCAGCGCATGAACGCCAACCCCCTGCGCGGCCTGTACTCGCTGTCCGTCGAGGCCACCGAGGCCATCGCGAAGGTCCGCCAGCAAATCGCCGACGTCATCGGCGCCCCCAACGCCAACGAGATCGTCTTCACCCGCAACACGAGCGAGTCGCTCAACCTGGTCGCCAAGAGCTTTGCGCCCACAGTGCTCGAACCGGGCGACGAGGTCGTCATCACTATCATGGAGCACCACTCCAACCTGATTCCGTGGCAGCTGGTCTGCCGCGAGACCGGCGCTAAGCTCGTCTACCTCTACCCCACCAAGACCGGCCAGCTCACCACCGAGGAGGTTCTTGCCAAGGTGGGTCCCAAGACCAAGATCCTGGCCGTGGGACAGGTCTCCAACGTGCTGGGCGTCGAGAACCCGGTCAAGAACCTCGGCAAACTCGTGCACAAGTACGGCGGCTACCTGGTCGTCGACGGTGCGCAGTCGCTGCCGCACATGCCGGTCGATGTGGCCGACCTGGGCGCCGACTTCTTTGCCTTTAGTGCGCACAAGGCCATGGGCCCCATGGGCATCGGCGTGCTGTGGGGCAAGATGGACCTGCTCAACGCCATGCCGCCCATGCTTACCGGCGGCGAGATGATCGACTCTGTCACCGAGCAGGACGCCGTCTGGGCGCCCGTCCCCGAGAAGTTCGAGGCCGGCACGCAGGACGCCGCCGGCATCTTCGCCACGGGTGCGGCACTCGACTACCTGGTCAACACGGTGGGTTACGAGAACATCCAGGCACGCGAGCAGGCACTCGTCCACTACCTGATGGGCGAGCTCATGCAGCTCGACTTTGTCCAGATCATCGGCTCGATCTACTGGGACAACCACCACGGCGTCGTGAGCTTTAACGTCAAGGGCATCCACCCGCACGACGTCGCGAGCATCATGGACATGGACGGCGTCTGCATCCGCGCCGGTCACCACTGCGCGCAGCCGCTACTCACCTGGCTGGGCGTCGAGAACCTTGCCTGCTGCCGCGCCAGCGTGGCCTTCTACAACGACAAGGCCGATATCGACAAGTTCATCGCCGGCCTGCATCACGTTTGGAGCACGTTCAATGGGTAATCTGTACACCTCCACCACGTTTATGGAGCACAACTCGCACCCCGACTATAAGTACGAGATGGATGCCCCCACGCACGAGCACGACGGCATCAACCCCAGCTGCGGAGACGAGCTCACCTTGCAGCTACGTGTCGAGAACGGCGTAATCGAGGAGGCCTCCTTTACCGGCCACGGCTGCGCCATCAGCCAGGCCAGTGCCGACATCATGGCCGACCTCATCACCGGCGAGACCGTCGAGGAAGCTCGCCGCTTGGCAGAGCTCTTCCTCGCCATGATCCGCGGCGAGCAGCTCTCCGAGGAGGACTTGGAAGACCTAGACGAAGCCGCCCAGCTCCAGGACATCTCGCACATGCCCGCCCGCGTCAAATGCGCCGAGCTCGCCTGGCGCACCCTCGACGGCATGCTCGAGGGGCAAGCAAACCAGTAGCGTATGCCCCGAATCCAAGGTTTTTGATTGCCGAGCCGCCCGATACGGGCGGCTCTGTTTTTTCTAATGAGCGCGAACGCACAAAGTCCGCGCGTCCGGCACCCCGTCTGTCATTTACCACACAGCCAGACGCGAACACGGGCGTTTTCCACAGCACCAAAGGCCTGCGGCAGGGCCACGAGCACGCCTAGCATCGTCCCATGCCCCATCCAGCTGGGCTCCGATTCGCTTCGCGCCTGCTGCAGACGGGTCCCATAGGGAGCGGCGTGCATTTTTGCGAGTATTCAGCACGCCAAGCTGTGTGTATACGCATCGAAAGCGTTAATCAACGTCTCCAGGCGCATATATAGTGCGTTTTAGAACAAGCATCGTGGTCTCAGGGGCGCAAACATGAGCTTCGGGAGCGCATCGGCAGGCATAAATAGCTTCGGGGCCCGTATGTTGCAAAATTGCGACGGTAGTGGCAGTACCGCGATGCTGAAAACTCCATTTTTTGCACGGCGCAGATGGGGGTAGGCACGGGCAAACCCGGACTGAGCCCTTATTTTATGCAAGATGGCGATTGTTCTATGCATATTAAGAAGTGCAGTTGCCGCACCAAGCTTTTGAACGCTTGTTGCGGCGTATGGACGACCCCATCTGCGGCGCACAGGCGACCCTACATCACGTTTCCGCCAGTCCGCATCGCCGTCCGCGCGCGGGCACGCACAATACGAGAGACGGTACTTTTGCCAATCCCGGTATAGCGCTCAATCTGGCGCACCGTGAAACCGGCATCGTGCAATCCAAAAATAACGGTATCGCGCTGCGCCGGCGGTGCGGCTTTAACCCCGCGAAGCGGAACCCCGAGTTCCTTAGCCATCTTGCCGGCAAAGGCGTGGCGTTCCCACTCCGTCTCTTTCATATCGCCCAGCGCTGGCTCGCCGCCGTCGGGCGTCGAAAGTGAATAGGCAATAAAGCCCTCGGCAGAACCAAAGAGCTCAAGCACGCAAGAAGGATCAGAAAA
>CAUCTV010000129.1 GCA_958445895.1 uncultured Collinsella sp.
CGCCAGCATGCTGCGCCGGCCCTCCAGCGTCATCGTCTACAAGGGGGTTCCGGGGGCGCCGACCATGCTCGGCTTCCGCTTTTCCATAATCATCAACACGCGGGCCTCTTGTAGCGCGAGGCGCCCCGGGTTCCCTATCAACAAAAGCATCGGGCTCAATCGTCATGTGCCGATCGGAATCAACCGCCCCCTCGCCCGCGCGCCCGTTGCCGCATATACTGTGCGCAGCGATGACCTCGGTCGCCCCCGCGCGAAACAGCCCCTCGATATCCGACGGATCGAGCGCTTCTATCAACACGACCACGCGACTCACGCGGCCTTCGGCCGTCAGGCGCGCAACAGTCTTGCGCACATCTTCGGTATCAAACAGAGACGCCGCGATGATGGCAGCCCCGCGGCGCGACGGAAACGCCCGCGCCATGGAAACCAGCCCGTCCAGGTCACCCACGCGAAGCACCTGTGCACCCACATCACGGCCCTCGACTTCCCGCTGCAACAGCCCGTAATCGCCGCACGCGCAGCACGCAAGCCAGATCGCCTTCATCACTCGTCGCCTCCGCTCTTTTTGCCGCGCGCCGTGGCGGGAATCGTCAAGCTGACCGTTCCCTTGCCCGAGGCTCCCAGCAGTTCCTTGACGTCTTCGGGGTCAGCCGCCAGCGTCACCCATTCGATCTTGCCCTCGCGCGTGAAACCGGAATCCTCACTGGTATCGAT
Organism: uncultured Collinsella sp.; assembly: GCA_958445895.1. Taxonomy (GTDB): domain Bacteria; phylum Actinomycetota; class Coriobacteriia; order Coriobacteriales; family Coriobacteriaceae; genus Collinsella. Next base: position 715 of record CAUCTV010000129.1, read on the forward strand.
CACGTACGCGCCGCACAGCCGATCGGTTACGCCGTCTTTTTGCACGTACACGTCCACGTAGCTGCCCACGCCCGCAGCACCGCCGACCGAGTGCTCGGCATCGACCGCCACCGAAACGGCGACCTTGCCCTTAGGCACCTCGAGCATGTGGCTCTCGGCCTTGGTGTAGACATTGCAGATCACGGCGTTTTTGGGAATACGCGAAGTCGTCACGTCGCCGCGCACCTGGCGCAGCTCGGTCGCCGCGTCACGCGGCAGCAGACTCGTCAGCCACTCCTGGGTTATGACATTGGTCTCATCGAGGGTCTCGCCCACATCGATATCGCGCGCCGCGACGCATACCTCGACGCGATCGCCACCGTACTTGGCCAAGGTCTCAGCCTGGACCCGTTCGGCTTGCGAGCGGATCGATGAGCCGTAAACCATGCAGAGCAGAGCAGCGAGCACGCCCGCGACCAGACTGATGGCGATGCGCTTGCTCTTGTTCACGGCCGCTCCTCTCATGGCAGTGCCGGGCGAATGCCCGTACCACCATTGTCTGGGCGGTCAAAGTGCAAAGCGGCGCAATCGCGATCTTGGTTTTCGATGTCAAACCAATCGCTGACCAAAAGCTGACCAGCCCGTCAAGCTCGTGGCAAGGTTTTGGTCAGCACGTCAGCAAACTGCATGTTTCGAGGCTTTTCCGCAGCAAAAAAGCCGCCTCCCGAACAGTTGGGAGACGGCTGTCATAGGAAAAATCAATTACAGATGGACATCGGGATCGAGCATTTGAGCGCTCACGCGCATGGATGACGCCAGGTTTTGGAACGTTTCCAGACGCAGGCTGTCGATCTGCCCGGCGTCCTCGGCCTCGCGAACGGCGCAACCCGGCTCATGGACATGCGTGCAATCGCCAAACCGGCACGCACGCGATGCCTCGACAATCTCGGGAAAGGCGCGCGCCAGACCCCGCTCGTGACCCACGAGCGGTAGGCTGCGCAGGCCCGGGGCATCGGCGATCACGCCGGCGTCGCCCGGCAGCGTCACCATCACGCGCGCGACGGTAGTGTGACGGCCCTGGTCGTCGCGTTCGCGCACACCGCCGGTCGCCAACGTATCGTGGCCCAGCAGCGCATTGAGCAGCGTCGACTTGCCGGCACCCGACTCGCCCAGAATCATGGCGCAGCTCCCGGCAGGCACGCAGGCACGGACCTCGTCCAGGCCGCGGCCCTCGGCAGAGGACGTCACGATCACGCGCACGTCCGGACCCACCAGGCGGCGCACGCGGTCCAGATCGCGCTCGAGCTCCTCGGCATCGCAGCGGTCGGCCTTGGTGAGCACCACCACCGGCTCGGCATCGCAATCGAGCGCCAACACCAGTGAGCGCGCCACGCGATCGAGCAGCACCTCGCCGGCGCCGAGCGCCTGCACGATCAGCACGCTGTCAACGTTGGAGCAGAGCACTTGGCGCTCACCGCGGGCACGGCCACGCCAACGCTCAAAGCTCGTACGGCGCGGCAGCACGCACTCAATCACGCCCATATCGTGCCCGGGAGCGCGGCGCACCGCCACACGGTCGCCCACGGCAGGCAGCAGGACCTCGTCCTCGCCGCGCGACTTGGCAAACCCCACGGCATGCTCGGCACGAAACGTGTCATCGGCAGTCGCCACCAGCGGAAACCCGCGGTCCAGGCGCACCACGGCGCCCAACTGCATCTGCTCGGGTTCCTCGGCTTGCGCGCAAAAATCATCGAAGGCTGCCCGTTGGGCGGCATCAACCGGCAGATCGTCAAACGCCGGAACATCCTGCAACGCATCGAGCCCCGGTACGCTCGTCAACAACTCCTCGGCAGACGCGGGGGCTTCGGTCGCAAGCTTCCGACGACGGTCACGCTTAGCCCGCGCCCCCGTCGTCTTTTTCTTCGCTTTAGCCTTAGCCTTGCCCACAAGCGCCTCCCAGCACCATAAATCACAACTGAGCAGGTATTTTCCCACAAAAAAGAGTCGGTCGAGCAAATGCTCGACCGACTCACACACTTTCCCTCAGC
>CAUCTV010000130.1 GCA_958445895.1 uncultured Collinsella sp.
CCGTTTCCGTGGACGAGGACAACTCGGTTCGCCCCGCCGACGAGCTGGCAAATGCCGCCGAGGGCGTGCATGTCGGTAAGCCGTTTAAGATCCATGCCCGCCATACGCTGTGGGCGACGGGTGGCATCGGCGGCGTGTACGATCACTCCACCAACTACCCGCAGCTCACCGGTGACGCCTGCTACATCGCTCAGGGGCATGGCATTAAGATGGAGCACCTGGACTACGTGCAGATCCACCCCACGGGCCTGTTTTCGCCGCAGCCGGGCCGCACCTTCCTGATCAGCGAGAGCTGCCGCGGCGAGGGCGCGATTCTGCTCAATGCCGCCGGCGAGCGCTTTACCGACGAGCTTCAGCCGCGCGACGTTGTCGCCGCCGCTATTCGCGAGCAGATGAAGCAGGACGGTACCGAGCACGAGTGGCTGAGCTTCGCCCCCGTCGAGCGCGATGTGGTGACCGGGCACTTTGCCAATATCCGCGCGCGCTGCCTGGAGGACGGCCGCGACATCCTGGACGAGCCCATCCCCGTCACGCCCACGCAACACTACTTTATGGGCGGCGTATGGGTCGACAAGGACGGCCGCACCTCGATGCCCGAGCTCTACGCCGCGGGTGAGACGGCCTGCAACGGCGTTCACGGCAAAAACCGCCTTGCATCAAACAGCCTGCTCGAGTCTTTGGTTTGGGGCCGCCGCGCCGCGTGGTACATGCGCACCGGCGAGTCGCTCGCCGTGGAGCAGGCCGGTGGGCCCGCGCTCGATGGCCGCCATCGCGCCCTGAGCGCCGATACCCTGGCAATCGATGATTTGGCCCGTGCCGCCGGCACGCAGGCCGTGGAGGAGTAGACCATGAATCCCATTACCATGAAGCTCGTCGTCGATGATCTGATTTTGCAGGCTCTGCGCGAGGACATCACGTTTGAGGACGTGAGCACGGCGAGCGTGTGCCCCACGGCGCGTCCCGCTACCGTTGAGCTTATCGCCAAGGCCGACGGCATCATCGCCGGCTTGGATGTGTTCGCTCGCACCTTTGAACTGCTGGATTCGCAGAGCTCGGTGCTGTTTGATGTTGCCGATGGCGACGAGGTGCGCGCCGGCGACCACGTGGGCCAGGTGCGCGGCGATGCACGCGTGCTGCTTTCGGGCGAGCGCGTGGCGCTCAACTACCTGCAGCGCATGAGCGGCATCGCTACCTACACGTACCAGATGGCCGCGGCGCTCGAGGGAACCAAGACCGTGCTCGTCGACACACGCAAGACCACGCCGGGCATGCGCGTGTTCGAGAAGGCCGCGGTCGAGATCGGCGGTGGCAGCAACCACCGTTACAACCTGTCGACGGCCGTCATGCTCAAGGACAACCATATCGACGCCGCCGGTGGCGTGGCGCGCGCGATCGAGATGGCTCGCGCCCACGCGTCGTTTACCACGACGGTCGAGATTGAGTGCGAGAACCTGGACATGGTGCGCGCGGCAGTTGAGGCCGGTGCCGACATCATCATGTTCGACAACATGACCCATGACGACATGGCCGCCGCTATCGAGCTTATCGCCGGTCGTGCCAAGACCGAGTGCTCGGGCAACGTGGACGCCAACAACATTCGCGCCCTGGCCGACCTGGGCGTTGACTTTATTAGCTCGGGCGCCCTGACGCACTCCGCGCCGATCCTCGACCTCTCGCTTAAGCACCTGCGTCTGCTGGACGGTAAATAATGGACGCCCGCGAGCGTCGCCGTGCCATCATGGGCGTGCTCGAGGGAGCCAAGGGACCCGTATCGGGCAGCGCGCTTGCCCACGAGGTGGGTGTGAGCCGCCAGGTCGTGGTTCAGGATATTGCCCTGTTGCGTGCCGATGGGCACGATGTCGTGGCGACCAACCGCGGCTACGTGCTGCAGGAAGCCGCGAGTAGCCCCGCCGTGCCCACGCGTCTTGTTAAGGTGCGCCACAGTGTGGAGCAGGCGGGCGACGAGCTTACGAGTATCGTCGACGCGGGTGGCGCCGTGCTCAACGTGATCGTCAACCATCGTGTGTACGGCAAGATCACGGCCGACCTGGACATCCGCAACCGCCGCGATGTTGAGCGCTATCTGCGCGATATCGAGAGTGGCAAGAGCTTTCCGCTGCTAACGGTGACGAGCGGCTACCACTTCCATCGCATTGCGGCGGAGGATGAGCAAACCCTCGACGAGATCGAGGCCATGCTCAAGGAGAAAGGCTACCTAGCCGATTTAATGCCCTACGAGGATGATTTGTCCTAGCCCGACACCGTCCCCAATTAGCTGCCCGCACATGCAAAAGGAGGCCTCCGCGGCGATGCGGAGGCCTCCTTTTTTGTGCACGGTGTACTTTTGAGTGTGCAAGTGGGGGAGTTATTACTCCTCGACGATCTCGGTGATCGCGCCAGCGGGGCAAGCGTCCTGGCAAGCGCCACAGGCGACGCAGGAGTCCTCGTCAGCGACGGTAGCGACGTCCTGGAGCTCCAGAACGCCAGCGGGGCAGGAGTCGACGCAAACGCCACAAGCGATGCACTCGTCGGCATCAATTACGGGATGAGCCATGGTAGTTTCCTCTCTGTTGACCGACGCTACAGGCGATGCGCGCCGGTTTGATTCGGGCAAAAACATACCACGGGAGCGACCGTTTGCAATACCCTCTGGCCGGCATCTTCATACCGTTCGCCGAGTATGCCAAGGTTTACTAAAAAACGCGCAGGTGGGGCCGTTGAGCTGCGCAAATGTTAGCTA
>CAUCTV010000131.1 GCA_958445895.1 uncultured Collinsella sp.
ACCCCACGCTGGGGTGATGCCTGCCAAAAGCTCCGCATTGTCAACGTGCCGTTTTATATCGATCTGCCGCGCACGAGCCCGCTGGCGCGCAAGAATCGCATTACGGTTGCCGACTTGGAGGGTATGCGTCTGCGCGTACTGCGCCACGGCAACGACGCCATGGACAGCCTGCGCATCGATCTTTTGGCCGATGGCGGCGTGGACGTGATCGACGTGGACAGTTTTGACTTTGCGCTCTTTAACGAGGCGGAGGAAAAGGGCGACGCGGTGCTCACCTGCGGCGCATGGTCGGGCGTGCACCCGGCTTTTGTAGGCGTGCCGTTCCTATGTGGCCGCGAGGTGCCGGTCTTCTTGCACTACCCGCTCGAGCCCACCCTCCAAGTCCAAAAATTCGTCAACGCCATGGCCCAACTCCTCAACTAGCTCATTTGGCGCGGGTAGTCTTTTTGGGACGGGGCTTTTTTAGCTACTTTCGCCGCCCTGCCTGCGCACCCTCAAAGTAGTCAAAAAGCCCCGTCCCAAAAAGACTAACAAAACGAGGCCCTGGCCAAACGGCCAGGGCCTCACTAACCTTTATTCCGTTTTAAACAACGGGCTGATTGCGCGCAGGAGGGTGCCCCGGGGCGGCGGGGTATTTCCTCCGCGCGCAGTTTCGCAGCGAAGCGAGAATGTTTGAGCACGGAGGAATTACCCCGACGCCCCGGGGCACCCTCCGTCAGTAACCGTTCCTACTCCAGCTCAAACGCACCCGTGTACAGCTGGTAGTAGTACCCGCGCTTGGCGATCAGCTCGTCGTGGTTGCCGCGCTCGATGATACGGCCGTGGTCCAGACAGATGATCGCGTCGGAGTTACGCACGGTGGACAGGCGGTGTGCGATGACAAACGTCGTGCGGCCCTCCATGAGCTTATCCATGCCCGCCTGCACGATGGCCTCGGTGCGGGTGTCGATGGAGCTCGTGGCCTCGTCTAGAATCATCGCCGGCGGATCGGCGACGGCGGCGCGGGCGATCGAAATTAGCTGACGCTGGCCCTGCGACAGCTGTGCGCCGTTGCCGGTGAGCATGGTGTCGTAGCCGTCGGGCAGGCGGGTGATAAAGTCGTCTGCGCCCGCGAGCTTGGCCGCTGCGATGCACTCCTCGTCGGTGGCGTCCAGGTTGCCGTAGCGGATGTTGTCCATCACGGTGCCGGTGAACAGGTTCACGTCCTGCAGCACGACGCCCAGCGAGCGGCGCAGATCGGCCTTGCGGATCTTATTGACGTTGATGCCGTCGTAGCGAATCTTGCCGTCGGCGATGTCATAGAAGCGGTTGATGAGGTTGGTGATGGTCGTCTTACCGGCACCGGTGGCGCCGACAAACGCGACCTTCTGACCCGGCTTGGCAAACACGGACACGCCGTGCAGGACCTCGTGGTCGGGGGTGTAGCCAAAGTCGACGTTGTCCATGACCAGGTCGCCGCGCAGCGGGACGTACTCGATCTCGCCGGTTGCGCGGTGCGGATGTTTCCACGCCCACATGCCGGTGTGGTGGTCAGCCTCCTCGAACTCCCAAGTCTCGGGGTTCACCTGCGCGTTGACGAGCGTCACGTAGCCTTCGTCGGCCTCGGGCTTCTCGTCGATGAGCTCAAAGATGCGGTCGGCGCCGGCGAGGCCCATGACCACGGCGTTGATCTGCTGCGAGATCTGGCCGATCTGTCCGCAGAACTGCTTGGTCATGTTGAGGAACGGCACCACGACGGCGATGGACAGCGCCATGCCCGAGATGCTCAGGTTGGGCACGCCCAGCGCCAGGAAAATGCCGCCCGCCAGTGCGACCAGCACGTAGAGCAGGTTGCCCAGGTTCATAAGGATGGGCATGAGGATGTTGGCGTACATGTTGGCCTTCTGGGAGACCTCGAAGAGCTTTTCGTTGCGCTCGTCAAAATCGGCCTCGGCGGCAGACTCGTGGCAGAACGCCTTGACGACCTTCTGGCCGTTCATGACCTCCTCGATATGGCCCTCGACCACGCCGAGCTCGGTCTGCTGCGCAATGAAGAAGCGCGCGGAGTTGGAGCCGAGCAGCTTGGTCATAAAGGTCATAAAGGCGACGCCGGCGATGATGACCAGGCACATCCACACGCTGTAGTACAGCATGATAAAGAACACCGTGACGATGATGATGATCGTCATGAGCAGGTTGGGCAGCGACTGGCTGATCATCTGACGCAGCGTGTCGATGTCGTTGGTGTAGTGGCTCATGATATCGCCGCGCTGGTGCGTGTCGAAGTAGCGGATCGGCAGGTCCTGCATGCGGTTGAACATCATCTCGCGCAGCTTCTCCAGCGAGCCCTGCGTGACGATAGCCATGGCGCGGTTCCAGAAGAGCGAGGACAGGACACCGACGCCGTAGATGCAGGCGAGGGTGGTTACGAGCTGCAGAATCTTGGGCTGTGCGGCTTCCCAATCGCCCGACTGCCACGATTCGCTAATAATCTGCAGGGCGCTCTGCAGGAAGGTCGCGCCGATGGAGTTGATGATGGCGCAGAGCACCACGCCGGCGACGACAAGGGGCAAAAGCACGGGATAGAAGCCAAAGAGCGTCTTGATGAGGCGCGACATGGTGCCGCCCTTACGGTTGAGCACGCGCTCGGCGGTCGTTGCCTTACTCATGTGCCTCGCCTCCTTCCTGGGTCTGAGCTTGCGTTGCGG
>CAUCTV010000132.1 GCA_958445895.1 uncultured Collinsella sp.
CGACGGCAGCCTCCTCCTTGCGGATGGAAAGCTCGTAGCCGCGCACGTTGATCTCGACCGGATCTCCGAGCGGTGCAACCTTAACGACCTTGAACGAAGTGCCCTTGATGAGGCCCAGGTCCATAAGGTGACGGCGAAGCGCGCCCTCGCCGTGAAGCTTGACGATGGTAGAGCTCTCGCCCACCTTAACGTCACCCAACGTCTTCATATTCTTTTCCCCCTTTCAGCTTTTATGAAATGCTGCGAACTAACCGACGGTCATGATGTGCATGGCGACCTTGGTATCGATACCAAAGCGTGCGCCCAGCACGGTGACGATGATATTGGCGCCACTCGAGCTCACCACGTGAACCTCACTGCCCTCGACAAAGCCGAGGTCCTTGAGGTGGTGCTTCATGTCCTCATTGCCCTTTACACGAGACACGTGCACGGTTTCGCCCGCTTTCACCATCGAAAGCGGCATGGCCGGCATCTGCGGTCCGCAAGACATGAGTGTGCTCCTAACGTCAGTTCGTCCTCAACATCGACGCAGCAAAAGTTAACCACGTCTATGTTCGCTACAGTAAACTAGCACGTGGTTAACTTTTTGGAAAGGGTCCCTATTCAGTTTTCGGAAAAGTTTCCCATATGAAACAAAAGAGGCGCCGCAAAGAGCGCCTCCCAGAGATGTGACAAAGGGACTGTCCGCAGTCCCTTGTTGCGTTTAGAGCGAGAGGTTTCTGATCGACGTGACACACGAGGCCTCGTCTACGCCCGAAACGCGAAAGACGATGTCCTCGCCGCACTCGCCGTAAAGCGCCATGAGCCCCATCACATCACGGCCGTCGGTATGGCGGTCGCCGATGCTAACCGACACGTCGCTACGATGCTTGGCAATGATGTCGTAGAGCAGCGCAACCGGGCGGGCATGTAGTCCCAACGGATCTTTAATCGTCTTTGTAAACTCGACCATGTCCCCTCCCGCGGCATCGCACATTCGGCCGGCAAACCCAGCCACGTGGTAGTTATTGTAGCGTTAGATGCATGTCGAGAGCTCCTCTGAACACCTCGTGGGCAAAAAGTGGCAAATATGAGTACTGTCACCAATTTAGTAGCAGCAAAATCGAGAGCAAATTGCCTCCTTTGAGCGATTCGAAGAGGTTGAAAGCCGTCAAACGCCCTTTAAAGGGGGTTATATAAATTGATTTTGAGCCCGTTTTTGCTCAGAACAGGCCGAAAAATATGACACCTCTTTTGCAACAGTACTCATATTTGGCATTTTTTGACCACGGGGTCCAAAACCATGCCCCAAAACACAAAAGGAGGGGCCTCGTAAGGCCCCTCCTTAGGAAAGGGAATCGATTTATTCCACAGCCGTAGATTAATCCTAGCCGCTACTCCATCATGTCGAGGACGGAGGGGCGCAGCTCGCTCTCGGCGGCCTCGGGATCGGTCTCGCGCAGGCGGTTGATATAGCGGTTGTACCACATCACGGCAAGGCCCAGGAAGACAACCACACCGCCAACGTTGTAGACCAGCGTCAGCCACAGCGGCTGATCGAGCGGGATGGTGCCGCAGACAAGCACAAAGCAGAAGACCACAAGCAGGAATGCGGCAACGACCAGACCAAAGCTGCGCGAGCCCATGCGGAAGTCACGGGGAGCGGCGTCGAAGTTCTTGCGCAGCATAAAGTAGGCAAGCAGGATCAGCAGCGGCGGGAGCAGAGCAGTGGCAGCCGTCATGTTGGTGACGATCATGAGCAGGTCGTCGAGGTTACCAGAGCCCAAGGCCGGGATGATCAGGATGGGGACGACGATGGCGAACTGCAGCCAGGCGGCGCGGGCGGGAATGCCGTGCTCGTTGAGCTCGACGATCTTGCTACCAAAGACGCCCTTGGGGATCTCGGTGAAGAAGACCTTGATGGGAGCAGAGGTCCACATCATGAGGGAGCCCAGCGTGGCAGCGAGAAGGATCAGGCCAATGACGCGCGTGGACACTTCCATGGGAATGCCAAAGTGGGCAAAGACAGCGCCGAATACGTCGAAGATACCGGTGGAGATGGCAACGCCGCCCTCGGGAATGAACAGGTTGACCAGCAGCGAAGCGCCTGCGTACAGAAGGCCGATGGTCAGGCCGGCGATAACGACGGTGCGCACGAAGGCCTTGACGCCGCCCTTAAGGTCGTTAAGGAACACGCCGACAGACTCAGCGCCGCCAACGCCCTGGATGATCCAGGCAAGCGTACCGAAGAAGCCCCACATAGTTGCGAAGTTGCTCATGTCGGGAGCCATGTTAGCGGGGGTAGGAGCCGTAGCGAACTCGACGCCGCCAAAGGCAGCAGCCAGGGACAGCAAGATGAACACGGCAGTCAGGCCGAGAGCCGCGGTCGAGCCGAAGGAGGAAATGGAGCCGATCCACTTAGCGCCCTTGGTCGAAACCCACGTGGCGATAGCAAAGACGACGATCTCGATAATGGTGATCCACAGCTGCGAGAGCTCGGCATTGGCACCAAAGAACACGTAGCTCGCGTAAATGATGACGTTGGGCAGGACGGACGCAAAGTAGAACAGGTTAACGAACCAGTAGCTAAATGCCGTCAGGAACGCCCAGCGACCACCCATCGAGGTCTTAACCCATGCGTACACGCCAGACTCGGAGTCCCTGTTGAGGCCGACGAACTCAGCGGTAACCAG
>CAUCTV010000133.1 GCA_958445895.1 uncultured Collinsella sp.
TTTTGTTTGCGCACACGACATCGGACAGGCTGGGCTGCAGCTCGGTTACCGTCGTGTGCTCGGTTATCTGGACAGGACGCCCATGAGCCATCTCGTGCGCGTCTCTTTTTTGTATTGACCCGTTATCCGGCATTTGGATACCTCCTCAGTCCGGCGTTTAATGCGAAAGGAAGTATACCCACCGAGCAAAAATCGAACGGGAGGACCAACGGAGCGCAACAAGACTGTCCCCAATGACTATTTCGGGATGAGTTGCGGTGGAATAGGGATTGTTTTGCGCCTGCCGGCCCCTATTCAGTCCCTATTTCACCGCAACCAAGACAGATGGGATACAGAAAAAGCCCTGCCGCAGGTTGAACTGCGTCCCAAATCTTGGACGCCCTAAATAGCGACTAGGCCGCGAGGGCCTGATTCCGGGACTCCTCCGGGGTCAGGCCCTTCAATCTTACCTGCCTCCGGCTCGTGTTCCAGTGGACTATGTATTCCTCCAGGTCGCGTTTGAAATCCTCGAACGTCTCCCACTCGCGGCCCCGGTAGAACTCGTCCTTGACGTGGCCGAAGAGCTGCTCGGTGGCGGCGTTGTCGATGCAGTTCGCCTTCCTGGACATGCTCTGGACGATGCCGGCGGCCTCGAGCCTGGATGTGTACGAGGCGTGCTGGTACTGCCAGCCCCGGTCCGAGTGCATGGTCGGGGCGGCGCCCTCGGGGATCTTGGACAGCAGCTCGTCGAGCATCCTGACCTGCTGGGCCATGTCGGGCGTGGTCGATATGTCGCTCGCCACGATCTCCTTGGTGCAGAAGTCCAGCGTCGGGGCCCAGTAGGCCTTGCCGCCCGCCACCTTGAACTCGGTGACGTCCGTTCCCGGCTTCCGCCACGGGGCCCCGGCGTCGAAATCCCTCGCGATCACGTTCTCGAACGTCCTGCCGACGACGCCCCTGTACGAGTTGTACCCGTGGTAGGCCGTCTCGCGTCTGATACCGCAGCGAATCCCCATCTCGCGCATCATCTTGAGCACGGTCTTGTCGGCTATCACGGCCCCCTCTTCCGCCCTGAGGCACATCGCTATCTGCCGGTGCCCGCAGCCGTTGGCGGTGCGCGAGAAGATCTCGGCGGCCGCCTCCCGGAGCTCGGGGCGCGTGGGCCTCGGCGGGTGCGCGAGGGCGTAGTAGTAGGTCGACCGCTTGAGCTCGGCGCATGCGAGCAGGTGCCCGAGCGCGTGCCCCTCGGCGCGCAGGGCCGCGACCGCTTCGGCCTTCGCCCTGGTCAGAGCCCGTCCCTCTCGACCAGGGCGCGTAATTTTTTTAGGTAGGCCACCTCGGCCTCGAGCCTACGGCACCGCTCCTCGAGCTCCTCCTCGCGGGTCCGCGGCCTCGCCTTGGAACCCTTCGGCCGGCCCTTGGGCCTCGGGCGCAGGGCCTCCGCGCCGCCCCGGCGGTATAGCGCGCACCACTTCTTGAGCGGCGACATCGACATTATGCCGAACGCCGCCATCGCCTCGGTCTTCGTCATGCCGCCGTCGACGACGGCGGAGGCGGCGGCGACCTTCTGCTCGTATGTGTACCTGCCCTGCTTTCCGTCCATGCGCAGCAGCACCTCGCTCCCGAATGCGCGGTATATCTCCTGCCATCTTCTCACGGCTTCCACGGGAAGCGAAAGGGCAATCGCGGCAGATTTATACCCGTGCCCGAGCTCGAAGAGCCCTATGGCCGCCTTCCTGGCCTCGATATCATGCTTCACTCTCAAATCAACGCGCATAAAGAAAGCCTCCCATTTCTCATGTCCAAGAAATGGGAGGCAGTTCAGGTAGCGGCAGGGCTTTTGGAAGGGGACGAGTTGTGCAGGCTCGTTAGGCGAGCTTAGCCTCGAGTGCGGCGATGCGCTTATAGGCATCGATGGTAAAGCGGGTCTGCTTCTCCAGGATCATGGTGGTCATGAGAGTATCCTGAGCGTGAGCCATGATGAAGGTCATCTCCATCTCACCGCCGCCGGCCTCCTGCGAAAGCAGCTTGGTCTGCGTGTCGTGGGCGCCGATAAGTGCATCGCTGGCATCCTTGTGCAGCTGCTCGGCCTTCTCAAAATCACCCTCACGAGCAGCATCGAGCGCTGCAAGCAGATCGGTCTGGGCGTCGCCCGCGTATGCGACAATCTCGAATCCAACCATCGAGATTTCTTCTTTGGTTGCCATATTGCGTTCCTTTCACACATGAACCAACGGAGAGCATCGCGTCCGGGCATACGCGCTGCGCTGTGTATGGCAGGAACATTAACATTCAAACAAAAAAGAACAGCGCAAAACGTAATTTCGAGCTATGAACGGTTGCTTTTCACCCGTGAGCGGTTTTTAAACCAATCTGAACATTCTCGAACACAATTAGCGGCTACCCAAACAGGTCCGCACCCTAGCGCACATCGCGCACCGTATCGCCCTCGACGAGCACACCCGGAAACAGCATGTGCTCCACACCGGGTGCAGCGCCCTCGGCGCCGGCAATCTTGTCGACCGCCCACATGCCGACGCGCTTGTTGTCAAAGCGCACCGTAGCCAGGCGACGATCGGGCACGATATCGCCCAAACTATCGTCAACACCCACCACGCTTACGTCCTGGGGCACGTGCTTCCCGCGCGACTCGAGCCCGCGAATGCAGCCGTAGGCCATGGCATCGTTGGAAG
>CAUCTV010000134.1 GCA_958445895.1 uncultured Collinsella sp.
TGCTCAAAATCAATCGCACCCTCGCCCACCTTGAGCTCGGGGGCGTTCTCGTCGTCTGCCACCAGACGCGGCTCGTCCAACACGCGCGTCATCTCGGCCGCATCACCGAGCGCGCGGTTGATGCGCTGCATCATGGAACTCACGTAGTTCAGGCGCATGGTGAGGTTGTAGGTGTAGGTAAAGATCATGACGAGCGAGCCGGCCGAGATGCCAAACCACGCGTTGCCGCCCGCCACGAACACACTCACCACGGCCATGGTGATGACGATAAGGCCCGAGGTCGTAAAGTTGCGCTGCATCATGGCGTGCATCGAGACCGTCTCGGCATCGCGCGCGGCGCGGTCGGCGGCATCGAACAGATCGTGCTCAAAGTCCTCGCGCCCGCAGGTCTTGACGGCCAGGATGTTCGTGACCGCGTCGGAGAGCACGCCCGAGAGCTTGTTCTGCGCGGCGGACGTCGCGGCCGAAAGCGGCATGATGCGCTTGTACATAAGCCAGACAAACGCAATGTAGACGACCATGATGCACACCAGGATCACGGTAAATGTGGGCACCACCGGAGCGAGCGCCGCCACGGTGCAGATGACCGAGGTGATAGTGGGGATGAGCGAATACACCGTCACGTCCACCAGACCCGTGTAGCCGCTCATAAAACGGCTCGTCTGGCTCACGAGCGATCCGCCAAAGCGGCTGGTGTGGAATGTCATGGATTGATTGGAGAGCGTGTCAAAGCACAGGCGCGCCAGGTGATAGTTGCCCGCAATCTCGAGCTTGTAGACGGTGTAGTCCTGTAGCTTGGAGAGGATCTGACCCACCAGGTTAACGAGTACGAGCGCCAGGATATAGGGGCCGAAGACCTCGAATACTTGATCGCCCGCCACGGGGCCGGCCTGGACGCGGTCGACGATGAGGGCCATCACGTAGGTGTTGGCAAACGTGAGCAAAAAGATGTAGCCCGCCGACGAGAGCACCGAGAGAAAGACAATCAGCGGCTGCGTGCGCGTGACATCCCAAAAACGCTGCAGCGTGCGGCGCACGGTGGAACGCTTGAGCGGACTGGTGCTTCTCTGAGACATGGGCTTCCTTTCGCGTCTGACAGGGCGAAACGCCATTGTTGCACATTGGAGCACGCTTCAGACAAGTGCGATACGAAAAGCGGTGGGGCGCCCGCGTTTGCGCCGGTGCCCCACCGTCTTGTTGCAATTAGTCCTCGTCTTCTTGGTCTGTGGGAAGGTCCGCGGACTCCAAGCCCAAAATCTCGTCGGCCTCCCGCGCGTCTTCCAGCGCGTCGATGTCCTTGAGCTTGCGCTCCATGACGTTGGTGCGCGTGGTGATGATGCCCTCGACCGTTTTGCCCGCGGTCTCGATCTGCTGCTGGGCGCGGCGCAGCGCCGCCTGATAGCGCGGCAGCTCAGCCTTGACGGCGGAGAGCACGCGCAGTACGTCGTCGGTACGTTTTTGCAGCCTAAACGTCTGGTAGCTCATCTGCAGGCTGTTGAGAATGGCGGCCATGGTGCTGGGACCGGCTACGTTGACGTGATAGTCGCGGCCCAGGGTCTCGATAAGCCCGGGGCGGCTGACGACCTCGGCGTACAGTCCCTCAAACGGCACGAACATGATGCCAAAGTTGGTCGTTGTCGGCACACTCAGGTACTTTTCGCAGATGTCTTTAGCCTCGCGCTTGACCATGGTGTCGAGCGTCTTGCGCGCAGCCGCCACGGCCTCCGCATCGCCCGACTCCTGCGCGTCGAGCAGGTGCTCGTACGCGTCGCCCGGAAACTTGGAGTCGATCGGCAGCAGCACGGGATCGCCCTCGTCCACCGGCAGCTTGACGGCAAACTCAACGCGCTCCGAGGCGCCGGGCTTGGTGGCGACGTTTTCCAGATATTGGTCGGGCGTAAGGATGTCCGCCAGGATCGCGCCCAGCTGCACCTCGCCCAAAATGCCACGCGCCTTGACATTGCCCAGCACGCGCTTAAGGTCGCCCACGCCGGTGGCGATAGACTGCATGTCGCCCAGGCCCTTGTACACGGCCTCGAGCTGGTCGCTCACCTGCTTAAACGATGCAGACAGGCGGTCGTTGAGCGTGCGAGAGAGCTTCTCGTCCACCGTCGCACGCATCTGATCGAGCTGCACGTTGTTGTCTTTGCGGATGGCGCCCAGCTGGGCATCGACCGTCTCGCGCACCTTGTCCAGGCGATGCTCGATGCCCTCGCGGTTGGCGCCGAGCTGTTGGGCCGTCTCGCGGCGCAGGTCATCCATACGGTCGCCGGCCTGCGAGAACTCTCGCGCGATGGTCAGGTAGCGTTGCTGCTCCACGGCCGCATCGGTCGTCTGCTGCTGCGCGATGGCGTTTGCCGTGCGGCGGGTTTCTGTCAGCGCGACGTTGAGGGCATCGAGCGCGCTGTTGGCCTGCTCGAGTGCCGCGAGCGTTTCCGCTTCGTTGCCGCCACGCTCTCGCAACTCGGCACGAAGGCCCTTAAGCTGCAGGGCGCAGACCGCAGCAACTCCCACCGCCACCAAGGCAATCACAACAAGCGCAATATCAATAGCAGACATAGACTCCGCCCAACAAACCCAATCGATTATCAATCA
>CAUCTV010000135.1 GCA_958445895.1 uncultured Collinsella sp.
AAGAAAGATGTCGCCATGATCGCGGTTGTCCTGTGCCTTTGTCTGGGCGTGGGCAGTTTCTTCGATTATCAGATCTCGAGCGCGCTCTTCAATATCGGCAGCATGTACGGTCGCTTTATCGAGGCCGCTGGCGAGCTGCCGTTTGAGCTGACGGCGAGCGTCGCGGGCGTTATGCTCGTGCGTTCGGCACGCCCCGATTCCAAGACGAGCAAGTGGCTTGCCGCGCTGGGCGTTCTGGTCAACGTGGGCCTGACCGGCTACGAGATCGTTTCGTCCCTGAGGGTTGGCGGCAAACTCATCGCGGCTCAGTTGGTGCTGACGTTTGTGCTGGTCATCGTCGCCAACCTTATCGTCTATCGCCTCACGCGCGCGACCGACCCCGACGAGCTCACACGCTGGGCGTTGATGGTGCTGGCCGTGTGGGTCGCTCAGGCCATCACCCTCAACGTGGTTGTCAAGCCGCTGTGGTCGCGCCCGCGCATGCGCGTGATCGAGGTCACGCCGGGGCTCAATTTTCAGCCGTGGTGGGTGATTGGCAACCCCGACAAGTGGAGCTATATTGCGGCCGGCGTAATCAAGGACGGCTTTAAGTCGTTTGCGAGCGGACACACGGCGCACGCGGCGATCGGCCTTATGCTCGCCGGGCTTCCTGCGGCGTCCTTTAAGGAAAAGCCGTCGCGACGCCGCGCGGTCTTTTGGGTCGCTGCCGTGGTCGCGGCGCTCGTCGCCTTTGGCCGCATCGTGATCGGTGCACACTTTTTGACTGACGTGAGCTGCGGCTTTGCCCTGGTGTTGGCACTTGAGTGCCTTGCCGCACGCATTGCCTATCCGGGCGGCGTACAATAGCGGCGTTTAAATCATCGGGCCCATGCCCGGCTAGAGAGGATTGCCATGCTCGCGTTCAACAACGACTATTCCCACGGTGCTCATCCGGCAGTGCTGCAGGCGCTCGTCGATACCAACATGGAGCCGCAGCCCGGCTACGGTACCGATGCGCACACCGAGCGTGCCAAGCAGCTGATTCGCGAGGCCTGTCAGGCCCCCGATGCCGACGTGTTCTTGCTGGTGGGCGGCACGCAGGCCAACGCGACGGTGATTGACATGCTGCTCGCGCCCTACGAGGGCGTCGTTGCCGCCGAGACCGGCCATGTCGCTTGCCACGAGGCGGGCGCCATCGAGTTTGGCGGCCACAAGGTGCTCACCATCCCCGGCTACGAGGGCAAGATGCACGCCGAGGATCTCGAGAACTATATCCAGGTGTTCTACGAAAACGAGAGCTACGAGCACACGGTGTTCCCGGGCGCCGTGTACGTGAGTCTATCGACCGAGTACGGCACGCTGTACTCCAAGGCCGAGCTCGCGGCGATTCACGCGGTGTGCCAGAAGCGCGAGATTCCGCTGTTTGTGGACGGTGCTCGTCTGGCCTATGCACTGGCGGCCGATGAGTGCGACATTACCCTGCCCGAGCTGGCGCAGCTGTGCGACGTGTTCTACATCGGCGGCACCAAGTGCGGCGCGCTTTGCGGCGAGGCTGTGGTGTTCTGCGGCATGCACGCTCCGGCGCATCCCATTCCGCGTATTAAGCAGCACGGCGCGCTGTTGGCCAAGGGCCGCCTGACGGGCGTGCAGTTTGAGGCGCTCTTTACCGATGGCCTGTATTTTGAGATTGGCCGACAGGCGATTCAGACGGCCCAGGCGCTGCGTCGTGTGCTGCACGAGCGCGGCTACCAGTTCTTTTTGGAGACGCCCACAAACCAGCAGTTCGTGATTCTGCCCAACGAGGACATGGCCCGCATTCGCGAGCATGCGGCGATCGAGTACTGGGAAAAGTACGACGATACCCACACGGTGGTGCGCTTTTGCACCAGCTGGGCCACGACGCAGGAGGACATCGACGCGCTGGCGGCTGTCCTGTAGCCTGATGTAATGACGAGGGGCCGCCTTGCGCTGGGTTTGGCGCAAGGCGGCCTTTGTTTTTGAGAGAGAAGGGTTGTATGACCGAGATGTCCGAGCCGGCGATTCGCCTGGCGACGCCCGAAGACGCGCCGGCGTTGCTTGCCATCTATGAGCCGTATGTGCGCCAGACGGCGATTACCTGCGAATACGAGGTGCCGAGCGTTGAGGAGTTCGCCGGGCGCATCGAGCGTACGCTCAAGCGCTATCCGTATCTGGTGATGGAGCTGGACGGGCGTCCGGTAGGCTATGCCTATGCGAGTCCGCTCAACAGCCGCGAGGCATACGACTGGTCGGTCGAGACGTCGATTTACCTGGCACGCGACGTGCGCCACGGCGGGCTGGGCCGCAAGCTGCACGATGCGCTCAAGCAGTGCCTGATCGCGATGGGCATCACCAACATGTGCGCGCTCATCGCCGTGCCGCACGACAAGGACGACGAGTATCTAACGCACAACAGCCAGGACTTCCATGCCCATATGGGATATCGCTTGGTGGGTGCTTTCGACCGCTGTGCCCAAAAGTTCGACCGCTGGTACGACATGTGCTGGATGGAGCTGGTCCTGGCCGAGCGCACCCCCAACCAGCCCAAACCAACCTGGTTCCCCGACCTTCCCGCCTAAAACCACCACG
>CAUCTV010000136.1 GCA_958445895.1 uncultured Collinsella sp.
GAGGCCGTCATGGTGCAGACGATGATGCAGTCCAGTGCGCCCTTGAGGGCAAGCGTTGACCAGTCGCCGAGCAGGCCGTCCTGAATCGATCCCACAATGGCCATGGCGCCGATGCACACGGTGAGCGAAGTCGAGACAAAAGCGTTGGTGAACTCGTTATCGCCCTCGCTGCCGGTTTTGCGCTTGAGCCATTCGCCAAGGTTCTCAATGGCGGCTTCCAAGTCGACGGCCTCGCCGATGAGCGAACCGAGCGCAAATGAGACGATGAGCATGGTGGTACCGGTGGTCGACAGCGCCTTTCCATCGATAAGGAGCATCTTTTGCATGGTGCCGCCAAGGCCGATAAACAGGACGCACAGCCCCGACGCTTTCATGAGCGTGTCTTGGATACGCGGTGTGATAAAGCGACCGCCCGCTAATCCCAAAAGACCGCCCGCAACTAAAAGGACAACGTTGATGATTGTTCCCAAGCCCGGCATGAGCCCTCCTGTATTGATGCCAACGTGGCAATCGTAGCAGAATGGAATGCGAGACACATCGCGACTCATCTAATACGTTATATAAGTGGTATTAGCAACGACGCGCAGTATTTAAGCCTCAGGTGGTTGTCGGGACATAGGGATAGTAGTCAAAGCGCAGTGTCATAAGCCGCTGTGGGGATTCAATAGCCGCGGCGATGATATTGGCATCGCGGGTACGATCAAACCCTTCGAGTTCGATCTGATACGAGACGTCTTGCATAATGTCCAGACGTCGCCAGGCTAGGAGTGTGTCGCCATCGAATTCCAAGGTCTTGCCTCCGTCTGGGGCAACGGCGTATAGGCGCAATTTAGCGGTGGTTGCAGGGTCGACAACCGTGACCTTTTTAATTTCGTTTCGAGTATTCTTGGCGCCCAACAAGGTGAGCAGTGTTGGGGCCACGACCTCGCCCGATGGCAAAAAGACGACTTCGATGGATTCAGGAAATGCGATGATGGCCGACTTGCGGACGGGCTGATTGGCGGCGGCAACTTCGATGCTTGCAGCGTCGATGACCTCCGTGTGGTCGAGCGCGGCAAACACGCAGCAGTTACCTTCATCGATTTCTTGAGGATCAGCAAGCCCCAGACTGTCCGCGAGCTCGGGATCGTTTTGATCGGTAGCGGGCTCATTCGGTGCTTCGAAAGAAGCTGGGACGCTGTTTGTCGGCGATGACGTGTCGCCCGCACCCGCTTCCTTGTCCGCGCTCTCTTCTTGTATGGTTGCGTTGATGGGTTCGTCGTTTGAGGGGAGCGTCTTGGCGTCAAGCGCGGAGGGGAGAATTCCGATGGCTCCGGATCCGTTCCACTCCATTTCGAGAAGCGCCGGGTCGGCAAGAATGCGTTGCCTGCTTTGCGCGTGGGCATCGATTTCAATAGGGCCTGCCTCTATCCCTCGTGTAAGGCTGAGTGATCCGGCTGGCTTCTCGAAATGAGCGTCCGTGTCTTTGGTGCTGGCGGCGTAGAACAGCAGGGACGTTTCTCCCGCCGCGATGGCATCGGTGCCGGCTTTGGCCAGCCGCAACGATGCCGTGAATGAGAGGGTGGGCTGCGTGTCGTCTGCATTCGCGGCGGCGCAGCCCAGACATATACCGCCTCCTTTCTCGAAAAACGCACCGTCAAAGGCGACCTTCGCTCCGTTCGCCGAGTCATCGACCGAAGCGATGTCGATGCGCAGCTCTAAATTGCATGGATCGCCATCTGCATCGAGCACAACCGAGCGCCACGTGCAGACGGCGCACCCCGCCTGGGAGCCGTTTACCTTGTTCGAACGATTGATATCCACGACTATCGAGCCGTCCGTATTACGACGAAGGCATCCCGAGGTTGAGATTGCGGCCTGTGCAATCGAAAAACGCTTACACGCAATGGCGCTCGACGGATTTGGTGCGGAGCTTAGGGCTGCTGGTAAGGAGTCTGCTATGACGGGAGTCGCCCAAGCGGCGACAGGCGTTCCGGTTGCGAGCGCGCCGCAGAGTGCGACGACGGGCAAAAGGTTCTTCGATGCCATGGGGTCTCCTTAGCTAATTTAGTGCGGCCTGTCCGTGTTTCGTTTCTGGCTGCGTTTGATGTGCAGACCGAGGCCGGCGGTTCCCGCACCTGCTGCCGTGGCGCCTGCTGCCAAGAGCCATCGTCTGTCGTCTGTCTGTGCCAACGGTTCCTTGCAGTTGCCGCGGTCGAGCTCCGAGAGGTCGACCGTCACTTGCGTGGCGGCCTGCGCCTGTTCTTGCTGGGCAAAGGCCATGGCTGGCCCAAACGCTAGGATACTGACGGCGGCCAGGGCGACGGCCTTATGCCGTGTGCGCACCGGGCTCGACCGTCCAGGTGATCGTTGCAACCTGATCGCCTTCGCCGGTTACGCGGAAGATGTCGCGCGTGACGCGGGCGACGTTTCCGCTTGTCTTGAGCTTAATTTTGTCCGTGCCGCCGGCAATGCCCTGGTAGCCCATGTCGAAGGCTGCATTCTTGGAAAGATCGAGGCCCGTCTCCTGCATTGCGGCGCTGGCGTTCTGGAGTGCGCCGTCGGGGCCGACCTTAAAGTCGATGGA
>CAUCTV010000137.1 GCA_958445895.1 uncultured Collinsella sp.
AGGTTGAGGAACGCCGGGAACATCGGGATGTAGGTCAGCAGCAGGAAGACGACGGAGGTGCCGAAGAGCATCCAGAAGACACCGTTGGAGATGGCATCGATGGGAACCAGCTGCAGGCACAGCACCAGGGAGGCGACGACGGCGTTGACCAGGTTGGCGCCGTTGGGCATATCGTCATCCGAAATCATCGAAGCAAAGACCTTGGGCATGTTGCCGTGCTCGGCAGCGTAGCGAGCGACGGAGTTGACGCCGAAGGACCAGGCGGCCATGTTGGCGAACAGGGTGATCAGGAAGGCGATGCAGATGACCTTGAAGATCATAGAGTCGCCCACCATGGTCTGGACTGCGACGATCATGCCGTAGTCGGGGTCGATGGAGTCGGCCGGCACAGCGGCGCCGATGCCGAAGCCAGCGAACAGGTAGATGACGGCAATAGCCACGCCACCGACAATGATAGCCTTGGGAATATCGCGAGCGGGATCGGCCATGTCATCGGTCATGGTGCAGATGACCTCGAAGCCCATGAAGTTGAAAATGATGATGGACAGGTAGCCGAGGGCGTTGGTGTTGGTGAGCTCGGGCAGGAAGGTGGCAGCGGACATGTCGTTCGCAAAACCGTTCTCCATGGCATACCAGATGCCCAAAGCGCCAACGATAACGGCGACGGCGACCTTGATGATGGCGCCACCGTTAAGGACCCACTCGGAGTCGGCCGCCTTGGAGCGGCCCATGAGATAGACGATCCACACAAAGGCAAGATCGATACCCATCTTGGCGATCAAGTTGAACTCGACGCCAAAGACCATGCCCAAAATGTCGGGGAACATGGTAGCCAGCGAGGCGATCCACAGCGGGTAGTTGACCCAGTAGTAGTACGAGATGCGGGCGCCCCATTTGTCGCCCAGGCCATCGCGTACCCAGTCGTAAATGCCGCCCTCGCCGTCATAGGTGGTACCGAGCTCGGCGACAACCATGCCGTAGGGAAGCAGGAAGGTCAGGATCAGGAAGATCCACCAGAAGAACTGCTGGTTGCCAATGGCAGCAGCAGGAGCGGCGGCCTCGCAAACGAAGACGACGCAGATGATGGTCGAAATGACCGTCAAAAAGGAAAGCTTTTTCTTTCCGTCGCTCATGATGAGCTCCTTCGCTCAGTCTTGGACAGATCCGAGGCCCTAAGGTATTAAGGCAATTGCTTGGGCCTCGGTGAGCGGGCGACAGGAGACGAGCATCCGCCGCCCGCAAACGTGCTTTTAGAAGCCTTGAGGCTTAGAGCTGCTCGAGAGCCTCGAGAGCGGCGTGGAGCTCAGCCTTGGCGGAGTACTCGACACCCTCGTCGTTGAGCGGGGTGCGCTTGCCCAGGGCGGCAAGGAGAGCACGGATGGAGTGCTTGCGGTTCTCGGCCTCGACCCAGCACAGGGAGCGCTCGGGATCGTCCATGACCTCGTCGACGACCTCCTCGTTGCGGGTGGCCGGCAGGCAGTGCATGAACTTGGAGTTGGGGCCGGCGAAGTTCATCATGTCCATGGTGACCTGATACTTGGGATAGAACACGTCCATGTAGTTCTCGCCCGAGACCTCCTCGTCGTACAGGCCATACCACACGTCGGTGTAGATGAAGTCGGCGCCCTTGATGCACTCGATGTCGTCGGAGATGACGACAGAGCCGCCGGAGACCTTGCAGTTCTCCTCGGCGATGGCCATCATCTGCTTGCCGAACTCGGCGCGCTCCTCGACGGTGCCAACGTGCAGGCCGCCGTCGGGGATCTGGTGGCCCTTAGGTCCAAACTGGACAAACTTCATGCCGACCTTGGAAGCGATGAACATGAGGGAGACGCAGACCTGGGTGGCGTCGCCGATGAAGGCCAGGGTGCAGTCCTCGATCTTCTTGCCCTCGGGGAGGTTCTCGAGCATGGTCATGAGGTCGCCCATCTCCTGCGTGGGATGGTTGAACTCGGACATGCCGTTGATGACGGGCACAGCGGAGCCCTCGGCGAGGCCGACGACGTCCTTGTGACGGTCAACGCGAGCCATCATGATGTCGAGCAGCGAGCCCATAACGCGAGCGGTATCGCCCAGGGACTCGTGACCGCCGAGCTGGATGGTGCCAGGGCCATAGAACTGAGCATGGCCGCCGAGGTCGGTCATAGCGGTCTCGAAGGAAAGACGGGTGCGGGTGGAGACCTGCTGGAAGATCATGCCAAGGCTCTTGTTGCGGAGCAGGTGCGGATAATAACCGTCAACCTTGATGGCCTTCTTCATTGCCAGGCCAAGATCCTCGATAGCCAGGATCTGCTCTTTGGTGAAGTCGTTGGTGTCGATGAAATCCTTAGGCAGTGCCATGTCGATTTCCTTTCCGCCGGTCTTGCCGACTATTACTATGAGGCGCTCGAACATCACGCCTCGTGTTGACAAGACCATCATTCACCCGTATGCAATTTTTACCTAGTTTATTCGGGATTAAAGACCGTTCACGGAGTTACACCCCCTCTAAACCAATATAAACCCGCAGGT
>CAUCTV010000138.1 GCA_958445895.1 uncultured Collinsella sp.
TTGAGTGCCCGCGCGTAGGCGATGTAGGACGAGACCGCGGTCACATGACCACCCCCGGACGCCATGGATCGACCGTCACCGCGCGCTCGTGCGACAACGTTGTCGGCGCCCCCAGCGGAACGCCAGCGATGCTGAGAGAAGTCGGCCACGGCTCATAGTGCATGGTGCAGGTGTAGGTCCTAAACGTACCGGATAGGGAGAGCAGGCCACCATCCGATGCCTCCGCGCCTTGCTCGCTCGACACTTCGATCTGCAAGTCATAGCCTTCCATGGCATTCAGAATTTGAGTCCGGACCGTCGCCGAGGCATCGACAGAGCTTTCGTCGCCCTCCCCGCTCGGCGCCACGGCGTGCGCCAACACGATGTCGGGCACCACGCGGTCGAAGCGCGCGACAGCGCTGGCAAAGATCATGACGTTGTATACGATGAGTGCCAGCACCAGCAAAACGGGCGTAACCACTGCTATCTCCACCGTCGCTTGGGCGCGCTCCTCGCGCAGACGCATGCGGATACTCATTACGACCCACCGCCCAGAGCGCCAACCAGCGTGGCGACATCGACGGTGAGCGGGATGGAGCCGCCGCCGGGCAGAGGAATCTCCGCAAGCGTGAACACCGTACCGCTGATGGTGCGTTCGACTTGATATTCCAACGCCTCGCAAAGCGCCTTGGGATCGGTCACGCCCAACGGAATACTTCGCAGTTTGTCTTGCGCTTGAGAGAGACCAGCAATGTCAGACCCCGGGCTCTTAATGACGTTGGCGGAATCAGTCAGCACCGGCTTTCGCAGGCGCAAGTCGCACGGTTCCAAACCCAGCGCCGCCACGGACGCCGAAACGGTATCGCCGAGCCACGATGCGATGGAGCCCAACGCGCCGCTGCCCCCTCCTAGGCCTTTAATCATCTCGTCCATAAGTTCGTCGGCCGAACCTTGGATGTCTCCGTATCCCACAAGCAGCCGCCCCCAGACATCCATGACGCCGTCGAGCACGCCGGCAACGCCGCCCGAGCGTTCCTTCAATGTCGAGAAAAATCGCGAAAGCACGTTGTTTTGCGCCGTCGCCTCATCGGGCGCCAGCACCGCGGCAGAGATGGCACCGCGATCGCCAAGCCTGACTGCCGTGTTAAACGAAGAGTTGAGCTCATCGGGGCTCGAGATGGCACCCGAAACCGCAAAGGCAACCACGCCGTTGCGACCGGGCGGAGCGATACGCGGACGCTCGCCCGAAAGCGCTTTAATGGCCTGGTCAAACGCATTGCTCGCACGGTCGGCCTCATCCTCGGTCTGACGCATGAGCTCAAGCTCTTTGTTCCGACATTTGACGTATTCCTCCAAGGCCTTTTTGAACTCGTCGAAGTGATATTCGAAGCCGTTTTCGATAGAGGTTGAAGGCGCCGCAACAGCACCAAGCGACAAAACGCCAAAATGGCATTTGCTGCATTTATCCTGTCCATCGTAATCGGCAACCGAAGCAAATCCGCTCGGCGTCCCTTTCTTATAGTTAGGGCAGGTCGTCCCGTAATGCAGATACGCCTTGTCATCGTTCACGCTAGTCGGCCACACCGCATCGGTATAGAGTTCCGTCGCCCGAACCTCATCAGAGTT
Organism: uncultured Collinsella sp.; assembly: GCA_958445895.1. Taxonomy (GTDB): domain Bacteria; phylum Actinomycetota; class Coriobacteriia; order Coriobacteriales; family Coriobacteriaceae; genus Collinsella. The sequence goes on from CAUCTV010000138.1 coordinate 1,606, forward strand.
GCGCGGCAGCAGCGGAATATAGGAGGAAACCCTGTCTCCGTTCTCGGTTATATATGCCCGATCGACCTCCGCGTTCGCATAGGTATAAAACGCCTTACGCGCCGCAGACTCTGCCTTCATCTCGACACTCGAGCCGTGGGGCTTCTCATTTGTCAGACGCCAATGGTAGTAGTCCTTCGCGCGATCAAGGGCAACTTGAGGCTCCCACGTAACGCTCGATGAGTAATGCGGATTTTGAACACCGGAAAGATCCGTTAGGCTTTTCGCGCGCTCCCACATGCAAGAACAGCTGCCGACCGAGCCCTTGTCAGACCCACCACAATCCGCCAGCCAAGCACGCTCTTTAGCCTTCGCCGTGTCCTCAGAAGCCTTCCGCAGCTCCTCGGCCGCACGCTCTAAATCATCTGATGTGTCTTTAATGGTATCGGTCGAGATCTCGGACCCTTTGAGCGCAGCGAAGTCCGACTCGGATGTCCTGGGCACGGCAAGCGCCGTACCGGTATAGGTCACACTATCGGTATCCTGCGCCGACACCGCCTGCGTGGCACGCGCGGCGATCAGATACGGCAGAGCCGTCTCGATTTTCTGTAAGCCTTCCGATGCGCTTTTGGCAAACTTGTTGCGCGTTTTAATGATCTCGATCCCGGTGTCGACCATATTGCCGGCAACCGGCTCGGCACCCGGGATGAGGATGGCGACCAGGCCCGTCCCGATCGTGGCAAACCCCGCCAGCCCCAGACTCAAGATACTCGCATCAACCACCGTGGCAGCCGTGTGATAGGACGACACCACGTTGGCACCCGCCAGCGCGCCGCTATCAGCCGCCACCTGGGTGTCCCCGGCACGCGACATGCTCCATATCGCCGCGGTCGACGAAAACAACAATGTGAGCACCACTA